>NC_014729.1:705136-1410272 GCF_000172995.2 Halogeometricum borinquense DSM 11551
TCAGCGACGTCCAGAATCTTCTTGTGTATCACTGCTCGGGGCAGTTTCGATCCGCTGTTCGTCACCCCCGTATGAGAACTCATGTCTTATTCGTGTGTATTTTGTCATGTCTTGCTTGTGTATTATATTTGCCTCATTTTCCCGAACAATGATATGCTAAAGCTAGGTCGATCAGACGACGAACACAAATATATAATGGTTGATTCTTTTTGGAGCTATGATGCCCAAACCACACGAATGAGCGATTCTATAGACTATATATCAGAACAATTATCATCTGTGTTGAACAGACTGCTCCTGGTGAAGATATGTCAGAATGTATTCTTCTCTTCAATTACTATCAGAACTCACACTGTTTTGGGCCCCGCGTCTCAGTCGTCGCTGAAACTCGACAGCGTGAGCGGTTCCGCCTCATCCCAGCGTGGGTCGAACATCTCGCGGATGTCGGTGGCGAACTCGGCGTCCTTGAGGTCTATCATCGCAAACGCCTCGCCGGGGTCGAGCGGGTTCGGCACTTCGATACACACTTCGACATCGTCGATGAGGTTGAACGTCCCCGACAGTTGTTCTGTCGTTCGGACCTCGAACTGCGGGTGATTCTCCAAGCGCGTGACGTAGCGCTTGCCGACCGTTTTCGGCAGCGACGCGACGAGGTCGGGAGACATCAACACCGACACGTTGACGCCGCGGTCCAGTGCGGCTTCCAGTTCTTCGGTGATGAGTTCACCGACGCGTCCGATGTCGAACTGCGGTGAGAGCGTCCCGGCGACGATGACGAGCGAACTGTCGGCCGCCGAGAGCCGTTCGAGTAACAGGTCTACGGACTCTTCCATCCCAACAGCGGCGGTCCAGAACTGCCCCTGAACGGGTTCTGCTGTCTCCAGTTCGTCGGTGAGGTCGTCAACGACGGCCTGGTACTGTTCGGCTTTCTCCTCTAACTCCCGGTGTTTCGTCTCTAAAAGTCGGTCCAACGCGGTGTCGGGTTCGACCGCGACGTACTTCTTCGGACGACTCGCCGCTTGACTCCGCACGAGACTGTGCTGTTCGAGACTGTTCAGCACGTCGTAGATGCGTCCCATCGGCACGTCGCTGGCACGGGACAGTTCTTTCGCCGTTGTCGCGCCCGTCCGTAACAACGAGCGATATGCTCGCGCCTCATACTCAGATAATCCGAGGTCCCGCAGACTAGCCATAGTAGTACCACAGGTCCCACGGTTAAAAACAAAACGGGAGTTTACACATTCTGCTGGTTCACGAGTGACACCCTATCGAGGGGCGTCTCACACGCCGTCTGTGATATCTGAGACGGCGGTCATCAACTGCTCAGGTGTGGTGACCGTCCGTTCGCGGTCACCGAGGCTGACGACTGCTTCGGAAGCCGAAACACCGTCGGCGTCGGGGACGACGACTTTCTCGTGGTCAGCGACGCGCAGGGCCGCACGGTGAAGGTCCGATCCTGCTGTCGCGCCGACAGCGACGACAAGCGTCGGACGCGTTACTCGTGCTGCGACTGATCCGTATCCGGCGACTTGGACGCCGATTCGGTCCCACGCACCCGCGAACGCGCCGATTGCTTCCTGTGCTGCGTCTTCGTATGGTTCCTCGCCCGTCGCCGCCGCGAGGTCACAGAGTGCGTTCGCCATCTCGACGTTCGCATCCAGCGGTCGAAGCGGCCGGTCGAGCAGTCCGGAACCCGACGCCAAGCCGTCTCTGAACGCACCGCCGTCCGCTTTGAGTTCGTCGATAGCCACGTCCGCAACGGCCTGTGCCCGGTCGAGGTACCAGTCGTCACCGAGGACCTGTCGTGCCCGGACGAACGCACTGACTGTCCGCGCGTGGTCTTCGAGGAGGTGTGTCTCGCCTGTTGTCTCGCCCGCGTCGAAATGCGTCACGTCCCCGTCATCGATGAGTCGCGTGTCGAGGAAGTCGAGCGTTCGAACCGCGTAGTCGCGGGCGGTGCCGTCGTCGGTGTACGCGGTGAGCGTCAAGAGGGCGTCGGCGGCGAGTGCGTTCGCACCCGCGTAGGCCGTCAGGTCTCGACGCGGTCCGGCGCTCTCCGCGCGCTCTTCGGCGGTCTGTCCGTAGTAGTTCTCGTCGCCGGGACCGACACTGCCGCCGAACGCCGCCCCGTTCCAGAGGCGGTCGGCGAGGAAGTCGCGGGTCTCCATCGCTGGGTTGAGGAGGTCATCGTCGCCCGTATAGAGGTAGCCGTTGGCGAACGCGCGCACGAGGGCGGCGTTCGAGTCGAGCAGTTTCTCGTGGTGTGGGTCCGACCAGTCGCGCCCGTCGGCGTAGCGGAAGAACCCGCCTTCCACGTCGTCAAATAGGGTTTCGGCTATCGTCCGGAGCGTCTCCACCGCCTGCCGCCGGGATCGTTTCAGGGCGAACTCTATCGTTCGCGGCATCGGGAACTTCGTCCCGTCACCCCATCCGGCGAAGCGGTCGTCGTATTTCTCGTCGAGTTGTCCGGCGAGGTGTTCTTCGATGTGCGACTCGACGGGACCTTCGGGCGTCGGGTCGTCTGCGAGCGCGCGCGGCACACGGCCGGACGAGTCGCCCTTCTCGGACCACGTCTCGCGCACTCGGTCGAGCACCTGCCGCATCCCGTCGGGACCGAGATACATCGCTCCCGTGATGAGTTCGCCCGACGGCGTACAGAATACTGTCGAGGGGAACCCGCCCATGTTGTAGCGTTCGCGGACGCGCGGATGACGGTCTACGTCCACTCGGACGGGGACGAAGTCGTCGTTCACGTTCGCGGCGATGCGCGGTTCGCCGTACGTCTCGACATCCATCTCGTGACACCCGTCGCACCATGTCGCCGTAAGCGACAGCAACACGGGTTTCTCGTCCGCTCGGGCCTCCTCGAACGCCTCCGGTCCCCACTTGTGCCACTCGACGCGCGTCTCGTCGTCCGTCATGCCTCACGCTGGGTCGTCGCGGGGGGTAAGCCCTTCGAGGTGGTTTGACTCCCGCGGCACAAGGGCTATCAACGACGACCGAAAAGACACGGGCATGCAGACGCGCTGGGTCATCGCGGCACTCCTCTCGATACCCCTCTTGGATACGCTTCTATTGGTCCCGTTGGCCAGTACTATCGGGTTCGCCCCGACGGTCCTGTTGGTCGTACTGACCGGACTCGTTGGGATGCTCCTCGTTCGCGCCGAAGGCCGCCACACGCTCTCGAAACTCCAACAGAAGGTCGCCACCGGCGGGATTCCGACCGACGAACTGTTAGACGGCGGCTTGCTCATCGCTGCCGGAGCATTCCTCCTCACGCCGGGCGTCGTGACGGACCTCCTCGGGTTCCTCCTCGCTATCCCGGTGACGCGGTATCCCATCCGCAAAGTGGTGAAACGCTTCGTCGTCCGACCGTATCTGGAAAAGCAGACCGACGGCTTCGTCTCGGGTAACGTCTGGGTCGGCGGCTTCCCCGACGAGGATGTCGTCAACCTCGACCCCGAAAACTACGGCCGAGCTGACGACGACAACACCTGACGCGCGCGGTCTGAATTTCGCTATTTTCGTTATGACCTCATCCCTGTCTCGAACTCGGACGCTGCCGTGTGGGTATCACTGTAGCGTGTCTCCGGTCCAATCGCCCGCCGTGCGGCGTTCGTGACGCTCACTAACACCCGACGCCCCCGCCTCGAAAAGAAACTCTTAAACTAATCCTCGAACAACCACTGAATGCGCTCACCTGGGCCAATAGCTCAGTCAGGTTGAGCGCTCGGCTGATAACCGGGAGGCCCGCGGTTCAAATCCGCGTTGGCCCATGCCCAGGACGGCCGGTCTTTGACCGGCCCCGTCTGGGGGGCTCAACTCCCCAGCCACCTAATTTCCGTACTTCACACTTCTGAGCCGCAGCTATTTCATCTTAAGTTCATTCACGGTTTGAACGGTGGTCGCCGCCGTCTGTCGATTCGAATAGCCGACGGAGGTGACCCCGCGTGACGTTCGCCCAGCGGAACCTCTCCGTAGGCGGGTTCTCGACGGAGAAAGACTGCGAATTCCGCTGTCCGCACTGTCGCGCTCGCTGTACTGAATCTCCTGTCAACGAAACGGAATTCGGACATCGGGACGGTTGCCCTCGGCGTCCAACACATCTGCCAACTGGCGGGGGCGGTGCGACCTATGAAGACATCCGCGGCGACGAACTCGCCACAGATGGAAGAGGTTCCCGCGCATGAGCCTCGCGCCGTCCAAGCGCGGGGGCAACGCCGCTGAATCTACCGTTCACCAACTTGTTGACGGCCTCCGGTACGTTCCGGACTCGGAAGCCGAACATTACGACGCCGAAGTTGTCGAACTCCTTTTACCGAGTGCCGACCTTCCGTTCGTCGGCATCTGTCTCCTCGAGGTCGGCGTCGCTGTCGAAATCAAGAGCGCCATGGCCGTCTACGGCCAAGCCCAGCGCCGCGGCCGCTTCCTCATCCGCCAATCGAAGCATATCGCGCAGGGAGTCGTCGAACATATCGACTCTGCGCGGTCTGTCGTCGAGAACACGCTCGAGGAAGCTGCTGACGATCTCGTGCGTGCGGAGACGTTCGGTGACGATGATCCGTGGAGTCGGTGGCTCGATCACTACGTCGAAGACGTTGAAGAGGGGGCGGGAAGCGGGAACCGCGACGTTCTGGAGTTCGGGTGGAAGCCGAGTGATCGACACGACGCGAAGCGACTCATCCGCGCGGGCGCGATGAAGTGGGCGGAAGTCGCGGGTGAGGATATGCCGCGATTTGCGAGGGAGTTTGAGGTTGAAATGACGCTCGCGGATAACTCACGGTTCAACCTCGACTGGAGAGCCTTGAAGAAACTCCTGCCACGGAACTACTCGCTGACGCCGTCGCACGGCTGAGGCGGGGCCTCGTGAGTGGCAACACTATTCGTCGCCTGTTTTTGCGGTAATCGTTTCTGCTTTTCTGCCGGTTCTGGTACTTGGCTGGAGGTTCTTGATCGGCATCGTCATCGAGGCCGACGAGCGACTGCCTTCGAAACTGGCGGGGGTACCCCACTTGTCCGTTAGGGGTGTCGGTAAAGACCGACACGGACAGATTACCTCAGCCTTCGCTTCGCTCAGGCTTCAGATGAAACAGACGAAGCATGGTCGCCGCGCCTACTCGGCGCGGCTTGGCGCGTATTAGATGTAGTGTGAGCCGCCGTTTCCTTCTACTTGTCAATTATAGCTTATCTATGTAGAGAGAAGATACTCCTCACTGTTGAGGTAATCACTTGGGTGAAGGAGCGACAATTGATTGGTCCAAGTTCAGAGTACACGGGAAGTCTCCCAGGACATTTTCGTTCTCGTTTAACTCAGGAGAATCTAGTCTATCATATCCATACTATAATATATATATATATATATATATATATAGATGACAAATATTGTCGGGAGGTATGCCAACGAGATTGTTGTCGTTTTTTGGATCTTATGACTTTTTAGCTAAGACCTTGCCCGGAATTGCATTCGTTGTAGGAATATTTCCATTATGTTGAATTAATCCCCGACGTATCTGCTGAGCCGCCAAGAGTTTCATTGCTTTGGAGGCCACATAACCAAGGGTCTTCCACCGGATCTTCGAGGGGGTGAGTTTCCCGCTGGCAGTGTTCGCCTTCAGTCACAGCACGGTGACAAAGAAGACCGAACTGGCGTCAAAATACGATGTTAGAAGCTGATGCCGTACCCGTTCTTTTTTGCGAACTCAATGAGGTTAATGCACATCTCAATCGTTCGATCTACGATCTCCATTCGATCGTCGTCAAGTTGATCCTCGAGGTTCTTGCGGGCAACTTCAAGTGACGTGACGAACGTATCGAGTCCTTCTATATCTCGGACTACTCCGTCCTCGTCACGATACTTGAATAATATCTCTGCTATTGATGGCTCTCCCGTATCTACTACCTGTGTTGTTGGATTTTTATAGATCATAAACACATCATCCTGCCGTAAGTTCTCTTTAAAGTGCTTATATTCGGAGATTTCATCGAGGGAGTCGTCGTATTTTGAGTTTTCAACATGGTAACGGTAGAACTGTTTACCAGTTGCAAGCGTCTCCTTCTCGTCAGGGACAACTAGTGAGAATGTACTACTCATATTCTCACCACGGGCTCACGCTTTTGGCTACTCTATACATCAGCTCAAGCACCTCATTGGTCCACCTGTACGTTTCAACTTGATCAGAGTCTATGTCTTCGTGTTCACCAGTGTTGTCCATTCCCCTCGGGACAATAGCACATGCCTCAGTGTTCGCGAAGTCGTCTCCTGACAGATCCAATACGGACTTGTTCAATCGATCCGGATTTTCAATCTTAGGAACACCATTTTCGTCTTGAGGTATTCCTGAGTTCTGTATATCGGCGATCTTATTTTCCGCTTGTTTGATCGCCTCTCTTGCATGATCGTCATTACTTGAGCCAGTTTTTTCTTCGACGGCTTTCACAACTTCCCCCTTCTCCTTGTCCATGATTAGCTTGTCAATTTCTGGGTTTTCTTCAGTGTATACATGAAATCCCTTAGCCATATTATCGTGAGCCGGAACTACTACAAGTTCATCTCTCTCGTCAAAGTCCTTAACAAAGCTTTCAACAAGATTTTTCTCCGGATGTGACGAGAGAACTTCCCCAACGTCACCTTGGTCCCCACCGAGATCTTTGGGTGAGTCACCGATTCTCCAGAGGTCCTCGAAGAACTCATCGTATTTGTCATCGTCTACGGTCTGTTCTAACTCAGCGAGTAACTCGTCACTCAATCCCATCTCTTTGAGCGCCACCAGTGGTGACGCCACAGTATCCCGATCAGGGAGGTTGTTCCAGCGGGGCATCCGCTGAACGTGCACGTCTGAGTGCTCCATGCGATGGAGTGAGACTATTCGCGTGAATGAATAGCGAGATCAGTGAGATGGTCCTCTTCTTCAAGTGTTGACTCCGATAGAGAGTCTGCAAAGAACTGAATTCTGTCTGGTTCCAGCTCTTCTTTGAATTGATTGAGACATGTAACAAGCCGCCCTCTATTTATTGCACCAATTGTAGTATCCTTGAACCAGATATCTGTGTCTGTATAGACGCTTACTAAAATACTTGTCATTGGACTCGAATCATCGTAGCCATCTATGTCATGGCTAACCTCAAATCGCAGAGGATCAATTGAAGAGCTGCCAAGGATGTCGTCTTCATTACGTCTATTAACGACCTTATAGTATTGATCGTTCTCAGAACAAAGATATCGGTTTTCACCACTAATATAGAATTTTGTCAATCCCGACCCGAACTTAACGTTGGAAACGATCCGTTGATAGCCATCTTCCGTCGTGGATTCGCTAAACTGCTCAAATATCTCTGATACGTCTAATCCATCTTGATCTTCATACTCATAGCTTTCTGCGATAAGATCAGTGGACTCGAAGTCATATATCTGATCCAGTGATACCTCATTTGGGTATGTGAATTCTCCAACTTCTATGCTAGTCGGTCGATAAAAACAGCCAAATGCATCAGATATGAGTGAAATTACAGTAGTAACATTCTGGTGTGATTCTTGAACTGATTCTCCGACATCATCAATTCGAAATGTCCATGATGCATCTAAGTGAGGATTTGAGACGATGAAATCAGTATTAGGGATCATTACTGCCATTGCACCTCATTTTTGTTTATTTTACCTGTGATAACCTTGTTTCCGACCACAATACGGACAGCATCAATGGGTACTGATCCAAATTGGATTTTCTTCATTATGTACGATTCAATGTACCGTTTTGCGTCCTCTAGCGGCTTACCTCTCAATTCTCCTTTTTCATCAATAGGGCTTTTGAAATTTAACTCAACTATCCTTTCGTGATGATCAACATTAAACTCATTAGATACGTCTTCAATTTTCTTACTAACAGAATCAGATTCAAACTTGTCTATAGTCTTACCTATCTCACCACTAATGAAATCTTTATCGACGTATCCTTTCTTTGGACTCTTTTGTTCTGCCCAGATGGCTTTATTCCCCTCCACAGCCAAGATGTCAATTCGATCTTCCCTGTCCGGTTCCATCTCAACATATTCTGACTGTCTTACGTATGCAGCGAGTCGTTCTGTCTCAAATGCCACACCATCAAATACACTGTTCGGATCGTTATTTGACAACGATCCAATTGAATCGTCACCATCAACGACTGTTGTTGCGTCCCGCTGGGCGACATCCATCGTTTCTTCGAGTCGGGCCAGGTACTCCAGAATTCGTTCTGACCCATGTCCCTCAGCGATCTCTGTCAATAAGTTTCGTCGCCACTTTCCAAGTGTTGCAGCATGGTACTCGGAGAAGTCCTCGACAGTAGTGCCCATTACTGCACTGAACAGGTCTGTTCCACGTCTCTCCGCAATTTCGAGGGCGGATGAATCACCGGTAGCGATCACCTGGTCCACAGCCGAAGCGTTTCCTTCAGTACGGTACCCCAACAAGTCATTCAGTTGTTCTTGCTGGTCGGATGAGAGCGATCCCGAGTCATCGATAGCTAGATCCTCAGCAAAGTCGAAGCCTCGGGGGGTATCCGTACCATTGGCATTCAGCAGTGCCGCCAAAAGTTCCGGGCGAAGGCTCTCTGAGCCCTCACTGTAAGACTCTAGTAACGCTCTAATTTTCTCCTCTTGCTCTTCGTCAATGTCGAACTTAGAGAGTGCAAGCCCCAATCGGGCCGATTGAGGAACACGCTGAACGTGCACGTCTGAGTGCTCCATGCGATGCACGCCGATTTTCCCACCTTGCATCACGCGCTGGGCGGTTTCTTCGGCTTCCCGCTCTAAGCGCGGGTCAGGATCAATCTCTAACTCGCCTTCTTGGGGAAGCATCGACACCGCGCCACCAGTTTGTTGGCGCACGTGCGCTAACTCGTGGGCGAGAATATGCTGGCCTTCAGCACTTGATGGATCGTATTCGCCGTGGTTGAACGCGATGTGATTCCCGACGGTAAACGCGCGGGCGTTGATATCCTCGCAAGCTTTCGCGGCCGATGGACCCGTATGGATGCGTACATCGCCCAGATTGTCGCCCATCCGATCTTCCATCGCACGCTGGATGCTCGTGTCGAGTTGCTGGCCCGGCGAGGAAATCACGTCTCGTACGGAGTCAGGCACGTTCGTGTCGCCAGCTTTCGACGCCTCGTGGTGCGCGCCGCGACTACGCTGGACAGATTTAGCGTTCCGGCGTTCGATGTCCTTTGGGACTTCTGCGGGACGCTGTTTTTGCCGTTCACGGAACGCGCGCATGTCGCGTGGTTTGCCCATCGTATCGACGGTCATTCCCTCGTCGGCCCATTCTCGGACTTGACCTGCGCCGTGTTTCTTGGCCAGTCGCTGAATCTTCGTATCCAGCCCGTCCATGTATATTTCGACGCCGAATCGTGATTCACACTCTTGGGGTGTTAGCGAACCACCGCCACTCCGGCCTCGATCACGACCTGAGCCTCCCGTCAGCTCTTGGATCGAGGGGACAGACGAGGACCGATCACCCTCACGGGTTCGTTCCTCTGTAGATCGAAATCCCATCTTTCTACCTGATTGACAGCAACCCCATATAATTCCTCTCCGTTCGAGACCGAACGTTTCTGTACGGACGAGGACAGTGCGTGAGCGCCGTTAGAACAGCGCAGAGAGAACGGCGAGGTCGTCGGCCGACGGCCACGTGTAGAGCGCCCACGCGCCGAACACGTAGGCCATGAGCGGGACTTCGAGGCCGAATGCCCACGGGACCACGAACGGCGTGAGGAGTGCCCCGACCATCGTCGGCGCGAGGTTCGCAACGACGACGACGACCACGGGCGTCCCAGCGGGATAGTTGAGTTCGAGACGCGGTGGAACGAGTCGATCGACGAGATCCAACGGGCGGGTTGCCTCGATCCACGGCCACGCCACCGCAGCATGCGTGAGTTCGTGCGCGAGTACTGCGGGGAACATAACGAGCGCCCCGAGGAGATCGACGAGGCCGACATTCTCTGAATCCGTATCAGAGGTCGTCGTCATCGCGGACGAGCACCTCCGCCGTTCCATAAGCTAAACAGTGCAAGCGCCGCGCCGAACAGGATCGACATGAACGCTCCAATCTTGGCCGCAGGCGGGAGGAACGGCATGAGGAACCCGCCGATCAGGATCGAAATCACTGCGGGGAGATCAGCGCGACCCTCAGTGAGGATGTAGAGAATCGTGCCGATCCCGATCCCGAGCATGGCTGGCGCAACCGGCCCAAGGAGATCCATGAACGGCTTGACGAACCCCGCCCACGCGTCGCCCTCTTTCCACGGATCGTCGTAGGGGCTGTCGTACTGTGCGACCGTACTCGAGAGAACCCACGCGACCTCCAGGAGAACCGAGGACGTCACCGCGGACGCACCCCCGAACGCCCGGTGAACATGTAGATCACAAATAGACCCATTGACCACGTGAGTGGCGACGCGATCATAACCGCACCCCACGACGGAAGGCCCGCATTGACGAGCATATCCGCTAAGGCGTATATCAATACGAACGACGAAACGACCTCGTCAGTACCGGAGATCGTCGCAACTGACGCGAGCGACGACCCGCCGAAGTCGAAAGTCTTTGACGCCGCGTTGACGCATCTTACCGAGTCCGAGGAGAATCTGCAGGACGTTCGTGTCAAGTACTCGCCCCAGATGGTGAAGGACTGCTGTAACACGCAGGTTCTGGGACTTCGGTATCGGACGTCTGTTGAGAGTCGGTGGCGGAGATAAACCTTCAGTCTCGCACGAGGTAGTTTTATTCACCAACTCAACTATTAGATACTACTTTCTAGATTGGTTTTGGGAGTTTAGTCGGATTGTTTACTCTACTTGTGACAAATTTAGCTATTCCCTGATTAGTTCCGTAGTTCCTTTTCACTGGCCAATCCATCCATGAACCTACGTCCTAAGTCAGATACCTCATACTGTTTGTACATATCCCGATCCAGCAGGCCCTTATTCAACAACAATTCGCATCTTTTTTCTGTTAATTCTATGCTCTTTCCTACTTTTTTTGAAATTTGGTCAACCCTCTGTGCCTGATCTTCTTGTTGAACTGCTTCAATAATTCTATAATCAATAACCTCCATCCATGGTATTTTCGTATGGGACCGAAGTGGACTGAGTCTATATAATCTGAGAAAATAGTGGGCGGTATGACGTTTCCCCTCAGTAGCTAAATATTTAAAATCTGGAAGTATTGTTGAGATATACGGGATAGATTGGTAAACTAGTGTGAGTACCAGAATCAATATTATGGAAGAAATCAAATACGATTTACCTCCTCCGTAATATCCAGTTATCACTCCGGAGGCTAATCCTATGAACAATAGCAGTGTAGTAAGTGTAGAGAAGAATAGACTAGCATCTGTGAGCCGAGAGAAAGAGGATATCTCTCTGGCGTTGTAATCGGACCAGCCCGAATCTGCTCCTTTCGGCTTCTTGTGTGTCTGAGATACTAGAACTAGAGTGACCGAGAATATCCACAGCAATCCACCAATAATTGTTGCATAAGAATTGACTGCATTAGAGACCGAGACTGACTTAATGTTCGAATTTGAAACGACTGCAAGGGCAGTAAGAAAGGCAGAAATCTGGATTACGTTATATTTTTGAATACTGTCTAATCGGTCCATCAAATGCTCATACCGAGGGTCAACGGAGGTTTGATCCTCGTCACTTCCCATAGAAAATAAATTCTGTAGTATTTTATATATGCTGTGATCATTTCTCCTATGAAACGGAAACTAAAATATCACCTCCGCAGAAACCTCCAGAATTAAGTCATTCTCAGTACAGTTTTTGATTGGGAATGGCGACTCCAACGACTATTCCGATCAGCGTACTTTCTATCCTCTTGCTCCTAGCTCCGGGATTGGTAGGTCTTCAAATATTTTTCAAATATGCTCAGAGGAGACCTTCCCCATCACGTACTAAGTGGGTTGCTTGGAGCGCTCTCACCAGTTTAATTTCGCTTGTATTGCTCTATTTATTCTCGGGATTTTATTTACTGAACCTAAGAAGGATTGCCAGTAGTCTGAGTGGATTTCTTGGTATAATTTCTATCAATGGTATTGAACTATCTGCCACAAGTGCTTTATTCTTGTACCTATCCCATATATTTGTTATATTCGTTGGATCATCTCTTCTTGGGTTGTTTGATCGAAATATTCTAAACAAAGACGAAATTCTTGATCCACGTGAGCCATGGGAATACGCATTTGATGAAATTCCGGTAGATGGTGAAGAATTAGATATCTATCTTCAAGATGGTGTTCAACTACGAGGAGAGTTCAATGAGAGAGCGTGGGATAGCTCCAAACGCGAATTATTCCTTGAAAATCCGTATAAAGTTGAATCAGATGGCAAGGGTGGACAATCTCTATCGGATTTGGGTAGAAGCATTTTAATTCAATCTAAGGCAGTTTCGCATATTGTGTTTGCTACTGAAGATCCCGACCAGAAACGAATAGAATCTATTGAGGTCACTTCTGAAACAGCAGGAGAAATAGAAAACCTGATTAACGAAGTATTGACCCCTGACGTTACTGGCTATGAAGATCAAGAAAAGAGAGACAACAAGCAGGATGACGAAGAGGATGCGGATTAATTCAAATTTTGTCCACTATATCTAATTCACTTTTTTCGGTATAGTCTGGATATTTCTGATATACATACCGTAATAATCTATCCAAAGGGGTATCTTGATATCTCTTTTTTATACTCTCTGCAGCTTTGAGCACGTGGTCAACATCTCTGTTCTCATCGTTTATGAGGGACTTGACCACTCTTCTCCCCTCATCAGTTAGTGAATAGATGTATTTCTCATTACCCGATACAGTAGTTTCAGTACGTCTTTCTATGATTCCCTTATTCTCTAATGTCTTGATTGAACCAGCTAATGACGGTGAAAATGGTCCGTATTTGTCAGACTTAAATTCGTGTAGCTCAGAGATGTCTTTTTCTTTTTGAGTTAAAAATGCCAGCTTTTGAAAACGAGTAGCTCCCTCTATCTCCGCGTTATTATTTACATACATCAATGCCAGAGGGAGTAAGACATCAGCCATTGTTTCTGATCTCTTGCTTCTTCTTATATAATATACTCCAACCCAGAGTCCTAAGAGTGTTGCTGTATCTCGATTCTTCGGATACACCTTCTGTCTGAGAAGCTCAGAACCACTTCCACCGAACCTTCACTCCGAATCCACGAATCGGATTTACTACAACCCAGACCTTCAGTCACCAGTACAATGCGTTCGAGCTACCGGCACGCCAGGTCAGGGGGAGCCTGAAGTGGCGGAAGACGACGATACCGTACAGATAGATCGTTCGAACTTCCTCGAAAGAACGCGCCACACGTGCCCGAACGGGCATTCCGACTGGGATCCAACGAACTCACACGTCTGGTGTCGGACCTGCCAACGAATCAACGAGGGCGGGTGCGGTGAGATCGACCCGGACAAACACAAAAACGATTCACTGAATCCCGACCGCTCACCGCCCCCATCGACTGTACGACAACCGGCTCAGCGTGTAGTAGCCCTCGCTGAGGATGTACTTACTCGCTTTCAGCGAGAACGAAATCGGGTTGTCGCTGAGACGAGAGAGGTATTCACCGCTCTTGTCGTACACGCGGTCGAGATGACCCGGATTAAGCATCTGGTTTGCGCCGTAGCAGTGGACGGGCTTTTTCGAGCGCTCGCAAATCTCCGTGGCTTGCCGCATCGAGCTTTCGATGAACAGATCCGCGCCAGTTGAGCAGTACACATCCGCCTTGTACTCGGCGTGGTTGCCGTCCCGCTGCCGGATCTCTTTCGACGGGAGATCCATCATGACCAAGTTGTCGTACTCGATGCCGTGCCTGTCGAGCCATGCTTCGGTCTCGTCGCGGTACTTTTCCAGCCGGCACGTCACCAGCCAGCCGATGGTTTGGGTGGGGACGACCCGCGGTTCGACCGTCGTGAGAAACTCCCGGTAGCGCCGTCCGTCGTCGTTTTCCTCGCGCGTTGGGTCGCGGCAGAGGACGCCGTCGATATCGACGCAGAAGTTCTTGAGCATCGGGTGGTGCATCATGTTCCACTCGAACACGCGCGGTTTGCTGACGACATCTACCCAGTGGTCAACGTGCTTGTGCCCCTGCGAGGAGATGTACATCGCGCCGTACTCGATATCGAACGGGAAATCGTGTTCTGCGAGTTGGCGTTTCGTCTCCTGCATCTGACGCCCGGTATCGACGGAATCATCGACGACCAACACCGTCTCTACGTCCTCGAACGAATCGACTCCGTCGTATCGACGCCCCGTCTGTAGGAGGCGTCCCTCACATAACCCCTCGATGTCGGTCATCGGCACATCGAGGTTCAAACAAAGCAGATTCGCGGCGAGGAGTCCGCTTCTCGGGATGCCGGCGACCAGGTCGATACGGGTGGGGAGTTCCCGAGCCAGTTGGCGGGCACTACTGTTCAGCTGAGATATACTTCTGTGGTTCACTATAGCTTGTTCACATTTTGTGAGCGTATTACTCTAGCTACGATAACGCAGTTTAAGAGGCTCAATATCCTGTTTAGGGGGAACAAAATGTACTGTTCCACAGTGAAAGTGCTGAAACAGTCCCCGATTTTAATGTTGTCAGAAATACATAATTGTCTCTTGTTCACACACATCAATTTTACTCGATTCCGTATCACAGTACTATTATATCCGCTAGCGTCGTACGATGCTTCGATGCCCGAAATAAGCGTCTCAGATACCCTGTACCGCCAACTCGTCTCCGTCTCAGAGGGCGATGATTTGGACGAGACGATGTGGAAGATGGTGGCCCACTACGGTCGCGGCAACCAACCGGGTGACTGAATCCGCTGTAGGCGTTTCCGCACGACGATTTCTGCGACTCTCTTTTGGCACGTGGCCGTCGTTTCCAGCGGTGCCTCCGGCACGACGCGGAAATTATTTTTCTCGCGCAGTGACAGTTAGAGCGTGGCTTCCTCCATCCCCTTCACCGACCGCATCGCAGACGGATGGCGACGCTCCGCCGACGCCCTCTGGTTGGTATTCGTCCCCGTCGTTACCGCCCTGTTCTCCGTAGACAAGATACTCCGTATTACCTTGATAAACCGGTTTCACGTCGGATTCAAGTTCCTCAACCTTCCTTCTCCGATAGAGTCCGTCTGGCGTTTCGTCAACGTCCCCCAATCCGGTGTTCACATCGATTCAGGACCTGCGATTCCCATTCTCGCTGTCTTGGTTCTCGTGACGATGTTTCTCCTCGGCGGCTACCTCGGCAGTATCCGCCGGTTGCTCGACGCCGACGAGGACCAGTTTGACTTCACTCACGACGCCTTCGCCTACCTCGGCCCGATGGCCGTCTGGGCCGCTGTGCCGTCGTTAGTGACCGTTAGCGTCGCAATGCTTGCGGGCGGGTTCGGTACCGTTGAGGGGAATACGCTCCTCCCATTGGTGTTTGTCATCATCGCCGGCGCGCTCGTCTTCGGCTATCTGTTTTACGCCGCGCCGTTCCTCGTCGTGCTCCGCGAGACCGGCCTCGTCGACGCACTTCGCGGCAGTTACCACCTTGCCGTCTCCGGCGGTCCGTACGCCTCGTACGCGCTGGGATACGTCTTTTTCTCGTTCGTCGTCTCCGGAGCTCTGTCGCTTATCGTCGTCAATCTCGGTATTGTCGGTCTCCTCGTCGGCATCCCGCTTGGCGGCCGTCTCGGTCTCGCTACGACGACGGCGACGATGCGGTTCGTCGCCGACGTGGACGATCAGTCACCGACGCTCTGTGAGTGGGACGATGGCGGTGATGATCCGTTCCAACAGAACGCCGGCGAGCAGGCATCGAACGCCTATGGGAAAGCATCGAACGCTGACGACCGATTAGGGGACGAGTTCGACCGCGACGGAACGCGCTGAAGTCACATTCGCCGTCTCACGGGTCGATAGGGGATGAGCGACGCTCAGATCTCGCCCAGTTGCTCTTTTTTCCGCATCAAGTAGAGGAAGTACGGCCCGCCGACGAGTCCACTGATGATCCCGACCGGGAGTTGCACCGGACTTAGCGCGAGTCGAGCGCCAACATCCGCGCCGACCAAGAGTGCGGGCCCGACGAAAAGACAACCGATCAGCAGGCGCTTGGAGTTGCTTCCGACGATGTTTCGAACCATGTGCGGAACGATGAGTCCGACGAAGCCGATGAGTCCCGCGACCGCGATGGCGGCGGCCGTCGAGAGGATGGCGATGGCGGCGACGAAGAACCGAACTCGCTCGACGGGCATGCCGAGCGACTTCGCCGTTTCCTCGCCTAACAGCAGCACGTCCAACTGCCGCGTGACTAACAGCGCGAGGAGAACTGCAAGAACGGTGAACGGAAGCGCGATACGAATCTGCTCCCAGTCGGTCCCGAGAAGCGACCCCGAAAGCCACATTTGGGCGGACATGGCGACGCCGAGGTTGTCGATGAAGAAAAACAGCGCGCGCTGGAGTGACCCGAACACGGTCCCGACGATGACGCCCGCGAGGACGAGACGGACCGGATTCGTTCCGTCTTTCCACGCGATAATGTAGACGAGCAAGAACGCGCCTGCGCCACCGAGTGCCGCGAGAATCGGCAGAAACGGGAGTAGACCGGTGAACGTCGTCAGAGCGAGCAGCACGACCAATCCCGCACCGTCGCTCACGCCCAAGATGTACGGGCTGGCGAGTTCGTTCTGCGTGACGACCTGAAAGATTGCGCCGGAAACCGCGAGATTTGCCCCGACGAGGATACCGACGAGAATTCGCGGGAGGCGGATGTTCCAGACGATGAGTTGCTGGCGCGACAGCCACGCCGGAATGTCGTCACCGAAAAGAAACGCCCGCCAGACGGCTTCGCTGAACAGTACTTGACCGTCGAATACGGTGTGCCACGCCTCACTGAGCGTTAGCGGGTACGCGCCGAAACTCACCTGGAGGAGCGTCGCAACCAACAGGACGCCGAGGCTTCCGACGATGAGCGTCGCCAGTTTGGTATCTACCCACGTCTCCCGGACTCGTTCACTCCGCTCTGAAAGCCCCGCCATCGCTCGCCTACAGGTCCCCGTTGATAATGTCCGCGACTCGCTGTCGGTCGAACAACTGTTCGTCTTCGGGAACCGAACCGAGTGCCCCCGGCCATTCACCGAACGCTTCGGGGAACACCTGCTTTGCGAGCGCCTCCGTCGAGTAGAGGTCCACGATAGGACCCATGAACTGCCCGCCGGTTCGGACGAGGTTCCCTTCTTTGACGGCCGTCAACTCCTGTCCGTTCGAGTTGTTCTCGAACGGTTCGACGACGGTCGAGACGAACTCGTCGTGCGTGAGCGACGTGAGACCGCCGACCGCGCCGATGTAGTCCGGGTCGATGTCGAGGAGTTTTTCGTATCCGATGGGCCCATCCGGTATCTGTCCCTCGAAGGCATCTTTGAGACCGAGGACGCGATACGTTCGAGTGTTGTTCTGTTTCGCGTGAATAGGCGAGATACGGAACGTCCCCGAATCGGGGTTGACCCCGCGCCAGATGGCGGCGACGGTTGGACGTTCGCTTTTCGGTGGGAGTTTCGATTCGATATTCGAGATGAACTCGTCGTACAGCGACTGCCACGCTCGGAATCGCGCTTGCCGCTGGAATATCTGTCCGGCTTTCTCGAACGCACCGTACAGGTCGTAGTACGGTTCGTGTTCGTTGATCGAGGACGACGCAAATCGGATGGTTGATCCCAGGAACGGTCCGGTCGCGTTCGAGATCTCCTCGATATCCGCGTCGGACCAGTTAGCGTAGAACTTCAGCGACCGCGGATCGATGAGATGTACGTCAACGTCCGCAGCGTAGAAGTTCTCCTTGTCGAATCCTTCTTCGGCGCTACTCGCCAGTTTCGTCACCGAGTCCGGATCGAACGAAACGTCTGGGAGATGCTCGTAGTACTTCAGCGGCGCGCGGTCGAGACTCGCTGTCGCGGACGGCTGTTTCCCGAGGGCCATCCCGATGTCCATCCACACGCTGGGGATGACCGCGTACGTCTTCGGAACGCTCTCGAACGTGTGCGGCGGGTTCGGTTCGACGGTGACGGTGTAAGAGTCGTCCTCCGTAGTCGCCTTCGACTCTGTCTCGGACTGTGCGGTGTTTCCAGTCTGGGTCGATTCGTCGTCTGCTGGACTCGTTTCGGTGGTGCTGCTGGAACAACCAGCAACGCCCACCGCAAGGAGACTCGCGCCACTAGCCAGTACTCGTCGTCTGCTCGGCATGGTTTTAGGTTGCCCTAATATCGGATAGTGATTCCTTCCGTTCGATGTAACACGGCGTGATACGGATCACACAGTCCGATACAGCTAACGCGTCACGATACACCGGGATGGTGAACAGACGAATCGGTTTTACACGGTGAAACAGTCGGACTGACGATCAGTTGTCGTGATACGCAAAGCCGAAATCAGGCATCGTCTGCGGTCACCCGCTTTCTGAGCGGCGTCGCATGCGTCCGCTTCCGTTCGAACAGTTCCCGTGCCCAGGTAACGACCGCTGGATGTCCACATCTGATGACGTCGAACGTCCTGCCGTGTTCGTCTCCGACGGACAGATACACCTCATCGTCGATGAGATCCACGTTACAGGGGAACCGCTCTTCGACGCTGTAGTAGATGGCCTCCCCGTGTTCGCTTTCGATGTTCTGCCACCGAGTCCGTATGTCGGGGTTATCAAGGGCGACAGCGGCCGCTTCCGAGTCGTACACGACTTTCGCGTCCGGATCTGTTCCCTGTCGCGTTGCCTCTGCGTGAGCGTGCATCGGGAGACTGGTGAACGACCCGACGAGCGCGCGCACGGACGATGCTCGTCGCACGGCGTTTGCGACCGCTCTCGGGGCGGCCATCGGGTCCGCGTTCTCGCTGACGACGCGTTCGCCCTCGGCAAGCACGCCGATATTGAAGTCGAACCACTCCGTCGGCAGTCGTTCGACGAGATCGGGATGGCTCTGCCCGACGGACATCGTTCCCAATAGTTGGCTGAAATCCTCGTACACCAGTTTGCCGTATGCAGTGAGGCAGTACTCGCTCGTTTCGTGGTTCCGCCGGACCCACCCTCGCTCTTCTAAATCTCGGAGGATTCGACTGAGCGTCACTCTCGTCACGCTCGTCCCCACCTTCAGTTCGTCGCGCGTACGCGAACCGTCGGAGAGGAGTTCGAGAACCCGCACTCGGTGTTCTGACCGAGCGAGGAACGCGACCGCTTCGACCGCATCGTCGGACGAACGCACAGTTACTCGCTCGCCGCTCGAATCTGTCGAACTCATCATATGTGTCTGAACAGTCGGGTTTATTTAGGCCAGCCTAAAAGAGTTCTCAACTCCGGCGTTTGGTGGCCGACTCGTCGCCCCGAAGTCAGACGATGAACGACGAGAGTCCGAGGCTCTCCGCAGTCAGCCACGCGAGAAACGCGAGGTAGGTCCCAACGAGTAGATACGCCTCCCGACGGGTGAGACGCATCTCCGTGCGGAGGACGGCGAAAAACGCCACTGACGCGACGACGAGAAAACCCATCATCGGTACAACGGCACCGAGCGAGATAGTCGCTCGCCCGGCCGCGAGAACCCCGACCGGCAGCACGACTAACAGGGCGAAAATGTTGCTCCCGAGGACGTTTGCGAGGCTCACGTCGGCGTTCCCCCGGCGAGCGGCCACGACGCTGACGAACGTGTCGGGGAGGCTCGTCCCGGCGGCGACGACGGTGAGGCCCCAAAGAAATGTCGAGGTACCGAACGCGTCGCCAAACCCTACCGCGGCGCGGACGAGCAGTTCCGCGGAGACGACGATGACGGCCAAGGAGACGACTAAACGAGCCCATTCGCGTTCGACGTTCACCGCGTCCGGATCCACGCCGAACGGGGAAGCCAGCCGATGTTCGAGCGTATCGTGGTACTGGATGAAGATGTAGAGTCCGTACAGCAGGAGTGGAAACATGGCGATACCGGGCGTAATCTCCCCTGTAAGGGGGTCTCCGACAGCCGTGCCGTCGTAGACGACGGCGAGGGTGAACGTCAGAAAGACGACGGCGATAGAGAGCAAGTAGAACTGTGCCTCTTTGAACACGAGGTCGCGGTTCGACGCCAGCGACCCGCCACCCGCGAGTGTGGAGATCGCCGGAATGATGAGAATGTTAAATACAGCCGATCCGACGACGGCCCCGACACCGATTTCGAACGCACCGTAGCGTACCGAGGCGATGACTGTACTCGCCAGTTCGGGGAAACTCGATCCGACAGCGGCGACGACGGCACCCTGCACGACCGGCGGCAGTCCGTAGTACGCGCCGAGGCTGTCCGCCGCTTCGACGAGTAACTCACCGCCGCGGAACGCGAGCGCCGCTCCGACGACCGCGGCACCGAGTAAGAGCGTCAGCGTGAATGCAGTGGCAGCCATCTGCGCTTAGAACCCTTCCCGAAGGTAGGTTCGCTCGTCCGGGAACAGGTCTGCAAGCGTCTCCCGGACGGTCGCGTCCGAGACGGTGAGGTCACCGGTCCGTTCGAGTTCGGCCGCCTCGCGCGCGCCGACAGCCAACTGTGAGAGTGCGCCCACGTCGAGTTCGGCGTCCGGCGTGGTCTCGACGCGGTTCACACGCGCTCCCGCGGCGTCCACGCGGAGCTCGAACGTATCGTCGTTCCACGCACACCGCTCATCGGAGACCGCGAGGACGACCGATTCCTGCACGTCGTACGAGAGCGCGGTCAGCGCCGCTTCAACGTCCACGATTCGAGCCATCGGCCCCGTCTTTATTTCCAGCGTCGCCGCGCGCGGGTCGGGTAACCCCTCAATCGGGCGCGACCACTCGGAAAGCGTGGTGAACGTCACCGTCTCTACTTGCGAGTCGTGGTCGCGGCAGAAGCGAAGCAGGTGCGCGCGTGCCTCGTGATCCGTGAACGCGCGCTCCCACACGCGCATGTCCCTGCCGTCGTCGCCTTCGGAAATCGTATAAATGAGGTATCCGCGGAGCGTCTCCTCGTCGTCGAACCAACCGTAGACGTAAGGGTCGGTCTCCCACCCGCGGAATGTGCGTTCGCGCCACCACCCATCAGTCCGCCGGACGGCGAGCGCTTCGGTCGCCCACGTCTCGTGAACCTTGCGGATGGCCGCTAAGTCCTTGTCCGGGTCCAGCGTCCGGAACGTCCCAGCGGGTTGCGGCGCACTGTCCGCGAGTTGCTCGGGCGGTATCGACGCCTCCGCGTAGTTAGTGCAGGTGGCCCATCCCAACCGGCGGTAGAACTCGTATTCGAACGGCCAGAGTACCGAGAACGCCGTTCCCTCCTCGCGGTAGTGTTCGAGAAGGGCGTCCAACATCGCGCTGACGGCTCCCTGTCGGCGACCTTCTGGCGGCGAGGCGACGGCCGACACGCCGCCCGCGGCGTGCCAGTCACCGCGGATGCGGACGGTGAAATCGTAACTGCCGCAGACGGTTCGGAGGTCGTCGGGATCTGGTTCCTCATCGGGCGGCGCGTCGTAGTAACCAAATCTGGTGAACAGGTCGGGAAGCGGTCGGTCCTGCTCCTGCCAATCTGGCCCTTCTGTCGGTCGGAAGGCGTAGTCTACCATCGCGCGGAAGGCGTCGCGGTGGTCCGCAGGAAGTTGTCGGAGGAACATACTGCATCCCTCACCGTCCGGCGTATAAGTGATTGTGTAACTATGCGACAGTACGGCACGAACCGAGCCATTCAGGGTCGTGTGGTTCCGAGTGCGGGTATGAGCCATGACGAGACGGCCGACGAGAACGACGGGGAGACGAGTCTGTTCGCGCTTTCTCGTGACAAATTACTGTTGGTGCTCATCATCTTCGTCGGTGTCGCCGGGACTGGCCTTGCACGGCGGTTTCTCGGTGAATTCGGCTACAACAACGTCGGACGGATCGTGTTCATTCTCGGCTACGGCGGGATGATATTCATCGTCTGGTACGGTTGGATTCGGCCGATGGATATCACTGGACCGCAGAGCCGGTGACGATGGACACCCCGTCTAATCTCCCGAGAAGAACGGAACTTTAATACTCGATTCGTGCCGATTCTCGCGGTAAGGATGCTCCCCCTACAAGTCATCGACAGCTTTCTGCTCAACTACAACATTGGGCAGGCGCTGTTGCTCGCCTTTGTCTTGGCGACAGTCGGCGCGTTGCCGCTGAAATCCACGAAAATAATCGCTGCCAACACGGTCCTGTTCGGCGTCATCTTCATCTTGACGCCGCAGGCGCTGGTCCCCACGCACTACCTCTTCCTCGGCATCGCGCTCCTCGTCGTCGGTCCGCTGCTCTGGACGACGTCGAAGAACTAACCTTCCAGACGCCCCGTCCGACCCGCAATCCCCGCATCCTTGCAGGTGCGTCCCTGCGACAGCGGCTCGCAGACGCAGTCTTTCTCCTTCGAAGAACGCGACGTTTAACCCACCGCGACAACAACGGGCGTGCATGGCACAACCGCGCGTCCCGGGCGGCCGTGGTGAGGAACTCGATCTCCCGTGCGGGGAGACGAAACGAGTTCGGAGCCTCGACCTCGGTCTCCGCGAGTTCGACTGTTCGTGCGGCGACACGCACGCTGTGGTGATGGACGTGCATCCGCCGGACCGGTTCCTTCCCGAGTTTCTCGTCGAAGTCCTCCGCGAGGCCATCGAGACGACAAGCGAGGACATGCCCGAGTTCGGCACCCCGCATCTGATGGGAATCGTCCTCGAAGAGTTCCCCCGACAGGTCGTCTCCGCGGACGTGAGCGACGACGGCGAAGTTGGGACAGGTATTATCTGGGTGACTGACTTCGACTCGCGTCGTCTCCACGAGATAATCGTCGAACTGGTCGTCGAACTGATGGAACACGCGGTCTCGCACGCAGAAGACGACTCCGCCGTCTCGGAGTTCGAGACGAAGATGCTCGATTTCGACGTGAGCGAGTTCGTCGAACAGTATCGGCAGCAGCGTGATCTCTCCGAAGACGACGTGTACGCATAGTTCGTTTTTACTGTATCTCTCCTTGACAAAACGTCCCGCGAGACTGTCTGACAGCTGTCTCACTGACAGTTAAGCCGGAGAGTTCCCTGTCTCTAGTCGATGCACCCCCAAATCCCCGAGTTCGAACCGCTCAGGGGTGTGCTCGAAGCTGCAGACGAACCACTGACCGCGCGCGAAGTACTCCGCCGCCTCAAACAACCCGGAGACAGTCGGCAGTCGCGTGATGGCTGCCGAACCCACCGGCATTCGGAGCCTCGCGGAGACGACGACACCTTCGAGACGGCCCACCGCGTCGCTACAGTTCTCGGCCGGGCTGCCGACGCTGACGGTCCGGTCGAAGTCACGAGAGGAAGTCCCTACACCTATCGACTCCGCGACTAACCACGGCTGACGCTGTCTTGATCCTGACTCTGTTTTGCTCCCGCTCCGTTTCGCCCCCGACTTTGCTTTGGTCCTGACTCCGCTTTGGTCCTGACTCCGCTTTGGTCCTGACTCCGCTTTGGTCCTGACTCCGTCTCGACTCTGGCTCCGTTTCGAGCCTGACACTGTCACCGCGCTCCGTTGTCGTCTTCTCTCGTACCGTCCAGCGACGGCGCTAACCCCCCAGAGCGCGTCGATCCGACTTCGATTCACTCGGTCTTACGAAATTCGAAACTCTGTTTCGCATCTCGTAGTAATCCGCCGGGCTTATTACGATGTACCGATTTCGTCTCCATGATGACTGACGAGGACACCTCGACTGGCTCTCAGGACGGGAGCGAGAACCGGACCATTCTACTCATTGGAAGTGGGCCCATTCAGATCGGACAGGCTGCTGAGTTCGACTACTCCGGCGCGCAGGCGTGTCGAGCACTGCAGGAGGAAGGGGCACGAGTCGTCCTCGTCAACTCGAATCCTGCGACGATCATGACCGACCCGGAGATGGCTGACAAGGTCTACATCGAACCCATTACCACCGAAGCCATCTCGGAGGTCATCGCAAAGGAGAACCCTGACGGGGTTATCGCCGGACTCGGTGGACAGACCGGGCTGAACGTTACCGCCGAACTCGCGGAGGAAGGGGTCCTTGAGGAGTACGACGTGGACATCATGGGGACGCCGCTTGACACCATCTACGCGACGGAGGACCGCGACCTGTTCCGTCAGCGTATGGAGAACATCGGCCAACCGGTTCCGCGTTCGACCACCATCTCCCTCGAAGACGACGAATCCGTGACGTCCATCACGGAAGACGACCTGAGTGACCGCGTTGAAGCGGCCGTCGAGGAAGTCGGCGGCCTCCCCGTCATCGCCCGTACGACGTACACGCTGGGCGGGTCGGGATCCGGCGTCGTCCACGAGATGGACGAACTCGTCGCCCGCGTCCGCAAGGGACTTCGCCTCTCGCGTAACAGCGAAGTGCTCATCACCGAGTCCATCTCGGGATGGGTCGAACTGGAGTACGAAGTGATGCGCGACGCCGACGACTCCTGTATCATCATCTGCAACATGGAGAACATCGACCCGATGGGTATCCACACCGGCGAGTCGATGGTCGTCACGCCGTCGCAGGTGATCCCCGACGAAGGACACCAAGAGATGCGCGACGCCGCGCTCGAAGTGATCCGTGAACTCGGGATTCAGGGCGGCTGTAACATCCAGTTCGCGTGGCACGACGACGGCACGCCCGGCGGCGAATACCGCGTGGTCGAAGTGAACCCGCGCGTCTCTCGTTCGTCGGCACTGGCCTCGAAGGCGACTGGTTACCCCATCGCCCGCGTGACGGCGAAGGTCGCCCTCGGCAAGCGTCTCCACGAGATTGAAAACGAGATTACGGGTGAGACGACGGCGGCCTTCGAGCCCGCAATCGACTACGTGGTGACGAAGATTCCGCGGTGGCCCAAAGACAAGTTCGACGACGTGGATTTCGAGCTTTCGACGGCGATGAAGTCCACAGGCGAGGCGATGGCTATCGGACGGACGTTCGAGGAGTCACTCCTGAAGGCGCTCCGTTCGACCGAGTACGACCCCGCCGCCGACTGGGGCGAGGTCTCCGACGACGAACTCGAATCCGAGTATCTCGAAAAGCCGACGCCGGACCGTCCGTACGCCATCTTCGAGGCGTTCGAGCGCGGCTACACGGTTGAAGACGTGGTCGAACTGACCGACATGAAGACGTGGTACGTCGAACGGTTCAAGCGCGTGACCGACTCTGTGGCCGCTGCACAGGACGGCGACTTCACGGCCGCCGCCACCGCCGGTCACACGAACGCTGAAATCGCCACCACGACGGGAAGCGACGTTTCCGCTGTCGAGGCGGACGTTCCCGGTCGCACGTACAAGCAGGTAGACACCTGCGCCGGCGAGTTCGCCGCACAGACACCGTACTACTACTCCTCGCGGAAGCCCGAGTTCTACTCCGGTTCCTCCACGGGAGACGATGCGGCGGGCGAACTCCGTGTTGACCGCGATGTCGAGAGCGTCGTCGTCGTCGGCGGCGGTCCCATCCGTATCGGACAGGGTGTCGAGTTCGACTACTGCTCGGTCCACGCCGTCCGCGCACTCCGTGAGATGGGTATCGACGCACACGTCGTCAACAACAACCCCGAAACGGTCTCGACCGACTACGACACCTCAGACGGCCTGTTCTTCGAGCCGATTACGGCAGAAGAAGTCGCGGACGTTATCGAGGCAGTTGACGCCGACGGCGTGATGGTCCAGTTCGGTGGACAGACCTCGGTCAACATCGGCCACCCGCTCGAAGCGGAGATCCAGCGCCGCGACCTCGACTGTGAGATTCTCGGGACGACCGTGGACGCGATGGATCTCGCGGAGGACCGCGACCGGTTCAACGTCCTGATGGACGAACTCGGAATCCTGCAACCCGAAGGTGGCACGGCAACGAGCGAGGAGGAAGCGCTCGAACTCGCCCGCGATATCGGCTACCCCGTCCTCGTCCGCCCGTCGTACGTTCTCGGCGGTCGCGCGATGGACGTGGTTCACTCCGACGAGGAACTGAAGACGTACATCGAGGAAGCAGTTCGCGTCTCGCCGGACAAGCCCATCCTCGTGGACGAGTTCCTCGCCGACGCCGTCGAACTCGACGTAGACGCCGTCGCAGACGGGCGCCGCGCACTCATCGGCGGCGTGATGGAACACGTCGAGAGCGCCGGTGTCCACTCCGGCGACTCCGCGTGTATGATTCCGCCGCGGTCGCTTGACGAGGAGACGATGGGGCGCGTCCGCGAAGTCACCGAAGATATCGCCACGGCTCTCGATACGGTGGGTCTGCTGAACGTCCAACTCGCTGTCAAGGACGGAGATGTGTACGTGCTCGAAGCGAACCCGCGTTCCTCGCGTACCGTGCCGTTCGTCTCGAAAGCGACGGACGTCCCCATCGCCAAACTCGCCGCGAAAGTGATGGCGGGCGAGACGCTCGAAACGCTGGGTGCGACAGAGCAGATTCCCGAACACGTCTCGGTCAAGGAAGTTGTCCTTCCGTTCGACCGTCTGCCGAACTCCGACCCCCGTCTCGGCCCGGAGATGAAGTCTACGGGTGAAGTGATGGGCACCGCGCGGTCGTTCGGTCGCGCCTACGACAAGGCGCAGGACGCGACGAGCAAGCCGGTTCCCGAATCGGGCACGGCCATCGTTGACCTCTCCGCCGAGGAGTTCCCCGACGAGGGAACCGAAGCGGGCGAGGAACTTCGTGAGGGCTTTGCGGACCACTTCGACCTCGTGTCGTTCGAGGATACGGAGGAACGCGACGCCGCGATTCGTGCGGGCGAAGTTGACCTCGTGGTATCGCGCAACCGCGACTTCCTCGAACTGTGTGTCGAAGAGGAGATCACGTACTTCTCGACGCACGCCTCCGCCTCGGCCGCGCTCGAAGCGGTCGAGTCGAAGGACGAATCGCTCGACGTCCTCGCTATCTCCGAACGTCCCAAGCAGACGGCCGACTGGGGCGCGAAGTAACCCTCTCTGTCCGCTCGGCACCTCGTTCGTTTTGTTTTATTTCGTCGTCTGGAGGAGATACACTACCACGCCGAGCAGTAGGTATAGCCCGGCTACGGTTGCGGTGTCTCTGACTTCGCCGCCGACAACCCGCGATGCGTAGAAGGCAGTCGTCTCCATGATGCCGAAGGAGATGACGACCGTCCCGACGAGTCGTCCGGCCTCACGGAGTTTCGGACGCAGTGACTGGTACGTCAACCCGTAGTCGGCACGCGACGGGCCGTCCCACGACACCCATCCGAGCCAGTTGACCGCTGTGAGAAATCCCGCGACGATGACGACCGCAGAGAGGATGCCGCCGATCAAGACGAGGTCGATCACGCGGTCGAGTTCCCGCACCAGCACCGCCGCATACAGGTTGTTGACGACGCCGGCGGTGACGCCGATGACGATGGCGAGAAGCGTTCGCTCAGCGCGTTCGAACGGACCACCTCCCGACGTTGACTCGCTCATGCGACTGTCGGGCACACGTTCCGCGACGTGTGAGTTATAGGCGACGGTGTGGCACTGTCGCCGGTGTCGTACGTCGGATTGAGTCCCACCGCGCCCACGCGCAGATTTTGTCCATCGAACGAACCGTTATGTATGTTCGGGAACCACGTCATCGTATGACAATCACGAGTGGACGCGTGTTGGTCGCCGGTGCGACAGGTGGGACCGGTCGCCGCGTCCTCGATGTCCTCCACACGTCCGACAGCGAGGTGGTCGTCCGCGCGCTGACTCGTTCGCCCGATTCGGAGTCTCCCCTCCGTGACCGTGGTGCGGACGAGGTCGTTATCGGTGACGTGATGAATCCCGACGACGCCGCCCGCGCGGTCGCTGATGTCGATGCCGTCATCTGTGCGCTCGGTTCATCATTGGGGCTGGACACGCTCACGTCCGACTCGGCTGACGGCGAGGGCACGAAGAACCTCATCGATGCCGCCTGCAAGGCGGGCGTCGAGCAGTTCGTCCTCGTCTCATCGCTCGGCGTCGGTGACTCCGCACCGGGAATGCCGCTCGGACTCCGACTCCTGTTCCGCGGTCTCGGTGTTCTGCCGGCAAAAGCCCGCGCGGAGGCGCACCTCCGTGATTCCGGACTCACGTACACGATTCTCCGCCCCGGCGGTCTGACGAACGCCGACGCGACGGGTGATATCGTTGTCGGTGAGGGCGGCGACACTGTCTCGGGGAGTATCCCACGCGCCGACGTAGCCGGCCTCTGCGTCGCTTCGCTGTTTACGCCCGCGGCGACCAACAGAACGTTCGAGGTGGTCGCACAGGGGGGGCTCCGCGGCACACCCGAGGGTATCGTCGAAATCGACTGGCAGACTGCGCCTGCTGCGGCGCGAGGTGGCTCAACCGTAGAAGAAAGCGAATCCGCAGACTAACTAGTCCAGCTTTCCGAGCGCTTCGAAGAAATCAGACGAGGGACCGGCGAGTCGGACAGGATCGTCGGCCGTCGCTATCGTCACCTCGGTCGGCGGCGTGACGTACTGTCGCTGCCGCCCGTCGCTGACGACGACGGCCTCTTCGGCGTCGGTCACCGTGATCGTCACTTCGGCGTCCGGGGAGACGACGAGCGGTGGCATACCACCGTCCGGAGCCATCTCGTTTATCACGAGTCCTTCGACGCTCGGGTGGACGAGTGGGCCGCGTTCGCTGAGGTTGTAGGCTGTGCTTCCCGTCGGCGTTGCCACGAGGACGCCGTCGGCGTGCCCGCCAGAGTACAGCGAGCCGTCCACACGGACTTCGAGGCTGACGCCGCCGCCGTGGCCTCGTCGCGGTCCTTGGACGACGACCTCGTTCATCGCCGGATGCTCGGTCCAGCCGTCCGCCTCGGCGGCGATTCGCGGGACTTCTCGAACCGCGAGCGACTCTCCGTCTCGGAATCGCTCGACTTCGGCCATGACCGCCTCGACGGCATCGTCGGGACCGACGGCGTTCAGAAAGCCGACCTCACCGAGATTGACGCCGAGGATGGGAGTTCCACCCGCGCCGCGCGCCGTGAACAGAAACGTGCCGTCGCCGCCGATACTCACCACGAGATCAGCCGTCTCGACCGTCTCGACCGGGTGGCCTTCGACACCGAGCGTCTCCGCCGTCTCCGCATCGACACGTACTTCGACATCCGCATTGAGGAGTCGCTCTCGGAGGTCGTCGGCCAAGTACGCGGCTCGACTGTTCCCCCGTTGTGCGACGATGGCCACCTGCATACTCGTCTGCTGAGTTAATTCTCTCCCGGCAAAAGCCCACCGTCCCACAGTTCCGTCACGACCCGCGTCCGCGCGGCCACGGGCAACATTCATAGCCGCTGACTTCCACCTACCCACGACTGCGATGGAATCGACCGCTTTGCGTTCTCGTGTGGTCTGCCCCGTCAATCCCTGTGGAGGGACGACGCATGAGTGACGACGACTGGTTCGAGCGGGCGTTTGACGACGAACCGGATAGCGACTCGGACGACGAGAGTGGCGCTGCAAGTGATCACGTTGAGAGAAGTGAAAGTGCTTCTGAGGGTGGTAGTGCCGCCGAAACCGAAACCACGCCTGAGAGCGATAGCGTAGCCGAGACCGACGACGCGCCCCCCGATGACGGGACAACCGATGACGCCGTCCAACGTGACGGCACACCCGCATTCAAAGACGGAGCGAGTTCCGAGACCGACCCCGATACCGCGGAGACACCGACGGCAGACGCATCTGCGTCCCGTGATGACGCCGAGCGCGCGTTCGGGTTCGACGCCGGCGATGCGACACCGGAAGCAGAGACGTCTGACCCCGACCCGTTCGGCGGCGTTCGAAGTCGGGTCGATCAGTCATCGACGGATCGAGACGAACCCAATCCATTTTCTGAGGATTTCGCCGACGCGATGGGGAGCGCTCCCGCGTTCGGCGGCGAGTCTGAGGGTGGGCAGAATCCCCCGGACACGAGCACCGAGAGCTTCGACGACGAGGAGTTCGAATCAGACATCGACCGACTCGACATCGGTATCGAGGGGCTGGACGAGATGATTCTCGGCGGCGTGCCGAAACGCTCGCTCATGGTCACAATCGGCACTGCCGGGACCGGAAAGACGACGTTCGGCCTGCAGTTTCTCAACCACGCCCTCGAAAACGGGGAGAAAGCCGTCTACATCACGCTCGAAGAGAGCCGCGACCGCATCTTCGACACGGCCGAAGAGAAGGGATGGCCGTTCCGAAAATACGCCGACGAGGACCGACTGGCTATCATCGACTTAGACCCCGTCGAGATGGCGAACAGTCTGGCGAGTATTCAGAACGATCTCCCCCGCCTTGTCGCCGACTTCGGGGCCGAGCGTCTGGTCCTCGACTCCGTCTCACTGCTCGAAATGATGTACGACCATCCATCGAAACGTCGGAGTCAGGTGTTCGACTTCGCTCGGGCATTGAAGGATGCGGGCGTGACTACGTTGCTCACCTCCGAAGCAAAGGAGAACAACCCCTACTCCTCGCGGCACGGTCTCGTCGAGTATCTCGCGGATGCGGTGTTCGTTCTCCAGTACGTCCGCCCGAGCGACTTCCGGGAGACGCGACTGGCAATCGAGATCCAGAAGATACGCGATGCGAACCACTCCCGGGAGACTAAGCCGTACGACCTCACGAGTGACGGAATCAGCGTCTACCGACAGGCGAACATCTTCTAACGCTATCGCTCGTCGGGTTCGGACGACTCGTCGTCGTCCAACGTGAACGTCCGCTTGCGAACCGACCCGCAACTGGGGCAGACGTGTCGGTACAGAATCTGATCACCGTTCGTTTCTGCGGTCCATTCGCCGCCGTCGTCCTCGTATCCGCAGTCAGGGCAGACGAGGTCTTCGTGTTCCATATGCGACCGTAATCGTTCGAACGGAGTCGATCCGGTATCATCGTGTTCCATACAGCCGCGTACTTTCTGGAAGCACAAAAAGTACTAGGTTAAATTACTGAATACGAATTATACTGGAGATATTATACGCAGCCAGCATCGACAACGGCTGTTCTGTACACCAGTCTTCTCTAATCCGTCTCGGTAGCGACTCCACGTTTCATTGTGACTCCGGCAGAGTACCGTATATGAGCGACGCGACGGACTGTCACGACTATCCCTCTGACGAGCGGTATGCCACGCTTCGTGGTCGATACCTCTCGAAGACGACTGATCTCCGACTCAAGGAGGCAACGGCCGTTGCGTGGTCGGAACTCGGTTACTCGCGGAGAGCAATCGCTCGGGAGATGGAAATCGGCGAGTCGACAGTCAAAGGCTACCACGAGAAGGCGATGGCGCTGTACGGACTCGAACTGTTAGAGGCACACGTCCCGGATGCCGAGCAGATCGATTACGACCGTATCGACGCCGAGTACGTTACCCAGTTGTCAGGTCGTCGAAAGCAGGCCTGGATCGACGCGTTCGACAGCCACCGTGGTAGGTTGCCGCAGGAGTGGGTGTCCGAGGTCGCTCCCGACAGGTAGCGACGGGTGAGTACGGTCAAGCCGCTCGGTGTCCGTTTGCTCTCCCACACAAAGATAACGGCCAGAAAACATATTGTGTTGGTAATTACCTATCAATAACCGATGGCTGGTAACAACCACCACGAAGATGACACCGAGCAGCAAACGAATGCGACGCGTCGGACCGCACTGAAGGGGTTCGGGGGCGCACTTGGATTCGGCACGCTAGTCGGGCTTGCGGGTGAGGCGAGTGCGATGCACATCGGCCCGGGGTACGGCGGTGGTGGCGCATACGACGAACTGGAACCGGACGAGTACATCTGGAAAGACTCCGATTCGGTCACCGTCTTCGACGACCAAACCGAACACGGCGGTCCGTACAAGTACAAAGGCGTCCTCTCGGCCTCGATCTACTACCTCGACGTGCAGACGAATCCCGAAGGCGAGTACGAGCACTACTTCGACGCCGCGTCGTGCTTTACGATCTACCGAGACAGCATGTACGACGATAATGGCTATCAAAAGGTCGCCCACATCGGCCAGACGGAGATCACCATCAGCAACAACGCGACAAAGAAAGCGAACATTCTCGCGGACATCGATGATGATGACGTTGGGGCCGCACCAGCCCCGTCCGATACATCAGACCCCGATGGGTCAGACTGGGGCGACGCGGCGTTCACCGCGGTCACGACGGCAATCGGTGAAATAAGCGAGCGGGTGAACTGGGGTGCTGCTGCGTTGGACGTGATGGATGCGCTCGTTGCCGATGCCGAGTACTCCGCTCCATCGACACAAGAGAAATTCGAGTGGATGTACGGCTCTGGCGAGGAACCGAGCGAAGCGACCAACTGTGCCCGCTTCATGCTCAACAACAAAGATTATCATACCGAGATCGACTTCGACATCACCTTCCGTGCAAATTCGAACGCCGAGTCCGTCCTGAATCCGGATAAACGGTGGAATATCCAAAAAGACGCGAACGACCACACCTGAACCGGCCGGCGCTCGTTTCGCTCCCGGTCTCATCTTTCACTACCTGATCGTTGCCGACGCTTTCGATCCTGTCTTCGGAAAATACACAGCACAGTGAACGGTCGGCCGAGATGTCTCAGTCGTCGGACGGAGTCGGGACCGCGTCTGCGATTTCCGCGGGAAGTTCAGTCGATTCGACGGGGTCGAACTCGTCGTAGTGGACGATCTCATCGACCGGGCGGCGGTACTTCCGTTCGTTCTCCACGTCGGCCGCCTCGTCGTCGGGGTAGCCCAGCGTGACGAGCATGACGGGTTCGTACTGGTCGCCGTCGATGTCGAACGTGTCGAGGACGCCCTCGGGGTCGAATCCGCCCATCGGACAGGAGGCGACGCCCTCCTCCCACGCGGCGTTCATCAGTTCCGTCGCGGCGATAGTAGTCGAACGAACCGTCCAGACCCGGCGCTCCGCTTCGGGGAGGTCTGCCATTCCCTCGATGTTGCCCAGCACGGCGTCTCGGGCGTCCTCGTTCGGGAGGTAGCCTTTCGCTAACCAGTCGTCAAGGACGGCGTCGGCGTGCGCCGAGGGGTCCTTGTTGCCGAGAACGACGACGGCGACGGGTGCCTCGGTGACGTGTTCTTGATCGTAGGCGACTTCGCGGAGTTGCTGGCGCTTCTCGTCGTCAGTCAGGACGAGAAACTCCCACGGTTGGAGGTTGTAACTCGATGGCGCGTGTCGAACGCGCTCGAAAATCGACTCGATGACTTCCGTTGGAAGGTCTTCGTCTGCGTACTGGTGGACGGATCGTCGAGAGGTGACGACTTCGTCGTATTCCATCGTGAGCGCATACGCCCGGATGTGATAAAGCGCGGCTGACACCGGCGGTCGTCTCCGCCACCGATTCTGTGCTCGCAAGCCTCGTAGTGTAATCTAACCAGGTTACACTGACGATATCGGGACGCCGGTATCCCATGAGACCTCAGTGGACGACGGTCACGGGGACGGGCGACCGCCTGACGATGGCCTCCGCAACGCTTCCTAAGAGAATACGCGAGATGCCCTCGCGGCCGTGGCTCCCGATGACGATGTGGTCTACCTCGCCCTCGCGTGCGACTTCGAGGATGGTCGCGGCGGGCCGGCCGACCTCGATTCGCGTGTCGATGTCCATCTCCGGCGAGAGCTCGTCTTTTGCATCCTCAAACACCGTAGAGGCCTGTTCGCGGGCGGCTTCGTACCACTCTTCGGAGCCGGCTGGAAACGCGCTCAGACGGTAGCCGGCCTCTATCGGGTTGATGACGTTGAGAAGGGTGACGTTGGCGTTCCCCCACTCCGACGCGGCGAACCGCAACGCCTCGACGGACTGCGGAGACCCATCGACCGGGAGGAGTAGATGGTGGGCCATATTCGTAGTATGTTACCAATTCACAAAAGGAACCCGTCTGTGATGCGGATTACTCGCCGTGTCGTGTCACGCACGTCGAGAGACCGACAAGTTCGACGGGTTCGGAGTTATCGGGCGAGTAGACGACCATCTGCCCTTTTTCCATGTACGGCACCTTGTCTTCGAGATTCGGCGGGATGTTGACGCTCTTGATGGCGTCCTCGTCACCGAGATTGAGGACGAGTTTCGTGTTCACCTGTTTGAATACCGGTTCGGCCACGCCTTGGGGGTCCTGTGTGATCAAAAACAGTCCTAACCGCTCTTTTCGACCCTGTTTGGCCGCCTCGGTGAACTTCGAGACGACCTTTCTGGCTTGAACGTTGTCGGCGTCCGCGAGGAAGTTGTGCGCCTCGTCCATTCCGAGAACGAGCGGCGTCTGCTTGATTCGCTGTGAGTCGGGCGTGTTCGACAGTTTGTCGTCGATGAGCATGCTCGACACCGCGAGGACGAACATCTCCTTGGCTCGACTCGTCGAGAGGTGATACGTCGGAATGACGGTGAGGCCGCCGGGGCGGACGAGTTCGTGGTCCAGTTCCGTGATGGGACGGGCCGACTGGTCGAACACGCCGTTCGGGACGCCTCGAACACGACGCTTCACCGCATCGAACGTTGCTTCGTGAACGCGCCCGGACTCGTGCAGTTCCTCTTTCAACGCCGGGTCGTCCAGAAACGTCAGGAACTCGTCGTACGTTCCTTCGTCGCCGTACTGTCGGAAGAACCGGCGGAGCAGTTCCTTCAGCGCCGGGAACTGGTTTTCATTGAGACTGCTTCCGGCGACTAACCACGGCCTGTCACGCGCCATCGAGAACGGAATCGTGAACTCCAACTGTTCGGCCCGATGGTTGTCGCCGCCGTAGGGGACGCCGTCTTCTTTCGGCACGAGTGCGATGGTGTCGTCGTGACCGCCGTGGGCGACGCCCTCGCGTTCGTACCGTCGCGCGACGGACTCGGTCATCTCGGGGTTGTCGTCGTGCATCTGGGCGTACTCGTCCTGCGGGTCGAACTGGACGACGGCCATCCGGGCGTCGCGCCCGTCGTCCATCTCGTACGTCCGGTCCGAATCGAGGAGTTGTCGGAGGAGGTTCTTCGAGGCGTGGGTCTTCCCGGACCCGGTCCCACCGGCGACGAGGGTGTGTCGGAAGACGAGCGGGTCGCCGTCAGTGTAGTCGTCTTTCAACCGGTAGTCGATAGTCGGCGGTTCCGCCGCTGTCCGGACTTTCTCGCCGCCGACGGAGAGATGTCCTAAGAAGACGCCTTCAGCGGGAATCTTTAGCCCCGTCTTTATCTGCTCTGGGTCGGTGGCTTCGGCGACGATAGCACCCGGTTTCGGTACGCGGTCTACCATCCGGCGTTTGAGTTCGTCGCCCTGTTCGAAGAGAACTGCCACGGGGTCCAACGACGCGACGAACTTGTAGTCACGTTCTTCGAACCCTTGCTGGCGCATCGCGCGCCGGGCGTGAATCTCCGTTGCGTCGTCCGTCTGGAACTCTTGGGCGTACTCCAACGCGGTGATGCGACAGAACAGGAGTTCGTCGTCAGGATAGGGAACGAGGAGATATTTCCCGAGACGCACGTCGTCCCGGTTGCCCGTTGTGACGAACGCCCGAAGGGTAGTCTCGTCGCCGTCCTCGGCGACGCGGAGGCCCTGCGAGACGGAGACGGCACCGATACCGCGGTCCTCTCCTGCGGGCGATACGTCGTACGTCTCGAACGAGACGCCGTCCGTATCGGTGCTGGGTTCGGAATCGGACTGAGGGGACTGCTCGCGCGTCTGCGCCTCCTCGGTGGCGGACGCGTCGGTCGTATGCGAGGACGATTCCGTGTCGGGGTCGTCCTCGAAGTCGGTGAAATCACCGAGGTCGGACATGTTCTCAGACAGGATAGCGGGCGACTAAAACACCTGTCCCTTCGAAGCCCTCCCGCGCGTCTTTTCAGCCCCCGGCGCGTATGTATACCATATGCTTCTAGTTCGTGGCCACGGCGGCGGTACGACGTTGACGGGCACTATCTTCGAACGCGGTGAGGAGGCCCCGTCGTACAAGGGCGCGCCCGACGAAGACGCGCCGTACGTGTGGGTCTGCGACGAGTTCTACGAGGTCGAAAGCGGCGGCTCTGAGACGGAAATCGATGGGCGGACGATCAACGTCGCGTTCGACTCGCCGATGCCGCGCGGATTTGACACGCGCGAGCAGGCCGTCGAGGCCGCAAAAGAACATGTCAGGACGCAGTTCGCCCGCGTCGGCGTCGCGGCCGAGGACGTGCGTATCGAAGTCGTCAAGAGCGAACCGGGCGCGACCTGATTTCTCGGGGGGAACCCGCTATTCGTTGGGTGCCCACCGCACGTCGTCGTAGCGCCAGACGGCGTCGGAACCGAGATTCTCCTCCAGTTTTCGTCTGAGCGCGACTTTCTCTCGGGCGCTAATGCGCGCCAGTTCGTCAGCTTTGGCGACTGCCTCGGGCGGACCGCGTTCGGCCGCGATGTCTCTGAGCATCTGCGTCGTGAGTTGCCGTCGAACGGTCTCGTCGCGTGCGAACGCCACCGGCGCTTCGACGCGGTAGAGAACGTCTGTCCGTGGATCGTAGACGACGAAGAACGCGACTTCGTACAGGTCGTCGTCGAGGTTCCGTTCGAGACCGTAGGCGTCGCCGTCGGCGGCGAACGTCCGGTCTGACCCGCCGCGTGAGACAAACCAGTTAGTGAACGTCAGTTCCGAGGTGTCTCGCCGCTCCGTTTCGCCGTTACCGACCGCGCGACGTTCGAGCAGACGAGTGAAGAAGGCGGTGTCGTCGGCCCATGGCGCTTCCATCCCCCGATCACGGACGGCGTTGACGAGGTGCTTCGACGCCGGGTTCTTGACGAACCCACAGAGAGGGACGTCGCGTTCGACGAACCGCTCGACAAGACGCATGTAGTTCTTGACGACCTCTTTCGGCTTTGCCTCCCGCGAGAGGTTCCGGAGTTCGCTGTCTCGGTCGCGCCAGTTCAGCAACTCCTTCGGATACAGTGGCCCATCGAGGATGAGGAGATCATCAACCCTGTCTGCGTACTCTAAGGCGTGCGTACTCTCGGAGAGATAGAGGGCGAGAGCGTGGACGACGCCCTCAGCGTAACGACTCACCCGCGGCGCGTGGATGATTCGCCACCGACAGTAGCCGTCGTCCAGTTTGCGCCACGGCTCGTCCAGTTTGAGCGTTGAATCGTTTGCGTGCGTGGTGGCGACGATACTCCGGTGTCGATGCAGATCCAAGTCGGAGGGAACTGCGGCCATCGCCGCCTGCGCCACATCGAGGACGATGCCGTTTTTGAACGTCGTCGGGTTGATCGTGCCCGAATCGAGACCGTGGGCCGTCTCGAACGGTGGGTCAGCCAGCGCCACGTCGTCGATAGTGACCGACCGGAGGCGACGCTCACCCAATGGGTCCAAAACGACGTCACCATCCGGCCCGTACAGTGGGTCGAGATACTCATCCCAGACCGTTCGTGCGAGGTCAACGTGTTCCTCGTCGTCCACGTTTCGGGCGAGATAGGCCGCTAAATCCGCGATTCCGTCCACGTGGACGGGGTCGAGGGTCATGCTGCATCTGTGGATGTGTGCGTAGAAAAACCCCCACTTCCTCCGGTATCAGCGACTAGCTACCGTCTGGCTGTCACTATCTGGCCTTGCACGAACGCAAACGGTCATGAGGCTCAATTACGTACTATCAGCCGTGACCATCCGGGCAGTCGGGTTCGATCTCGACTACACACTCGCCGTACCCACGCGCGACCGAGCGACGATTCTGCGTGACGCCGCAACGGACGCGGGTGCGCCGCCACTCTCCAGAGACGCGTATCTCGACGCGCATCAACAGCATCTGACACAGGAGACGCGAACGCCGATTTTCCGCACGCTCCTCGACGGCCGAGAATCCGATACGGACCCCGCGGCCGTCGCCACTGCGTACCGCGAACACATCGCTGATGCCCTCGTTCTCATCGACAACGCAGCGCAGTTCCTCGCCGAACTGCGCGGTCAGTACACGGTGGGACTTCTCACGAACGGTCCACGCGTGGCCCAGCGGGACAAACTCGACACGCTTGGCTGGAACGACGCCTTCGACGTGGCACTCGTCACCGGAGAACTGCCCGCCGGAAAACCGAACTCCGCCGCGTTTGAGGCACTACTGGATGCTCTCGGCACCGACGCCGCCGAGACGGCGTACGTCGGTGACGACGTGGATGCCGACATCGGCGGGGCGGCGAACGCCGGACTCGTCCCCATTCAAGTGGTCTTCGACGGTGGACCGGATCCCGATCCGCGCGCCGCCGCGCACGTCGAACGCGACGAGTTAGTGCGGCGACTGCCGTCGGTTCTCGATTCGCTCTAGTTGCGCTCTCGATACGGAGTTACTCGGTGGCGACGACGCGCAGTGCCGGTAAGAGCCACTTCACCTGTGCGCCGTTTTCGACGAAGACGAGCGTTCGCGCCGGCTTGACCGCTTTCGGACGGACGCGGAGTCCTTCCTGTTCGGCCACGTCCGCGACAGTAGCCATCTCGGTGACGAACTCGACGCGCGCACGGTCCGGCTGGACGAACACCTCCGCAACCTGTTCGCCGTCGTGTTCGATAGCGTAGGCAAACGCGCCGTCATCCGTCGGTTCCACGTCCGGGTCGGAGTCGGTCACGGAGAGCGACGACAGCGACCGTTCGTGACCCGTGACCTCGGAAGCGAGGAGTTGGGCGATTCGCTTTCCGTGCGACAGTCGGTCCTCGACCATATCCTTACTTTACCGTCGGAGGGTTTAGACGGCGTGGTTGTCTGTGGCTGATGCGGTTGGACGCGCGGTCAGTTGTGCGTAGCACAAAATCCGATAGGACGGCAGCTACAACTCCTCTCTCGCCTTCTGTGCGGCGTCACCGACCTCTACGCCGTGCTGTTTCGCGTACAGTGCGGCCGCCGCCTCCACGCTGACGCCGAGGCGACGCTGCACATCGTTCACGTCCGCAACCGCGGATTGTTTGTCGTGCCCGTCGGCGACGAGTGCGTCGAGGATTCGTTCGAATGCCGACTGCTCGCGGAGAATCGATTGGTCCGGTTCGTAGTCTTCGGGCACGGTGACCCCCGCGGGATCGAACTCGGCGACGACGTTGCCGTCGTCGCGGGAGACCAAGCCGCGCCCAGCGGCAACATCGATGAGGCGTTTGGCCTGATCGGGCGAGAACCAATCGCGGTCCAACGAGAGAGCGACCACGAACTCGCCTTCGCCCAACTGGTCGGTCCCGCGTTGTTTGAACGGTACCGCCACCGCGACGTCGAGGCTCATGTCCACGTGTCGGGACGCGCCCGCACAAGGAGTTCCCGGTTTCCGCGTGTGGGTCTCCCGGGTTCTTCGTGTGGGTCTTTGAAACACCGTATTCCCCGGGTTCCAAGCGAGTGCTGGACTCGCACACGTCGAAGGCCGATTCGAGCGATTGAAGTACTTACCGGGTTTTTCACCCCGTATGAAGGACCAAGGACGCTCGAAGCGGAAGCGCACCGGCGGGCGACTTCGACCCTCGCACAAGAAGAAGCGATACCAGCTCGGCCGCGAACCGACCGAGACCACCGTCGGCGAACCGCGATTCCGCGTCGTTGACTCGCGTGGCAACCAGAAGAAGCTCCGCGCGCTCTCCACCAACGTCGCCCAAGTGGCCGACGGCGGTGACGTCAGCGAGGCTGAAATCGAGAACGTCGTTGACAACCCGTCGAACGTCAACTACATCCGCCGGAACATCATCACGAAGGGCGCTATCATCGAGACCAGCGCTGGCCGCGCTCGCGTGACCTCGCGTCCCGGTCAGGACGGACAGGTTAACGCCGTCCTCGTCGACGAAGAGTAATCGCGCGATTCTCTGTAGTCGTTTCTGCAACTTCGCGCTGACTCACCCTGTTGTGAAGTTCAGCGCAGTATTCTCTGCAGATGCGACTCTGCTTTGTTCTCGTCCCGAGCGACAGTGGTCGCTCGCTGTGAAATGATGACGGGACGGACAGCGTAGGGAGATAGAAACGCGCGCTTGACTAAGGCGTCGGTGCTGCCTTTTGCAGGGCCGTCTCCGCGATATTGCCGCCGTAGTCGGCGCTTCGGGAGACGGAGTCAACGATCAGTCCGAGCAGTTGCGCGCGTGCAGGGTCAAGGTCGCGCAGGAGTTCGTCGATTTTCCGCGCGCGTTCGTCTATCTGTTGGACGTTTTCGCGGGCGTCGTTGGCGAGGCGGGACGCTTCGTCGGGGTCGTCGGTGAACAGCGCATCCATCCCGTCGTCTACGACTTTTCGCGCTTCCATGTACAGTTCTTCGAGTGCGGAGACGACATCCTCGGAGACGGGTTCCTCGAAGTTGAGCGTCAGGTGGGCAATTTTCGTCGCGTGGTCGCCGATGCGTTCGAGTTGCCGCGCGGCGGACTGGTAGTCGAAACACACCTCACGCGGCAGGCCGAGTTCCTCGGCCGCCTTCGGGGTGCGAAGCGTCGCACGGAAGATGCGCGAGACGACCATCCACAGACGGTCAACGTCGTCATCACGCTGGATCACGTCGCGGGCCATGTCGTCGTCCAGTTCCGCGATGGCGGCGATTGCGTCTTCGAGCATCGAGAGAGAGATGAGGCGCATTCGCGTCACTGCGTTATGGATCGACAGTTCCGAGGAGTCCAGCAAGTCGCGGATGACGACTCTATCACGCGTTTCTTCGAGAACTTCGAGACCGACGAGACTCTGCGTCGCCTCACGGATGGTTCGTCGCTGCTCGGTCGTGATGCGACCGCTCTCTAAGGCGATGATATCGAACCCGCTTACGTACATCGTCATCACCGCACGCGTGAGTTCGTCGCCCGCCAAGTTGGCGATATCGAGCGTCCCTTCCGTCCGCTCGTCCTCGGTTCGCGGGGTCAGAAACAGTGAGTCGCCTTCAGGGTAGAACTCGACTTCGCTTCCCGCAGAGACGCTGTTTTCCGTCGCCCAGTCTTTCGGAATCGAGACGGTGTACGTTGACCCTCCCGTCACCTGCACCTTTCGCGTTTCGACCATGTTCAGAGATCTGAGAGGCACACCATAAATCTGTCCTTGTCTATATATTGGTTAGTTCGTGACCGGAATTGGGGCTCTTCGAACGGGGACATTCCCAGTAGATGCATGTGTTCGACCACTGAAACCTTTCGGATAAGTTCCGTTCAGAGTCAGGAAATCGGCAGACAGCGGCTGGATTATATGTGTAGCACTTGATATTCATCAAGAGTAATACGTTCGACTAGTGTGCTAAAAACAAACACAGTATCCAAACTATACAGATCATAGCAGAGTACATAGTTTAGTGGTGGCTCGCAATCGATTGATGACGCGGAACTCATCGGATGTGTCGAACAGTGTGTCGAGGCGGAAATTCGTCGTCGCCGCCGGGGCGACGGGACTTGCGGGCCTCGCGGGTTGTAGTGGAACGGGGGGAAGTCAGACCCCCTCCACGTCGGGCGGTAACGACGGTTCAGACGGGCAGACAGAACAGACCACCTCATCGTCAACCAGCAGCGACAGCGGATCGGTGACACCGTTGACGGCTGACGGATCTTCGACGGTGTACCCCGTGACGAACCTCGCCGGGTCGTACTGGAACTCCAACCCGCCCGCAGACGACAAAGAGTACTGGGGACCGGGACAGTACGGTATTGAAACCGACAAGAGTCTTGCAGACTACTGGGCCGGACTCTACGGATTCGAGGGCAATGATGACGGTACGCCCCCGTTCCGAACCAGCATCGGTCTCAGTCACAGCGGTGTCGGTCTAGAGAAACTCAAGAAGGGACAGGTCGATATCGGCGACTCGAGCGCACCGGTCGGTGCGGAGTTCCCCGATGCGTCCGACGACGAACTCGAACCGTTCACGGACCACGTCGTCGCTGTTGACGCCCAGCCCGTTGTCGTCAGCAAGGAGATTTACGACGCTGGCGTGACGAAGCTCACCCTCGAACAACTCCAAGACATCTATCGTGGAGAGATCACGAAGTGGTCGGAAATCGATGGTTACGATGGTCCTGACAAGGAGATTCAGGCTGTCGGGCGTGCTGAGGGGTCCGGTACGGACACCGCATTCCGACTGAACGTCCTCGGCGACCCCGACGCGTCGATGTCGGGTGTCGATATTCGGAAAGGGCAGAACCAACAGGTCAAGACGCTGGTCTCGAAGTCGAACAACGCCGTCGCGTACCTCGCACTGGCGTTCGTCGATGAGGAGGCAGTCCCGCCCGTCTCCTTGGAGATCGAAGGCACGACCTACACATACGGCGAAAACCTCGGTGCCAAGGAGTACCCCCTTTCCCGTGATCTCCACGCGTACACGTGGGACGGGACCTCGAAGAAGGAAGCCGCGTTCCTCCGGATGATTCTCACGGAGTTCGGACAGAAGAACTTCGTCGCGACGAACAACTACGTAACGTTGACGGAGAAACGACTATCGAAAGAACGCTCCAAGCTCCCTGAACCGGAAGCGTGAGGAACCGGACACAGTATATATCCCGAGTAAACATACAATAGTCTCCCACCGATATTCCGTGCGTATCGCTAACGTAGCCGCCCGGTGATCGAAGACCCTCCAACATTCGCGCCTCAGTTCTCAAGAGTGCCACTCGTTCACTCATCCCTCCCATACGTACGGATATATAGACAACATAGTAGAGTATTTACTACCTAATCAGCAACGTACCGACGATGTCTGAGTATCCTGTCCATCGACGTTCGTTGTTAGTCGGTGGCGCCGGACTCGTCGCCTCCTTGGCTGGCTGTATTAGTACAAGTGCGACACCTCCCGGGCAGAACGAGGGTTCAGACGAGAGTGGTGGTGACTCTTCTGAATCGACCGAACTACTGAAGGCAGGTGGTTCGTCAACCGTCTACCCGATCGCCAACAAGGCGGGGTCGTACTGGAACTCGAATCCTCCAGCGGAGGACGAGGAGTATTGGGGACCAACGCAGTATGGTATTGACACTGATGAGAATCTCGCGGATTACTGGGCCGGACGCTACGGGTTTGAGTCTGACTCAGGGTCATCGGTTCCGTTCACCGTTAGCGTCGGGCTGAGCCACTCGGGGACCGGTCTGGAGAAAGTCCGGAACGAGCAACTGGATATCGGGAACGCCAGCGCTCCGGTCAGCGCTGAACTCCCCGACGCGTCCCAAGAGGAACTCGACAAGTTCGTCAATCACGTAGTCGGCGTTGACGCACAGCCTATCGTCGTCAGTAAGGAGATCTACGACGCGGGCGTGACGAAACTCACTGCCGACAAGATTCGTGCAATCTACCGCGGAGAGATAACGAACTGGTCCGAAATCGATAGCTACGGCGGACCAGACCGAGAAATTCAGACGATCGGCCGGTCAGTCGGTTCGGGGACCGACACCGCGTTCCGAGCGAATCTCCTCGGTGACTCCGAAGCTGAGATGCCCGGGGTTGACGTCCGAAAAGGTCAGAACCAACAGGTCAAAACCACGGTGTCGAAGTCCAATAACGCTATCGCGTACATGGCGCTCGCATTCGTTGACGACTCGGTTCCCGCGATCTCACTCGAAGTCGGTGGGAAGACGTACACTCGTGGGGAAAACCTCTCTGACCCCGGGTATCCGCTGGCGCGTGACCTCCACTGTTACACGTACGAGGACACGTCCAAACGTGAAGCCGCGTTCCTCCGGATGATCCTCTCGGACTTCGGCCAGCAGACGTTCGTTGAACCGACCGGATACGCACCGCTCACACAGGAACGCCGCGAAACAGAACTGAGTAAGCTTCCGGAGACAGTCTGATGTCTACTGGAACTCGATTCGAAGCGTTTCAGGATATCGACCGGGGGACACGCCTCATCGGTTTGACGAGCGGACTGGCACTCCTTGCCGTCCTCCTCGCGTTCCTCGTTGCAGCCCAGTTCGTCGTTTATCCGTTCGTCGTGTTCCTCGTCTCCGTCGCCTACGGCTGGTACGCCTATCAGGAGAGTACAGCGAAGATCCTGATGTTCTTCACGACGGTATCGACAGTAATCATATTGGGTCTCATAACCGTTTACCTGTTCATCAAGTCGATTCCGGCGTTTCGGACGATGGGTCTCGATATCCTCCTGAAGACGAATCAGCCGCTCTGGGAGCGGGCGTCGAACACGTACTCGCTCGCACCCATGATCTGGGGGACGGTGCTGACGACGATCATCGCCATGGTCATCGCGGCTCCCCTCGGAATCGCCGGCGCGCTGTTCATCAGCGAAATCGCACCGAAGTGGGCGCGTGAGATCATCAAGCCGGCCATCGAGATGCTCGCAGGGATTCCGTCTATCGTCTACGGATTCCTCGGTTGGGTCGTCGTGACGGAGTATTTCTATAGCGAACTCCAACTCTCGAACTTCAGTAGCCTGATGGTGGCCGGTATCATGGTCGGAGTCATGGCGCTTCCGACCGTCGTCTCCGTCGCGGAAGACGCGATTGCGAGCGTCCCCGGTTCGACGAAGGACGGATCGCTTGCACTCGGCGCGAGCGACTGGCAGACGATAAAGAGCGTCACCTTCCCGACCGCGTTCTCCGGAATCTCTGCTGCAGTCATCCTCGGCGTCGGTCGCGCTGTTGGAGAGACGATGGCTGCCACCGTCATTCTCGGACACCAGCAGGCGTTCCCTGACCCTCTCTACGACGTGTGGGAGGGGACTGAAACATTGACAAGCCTCATCGCCAGTCAGTACGGCATTGCGACTGGCACACAACTCAGTGCATTGTTCGCCGCAGGTGTGATTCTGTTCTTGACCGTTCTCACGCTGAGTATCGGTTCGCAGATAATCGAAGATCGGCGGCGGAAACGTCTCGGAGGTGAAGGATGAGTCTCGACACGCAGACTGGTGATACACTGGTCGATGATGAGTCCTCTCTGTTGGCGTACGTCTCCAGTGCCGTCACGGCAGTCGCACTCGGAATCGCCGTTGCCGGTATCGCAACGATATTCGGCGTTTTCGACCTCACAACAACGGTTTCCGGACTCTCGGCCTTCGACTACTTCGGCATCGGTTTCGTCGGTGTCGGCGTCGTACTCGTCGGCATTGGCGTCGCCTCGCGGATCGGCGTCCTCGACACGAAACCCGACCGGACGGCGGGCGCACTTCCCGCAGCCCTCTTCGGACTGATCGGGTTTGTCGTTGGGAGTCTTATCGGCTCCAGCACGCTCGGCTTCTCGACGTTCTGGCCGGTGTTCGGCATCGTTGGTGGCGTTTCCCTCGCGGCCGCGGCACTCCTTCCCCGTGAGGATCTCGGCGTGACTATTCCTGCTGGTGGACTCGCGCTGTTCGGCGGGCTCACGTTCCTTACCGGTCTCATCACGCCGTCGTGGACGTGGGAGCCCATAGCCGGATCGGCGACGTACACTGGTACGTTCGTTATCCCGTTCCTTGCTCTCTTCTTGGGCCTCCTCACAGCGTGGGTCGGTGCCGAAGCCTACGGCGGATTCGGGACTCGCGGGCGTCAAATGGGTGCTTATCTCCTCATCGGTGCGAACGCAGTTGGGATGCTCTCACTTCTCGTCATCCTTGTTGCGTTCGTCGTCAGTAAGGGATTCGCCCCGATGACTCGCGGGATCCGGTTCGGTCTGTTCTGGGAGCCGCTGACGTGGTTCTACTTCCCGCCAATCGACAAATACGTCGTTATCGAAGGGCCGTTAGTGTGGTTCTACTGGCCGTTCGTGATGGAGGGCGTCGCGCTGATGACCGAGATCAACGGTATTTTCCCGGCAATCGTCGGCACGGTCTGGGTCGTCTTCGGCGCTGTCGTCTTCGCGATTCCACTCGGCGTCGGTGCGGCGGTTTTCCTGACCGAGTACGCCGAACGCGGGTGGTTCACTAAACTTGTCGAAATTTCAACCGATGGGTTGTGGAGTACGCCCAGTATCGTTTACGGGCTGTTCGGGCTGGCGTTCCTCGTTCCCCGTCTCGGGAACACCACGTCGCTGCTCTCTGGAATGCTCGTTCTCGGCTTCATGATGCTTCCACTGGTGGTTATCACCAGCCGGGAGGCGCTCAAGAGCGTTCCTGACGACTACCGCGACGCCAGCGCTGCGCTCGGTGTCGGGAAATGGGAGACGATAAAAAGCGTCGTCCTCCCCGCCGCGATGCCCGGTGTTATCACCGGTGCCATCCTCGGTATTGGACGTATCGCGGGCGAGACGGCGCCGATCCTGCTCGTGATGGTCAGCGATCCGTTCCCCTCGCGTGCGACAGATGTCTTCGCACCGGAGTTCGCCTTCGTCTCGGACTTCCCGTTCGTCCACGCACAAGTGATTGATCCGAATGCGTTGCTACAACCGACGAGTGCGCTCCCATACCAACTGTACGCGATAATTACAGCAGGTGTCGGCCAACGTGAATCGTTCGCGTGGGGGACGGCACTTGTGCTTCTCTTGGTCGTCTTGAGTTTCTACGTGGTCGGTATTGGCTCACGGATGTACTTCCGACGGAAGCTAGAACAATGAGTAACATGACACAGACGAATCCGGAAACTGAGGAAGCGAACGAACAGATGACCGTCGTCGGAGAGAGCGACGAGGAACTCCGCGAGGAGTGGATCCAATACGAGTTCGAGGGCGAACCGAAGTTCTCGGTCCGCGACCTCAACGTGTGGTACGGCGACGACCACGCACTTCACGACATCTCGATGGACATCCCCGAAAAGAGTGTGACCGCACTCATCGGGCCGTCGGGATGTGGGAAGTCCACGTTCCTCCGATGCCTCAATCGGATGAACGACCGCATCAAAAGTGCGCGTGTCGATGGGTCAGTTAAGTTCGAGAATCAAGAGATATACCAGGACGGCACCGACCTCGTAGAACTCCGAAAGCGCGTCGGACAGGTGTTCCAGTCGCCGAACCCGTTCCCGAAGTCGATTCGGAAGAACATCTCGTACGGCCCGCGAAAGCACGGCGACATCAATACTGGACTTCTCGCACGCCTTACCGGCCGGGACGACTCCGACCGCGAAGACGAACTCGTCGAACGGTCGCTCAAACAGGCGGCCCTCTGGGACGAAGTGAGTGACCGACTCGGCGACAACGCGACTGGACTCTCTGGCGGACAACAACAGCGTCTCTGCATCGCACGGGCGCTGGCAACGGATCCGGAGGTCATCCTGATGGACGAACCTGCGTCCGCCCTTGACCCGGTCGCAACCTCGAAAATCGAAGATCTCATCGTCGATCTCGCGGAGGACTACACAGTCGTCGTCGTCACCCACAACATGCAACAGGCGGCCCGTATCTCAGATCAGACGGCTGTCTTCCTCACCGGTGGCTACCTCGTCGAGTACGACGACACCGACAAAATCTTCGAGAATCCCGAGAGTCAGCGCGTCGAAGACTACATCACGGGCAAGTTCGGATAACGTCGCTCTCAACGGACGGCGGTTGTCAGCTTCCTGCTTCTGACTGCGCTGTGCGAAGCAGTTTATACCGACACTCGATTTCGCGAATACGGAAATCCTTTCATCTGGCCTTCACGACCGCCTTTTCGCGCATCTTGGTCTCGGTATTGGTTCGCACGACACGTTTATTCGACTCCGCCGTGTGCGCCACACTATGCCCCGAGAACAGTATCAGGACGCACTTGAGTCGCTCCGCGACGACGTTCTCTACATGAGCGAAGTCGTCGCAGAGCGACTTCGAATGGGTCTGGATGCACTCGAACAGAAAGACGACCAGCTCGCAGAGGAGGTAATCGAGGGCGACGGCGAGATCAACCGAATGTATCTCGACCTCGAACAGGACTGCATCGACCTCATCGCGCTCCAGCAACCGGTTGCCTCGGACCTGCGTTTCATCGCCGCCTCGTTCAAGATCATCACGGATCTCGAACGAATCGGCGACTTGGCGACGAACCTTGCAAACTACGCAACTGAGGCGCAACGAGACGTGTTCCCCGAAGTCGATATTCAGCAGATCGGTGACGGAACGCTGGAAATGCTCGACAAGTCGATGGACGCGTACGCAGAAGAGAACCCCGAACTGTGTCGTGCTGTTGCCACTCAGGATGACGACATCGACGCGATGTGTGAGGCCGCAAGCGAGATGGTCGTCAGAGACCTGATCGAGACCGACCCGTTCGGTGAAGAAGACCGCGACGCAGAGGCCTATCTGTCTGATATCTCTCGGCTTCTCTTGACGGTTCGTGACCTCGAACGCGTCGGCGACCACGCTGTGAATATCGCCGCACGAGCGCTCTATATGGTCGAAGACGACGACGAACTGCTCTACTAGACCGCTTTTTTGCAGATTCGGTATTTTTCTCTGTTCCCTCTAGCGGTGTCGCCGAAGATCTCTCCTGCGGGTTTCCAAGCCGGTCTGGCGACGGATCAACACAATCGTTCTTCATATGACCGACACCGATTTGTGTTAGATCGGTGAATGAATGTCTATGAACGTCCGTTCGACAACTGCGCAAGAGTGGTGGTCGTGGCAGTGGACTGCGACATTCGCAGTCATGTTCGGGTACTTCTTCGGAGCGATGCTCTGGGTCGCCGGATTCAAGATTTCCGCCGCACTGGTCGGTGTCATCGCCGTGCTTCTCGGGATGTCCGTTATCGCATCAGAATAGTCGCACTGGCTCAACCCAATCGTTCTTCACGAGACGAAGCGCGTTTCGGGGTGTTGACAGCGGTGCGCGGAAGGCGCACCCGAGTCAAGAAAACGGTGCTATTGGAACCCGATCCGACCGTCGCGCCGGTCGGTGAGTTGATCGCGTGCGCCGCCTTTGAACTGATCTTGCATCTGTTCGTAGTAGTCCATCAGTTCGTCCGTGATCGTCGGACGGACGGCTTCCATCGCTTTGCGGAAGTGACGCATTTCGATCTCTTTTGCGTCGTCATCCTCACGAAGCGCCTCGATAGCGGCCTCACGCGCGATGGATTCGAGGTCGGAACCGACGTAGCCCTCGGTAATCTCCGCGATCTCACGCAGGCTCACGTCGGGGGCGAGCGGACTCGACTGCGTGTGAATCCGCAGGATCTGCTCGCGGCCCTCCTCGCCGGGTTGGCCGATGAGGACGAGACGGTCGAACCGTCCCGAGCGGATGAGCGCCGGGTCGATCATGTCCGGACGGTTGGTCGCGCCGATGACCATCACGTCGCCGTTCTCTTCGAGGCCGTCCAACTCAGTTAGGAGTTGGTTGACGACGCGTTCGGAGACGTTGTTGCCCATGTCGTTGCCCCGACTGGGTGCGAGGCTGTCCAACTCGTCGAAGAAGATGATGGTCGGACTGACCTGCCGCGCCTTGCGGAACGTCTGCCGAATCGCCTTCTCCGACTCGCCGACCCACTTCGAGAGCAACTGCGGCCCACGAACCGAGATGAAGTTGGCGTTCGTCTCGTTAGCGACAGCTTTGGCGATGAGCGTCTTCCCCGTGCCGGGCGGCCCGTACAGGAGGACGCCCTTCGGCGGTTCGATACCCATCCGCTCGAACTTATCGCGCGACGTGAGCGGCCACTCGACGCTCTCTTTGACCTTCTGTTTGGGGTCTTCGAGTCCGCCGACATCGTCCCACGACACTTTCGGCAGTTCGACGAGGACTTCCCGCATCGCCGAGGGTTCTACCTCGGTGAGCGCGCCCTCGAAGTCGCTGCGCTTGACGATCATCCGGTCGATGAGGCTCGGCGGGATGTCCTCCTCGTCTAAGTCGATTTCGGGGAGGTACCGCCGGAGCGCCTTCATCGCGGCTTCCTTCGTCAGCGATTCGATGTCTGCACCGACGAAGCCGTGCGTCTCGTCTGCGAGATGATCCAGCGACACGTCGTCCGAAAGCGGCATCCCGCGGGTGTGAATCTGCAGAATCTCCTTCCGGCCGGATTCGTCGGGCACACCGATTTCGATTTCGCGGTCGAATCGACCGGGACGGCGAAGCGCGGGGTCAACCGAATCGACACGGTTGGTCGCCGCGATGACGATGACCTGCCCGCGCGTCTCCAACCCGTCCATCATCGTCAGGAGTTGGGCGACGACGCGGCGTTCGACTTCGCCGGTCACGTCCTCACGCTTGGGCGCGATGGAGTCCAGTTCGTCGATGAAGATGATCGACGGCGACTCCTCTTTTGCGTCCTCGAATATCTCGCGGAGTTGCTGTTCGGACTCGCCGTAGTATTTCGAGATAATCTCCGGCCCGGCGATGGAGAAGAAACTCGCTGACGTCTCGTTGGCGACTGCTTTCGCCAAGAGCGTCTTCCCCGTGCCGGGCGGCCCGTGTAACAGCACCCCTTGCGGCGGTTCGATACCCAATTTCTTGAATATCTGCGGGTGCTTCATCGGGAGTTCGACCATCTCCCGGACCCGCTGGATCTCGCCTTGCAGGCCGCCGATGTCCTCGTACGTTATGCCGCCACCCGTCTTTTCGAACCCGGAGATGGGTTCCTCTCGGAGTTCCACCTCGGTGTCTTCGGTGACGAGACAGACGCCCTCCGGATCCGTCTCGACAGCGATAAGCGGGATCGCCTGTCCGGGCGACCGCATGAATGGGTGGTTCGTCGAGGACATCACGGGAACGATGTCGCGCTCGACGACCGGACGCTTGAGTATCTGGCGTTTGACCATTCCGGCGGCGTCGGAACCGAACTGGACGCTCGCTTCCTCCGGCGGCGCGAGGACGAGTTTCTCGGCCTTCGTCGCCTCTGCCTTCCGGATGGTCACCCGTTCGCCGATTCCTACATCGGCGTTCTGACGGGTGAAGCCGTCGATACGAACCGTGTCAGTGTTCCAGTCTTGGCGGTCGGCACGCCACACCTTCGCTGCCGTCGTCTCACCACCTTCGATCTCAATGATGTCGCCCGGTGAGAGTTTGAGATGGAGCAACGTGTCCGGGTCAAGACGGGCGATACCGCGACCCGAATCGTTCGGGTACGCCTTCGCCACTTCGAGTTGCACTTCGTTCATGATTTGCTCGCGGGGATATGTCTGATTTCTCGGTTTCGGTGCGGGATAAGTGCTTCCCCGACTGGGGATTCTCGTGCCCGCCTCACTAAGAGTGACACTCCGCGGCACAGTACGGCACGAAGATACAAATTCCTACCGACTCCGTCTCTCGATGCCATGGAATTTTTACTCATAACCGCCTCCTTGAAGACATGCGTACACTTGCGTTCGACGGACGAATGGGTGCTAGTGGTGACATGATTCTCGCGTCGCTTCTCGCCGCCGGTGCCGACCGGGATGCACTGGCCCCTGTCGAGAACGCTCTCGATGTTCACTACGATGTCTCGACGGTGGTCAAAAACGGGATCTCCGCTCGTCGCGTTCGTGTCCGCTTGGATGATACTGCCGGCGGCGGCGAGGGAGCGAACGACGGACACGACGCTGACGGGGGCCACGAGCACGCGCACGAACACGGAGATCATAGCCACGGTCACGAACACCATCACCACGCACACGACCACTCCCACGGTGAAGGCCACACGCACGACCACTCTCACGGCGCAGGCCACACGCACGACCACTCTCACGGCGCAGGCCACACGCACGACCACTCTCACGGCGCAGGCCACACGCACGACCACTCTCACGGCGCAGGCCACACGCACGACCACTCTCACGGCGCAGGCCACACGCACGACCACTCTCACGGCGCAGGCCACACGCACGACCACTCTCACGGCGCAGGCCACACGCACGACCACTCTCACGGGGACCACACCGAACACCCCCACGACGATGATCATGCACACGAGACACCCGCTGAGGGACACGGTCCGCACCGCGCGTACGCAGAAGTAGTCGAGATAGTCGAGTCGATGGGCTTGCCGAACGGCGTCGAACGGGACGCGAAAGCTATTTTCCGGATTCTCGGCGAGGCGGAAGCAGCGGTCCACGGCACCGAGTTGGATGAGACGCATTTCCACGAAGTCGGCGCAGACGACGCCATCGCGGACATCGTCGGCGCGTGTCTCCTCCTCGCTGACCTCGACGTCGAACGCGTCGTCACGTCGCCTCTTTCGACCGGCGGCGGCGAGCAGTCGATGGCGCACGGTACGTATCCAGTTCCGACGCCCGCTGTCGTCGAAATCGCCCAGCGCGCCGACTGGTCGTTGAAAGGTGGTCCCGTCGAGGCGGAACTGTTGACGCCGACGGGCGCGGCAATTCTCGCGCACGTCGCCGAAGGCGTCGAGTCGCTCCCGACGCTCGAAATCGATGCCTCGGGGTACGGCGCGGGCGGATACGACTTTCCGGACCACCCGAACGTCCTGCGAACGCTCGTCGGCGACGGTGCGGGCCGTCTCATCCGCGACGAGATAACCGTCTTGGAGACGAACCTCGATGATGCCGCGCCGGAACTCCTCGGCGGTCTCCAATCGACGTTGAAAGACGTGGGCGCGCGCGACGTGACTATCCTTCCGGCGACGATGAAGAAGTCCCGACCCGGACATCTCGTCAAAGTCATCGTCAAACCGGAGGACGCCGAACGCGTCGCGAACCGCCTCGCTGTCGAGACGGGAACGCTCGGCATCCGAGAACACGGTGCCGGACACCGATGGACCGCATCTAGACGATTCGAGACAGCCGAACTCGAAATCGAGGACGAGAGACACGAGGTGGCGGTGAAAGTCGCGTCCGATGCCGAGGGAGCGGTGTACGATTACAGCGCCGAGTTCGATGAGGCTCAGGCCGTCGCCGACGAAACGGGCCTGCCAATCCGTGAGGTCATGCGACGCGCGGAGAACATCGTCGCAGGCGACGACTGAATCCGGTTCGACTGGGCGACCGGATTTCAGCGCGTCGCATCACTCCGTACCGTCGGTTTCGGTGTTTTCAGCGCCGTCGTTGTTCTCCGATTGGTGTTCGGCCAGTGCCTCCGAGACGGTGAGGTCGCCCGCGGCGACGCGGCGGGCGAGTCGTTCGTCGATGGTGCGGTTGTTCTCGGAGACGCGGCGGGAGTGGTCTTTGATTCGCTGAAGTTCGCCTTGGGTCGGTTCGATATCGCGTGAGTCAACAACCTCACCGTTCATCCGGGCGATGTTGACCGCGGCGAGGACATCGCCCATCCCGCGGGCGCCGGTTCCGAGATATGGCGTTGTTCCGGTCTCATCGACGAGTTCGACAGTCACGTCTTCCAGTTCGTTTACGATAGTCGAACCTTGGAGGCGTGCGCCGTCACCGATACGAACGATGGCGTCCGGACTATCTTCGACCTCCTGCCGGATGGTTTCTACCGTGTCGGCGAGCGGGACGTGAAACGCGGCGACGATGGTGTCACCCGAGAGTACGGCGATCCCCGGTCGAGTGCCGGGGTCTACGCCGATGACCGTTCGACCACCGCCGCCGCGGAGGATACTGATCGCTTCCTCGACGGCGCGGCGGGTTTCGCCTGCTGACGCGACGACAGTTTCGACGCCCGACGGAATCTCTACCTCGTCGGTCCCAGAAACGACGACGACGTCCGCTTGGTCGGGTATCTCGGCTCCGGGTTTGACCGTGGTGAAGGCGACACCCCTGTCACGGAGGTCGCCCACGATTTCGTGGTAGAGTTCGAAGTCAGCAGTGGCGACGACTATCACTCGTGGACGTTTGCGAGGCGAGCGGTAAAACGTGTCGCGCGAGACGGCCGGACCGGGGGGTTTTTTCGGCAGACACGACTCACCTCCTCTCGTGTCCGAGTCAGTTACTACCGGTTGCCGTTCGCTCGACGACCTCTTGGGGGGTGGGTTCGAGCGCGGCACCGTCACGCAGGTCTATGGACCTCCGGCGGCGGGGAAGACGAACGTCGCCCTCTCAGCGGCGGTTCGTGTCGCTGCTGCGGGCGGAACCGTCGTCTACATCGACACCGAGGGGCTCTCGGTGGACCGGTTCCAGCAACTCGCAGAACACGTCGCTGGACCGGAGCAGTCGATAGAGGACGTGACTTCTCGACTCATCGTCTCGGAGGCGCACGACTTCGAAGAACAGGAGGAAGCCGTCCGCGACACCACGGAGTTCGCCGAACAGGCCGACCTCGTAGTTCTCGACAGTGCAACCGGGTTCTACCGTCTCGAACGGACGATGGACAAAGACGGCGGGGAGTCGCTTCGCCGGGTCGCACGGCAGGTGACGCATCTGCTTTCGCTCGCTCGCAAACACGACCTCGCGGTGGTCATCACGAATCAGGTGTTCTCCGACCCCGACAGCGACCAGATTCGTGCCCTCGGCGGTCACACGCTCGAACACTGGACGGGGGCAGTGCTCCGAATTGACCGGTTCCGCGGCGGCAACCGCCGCGCAACACTGGAGAAACACCGCGCAAAACCTGCGGGTGAGACGGCTACGTTCGAGATCACCGACGGCGGCATCTCCTCGACGCAACTGTAGCGCACGCTTTTCGGCACACGCTAAGCACACGCCTTACAGTCTATTTCACTTGCCTCTCACCCGTCGCTCACGGCAGAGAATAGTGAGAGAGTGAGTCGAACCGTCGAGGTTGGTTCGGGGTGGCTCCGGCTTACAGGTCGCCGAGTTTCCGCATGACCTGTCCTTGGTACTTCTCGTCGGCGTTGACGCCTTTCAGTTCGAGCACGTTGCGTTCGAGTTTGTCGAGCGCGACGTGGAAGGCATGTTCTGCGCCGTAGCCTTCACCGCTCCCGGCCACCTGTCCGTGACTGGTGCGGAGTCGGACCTGACTCTGGATAAGCGGCGTCCCGCGGAGTTTCTCTTTGTGTTCGTGGAATCGGACGTGCGCGTGGTGAACCTGCATCTGCTGGTATTTGTCCACCACCTTCGTGATGGAGTCAACGACGCTGTCCCGCGTGAGCGTCTCCAGCAGGCCGATGTTGGTTATCTGCACGTCCATACGCTCTTCTTCGGTGAACGTCAGTGCGCGAAGCACGTCCGTCTTCGTGAGGATGCCGAGCACTTCGGTGTCGCTGTCGGTCGGCGTGACAACGACGCCCTCGATATCGTTGTCGAACATCCGCGAGACGACCGTATCGATCTTCTCGCCGGGCGTCGCCGTAATGACGGGCGAAGACATCAGGTCGTACACCGGTAGGTCGAGCATCCGGTCGAGGTCACCGCGGCGGTCGCCGCGGCCCTGTCTGTCAGCGTTCCGGACCGAGAACTCGATGATGTCGTGCGTGGTCAACACGCCGGTGAGTTTACCGTCCTCGTCGGTAACGGGAAGCCGGGAGATACCGTTCTCACGCAGGCGGTTGATCGCCTGCCCGACGTGGGACTTCTCACCGATGGTGACAACATCCTTGGTCAGAATGTCCTCGACGGAAATTGCGTCAAGGTTGTCCAACACCGCTTCGAGGATGTCGTTACCCGTGATGATACCGTAGAGTTTCTCGCCTTCGTAGGCGGGTGCGATTCGGGTGTCGCCTTCGACCAGCATTCGGGCGGCCTCACGAACGTCTTCGTGACGGTCGATCTTCGGGGCGGATTTCATCACCGCAGACGCCTTCGTGTCGTCTTCCATGCGAGAGCGAACGAGTTGCTTCTCGCCGATGACACCGGCGTACTCCCCGTCGTTAGTCACGATGACCCCTCGAGAGTTTTCGCGCTCGAAAATTGATCGGACTTTTCCCAGCCGTTTGTCTGCATCAACCTCGACGAAATCGGGAGTGGCAATATCAGCAATATTCATAGTCCGAGTAACCTCCATCGTTAACATACTCCGTCCTTTGTCTTGAAACTTCGCGCCATTCTCGTCGCGTAAGAGGACCTTCGGTCAACCCGTTTTGAGTTTCATCTCGGACGTGCCAAGACGCTAAGTGCGGTACCGTTTTCAGCGCGGATACTGTCGTTTCGAGTCGATGTCGGCCCCGCGAACAACCCTCCCCTCCACGTCCATACGGCCATGACAGACGACGATTGGTGGACCCTCCTCATCGTCGCTGTCTGCGTTGCCCTCGTTGCGGCCAGCATCGGTGCTGTGGCGATGTGGGGACCAATACCGACGGTATCGATCTCGTCTCATTCGCCCGATTCGTCCTCGCTCGACGATTTCGACACAGCGAGCATTACCGGTGAAAACGTTACTGTCGGCGTGATCGACGCGACCGGCTTCGACACTGAACATCCAACGCTAAACGGGCACGTCACCGCGACGCACGCATTCGGCTCTGAGCCGACGGTCAGAAACCGCGGGCAGAACGGTCATGGAACTGCCGCAGCGGCGACAGTCAACCGAGTCGCGCCGAATGCGTCGCTCGTGCTTGCTACCTTCGACTCGCCCCGCGGATTCCGTGATGCTGTCAATTGGATGGTCGAATCGAACGTGGACGTGATTGTCGCTCCCGTTTCCTTTCTGGGAACGGCGGGCGACGGGAGCAGTCTCATCTCCCGTGTTGCGACGAGGGCAACGCTTGAAGGCGTCGTCTTCGTCGCTTCCGCCGGAAATCTCGCACGCGGTCACTGGTCGGGGCAGTACGACACCGTCCGAAACGGGACGCTTCAGTTCGGTGCTGACCGGCGACTGTACCTCTCGGGCGACGACCGCCGTATAACCGTCTGGCTCTCGTGGCCCGAGCGATTCCGTTCGCACGACTACACCGCCGAACTCTACCGAACGGGCGGGGGTCGAACCACTCTCATCGCTCGCTCGCAACCGTACCACGGTGACAACACGCCGAACAAACGGTTTGTCGTCCGCACGCGTCCCGGCGGGATCTACCACGTCGTTGTTCGCGGCCCTCAGAACGCAACTCACGTCCCGCTCGAACTGTCGTCACCGACGCACGACTTCCGCCAACCGACACCGTCGGGAAGCCTCACCGCGCCTGCGACCGCCCCCGGTGTTCTCACAGTCGGCGCACTCGACCCGAATACGGGCCGGTTAGAGCCGTTTAGTTCACGCGGACCGACTTCCGACGGTCGCCTCGGCGTAGACGTGGTGGCTCCGGACCGCGGTGTTTCGCCCACTTTCGAGGGACGATTTATCGGATCGTCAGTTTCGGCACCGTACGCCGGCGGTGTGGCGGCGCTCGTTCTATCGGTAGATCCGGATCAATCCCCGCGCGAGGTGGAGGTTCTCCTCGAACAGACGGCGACAGACATCGGGAAGCCGAATGCAGATCCTGCGACGGGATATGGGAAGTTGAATCCGACGGCGGCGGTTCGGGCCGCGGCAAACGAGACGAACGGAACCGCTCAAACCGACGTTTGAACTACGGATAGGACTTAGTACGTCGCTGACAGACGAGGCACGAACGCAAGACGACGTGCGAGCGCAAGACGACGCACACCCCACTTCACGATGTCTGGAATCATTGACAGTATACAGGAACGAACCACACGCACTGACGAACAACCACGCGTCCTCGACGTGGATGACGCTGAGGCCGACGCCGTTATTGATGCCCTCTCTTCGGATACGCGACGGGCAGTGTTCCGGAGTTTGTTCGACGAACCCGGAACCGCTTCCGACGTGGCTGACCGCCTCGACACGTCCGTCCAGAACGTTCACTACCATCTCTCGACGCTGACGGACGCCGAACTCGTCGAGAGCGTCGATACCCGCTATTCGGAGAAAGGCAACGAAATGACCGTTTACGGGCCTGCGAACGATCCGATTGTCTTTGTCGGCAATCGGGATATCAGCCCACACGTCCGGCAGTCCTTGACTGACATCGTGGCCGGTCTGGGCGTTCTCGGTCTCGGCTCACTGCTTGTTCAGTGGGGTACGAAACGACTGGTTGCACCCGCGGCAAGAGGAATCGGCGTGGTCGAACCCGCGAGTCGGTCGGCGGCTGATTCGACGCTAGCGAACCTCGTTTTTGCGATTGCCGAACCGGGTGTACTCTTCTTCCTCGGCTGTCTCGTCGTTTTCGGTCTCGTCGCGTACGTGCGACAATAGAAGACGTTCGAGGGTCGGTCTCCGTCGAGCTATGCTGATCGGAACAGTCCGAGGAGAGCACCGATACCGACAACACCGAGGACACAACCACCGATGATAGCGGTCAGCCCGGCGGAATCGCCGCCGAACACTCCGCCTGTTGACTTTCTCATACTGGCTGCGGTGTTAGTCGTCTGCTGGGTTGTCGTTTCTGTCACTTTCGTCTCCGTTGGCGTCGGGTTGGCCGGCGGCGCTTCGAGGATGACGAGCGAACCCACGGACGCTGGGTCAACCGAGGTGTCCGCCCCGGGATATATCTCCATCTGGTAGTCGCCTCGGTGAATGAGATCTTCCAGTTCCCACTCCTCTTTCGGATCGAGACTGTACTTACTCCCATTGTCGAGGACGCTACCCGTCCTGTGATTAGTTCCAGCGTTTTCCGTATCGAACAGGACAACGGCGCGGCCATCGTCGTCTCTGTCCCGGAGTGTCGCGACGTACTTGTAGTTCACTTCCTCGCTGCCGATGGTGATCGTGACCTTCTCCTTATCTCCGAAGGTGACGGGAATCCGAGCCGTTCTCGTCTGCGTTACCTCGACGACGGAGACCATATCAACGCGGTCAGGCGAGGGCTGCATTCCCTCGTCGGGTGTGTCGTGCTCAGTTACCGTCACGTCGGTACAGTTGCTGTCACAGGGGACGATTTTCCCTTCGGTCTCCGTGAGGCTGTCACCGTCATGAGAGACTGTCACTTCGAACGTCCCAGTTTTCGGTCCCTCGCTCATGTCGAAGTGCGCTTCGAACGTTCCGTGCTCGGTGACAGTCGTTTCCGACACTCGGAGGAAGGCCGGGCTCGTGTCACCTGTCGAGCTCATCCGGATACTCAGGGTCGTCCCTTCCGGGAGTGTCGTCTCTCCGCTGACCGTCTGTCCGGTACTCTGATGGAGCGTCAGCGTGTCACCCTCGTGGACGATGGTGGCTGACTCTTCTGCGGCTATTACTCCTGCGGGCACGGTGGCCGCACAGAGGATACAGGCGAGGAGTGCGACACGGAATCTCGTCATCGCATCACCTCGTCGGTTCGATTCTGCCACTGTGTGATGCTGGAGGGCATCATACTCGAAGTCACAACTGTTAGGCAGTTAGTACGACCGATAGCTCAAAGCGTGCGTTGAGGTATACAGGTACTCGTTCACTGATGCTCATTTCTTGCCGGACCGAAAGGAACTCAAAGGTTGACACCTGTTCACCGGTATGACCAGTGGACTACTGACGCTCCTTCCCGAACTCGTCGAACTCGCCATCTTCGGCCTCGGAAGCCTCGTACTCTCGGGCGTCGGCGTCTATATCGAACAATTCGCACTCTCGATGGTCGGGAGTGGCCAACCGGAACTCAGTGTGTGGGCGGCCGTGATGGGTGCCATGGCGTTCGGCTTCTCGTACCTGCTCGCTACAGACCAGTTCCGACCTCGTCTCCAGCGTTTCCTCGACGCGAACGCTGACCGTCAGTAAGAACGTCGACAGACGAGACTTCGCACGCTGTTTTTCACGCGTACCGCAACAGGAATCTTGGGACTCTATCCTTCGGTCCGATCACGACCTTCGTCGCCGGTCTCAAACAGCCGTTCGCGCCGTGTCAGTTATCGACTGGATCCGCGTCGAACGCGAACTGCCACGCCGCTCCCTCCCAGTCGTCGGCGTCGGCTGACTCGGGTATCGACGTGTCGCAGTATCCTAACAGCGAGACATTGCGCTTGTCATCCTTTCCCTGCCAGATGATGGATGCCGTTCCGTCCGGGGGTGCCCCCGACGGGTGTTTGGGCGGCGTCTCGTCCGGTCCGAACGAGCCGTACAAACCGCTACTCTCGTCGGATTCCATAACGCCAACTCGTTCGACAGTGCCGACGGCCGGCCCGAACGTGAGACGGATGTGTCGCGGGACGAGTGCCGATTTTCCACCCAACAGTCCCGTTCGCGTTTGGGTGTCTGTTGTGTCTGCGCCCATCCAGAGCCAGTGTCGGTAGTCGGCTTCGTCGTCGTCCGGCAGTGTAACTGTCATCTGCATCGCTCGGATGACTCCCGGGCCGGAGACGCGTTCCCACTGGTCTGCGAGTGCTTCGACCATCACCGTCGCACCGTCGAACCGACTGGTTTCGTCGTCACTAGTTACCGTCGGCAACTGGTTTTCGACCTGTTGGCTGTTCTCCGTGAGCATGCTGACTGCGCTCTCCTGATCGAACGAGCGGTCAGCACGCCGACTGCCGCGGATGGCGTACGCCTTCGGCGTGGCGGCTGACACTGCCGCAGTCCCGATAACTGTTGTTCCAACTGTCGCCGCCGCGGCACGGAGCATGCCTCGCCGTGTTGGCTTCCCTGTCTGGTCCGACTTCGATTGCTCGCGCGACCGCAAATCCGAGAGGACTCGGTCGGCGACGACCGTCGCGCCGTTTTTGTAGGACGGTGACTCCATCGATGCCTGTGCGGCGGCGACCGCGGCGTCCTCGTCGCCGACGACGGAGAACCCGCGGAGGTCCCGCAGTCGGCTGGCGACACCCGACTGCTCGTCGGTTGCAGGATATACCACGCAGTGGGTGCCCGCTACTGCGGCGTCCATGACGGTCGAGTACCCGGAGCAAACGACGGCGTCGGCCGCGCGGAGGTACGGAAGCAGGGAGGGGACCGCTTCCCATCCCTCGGAGCCAACGTTTACAACCGACAGGCCGCGGTCTGTGAGTCGCTCCCCGACCGATTCGAGGTTGGAGTAATGGCTTGGGACGACGACGACATCGATATCTGCGGGGACGCCATCATCCGATCCGTCGAGGGCAATCGGCGGGACGTGAACCGCTTGGTCGGGATCATCGGGTTTCGGTTCCCAGACGGCGGGGTAGAAGAACTCCCGGGAGACGGACAGTTGCAGCGAACAGTGAAACTGCGCGCCGAGTCGTTCCGTTCGGTCCTCGTAGATGCTCGGCATGTCGTGTTTCACGACGTACTGCGGGATGCCGACTCGGACGGCGGCCATCACGGCAAACATGTCGTCGGTGACGACGGCGTCCGGGTCGGTTTTGCGAAGCCACTCCACGATTTCGGAGATCCGACGGGTCGTGTCGGGGATACTTCCTGCAAGGAGATCAGTCACCGTTCCGTCTTGATAATCGCCGATGTAATCGACGGTCGTCGGTTCGAACGCGTCGTATCCGTTCAAATCGACGAACCGGGCGCCCGCTCCACCACCTGCGATCTGGATTTCACAGCCCGCGGATTCGAGGGCGCGGGCAATCGCTAGCATCCGCGTCGCGTGTCCCGCACCTTCACAGTAGTGGATGATGGCGATGTTGGAGGGCATCGTCTGCCTCATGAATGTGCACAATCATATTCCTTCTGACTTTACTGCGGAGATAGGCCCCGTTATTTCGAGATAGGAACAGCTGCGGGCTCTCTTTTGTGTTGGTCGGAACACTATGACATCCTCCTCGCCGTTCACGGCGAGGTTTCCTCGCGCTGGGGTATCGTTTACCGACCCACGGAGGCAACTTGCGGGTTCGTATGCTCCTCGTTGGGACGGGGAGAGCGTGATGACTCCAACCATTCGTGGTTGTCCCACTTGAGGCATACAGGCCGTGCCATCGACCGTGTTACCGTCGTCTGCCGTTGACGAGACACAGAGTGTCTCGTTCGCCAATCAGAACTCAGAGAGTTCTGATGACGTCTCAAGAACGTCTCTGACGCCACGAGGTCAGCGTGCCCCTCGAAGCCACACGGACACGTCAGCGTATCTCTGTGGCGCGTCGTCTCCTCTGTCGAACCACAGTTGGGACACTCCTGACTCGTCCACGCCTCCGACCGAACCTCTACCGACATACCGTATTCCTTGGCGGTACACGCCACCCGGTTCACGAACGCCCTGAACGCCCAGAAATTGTGCGTTTTCGCGTTCGTCTCTACCGACCAGTGCGTTTCCAACACGTCAGTTAACGCCCCAACGTACACCGTCGAAACGCCTTCATCGTAGAGGCGTTCGATGAGGTCACGGGCGAGTGCGTCTTGGGCGTGGTCACGTCGCTTGGTACGTCGGTCGTACAGGCGTCGGATTCGGTGACTGCTGTATCGACCTTCCTCCAACAGTGATTGGAGTCGGGCGATTTCTCGTGTCGTCTCGCGGAACCTGTCGAACAGGTCACGTCCTTCGTACAATAGTTGTTGACCGGTTGTGGTTGTGCAGGCGACGAGGTTGTTCGCACCAATATCCAGAGCGGCTTCTTCCGAAGCCAGTGGTTGTGCCAGTCGAGAATCATCGACGGTGACTGGCTGAAAGGCCCTGAACGATTGTGCTTGCTCGTCGTAGAACAACTCCAATCGACCCTGCTTCTCATACTCCGTCCAGTTCGGGTCGCCCCGAACTTCGAGCCGGAGGCGTTCGCGGTGTCCCAACCCGTACTCGTCTTTCAGGTCTTTGCCGACGAGGATTTCGAGCCGGGAGTATTCACCCCACTCGACCGAGTACGACGTGTTTCGGATGTACGTGCGGAGTTCTCGACCTTCGTCTGCGTTGCCCCAGTATCCGGGTTTTCCGTTGGCTTCGCCTTTCTTCCTAAGGCTGAAGAACGACTTCCACGCTTCGCGGTTCTTGCGCTCGATTTGCTGAACCGTGGACGCCCCGAGAACACCGCCGTAGCGACCACGATACTCGCTGATGTCCCACACGTCTCCGTCTGGGTCAGCATAGTGTTCGCGGCGCTCGTAGTTGATTTCGTTCCAGAGAGCGGCAGAAGCGTCCAACAGGCGTCGAAGCAACTCCTCGTCCTCGTCGGACAGAGGAACCACCTCGAACGTGTTGGCTCGCTTCATCGACTACTGATTGCATCGGAACACACATAAAGATGTGGTTTGTGTGCTACTATATGGTCGAAGTTCGCATCGAGTTCGATGACGACGAGCAGTACGAGCGACTGAAGGAACTGAAGAAACACCGTGGATTGACGTGGAAGGGGTTGCTCCTCGAAGGCGAGAAGAAAGTCAGGGAGGATACCCCGGAGTAAGCGGCGAACGTGGGTTGTGCCGTAGAGTGTCGGATTCACGCCCGCCGTAAACGTCGGGACTCTCTCCTTGATTCAGGTAGCCGAGATATTGGCTGAGTTCGTGTCGAATGTGCTGGGCGTGCGACCAGGAGTGATCAGCAGTAACTCCTGGTCTTTTGGCACGGGCATTGCATTTTAGCGATTCCTGTCCGGAAATCAGTAAGGTCCGTCGCGGTCAATCGACGATTTCAACGTCGAACTTGCTGTGCCAGCGATAGCGCCGGCCACCCCAGACGAAGGTCCGACGTGCGTACGCGTAGGCCATCAGCGGCACCATGGCGAGTACCGACGGATAGGCGAGCAGTGCGGTCCATCGCCGCTGTCCAAACGCGAGGTAGATGGCTCCGTGCATGGCCGTCAATACTGCCCCCGTACCGAGGGGGAAGCGGATTGAGAAAGCGGTTAACACCAGTAGCAGAACAATATTGACGACCGCCGCTGGCGGATCGTGGTAGCGGACCAGTTTCATGAATCTGACGTGGCGTTCTAGCGTCTCTCGAACGGATCCGCCCATTTCAACGCGTCGAGCGCGCCGGAGCGTCGTCACGTCGATGTACTCCCCGAGCAGCCCGTCGTCGCTGATCGTCTGGCGTAGTTCCTTTCGAAAGGCGTCGACGTCGAGGTCCGAGCGCTCAAAGATCACGGCACCGCCCCATATGACGTCGCCAGCCCAGACACTGAACGTCCCGCCGAACGCGTATCCCGGTTCGAGCAGTATGGAGAGTGGGTCCTGGCCGACGAAGAAGGGGACTTCCGAGACGGGGCCGTGCGTTTCGTAGTCAGCGTTGAGAGTGGCCAGCCAGTCGTCGGGGTGGTGGAAGTCATCGTCGGTCCAGACGATGCGGTCGTGGCGTGCCCGTTCCATCCCGACGTCGATGGCGTTGGCCTTGCCCGAACAGCCATCGGGCACGCCCGCGACGACCACTTCGACTCCTGCGGGGAGGCCATCGCGGTCCGCGACACGATCCGACTCGTCGTCACAGACCACGAGCAGTTCGTCGTCAGGCCCGAGCTGATCAGCGACTTCCTGGCATGCGGTGGTCCACGTGGTCGTCGGGAGAAGAACTGTCGTTGGCGGGCGGCCCATAGACCGGAGTTTTCATGAAACTGAACTTGAATTTTTTGAAATTTGTCTCGACACGAGCAAGGAACACGGGGAAGGGTTAATTGTATACCGGACAGGCGGCGTGGTACACGACTCGAAACCATGGAAGTCAGACTCGTAATGCGATTTCCACTCCGTCGGGCGCGGCAAACATATCAATGATGCGAGGGGGGCTCGAACCCCACTCGTAACAAGTTGCTCGCTGGTTCGAATCCTTGGCTACCACACACCCTCGCACGAGTGCGAGAGACACGGAGGTCTCTCGCGGTGATGTGCTCGGTAGAAGTGGGTTGGGGCGGATTCGAACGCCGGCGAACTCCCTTCGGTCGTCCGCTGCTTCCCGCCTCGCTCCGCTCGGCGGGAACGCCGGCCTGCTCCGTGTCCTTCACGAGGATGGAAAAACGAGTGGGTTGGGGCGGATTCGAACCGCCGGCCTGCTCCGTGTGAAGGAGCCGTCATAACCTGGCTAGACCACCAACCCAGGCAAAAATTTCTTTCCTCGGGTGAGACTTAAGCGTTCTTCTTCGGTCTTACTCGGATGCGCCACCTCGGTACCGCTTGATCCGACCGCGAGCCTTCTTGATGGCCTTCTTTCCACCGCGTTCGGCACGCCGCGGCACATCGCGGAGTTCCGATTCTAACCGCTCGCGCCCGGTTGGTTCCGACTCTTCTTCGCGTTCACGCCCGAGTGCTGACCGGATTCGTCGTTCGACCGGCTTGGCCTCTTCTCGCAGTCCGTCCGCGAGGTGATTTCCCGCACGTCGGAGGTAGTACCACGCATCTTCGAAGTGTCGATTCATATCTGTTCTTACGCAGGCAACTAATAAAAGAATTATGTGGGTAATTGTCATGCTCTGTTTTAGGCCCTCCTAAAACAGAAGATTTTAGTAGTTGTTAGGCGTGCCTAAAACTGGTGCGACGTCGCTCGTGACGGCGTCCATCGAGCGTCTATCCCTCGTGGCCGACCGTGGGCATCATACACAGTCGGTCCACAACATCCCTGTTTGTCGAGTCAGCAAGGCAACTACCGTGCCCCCGGTGACCGGCTCCACCGTGTTACGGTCATCGGTTCCTTTCCCGACTAGCGATTACCAGTGGGGGACTACCGTCGCGTCTGTAAGTCGCTGTCGATCAACGACCTTTCCCCGTATGAGTAGCTGCGTCCATCGGTGCAGATGCACTGCAGTAACTCCTCGTTAGTACGTCGGTGACTCCTCAGGGACGCCATCGCGTTGGTTCACCAGTCGCGCAAATACGAACAGCGCGTCCGAGAGTCGGTTGAGGTACTGAATCGCTTGCTCGTTCACTGACTGATCTGTCGCCAGCGCGACGGCGCGGCGCTCTGCCCGCCGCGACACTGCGCGCGCGTGGTGAAGTTTCGCTCCCGAATCGCCGCCACCGGGGAGGATGAACGACTGGAGCGGTTCGAGTTCCTCCTCTACGTCGTCGATATACGACTCTACCTCCTCGACGTGCGCTTCAGCGATGACCGGATCATCGTCTTCAGGGTCCGGATTTGCGAAATCCGCCTGCACGATGTGGAGATGGTTCTGGATACGCTCTAGTTTCTCGTCTATATCGTCGTATCCCGTCGGTCGGACGCTCCCGACGAGCGCGTTCACCTCGTCTACGGTCCCGTAGGCTTCGATCCGAGGGCTCGTCTTCGACACCCGCGACATGTCCCGAAGGTCGGTCATCCCCTCGTCGCCGCGCCCGGTGTAAATTTTCATGCGAGGGTCCTCTCGATGTACTGCACGATATTGTCGGACTCGCCCATCGTGATTCCCCGTTCGTCGTCCACGAGAACGGGCACGCTACGCTGACCGCTCACGCGTTTCACTTCGTTGCGTTCGGAGTGAAGCGCCTCGACCCACTCTGTCTCGTACTCGACGCCGTGTTCTTCCAGTGCGTCGTGTACCTTCTCGCAGTACGGACATCCGTCCAGCGCGTACACCGTGATGCTCATCGTATCGAGTTCGAATCCCGCGAGCAAAGAGATTTGGCCGTCGGCAGTCTGCCGCTACGACCGCCGCCACGCCAGTGTCACGACTACGAACAGGCTCAGGATGGCCGCGAGCGGTCCAAATCCTGGAACGCCGGTTTCCGTTTCGGTCGGTGTCGCGGTTGGCGTCGCGGTCGGTGTCTGAGTTGCCGTCGGCGTCGGGCGCTCAGTCGGCGTCGGCTCGGTCACGCCAACGGTGCCTGCGGTTTGGTTCCCGACGCTGAGGTTGTACGTCCCGACTTCGTCGAACTGTACGGTGAACCTCTCCGTCTCTGAGTCGCCAGCCCCGAGCGTCACGCGCCGCGTATCGGTCGTCGCATTGTCCACGGCGAGCGAGACGTATCCAGTCGCCGCTCGCGTCCCGTCGTTGGTCACTCCCGCTGAAACAGTGACTGTCTCTCCGGGTCGAATGCGCCGTTCACCGACGCTTGCGTTCGTCACCGCGACCCGGCCGCCGGACTCGCGGCCGACGGCGAACGTTGACAGTCCGGGCGTGTCGGCGTTGTAGACGTACGTCTCCTCTCGTTTCTCGACGAGGATTGCGTTCAATTCCGTCCACGTTCCGTCGTGATATCGGTAGAGAGCCACTTGATCCGGCGAAACGTTCCGCTCGTGCAGACGTTCCTCGTGTACGCCGAAGCGGAAGACCGCGTAGTCGATATCGCGGTCCGAGACGGAGTGGTCTACCTGCAAGTATCCGACCGTCTGCTCGTTGGGTGATGTCACGTTCGCGTCGATGGTAGCGTTCGGCGCGTCGTCGTGAACCGTAGCCTGTACCGAATACGTCTCGTTCTGTGACGCAATCGAGAGCGTGTCGAGGCTGACGTTCTTCGATTCGCTCGTTGTGTTCAGCGGAAGATCTACCAGTGACGACGGCTGTGCGGACTCCACGCGAACTGAAGATCCGTTTCGACCGGTCCGTTCGACGGAGACGTTCGCTCGCGGCGGTTCGGAGTCGTTGGCGTCGGTCTCGGATTCCGGGTCTGGTTCGATCACGACGATTTGTTCTTCGTCGCCACCGCCGCCTCCCCCACCGCCACCGCCGTTCGCGTCCGAACGTGATCCGTTCAGAGAGATCGTTGCCGATTGTCCGGACGCACCGTCGTTCCCGTTCGCGTCCGCGAGACGTGCCAGCGTCACCGTTACTGACCCATTCGATCCCACCGCGTGCGACGTCTCGTAGCTCGTCCCGCTCACCGAGAAGTCTGTCTCGTCGAGTGTCGCATTCGCCGACCCGGTCAGCGTGACGTTCACGTCGTTCAGCGTCTCCGAAGCGTCGAAGGCGATATCGACCGACGAGTCCGATCCCGCGGAGACGGAGAAATTCGAGACCGTCGGCGGGGTGTCGAGGGTGAGCGTTCCGGTCTGGGCTGACCGTTTGTTTCCAACGGTGTCCGTCGTCGTGACCGGGACCGACCGGTCGCCGTCGGCCGCAGTCGCGTCGAAGTCTACGGTGAGTGTCGCCGTGTAGGTCCCGTCGGAGTCGCCGTCAGCAATCGAGACCGCACTTCCGGAACCGAATGCACTCCCATCGACCGTCACCGACCCGATGCCTGCAGCGTCACTCACCGTCGCTGAGATATCTATCTGGTCGCCCGGCGCGACGACGCCGTCGCCGTCTGTCGCGTCAGTGAACGTCAGGCCGGTGACCGACGGCCCGGTCGTATCGAGCGTCAGCGACCCCGTCGTTCCGCTTCCGACCGTCCCCCGGTCGTCACTAGCTTGAATGGGTGCCGAGACGCTCCCGTCTGCGGACGCGTTCGACTCGTCCACTGCGACCGTCGCGTTCCATGTGCCATCGTCATCACCGTCCGTCAACGTGACCGTTCCAGCTCCGATGGCCGAGAGGTCGGTCGTTACTGTCGCCACGCCGTTCGCGTCGGTCGCTGTCGCCTCCACAGTGACGTTCTCACCATCCGTGAGGACGCCGTCACCCGTCTCGTCCGTAAGCGTCGGACTCGATACGGTCGGACCAGTCGTGTCGAGCGTTAGCGATCCCGTCGTCCCGCTTCGGACGTTCCCCGCGCCGTCCGTCACATCGACGGCCACGCTGTAGTCGCCGTCGGGGTCCGCGTTCGCACCGTTTACGGTGACCGTCTTCGACCAATCGCCGCCGGTATCGGTGAGGGTGACGACGCCAGCACCGAACGCCGAGAGGTCGGCCGTCACCGACTGCACACCCGCAGTGCTATCCGTCGCTGTCGCGGACACGGTCACAGATTCGCCGTCAGCGACGATGCTGTCTCCGTCGGCGTCGTCTGTGACGCCCACTGAGGAGAGTGTTGGTTTCGCCGTGTCGAGGGTCAGCGTCTCGGTCGTAACGACGCTTGTCTGACCGGCCTCGTCGCTGACAGTAACGGACCCACCGTGCGAGCCGTCGGGATCCGCATTCGCGGCGTCAACGGAGACAGTCACATCCCACGTTCCGTCCGAGTCGCCGTCGGCCAAGGTGACGGTTCCGGCGCCGAACGCCGAGAGGTCGGCTTCGACGGTGCGAACCTCGCTTCCGGTTCCGTCGGGTGTGACGGAGACAGTGAGATCCTCGCCGCCCGCCACGTAGCTATCAGCATCACTGTCGCTCAGTGAGAGCCCTGATGTTGATGGTGTGACAGTGTCGAGGGTGAGCGTTCCGACCGTCGTCTGATTTGTCTTCCCTTGACTGTCGGCGGCCTCGACAGAAACGGAGTGCTCTCCGTCCGCAACACCCGACGCGTCCACGACGAACGTACCGTTGTACACGTCCGAACTCCCGACTTGCGAGAGACTGACTGCACTGCCGCCGCCGAGTTCGGTTGCGTCCGCAGTGACAGTATCAACTGTCGTCGCGTCGGTCACGGTCAGTTCGACTGTCACCGTCTCTTCGTCCGCGACGACACCGTCACCGTCGGTGCCTGTGAGACTCCCGGCCGAAAGCGTCGGCGGGTTCACGTCCTGCGTCAACTCGTTCGTCGTCGCCGAGTTGGCGTTCCCGAGGTCGTCCGTCGCTTCGACGGTGAGACTGTAGTTGCCGTCGCCCGCGGCGTTGGTCCCGTTAACCGTGAACGACGTCTCGTAGGTGTCGCCGCCGACGTTCGAGAGCGTCTCGGTTCCGACGCCGAAATCTGATGCGTCCGTCGTCACTGCGGTGATTCCAGTCGTGTCCGTCACCGTCGCGGAGACAACGACTGTGTCGCCGTCGCGGACGACGCTCATGCCGCCGCTCCCGTTTCTGAGCGTCAGCGATGAGAGACTTGGACCGCTCGTATCAACGCTGAGCGTCCCTGTCTCTGTCGAGGCGGTGTTTCCCTCGTCGTCTGTCGCCGTCACCGAGGCGAGTTGGTCTCCCTCGGTCGGCGACTGACCGACCGCCGTCGTCAGGTTCCACGTGGACCCATCGGACGAGGTGAGTGAGACGGAACTCCCCAGATCGAACGCCGAGAGATCGGCCGTGACCGACTGCACACCGCTCGTGTCGTCGGACACTGTCGCTTCGACGGTTATCTCGTCTCCGTCGGTCACGTTCCCGTCGGCGTCTCCGTCAGTGAGTGAGAGAGGACTAATATCCGGCCCGGTCGTATCCACAACGACTGTTTCGGATTCACTGCTTGCACCGTCTTTTCCGGTTCCGTCCGCGGCTTCATCGAGCGTGAACGTGTACGTCCCGTCGGTCGGCGCGTTGTACGTCGCCTCGTACGTGTACGGGGCCGACCCATCGGCCGTCGAGAACGCTGCCTCCGTAACTGTCGTCGAATCCGCTCCCGAGACGCTCACCGTGATGTTCCCGAGCGTTTCGTCGCTGTCGAACGAGAGGCCGACCGACTGCCCCGAGGAGTTATCGACCGCAAACGATGTGATATTAGGATCCGTGTTCAGTGTCAGCGTCTCGACGGTCGTCTGATTCACGTTTCCGGCCGCGTCGCGTACGCGGACAGTTACCGGGTAGTCACCGTCGGTCGTCCCTCCTTCCGAGACGGTTATCGTGGCGTTGTACACGCTTGATTCCGTTTCGTTCGTCAGCGATTCCGACGTACCTGCACCGAAATCCGAGAGGTCGGCCGTCACTGACTCTATCGCCGTCGTCGCGTCCGCCACATCTACCTCAACAGTCACTGTCTCGCCAGCATCGACGGTCCCGTCGTCGCCTGCTTCGGAGAGCGTCGTTGACGAGTACGTGGGCGCATTCGTGTCGAGACGAAGTGACGGCGAGTCGGTCCGATTGGTGTTACTCTGATTGTCGGCGGCGACGATGGTAACGTTCGTCTCCCCGTCAGCGGGAACGCTTCCGCCGACGGTGAACGTCGCCGCGTAGGTGTCACCGTTCGTGAGAGAGAGCGAAACGGTTCCAGCACCGAAGTCAGACGCGTCGGCTTCGACAGACTGCACGCTCGCTGTCGCGTCTACGACGTCGGCCCTGACGCGGACGGTGTCGTCCGAGGCGACGATTCCGTCTCCGTCCGAATCGTCCAGCAACTGCACGTTCGTCACCGACGGTTCGGTGGTGTCTACGTACGCGCTATCGTTCAGTGAACTCTCTTTGACGAACTCGCCGGTGTAGTAGCCGTCACGACTCACGTTCGTCGTCGTCTCGTAGTGATACCCGCCGGAGATATTGGTTTCAGTGAACGTGTCGGCACCCAACACCTGATCGGAATCACCGTTTCGGTAGAGTAAAATATCGAAGTCAGACAGTTGCTGTGTCGAGTCGAACGAGACGGTCAAGTTCTGCCCCTCAGGGTTCGAGATAGTGAAGTTTGATTGCTCCCCGCTGGCCGCCTCTGCGACTCCCGGACCGACTGCCGCCGCGGCCGCCAAAATCATGACTGCAACTGTGACGAGAGTAACGGAGACCCCTCGCGTCACGAACGAATCCGCCTCTTTCGCTGCCGCAGAAACCCGATACCCTGGTTCATATCAAGCCGAAAACAATGCTGTAACTAAGTGGTTTGTACTCTGTTATCAGATTTGGTTTTCAGAAAGAGTGGGGGAATGTGAGTAGATACCACCCGAACCGCACGACAGAACCGTTAACCACACCTGCGATTACAGTCGCGTATGATCGATATCGAGGAGACGTACATCGAGAATCGAATTCTCGTCAATCCAAACGATACGAACAACTACGACATGGCTCACGGGGGGAACGTGATGAAGTGGATGGACGAGGTGGGTGCGATGTCGGCGATGCGATTTGCCGGCGAGACGTGCGTCACTGCTCGGATGGAGAGCGTGAACTTCCATCGGCCCATCCCACGCGGCGACGCGGCACTCATCGAGTCGTACGTCTACGGTGCCGGGACGACGAGCGTGAAAGTCCGCCTTCGCGTCTTTCGGGAAGACCCGCTCACGGGCGAGACGGAACTGACGACCGAATCGTACTTCGTCTACGTCGCAATCGACGAGGACGGCGACCCGACGACGGTTCCGGAACTGGAGACGAACACCGAGTACGGACGAGACCTTCTCGAAGCCGCACTCGAAGGCGAGAAAGAGAATAACGGCCACGGCGACGATTGAGCGTCCGTTGTACGTCGGTGCCTGAAACGGGTTCTCTCTGAAACGGATTCTCTCATCGGTTGCCACCGCACCAACCGCTTTTGCCACCGCGAACAGACCGACAGATATGACGATTCGACTCGGAATCCACCCGTCTGTCGGCCGCATCTTCCCGCCGTCGCTGCTCCAGTCGATGCTTTCCGACGCGGAGGCGACAGTGGATCTCACCAACGAGCGTCTGGATGCGAGTGAGTCCTTTAACGGTCTCGTCACGTTCGGCTACGATCCGTCGTTTCTGGATGCCGGACTCGACTGGATACACGTCGTCCGCGCGGGATACGACGAGTTCCCGCTTGATACTCTCCGTGATCACGAGATCACGCTGAGCAACAGCACTGGAATTCACGGTGACGCCGTCAGTGAGGCTGTCGTCGGCTATCTGCTCCAGTTTGCCCGCGGTCTCCACCGCTACCGACTGCACGAACCCGACCACGAGTGGAATCCGCCCGCGTGGGACGACACGTTCACACTCGACGGTGAATCAGTTTGCGTCGTCGGTCTCGGCACCCTCGGACGCGGTATTGCCCGCCGGGCGGACGCCCTTGGAATGTCCGTCTCGGGCGTCCGTCGTACGCCCACACCGGTAGACCACGTAGAGACGAGATACGGGCCGCAAGAACTCCTCGATGCCGTCTCGGATGTCCGGTTCGTCGTGGTCGCGGTTCCACTCACCGACCGTACCGAGGAGATGGTCGGCGCAGAGGCACTGTCGGCGATGCGCGATGACGCCTATCTCGTCAACGTCGCCCGCGGCCCCGTCGTTGACCAGTCAGCCCTCGTGGACGCCCTCCGATCAGCGTCGATTGCGGGTGCGGCCCTCGACGTGTTCGAGGAGGAGCCACTACCTCCCGAGTCACCGCTGTGGGAGATGGAACACGTCGTCATCACGCCCCACGCCGCAGCGGCGACTGAAGACTACCCGAATCGAATCGCCGCGTTGGTCCGCGAAAACTCCCGTCGCCTCGCTGCAGGGGAGTCGCTGGCGAACCGCGTCGTCTGAGCCCACACTTCTTCTCAGTGGCTACTGGCTCTGGTCAGGGTTAATCTTCGACGGTGTACCCACGCTCACGAAGTAGCTCTCGGACCCGACTCTCGTGGTCGCCTTGGATTTCGATGTGATCATCTTTGACCGTTCCGCCGGTCCCAAGTGCGGACTTGAGATCGCTTCCGAGGTCGTCGAGATCGGTGTCCGTCTGGAATCCTTCGATGATCACCACGTGTTTTCCGTACCTGCGCTGTTCGGTCCGGGTCGTGAGTTCCTCGGTCGCACGATCCAGGTCGGTCATCGGATCGTCGGGGATGTCGAGGTCCTCGAACGGATCGTCTTCGCTCATTGTCTGTACTGAATTTTGTGACCGAGCCGTAAGAGTATGTTCAGCGTACCGGTAGCGTCTACGGCGCTATTGCTGGCAGTCCCCCGATTTGCTATCGCAGTATGCAATATATTGATTGGTTACGACGCCACCTCGGAACCAGTATCTTCAACTTCGACCCCTGCAGAACCTCCCGTATGAGCCTGGAGATGGAGTACGATTGCCCCGAATGCGACAGTACGAAGTTCTGGAAGACGGCCTACATGGAGATTCACCTCGGGAAGAAAACGAAGTGGCAGTGCAGCGACTGCGGCTACGGATTTATCCAGATTAACGACGACATTACCACGGCCGAGGCCTAACGTTTCGCGGCTACACTTCGTTCTTGACGTATCGTACTCCCAGCGGACGCGCCCGAAAAAAACGCAGGTCAGGTTACTCTTCGTCCAGTGCGTGCCACGATAGTCGCGGTTCGCGCGCGGCACTCACCTGATCGATGCGCCGGGCGGTCGTCCGCGACGGCGCGTTCTCCAACTCCTCGTCGGAGTCGGCCATGGCGGCGTTGAACGCGTGCGCTAAGTCGTCAAGCGAGTCCCGATTCTCGATTTCGGTCGGTTCGGTGAGCATCGCCTCAGGCACGAACTCGGGCCACTTCGTCGTCGGCGGGTGAACGCCGTAGTCGAGCATCCGCTTTGCGACGTCGGCGGCGTCTTTGTCGCCCGCCGTCGCGGCGAATTCGTGGTGGAACGGACTGTACGGCACCTCGTAGTCCAGTTGCTCTGCGAGATAGTTCGCGTTCAGCACGGCCTTCGCGGAGGCATCTGCGAGACCAGCGTCACCGAGTCGCGCGATGTAGGCGTAGGCCTTCACGAGAACGAGCCAGTTGCCCATGTACCCGTGGACCTTGCCAATCGTCTCCTCGGGGTCGAACAGTTCGTAGTTACCGCCCGACTCGCGGACGCGCGGACTCGGAAGGAACGGTGCCAACTCCTCGACGACACCGACCGGGCCGGCACCGGGGCCGCCGCCGCCGTGTGGCGTGGCGAACGTCTTGTGGACGTTGTAGTGCATAATGTCGAAGCCCATGTCGCCGGGGCGTCCCCGACCGAGCAGGGCGTTGAGGTTCGCGCCGTCGTAGTAGAGAAGACCGCCTACGTCGTGGACCATTTCCGCGATTTCGACGATATCCCGCTCGAACAGGCCCACGGTGTTCGGATTCGTGAGCATCAACGCGGCGGTGTCCTCGGAGAGGGCCGCATCCAACGCGTCCATGTCCACGCGGCCGTCCTCGCCGGACGGGAGTTCGACAACGTCGTATCCGGCCATCGCGGCCGAAGCGAAGTTCGTTCCGTGCGCGGAGGCGGGGATGACGACTTCGCTGCGGTCGTTGCCCTGCGACTCGTGGTACGCCTTCGCCACGAGGATGCCCGCGAACTCACCTGCGGCACCGGCGGGCGGTTGGAGCGTCACGGCGTCCATTCCGCCGATCCGACCGAGGTAGTCCTGCAGATCGTACAGGAGTTCGAGCGTCCCCTGCGAACTCTCGACGGAGCGGTCGGGGTGGACTGCCGCGTTCGGATCGGCCGCAACGTCCTCGGTGAACGAAGGATTGTACTTCATCGTACAGGACCCGAGGGGGTACGGCCCACTCTCGACGCTCCAGTTCATCTGCGAGAGGCGCGTGTAGTGGCGGGCAAGTTCAGGTTCCGACAGGTCGGGCAGTTCCACCGAATCACGCGTCAAGTCGTCGGGAAGCGGCGAGTCATCGATCTCGACGCGCGTCGAGTTCTTCTCCGCGAGGAGCGGTTCGTACTGGTCCTCGCGTGCGTATCGGGCTTGGTCGTAGTTCATTAGAGTACCTCCTCGAACGCCGCGACCAACTCATCGGCTTTCGGCGCGTTCAGGTCGGTGATACACACTTGCAGTTCGTGTTCTCCGACGACGTGGACGGCGAATCCCTCGGCTTCGAGGTCCGAGGCGATAGCCTGTGCTGGCTGGTCGGTGTGGGCGACGAACTCGCGGAAGTGGTGTCTGTCGTGGACGGGTGCCTTGATCCCGCGTAGCTCCGTCAGATCCGACGCGAGCGATGCTGCGTCGGTGACACACTGCTTTGCCAAGTCGGTGAGTCCGTCGGGACCGAGGTAGGCGGCGTGCATTGCCGCCCGAAGCGCGACCCACGCCTGATTCGTACAGATATTCGACGTCGCTCGTTCCTTGCGGATGTGCTGTTCACGCGTCTGCAACGTCAGCGTGTAGGCGCGCTTCCCACCGGCATCTTCGCTCGCGCCGACGAGACGACCCGGAACCTGCCGTAAGAACGATTCACGCGTTGCGAACAGGCCGAGACCCATTCCGTAGGCTGTCGGCATTCCGAGCGCGTCCGCTTCGCCGACGACGATGTCGGCACCGACGCTCGCCGGTTCTTCCAACAGGGCGAGCGCAACGGTGTCCGTACCGAGGCAGAACAGCGCGCCCGCGTCGTCGGCAACGTCGCCGATATCCGAGAGATGTTCTTCGATAGTGCCGCGAACCGTCGGATTCTCGGCGTACACCATCGCGGTATCCTCGTCCGCGAGTTCGGCCACTGCGTCGAGATCGACGTTACCGTCGTCCATCGGATACGTCTCGACGGTGAGGTCCGTTCCAGCGACGTAGTTGTCGAGGACGCTCCGTTTGCCCTCGTGCAGAATCTCGGGGACGAGGATTTGAGTTCCGGAGACGCGGCGAACGCGCCCGGCGAGTCGCGCCGCCTCGGCGAGTGCCGTCGCGGCGTCGTACATCGAGCAGTTTGCCACCGGTAGGCCGGTGAGTTCGACCAGTATCGACTGGTACTCGAACAGCGCTTGCAGGAACCCCTGCGTGATCTCGGGTTGGTACTGCGTGTACGAGGTCAGAAACTCAGACCGGCGCGTGATGTCGTCAACCAGCGACGGGATGTAGTGGCTGTGGTGGCCGCGTCCGAGGAACTCGGTGAGGTCTTGGTTTTTCTTGAACGTGGTCGCCAGTTCGCTCCGGATGTCGCGTTCCGAACGTGCTTCGATGCCGAACTCGCCGTCGAACCGAACGTCTTCCGGGATGTCGAACAGAGACTCTTCGTCTTCGACGCCGACGGCGTCCAGCATCGCGGCGGTCTCTTCGTCCGTGTGGGGTGCGTAGGGGCTTCCGCGTGTCATTCGGTCTGGTCGCGGTACTCCTCCGGCGAGAGCAGTTCGTCGAACGCTCCTTCGTCGGATACTTCGACTTTGAGCATCCACCCGTCACCGTACGGGTCCTCGTTGACGAGTTCGGGCCGGTCGAACAGGTCCTCGTTGACATCGACGACGGTGCCCGAGACAGGGGCGTAGAGGTCGGAGACGGCTTTGATGGATTCGACGACGCCGAACTCCTCGCCTTGCGTCAGTTCGTCGCCCTCGTCGGGAAGTTCGACGAAGACGACATCGCCCAGCTCGTCCTGTGCGAAGTCGGTGATACCGATGGTGGCGACGTCGCCGTCGGTGGTTGCGTACTCGTGCGATTCCAGGTAGTTGCTGTTTTCGGGTACTTCGAACATTTATTTGTCCTCTAAGAACGGTGTGCTGACGACTTTCGCGCGTTTCTCCTGTCCGCGGACGACCACGCTGAGGGTCGTTCCGGGGTCGGCGTGTTCGACGGGAACGTAGCCGAGTGCGATGGGTTCACCCAACGTCGGACTCATCGTTCCGCTGGTGACGTGTCCGACGACGTGGTTGTCTGCATCTACGATATCGTATCCGTGGCGCGGGACGCCGCGGTCGAGCAGTTTCAGGCCGACGAACTTCTCTTCGACACCCTCCTCGTCGATCCCTTCGAGCGCGTCGCGGCCGACGAACTCAGTATCGAGTTTGACGGTGAAACCGACGCCCGCCTCGTAGGGATTTCGCGGTTCCGACTCGGGGTCGAAGTCCTCGCCGGAGAGGAGAAAGCCCATCTCCATCCGGAGTGTATCCCGCGCGCCGAGACCACACGGCTGACTCTCGTGGTCCTCGACAAACGCGTTCCAGACCGTCTCAGCTTCCTCAACCGGGCAAAGGATCTCGAAGCCGTCCTCCCCGGTGTATCCGGTGCGGGCGACCCACGACCGGACGCCGACGACATCCTCGTACGTCGCCTCGAACTTCGAGAGCGACCCAACGTCACCGTCTGCGGCCGCGACTACGGCATCTTTCGCATCGGGGCCTTGCACGGCGAACATCGCCCACTCCTCGGTGGTGTTCGCTATGCGGGCGTCTAACTCCCACTCGTCGCGGTGGCTCGTCCACCGGTCGTGCATCTCCTCGTCGTGACCCGCATTCGGGATGAAGAGGTACCGATCCGTCTCCTCGTCTGGGAGTCGGTAGACGACGGTATCGTCGAGAATCGTTCCCTCGGCGTCAGTTATCATCGCATACTGCGAGTCACCGGGGTCGAGAAGCGTCACGTCGTTCGTGGTGAGTCGTTGCATCAGCCTCGTCGCGTCAGGCCCGGACACCTCGATTTCTCCCATGTGGGAGACATCGAAGATGCCGACCGATTCGCGGACGGCTGTATGCTCTGTCCGAATCGAGTCGAACTCGACCGGCATATCCCACCCTCCGAACTCCGTGAATTTCGCATCACGAGCGGCGTGAGCCTCGCGCAACGGCGGTTTGCGAAGGGCCATAGCTGTGAGTTGGTTCGGGGTAAGTAATGCTTTGGTATGTCGGTCCGTGCGTCCGGTGAACAGACCTGTTGCAGGAGGTATATTGTATGCTGCGATATCAAATGTACCTATGGACGGGCCACGCTTCGAGTCGAACTGCGCTCGGAGCCGCACCGAATTCGCTGACAATTGAGGCACCGGAGCGATAGTTACCCGACTTGGAGGTGCGTTTATAGATCAATAGAACATCAGTTCTCGTATGGACAACAGCGACCCAGAACGGGCGAATCCGCTAGCCCCGTACTTTCCGTCCGACGTACCGTCACTTCCCACCAAGGGACGGCAATGGATCGCGCTCCTGCTGCTAGTGTTGGTGTTCTCTGGAATCGCGTACAGTCTCGCTCGTTCGTTCGTTGCTATCTTTTAAGAACGCCAGATATCGGCCCTATCGTCGCGTCTGCAAGGCTTCACTCACTTACCGTATGGCGTCGTACGGTCGGATGAGCACTCAGTTGCAGACGCGACTATCGCGTTCACCGGAACGCTTCCTTCGCGTTACCGACGAGATCGTATTTGAACGAAAAGACGGGGAGAGCCAAGATGACGACGATGTAAACCCCGAACCCGGCCAGTCCCAACGTATCGATGACCCACGTCGGCGAGATGAACAATGCAACCGTGAGGCTGCCTAAAACGGCTCCGAGCAAGAGGACGAATATGGAACCATATACCCGAAAGATGTCAGACATATATGAGTATCGGCCGCCTTACGCTAAAAGTATTCTCACCCGTGTCGGCCATATTTGTCCTACACAAAACACATATTTTCAGTAGTATAACCGATGGCCATGCAGACAGTTGAGACAGGATTCGGGAGCGAGATGTCGGTCGAGTCCGCCGCGCTACTCGTTGCAGTCGGCTCTTCTGTGTTGTTTCTCGCGTACCTCCTCGCCGTCGGCAACGGGGTCGTCGAGAGTCTCCTCGAAGTCAGTATCACGGGCGTCGTGATGGGACTGGCGTACTACGCCGGACTCCGGGTTCGCTCCTGACGGCGTTTTAGCTGCGTTCGTACATCTCTTGAACAATCTCGACCGTACGGGTGGCTGGACCAGTCGCCTCTTTTTCTTGAGAGCGTCCCGCTGAGGGGCGCTGAACGCGTGGAAGTTCGACAGTAAACACACTTCCCTCCGGACCGGTCTCGCGGAGTTCGATCGCCCCTCCGTATCGTTCGGTGAGAGTCCGCACGAGGTAGAGTCCGAGACCGTGGTTGCTCGTTCGCGTATCGCCTTCGAATAGTGTCTCGCGTTTTTCTTCGGGGATGCCCCGTCCGTTGTCTGTGATCGTGACGACGGCGGTGTCGGCGTCCGTCGCAAGGGTAATAGAGACACGCGGAACCGCACTGTCGTTGTGTTTGACCGCATTCTGTAGCAGGTTACAGAACACGCGGGGGAGAAGTCTGTCGGCTCTCACGAATACGTCTTCGGGGATTGCCGCCTCGACATCCACGGTCTCGTCCATCGCACGTAGTTCGACTACACTCTCGTTCAGTACGTCCGACAGACTCACTGGTTCGAGTTCGTGCCCCTCTTCGGTCGCTTCGATGAGTACTTGAACGTCGTTGATGACCTCGGATAGATTGCGACTCTGTTGGCGAATGACTTCGAGACGGTCCGCGGACAGATCGTTTGTGTCTTCCTCCAGCAGTAACTCCGAATAGCCTTCGATGACGTTAGCGGTGTTCAACACCTCGTGACGGAGCAGACTGTTCATGTACCCGAGCCATTGACGCTTGGCTTCCACGCGTTTGGTCCGGGCAATCTCGCGTTCTGCGACGCGCGCACGCTTGATGGCTCTCGCTTCGATAACGCCCATGATGAGGCCGCCGCAGGCGGCGTAAACCGCTGATCCTCGCGCCCAGCCAAGGTTCTCGATGAAATGGTCCGCCGGCCAGAGCGCGATAATCACCAGATTGAGCGACAGAAAGGCCGCCATTCCACCGAGACACCACGCAACGACGCGCCGGTACTGGTCGGCTTCGATATCGCTTCTCCTGAGCCAATAGCCGGTGTAGGAGATACCAAGTGCGGGGATGCCGTTGAAAAGCAACGTCAGCACGTAGTCTCGCGTATAGTCCTTGTCCGGACGGAGTATCTCGAACGCCGTCCACTCACCGACGATGACGAGAACGAACAAGACACCGAGTCCCACAAGTACCCGTGGCCCTCGGTGTGTCTCCTCACTCTCATGTTGGTTCCCTTCCATGTGTAGCTTACCGTAACACCGAACGCACGTGCGTTGTCGGCCCGTTTCGGTCCCCATCCAACCTCTCGGGCACGCCCGCTGTGCGAATCCGTTACGTAACGGATTCTCTGAAAGACAGTATAAAACACTTGTTGCGAACGAGCTTCCGGGACCGAACGTGGCGACGGAGTCGGTCGATCTCCGTCAGTGGAGGTCGCTCGCGTCCAGCGGAGACGCCGCTTGCCAGTACTGTTCGTGCATGTCACGCGCCCATGAGAGGACGGCATCGTCGTCGGTGTCCAGCGCCGCTCTGAGTAATCCGTCCTCGTCGCGCAACAGCAGATGCACTACGTCGTCAGTGATGGTCACAGCGAGCGGAATCGGTTCGTCGTGGAGTCGGATCTCGGCTGCGTCGGCGTCGAGCAGGTCTTCGAGCCGTTGTCGAAGCGTTGAATCGTGCGCGATAGCGTCGAGCGCGTCCGGCGAGAAAACGCCCTCGAACGTCTGTGATCCCGCCACCGTCTGTTCTCGAACGACATCGAGGCTCTGTTCGTTGAACGCGTGTGAGAATATCTGGACGTGCGTTGATTCTCTGAGGAGTTCCAGAACCCGTTGGACCGGCGCTCCCGGTTTCGTCCGCGTCGGGACCGTGATGGTCGCATCCGCGAGTCGTCTGAGGTCGAAGTCCATCTCCTCTGTCGGCAACCACTCGACGACGTCGCGTAGTTTCAGTTCTGTCTCCATCGTCTCCAAGAGGTCGGTAAACGCCGCGGCGACGAGGCGACCAGTCGCTGTCGCAGCGTACCGGTTTCCGTCGTGTTCGATCCACCCGCGGTCGGTGAAATCGCGCAGAATGCGGCCCAGCGTCGGTTGCGAGGCGTCCGTCTCCGCTTCGAGTTCGTGCCGCGTCAACGACGCCTTGCGTAGTGCGTCGAGTACTTCGACGCGGTTCGCCGAGAGCGCAAGGAACTCGATCTCTTCGAGTGCCACGTCCATAGTCGGCGTTTCGTCTAGTCCCGTATAGCTGTTTTCACACCGTGAAAATATGTCGGAGTATGAAATCGAACCACTGTGTGTGGCTCTTTCAGTTCTAGAATCTATTTCTGGACAAATATAAGCCAGTATCCGGACTACAAAGAGATACGTGATTTCAGAGCGAGTAAACCGAGACGATTCGTGGCGTCCGAAGCGGTTAGCAGTATCCCTTCGGGAGGTTCGATAGCCATGTCTCGGTACCGCTCGCTTGTCTTTTTCCTCGCCGCGAGCGCCTTTTTCGGCGGGACGTTCGTCGCCGCGAAAGCCGGATTGGAGTTCTTCCCGCCGTTGCTGTTCGTCGCGTACCGCTTCGATATCGGGGCCGCACTCCTGCTCTCGGTCGTGCTGTACCGCTTCCCGCGGGAGCGGTGGCTTCCCCGCACGCGCGCCGATATCGCCGGGATTCTCGCTGCGGGCGTGTTCGCCATCGGTGCGACGAACGCGCTCATCTTCGTCGGCCAGCAGTACGTCACGAGCGGCGTGAGTTCCATCATTTACAGTCTCAACCCCATCATGACGCCGATTCTCGCGGCGTTCTTGCTGTCGGACGAACGCCTCTCACGGTCCGGCGCCGGTGGGATGCTCCTCGGACTCGTCGGCGTCGCACTGGTCGTGAACCTCAACCCCGCAGACCTGTTGGGCGGTGCCGTCGTCGGTAAGGCGCTCGTCCTCGCTGCCGCAGTGAGTGGCGCACTCGGAAGCGTTCTCATCCGGCGGGCCGATTCGACGCTGGACAGTACGGTACGCACCGCGTGGGCGCTTCCCGTCGCCGCCGTGTTGTGCCACGTCTCGAGTTTCGCGGCTGGTGAGCAGGCCTCAGCCGTCACGTGGACCCCGGCAGCACTCGCCGCGCTGGGTTACGTCGGCGTGTTCTCGGGCGCACTCGCGTTTATCGCCTACTTCGGACTGCTGGACGACGTGGGTGCGATTCGCGGCAACCTCGTCTTCTACGCCGTCCCGATAGTCGCCACACTTGGCGGCTGGTTGCTCCTCGGTGAGACGATTTCGGCGCTGACGGTGGTCGGGTTCGGCGTCATCTGTCTCGGGTTCGTTCTCCTCGGCCGTGAAACGATCACGGCGGAACTGTCGCGGATTCGGCGCGGTATCGCTCAGCGGGCCGGTTCCGGATCCGACTCGGTGACGGGCGTCGTGGGCGATACGCCCCGCTGGAGCGAACAGGACTAACCGAGCGGCGGCAGAGACGCCGGAAACGATACTGCGAACAATTGGCATACTGCCAACAGTTTCTTACCAGATCCGAGCGCACTTCAACTACGTCCATGATGACCTTGTTCTCGTGCTGACCCGTTCGCATCGCTGGTTGTGAGCGATGCGGCGGCCTCTTTCCTGTTCCCTGCCGAGACTGCAGTCTCGACTCTTGAGTCTGGAGGCTCGGCCTCGTACGATGCCGTAGACACCACCATGAAAAGATACGATGTCACGACAGACAGACCAGCAGTCAGCACAGACGACGGAACACGACGCCACGACGACGAAGCGAGAACCCTCAAGGACGGACGACGGGATACCGGCAATCATCGCCAAGCGGAGTTCCGAGACACCGGTCGAGACTGAAGAGATTCGCGCTCTCGCGTCGGCCGCGGGATACCGCGTCATCGACGAAGTTACACAGGTTCGTCGCGAGGACCCCGGAACCCACTTCGGGTCGGGGAAAGTCGATAGTCTCTCGGATCGAATCGAGGCGACTGACGCATCGGTTCTCGTCATCGACGGCGGATTGACTCCTAGCCAGACGACGAACCTCCGCGACTGTCTCCCCGACGAAACGGAGATATTCGATCGCTACCGCCTTGTGCTCTCCATCTTCGCAGCGCAAGCGGGGACGCGACGGGCGCAGTTGCAGGTCGAACTCGCCCAGTTGAAGTACGCACTCCCGCGTATCGAAACGGAGTCCGACCCGCAGGCGATGAACATCGCCTTGGAGAAGGGGACGCGCGTGAAGGGTGTCCGCGACCGAATCGCGGAGTTGGAGTCGAAACTCGCGGACTTGCCGAATCCAGCGGCGCAGTATCGGTCCCGGCGGCGCGAACAGGGGTTCGATTTGGTGACGGTCGCCGGATACACGAATGCCGGGAAATCGACGCTGTTGCACCGACTCGCGGACGACCTGTCTCTCGACTCGACGGAGCGGCATCCCGACGAAGCGAACTCTGTCGCGGCCGTCGAAGACCGCTTGTTCAAGACGCTCCAGACGACCACGCGGCGAGCGACATTGGAGGGACGCCCCGTGCTCGCCACCGACACCGTCGGCTTCGTGGACGACCTCCCGCACTGGCTGGTCGAATCGTTCAGCACGACGATTTCCGAGGCTGCCGCGGCCGATATCGTCGTCCTCGTCGCTGATGCGAGCGACGACGTGGAGACGCTTCGGGAGAAGATTCGCGTCTCGCTGTCGGTGTTCGACGCGCAGGGGGTCGAGACGCAGAACGTCGTCACCGCGTTGAACAAGACCGACCTCCTCACCGACGCCGAATGCGAGAGCCGTGTTGCCGCCGCTGAGTCGCTCGCACCCCGCGTCGTCCCCGTGAGCGTCGTCGAGGAAACAAACCTCGAAACGCTTGTCGAAGTCGTCTGCGACCGACTCCCCACGGCGACGGAGACGGTTTCGATGTCGACGGGCGACGAGGCGATGAGCGTCGTCTCGTGGGCGTACGACCACGCAAGAGTCGAATCCGTCGAGTACGGGGCCGAGACGGTGACGCTGACGCTCCAAGGGCGACCGGAAATACTGGAGCGGATGCGCGGAAAAGTCGAGTCAGTTGGTGAGTCGGATCCCGGATAACTCCCGCTTCAGGCCGTTTGCTGGCCAAAGGCTCGCCGAACGCGCGGTTTCAGATAGACGACCGTCGGTGCGGTGAGTAGCGCGCCGACAGCGTACGCGCCGGGAACGAACAGAAGGCCGTAAATCGTCAGGAATATGGCCTGTTGTCCGGCGGCGGCTGCATCACCTGCCTGAGTGATCTGTGTGGTGTAGTTCAGGGCATTGACGAGGACGAGCGCCAGAATGCCGCCGAGGAACCCCGATAGCAGGCTATCGAAGATGGCGTCCGACGTACGCGAGACCGAGTAGCCGACGATCCCACCCGCAATCAGCCCCATTGGCTGCATCGCAACCCATCCGAACGCGAATCCCACGACGGTTCCGAGGAGGGCGGAGACGACTGTTACACTGAGGACTACAGAGCGGTTCATGCGATTGACATTATCTGGCAACCGTTATAGTTGCTTCGACGGTTGATCCAGATTGGGAGGTGTATTTATATACTTGCAGACACAATAACTTACTATGATTGTAGCAAATTCTCAAACGAATACAGTCCGGGTCGCCGACCACCAGAACCGCCGGACCGCAACGTTCGCGGAGATGGACCGCGCGATGCGTTCCGTCTAATTTACTGAATTTCTGCATTTCTCGGAGGCTTCGCCGGGAAACCGTTTTTGTCTCTGGTGTGCATCTAGGTATGCTAGGCGTTGGCTTGTCACGTGCATATCGCACGGGCGAGACAGAGAGAGCGCCTCTCAACCATGAGCGAAAAACCACACCAGAACTTGGCGATTATCGGTCACGTAGACCACGGAAAATCCACGCTCGTCGGCCGTCTCCTGTTCGAGACGGGGAGCATTCCGGAACACATTATTGAACAACACCGCGAGGAGGCCGAAGAGAAGGGCAAGTCGGGCTTCGAGTTCGCCTATGTCATGGACAACCTCGCGGAGGAGCGCGAGCGAGGCGTGACCATCGACATCGCCCACCAACGGTTCGACACGGACAAGTATTACTTCACTATCGTGGACACACCCGGCCACCGCGACTTCGTGAAGAACATGATTACCGGCGCGTCGCAGGCGGATCACGCCGTTCTCGTCGTCGCCGCCGACGACGGTGTCGCGCCGCAGACGCGCGAACACGTGTTCCTCGCCCGTACGCTGGGCATCGAGGAACTCATCATCGCCGTCAACAAGATGGACATCGTCGATTACAGCGAAGACACCTACAAGCAGGTCAAAGCGGAGGTGCAGGAACTGCTGAAGCAGGTGCAGTTTAACACCGCTGACGCAAGCTTCATTCCCATCTCGGCGTTCGAAGGCGACAACGTCGCCGAATCCTCCGAGAACATGGACTGGTTCGACGGGCCGACAATCCTCGAATCACTAAACAGCCTCCCCGAACCGTCGCCGCCGACCGATGCACCGCTTCGCCTCCCGATTCAGGACGTGTACACAATCTCCGGTATCGGGACTGTTCCCGTCGGCCGCGTTGAAACGGGCATCCTCAACACCGGTGACAACGTCTCGTTCCAGCCGTCGGACGTGTCCGGCGAGGTGAAAACCATCGAGATGCACCACGAGGAAGTTCCCAAGGCGGAACCCGGCGACAACGTCGGATTCAACGTCCGCGGCATCGGTAAGGACGACATCCGCCGTGGTGACGTCTGTGGTCCGGCAGACGAACCCCCGTCCGTCGCCGAGACGTTCCAAGCGCAGATTGTCGTGATGCAACACCCGTCGGTTATCACCGCCGGATACACGCCGGTCATCCATGCGCACACGGCACAAGTGGCCTGTACGTTCGAGTCGATAGACAAGAAAATCGACCCCTCCTCCGGTGAAGTCGCAGAGGAGGAACCGGACTTCATCAAAGCGGGTGACGCGGCAGTCGTGACGCTGCGACCGCAGAAACCGCTGGTGCTGGAACCCTCTTCGGAGATTCCGGAACTCGGGTCGTTCGCCATCCGCGACATGGGTCAAACCATCGCGGCGGGCAAAGTGCTGGAAGTCAACAAAAGGTGACATCCCCCCGCGCCTAACGGCGTGGGCCTCCCACCCGGTGTTGGCCGGGGAGGTAAATCTTGAAGGTTGAGAGTCTAAGGTTTGCGACCGACAGCGCTGGCTCTGCCACGAAGCCGTTACTCCTACCGCGTTGACGGCTTGGAGGTATCTTGTTTTGTGTCGGTCGGCGCGGTCGGCTTACGTGTTTGATTTCGGCTCTCGCCGTGGAAAACACCGAGTCAACTGCCAGTTTTCCACGCACACGCTTCAATTACGGTGGATTGCGAGTTAAATTGTCGAATTTATCTGGTGGCTTGAGCCACCAGTATTCTCCTCGAATCTCTATAAGAAAACCGCGTGAGACCCCTCGTTGTCGCGCGAGTTACTTCTTCTCGGTGATCGTCAGCGTGTAGTCACCGCTTCCCGAGTAGCTATCGACGAGAATGCCGAGAGCGGCGGAGCTATCGGGGTTGTCGATAACGATCTGTTCTTGGCTATTCGTCGTCCACGACCGGTGATCGAAGGAACGTGTCGTCGGCGGGGTACCGGTTCCTTCGCTCGCGTAGAGGTCGAAGTCAGCGCTACTGGGGCCGCTCAGTTCGAGGACGACCTGTGATGGGGAGCTGTATGCCCAGCTATACGTGCTCCCGTCGCTGTCGCTTCTGCTGGAGAGACTTCCCGAGCGGGTGGTCTCCTTAGAGTCGCCATTACCGGGCGGCGAGGGACTGGTATTGACGGCGTTCGCGGCGTCAACCCGTCCCGCACCCTGTTTGTTGCTCGGGAGGCCGACGTTCACAGCGGTGTTCTTGAGATGCTGTCGGAGGTCCGCGGGACTGAGCGAGTACTCCGAGAGAGCGAGTGCTGCAACGCCTGAGACGACCGGGGTCGCCATCGAGGTGCCGGAGATTTCCTTGTACTGTGTCGAAGTCGTCCAGCAGGAGAGGACGTTCGTCCCCGGTGCGGCGAGGTCGAGTTTGGAACCGTAGTTCGAGTACGACGCGAGCGTCTCGTCGGGGTCCAGTGCGGAGACAGCGATTGCTTCGCTGTATGCCGCCGGATACGAGACACTTCCACTGCTATCGTTCCCGGCCGCCGCAATGACCGCCGTCCCGTTCGTCGTCGCATAGGAGACAGCGTTCTTCATCGTCTGGGTGTACCCGCCGCCACCGAGAGAGAGGTTGACGACATCTGCACCTTGATCAGCCGCCCACTGTATCGCGTCGGCGATGTCGCTCGTCGAACCTCTTCCGCTTTCGGAGAGTGCACGACCCGAGAGGAGCGTCGAGTTGCTGATGCCGCCGACGCCTTCGTTGTTGTCCGTCGTTCCGGCGGCGATACCAGCGACGTGCGTCCCGTGGAACTCGTCGGAAAGAACGTCCGGCATCGGATCCGAGTCGTCGTCGACGAAGTCGTAGCCCGTGTTAGACCCGAACCGCGCGCTGAGGTCGGGATGGTCGTATTTTACACCTTGGTCCACGACGGCGACAGTGACGTCGCTGCTGCCGAGTGTCGTGTCCCATGCGTCGTTTGCGTTTACCTGTTGTGGGGCGTACTGACTCCCGAGTTTCGGGTCGTTTGCCGTATACAGTGTGGAGTGGGTCGTGTTTCTCTCTGCGTACTTGATGTCGTCTCCTTTCGTAACCGCGCTGATGAAGTTCTCACGCGCACGCGTGGATGCGTGCGACGGGAATTTAACTGCGGCATAACTCAGTTCCTTGTTCTCGTGAACGATCTCTGCATTACCGGGAACGTGCTGTGCGACCGCCTTTTTCGTATCGCGGTTCTTCGAGACGCCGACGAGAATTTCGTCTTTCTTCGGACCGGGGTTACGTCCTGGCTTGGCCGACACGACGCCGGACATACCGAGGAGGGACAGTGCTGCGGTTGACTTGAGGAAGCTACGCCGTCGGAGTGGATTGTTGGATGGCATCCAACCACACGTATTGTACACGAATGATTAAATGTTTCCTAGCTGAACTGATAACTCAAAAATAATTAATAGTTATACATTTTTTATTTGCATAGATTTCGTATCAGCGTAAATCCCACTATCCGAATCAGTAGGGCTATCCTTCCTGGCGTGAAACGGCCGTTTATGGACCGTGCGCGCACCGACGTGTCCGACGACGCCGCCACCGACCTCGCTTCCAGCGACGACGACGCTCCTGACGACGCCGACGAACGGCGCGTTGCACTGTTCGTTGACGGGCCGAACGTCCTCCGCGACGAGTTTGACGTAGACTTAGACGACGTGCGTGAGGCGGCCGCCGAGATAGGCCGTCCCACAGCCACACGCCTGTACCTCGATGAACACGCGACCCCCGGGCTGATTCAGGCCGCCGAAGCGCGAGGATTCGAGGTCGTCATTACCAGCGGTGACGTGGACGTGCGTCTCGCCGTCGATATCACCCAGTTTGCCGTCGAGGGGCGCGCCGACGTGATCGCTGTCGCCTCCCGAGACACCGACTTTAAGCCCGCGATAGAGACGGCGAACGCGTACGGACTCCGGACCTTCGCTATCGCTCCCGGTGAATTCGGTCGATCTGACGCCCTCCGAAACGCCGCAACGGACAGCGCCACTCTCGGTGATGACGACGAGGGACCGACGATGGTCGGCTACGACCAGTAGCGAGCAGACTTTTACGCGGACCGTCCAACCGCCGCACATGGAAGCGTTGGATACGCCGGTGCTTGACAACCACCTTCACTTGGACCCGAGATACGGCCGCGGTATCGACGCTGTTGACGACTTCCGCCGTCTCGGCGGCACACATCTTCTCGTGGTGAACAAGCCGTCGTGGCACCTCGACGTCGAGGCCAGCGAAGGAGGGGACTTCCGCGCCGTCTTCGAGGAGACTATCACCACCGTCGAAGAAGCGTCAGAAGCGCTTCCGGGCCGTGCGTGGCCCGTTCTTGGCGTTCATCCGGGACTCGTTTCTCGTCTGGTGGACGAACGTGACTTCTCGCCAGCCGAAGCGCGCGACCTGATGCAAGCGGGGTTGGACGTGGCAGCTGAGTACGTCCGTGCGGGCGACGCGCTCGCGTTGAAGTCCGGCCGTCCGCACTACGACGTGCCCGATGCCGTCTGGGAAGCGTCGAACGACGTGATGCGACACGCGTTCTCACTCGGTGCCGAACTCGACTGCGCGGTGCAACTGCACACGGAAGCGTCGGACGACTTGACTGCGGTTGCCGCATGGGCCGAAGACGCTGGAATGCCCCGGAAAAAGGTCGTAAAACACTACGCAGGCGGTCGGCTCGCGGGACCGACGCCGAGCGTGATGAGCGAGAAGGACCGCCTCGAAACCGCAGTCGAGCGCGGCGAACCGTTCTTGATGGAGACAGACTTCGTAGACGACGCTGACCGGCCGGGTGCCGTTCTCGGACCGAAGACTGTCCCTCGGCGCGTGCGGTGGATGCTGGACGAAGGTTGGGAAGACGCCGTAGAGACAGCACACGTCGAGACGCCGAAGGACGTATACGGTATCGACACGCGCGCGACGCTTTCCCGGTAGCGTCCGCTGAAACGCCGATCACCCTCGTCTACTTGACGCAAGCTATTCGAGCCGCAACTGTTTATGAATTGATGTTCGTCACGGGGTTACAGCCGACAGGATGAGCGGACATAGGAAAGGCATTTGAATGCCGACGGGGATGATTGAGACATGACCGACGCCGAGGAGACCTACTACACGAAAGACCGCTGGCAGAACTGGCTCACCCGTGTCGAAGAAGAAGAACTCGACCCCGAAAACGAGGACTCCGCGCGACTCCTCTTGAACCTTCAGGACGACGCCGCCATCGCAGTGGCGAAAATCGTCTCTGCCTACGAGGAAGACACGCTCTCCGAAGAGGACGCACTGGACGAACTCGAAGGCGTCCGCGATATCGTCCTCTCGGAACCGACGTTCGAAGGCGACGACGTCGAAGAGAAAGTGATGCTCATCGACGGCGTCCAGACGAGTCTCGTCTGTGTCTTCTACGCCGCCGAAGAGTACATCGTCGCCGGACCTGCCGAAGCCGCACCCCTCGAAGAGTACGTTACTGCCGCTGCTGAGGCCGAGCAAGAAGAGAACATGGACGCCGCACTCGGATACCTCGTCCAGGCGGGCACACGCATCATCGAAGGCGACGAACTTGACATGTCGATTGCCGAGGAGTTAGAGTACGGCCTCGTCTCGGAGTGGCTCAACGGCCTCGACAGCCTCCAAAGCGCCATGAGCGACCCCGAAGTGGTCGAAGAGGACGAGGAGTAGCGCACGTCCGCGTTTCGAACTGCGGTCTGCGTTCGTCGGTCTCCCGGCGGCATCCTTTTACCTGACAGTCACTCAATCCGGAGTATGGAGTTTGGGGGGGACGACCGTGCAGTAGCCGTACAGATAGGTGCGGTGTTGTTACTCGGATTCATTGTTATCTCGCTCTCGATGTATCAGGCGACTGTCGTTCCTCAAGAGAACGAACAGGTCGAGTTCCGCCACAACCAGCGCGTGGTGGGCGATATGCAACAGATGCGAAACGCTATTCTCCAGACGGCCGCGACGGGAACGTCCGCTCCGACGACAGTCGAACTCGGCACGCAGTATCCGGCGCGAACTGTCTTCGTCAATCCGTCTCCGCCGGGGGGGTCGCTCGCTACGTCGTCGCTCGGCAACGTCTCGATTCGGAACGCGGTCGCTGACGACCCGGCAACGGACAAGCCTGACTATCCCGAGACGGACGATTTCTGGAACGGCGAGACGCGGAACTACTCGACGAACGCCCTCGCGTACCAATCCTCGTACAACCGCTATCAGAACGCGCCGACAACAATCTACGAGAACGGGATCCTCTACAACCGCTTCGGTGACGACTCCGGAGCGAACACTGTCGCCGTGACAGATCAATCGCTGGTCTCCGGGCGGCGCATCTCAGTCGTGACGCTCTCCGGACAACTCTCTCGCGGCGGGTCTGGGACGCTCTCCGTTGACCCGCAGGCGGTGAGTCAATCGACTCGAACAGTGACCGTCTCACAGGACCCTTCCCGCCCGGGGAACGTCTCAATCGTCGTTCCGACGCGGTTAGACGCCTCTGCGTGGCGGTCACTCCTCGACGAAACAGATCAGCTCGACGGAACGGGCAACGAATCGAACGACAAGTACGTCCACGCGGTGACCGACGCCGGAACGAACGCCGTCGAACTCATCTTCGAGGAGAACGCGACGTACGAACTCCGGTTGGCGGCTGTTCGTGTCGGGTCGAGTGGCACGACGACCGCCCCCGCGTATCTGACAAGCGCTGAGGGAGTTGACTACCCGTACACCGGTCAGAAGGACCCGTTCGTCGTCGAGGTTCGGGACCGGTACAACAACCCGATTGGCACGCAGGTGGAAGCGTCCGCCGACCGGGGGACGGTGCCGAACGGAACCGTCGAAGCACCCGGCCAATATCGATACGTCTACGAGGCACCCGCCGACGCCGGAGACGACACGGTCAACGTCAGTTACCTCGACGAATCGCGGCCGGGATTCGCTCAGTCGAACCCCGAGGATCTGCAATATGCCGTCGAAGTGCAGGCATCCGGCGGTGGGGGTGGTGGCGATGGCGGTGGTGGTGATGATGGGGGCGGTGGTGGTGACGACGGTGGTAACGGAAACGGACCGCTCTCCGTTGTCGAAGGAAGCGGTGAGGCCAAGGCGAACCAAGGCGCGACGAGTGGAGTCCAGTTCAAACTATCAAACGACGGATCGAACAGCATCGAGATAACGGGCGTGTCCGTCGATTCGACGACCGAATCCAGCGTGAAGAAACTCCACGAAACAAACGGCGGACAGGGTGACGGACAGTACGAAGCGTACTTCGACGCCAACTCCGACAGCCAGAACAGTCCGCAGTCGAACGACGGGTGGTACGAGGCGGGCGATGGAAACAACGACGAGTACACTATCGGTTCGGGAACCGTTTCGCTCACCTCTCAAGCGACTCTCGGCGCGAGCGAGCGAGCGACGGTCTATCTCTACCAGTTCCAGAACAACGGCGGGAGCGGGAAGGACATGGCCGCAGAAGATGTCACGGTAACCATCGAGTACGACAGCGATGGAACGTCGTATTCGGAGACGTTCACCATCACAGCCACGGATCCGTACTGATCCGAACATGATTCCGTTTTCGGTTACTCGCTCGGTATCGAATCTGATACTCGGTCAAAAAGATTCAGAACGTCAGACATACTCTTTCAGATGATGAATGGATGGACACCTTCGGCTTCGACGCGAGGTCAGGCGGAGTCGATTGGTGTCGTCCTTCTGCTCGGTGTCGTCATCGTGAGCGCCAGCACGTTCGGTTTCTTCTACCTCACAGACGGGTTCTCTAACGACGTTTCAGGCGGGTCAAACGGTGCGAGCGGCGAGTCGGTGAACATCGCCGGTGAGGTTTCGCACGACCAGCTCGAACTCGCACATACGGGTGGACGGTCGCTCTCGATGGACCGACTCGATATCGTCGTCCGAAACGCCTCCGGGACGACCGAGTACGACTTCGAACCAGCGTTGATAATCGCGGGCGACGGCGACGAGACGTTCGAGGCGGGAGAGCGGTGGCGTCTCGATTGGAACCAACCAGTCGGTGAGAAACTCCGAGTTACAGTCGTTGATGCAGACCGGAATCGCATCCTGTTCAGCGAGACGCTCGTCATCCCGACGACGCCGACGCCTGAACCCGACAATCCCGCTCGCGGCGAGACGCCGACGGCGACGCCGGAGGACGACGGCGATCCGCCGTCAGCGGTCGCGCACGGCGGTACTGTGGTGGGACGCGCTGGCGAGACGGTGACGCTCGACGGGTCCGACACGACCGATCCAGACGGTGACTCGCTCACCTACGAGTGGCGTATCGTGGACGGCGACGGTCTCCCACCGGACGCCGTCCGTCTTGTCGATGATTCGACAGGAACGCCGAACGCGACGTTCGAGGTGCGGGAAAACGTGACTGATCGGAGCCATTCGGTGACAGTCGAACTCGTCGTCTCCGACGGGAACGATAGCGCCCGCGATAGGGCGACTGTGGAAGTCGAAAAGTACAACCGGCCGCCGGAGGCGGACGCAGGTGAGGACGACAGCGTGGATGGTGACGTTTCGGACGATGACGGCGACGACAGCGACGATGACGATTCGGACGATGGCGGTGACGGCGACGGTTCGGACGACGAGTCGAACGGCCGCGGGAACGGCAACGGCAACGACCGGGGGAACGGCAACGGACGGGGGAATGGGAACGCGCGTACGACATGGTCGATTGGTAGCTCAGTTGCCCGTCCGGCGGAACTCGGTGCCGGATCGACTGCCGGTCCCAGTACGGCACCAGCGGGGGCGTCAGGAACCGGTTCGCGGTCGTTCGTCGTTGGCGGAGCGGCGAAGCGACCGACGCTGGTCGGAGGGATAGCAGAAGTCAGACTCGACGGGTCGGGGAGTTACGATCCGGACGGCGACGACCTGACGTACCGGTGGGAGATTGTAGACACCGACGGAATCGGGGATATACTCGAACTGTCCGACCGGAATGCTGTCCGCCCGGTCATCGGTCTCACAGACGTTGTTCTCGACCGCGACCGGACCGTGACCGTGCGCCTCACCGTTACCGACGACGACGGGGCGACGGACACCGATACCGTGAACGTCACCGTCCGCGCGCGCAACCGTGCGCCCGTCGTTTCGGCTATCTACGGAATTCGATACGGAGACGAACACTACTTGTACGCCGAAACGACCGACCCGGACGACGACGACCTGACGTACGAGTGGACGTACGTCGGGTTCGAGGGTGCAAGCGGTGACACGTGGTCGCTGACGGACGACAGTGGGAGAGTCGCCCGAATCGAACAACGGACCGACGAGTTCGCGGCAGGACGAGTGATCGTCGATCTAACCGTTACCGACGCTCGTGGGGAATCGACGACGGTTCGCGTGCGGAAGTTTGTCCTCAACTTCGACGACGACTGGGGACTGCCGTGGGATAGCTGGCTCTTCTGATACTTCGACAGACGACGTAACATCTTATCGACAAGCCCATATGTCCGGATAGCGAGTGAAGAATCATGACAGCCGTCGGCATCGACGCCATCGAGATTTGGACGGGAAAACTTAGACTCGACCTCCCGAACACGTTCGCGCCCGAGATGGGCGAGGACCCAGAGAAGTACACGAAGGGCCTCGGTTTGGAGTCGTCGTCGTTCCCCGACGTTTACGAGGATATCGTCACGATGGGGGCGAACGCGGCGAAACAGCTGATGGACCGTAAGGGCCTGACGCCGGACGATATCGGCCGCATCGACGTGGCCACTGAGTCGGCGTTCGACAACTCCAAGCCGGTTTCGACGTACATCGCAGGCTGTCTCGAACAGGTGTACGACGGCGACTTCCACCACGCGAACAAGGGCGAACGCAAGTTCGCGTGTCTCGCGGGGACGCAGAGCATCGACGACGCGTACAACTGGATCAAGGCGGGTCGAAACCGCGGTCGCGCGGCGCTCGTCATCGCCACAGACACCGCTCTGTACGAACGCGACGACCCCGGCGAGGCGACGCAGGGTGCCGGTGCCGTCGCCATGCTCATCACGGAGAATCCGTCTATCGTCGAACTCTCGACCGAGCAGGGCTACGGCAGTGCAGACGAGACTGACTTCCTCAAGCCGAACCAGCAGTTCCCGAGCGTTGACGGGAAGCGGTCAGTGCAAGTGTATCTCGCACGAATGCGCGAAGCGCTCGAAGATTACGAGTCCGTCTCGGGTGACACTCATCCCGACGACTTCGAGTACATCCCGTTCCACACGCCGTTCCCCGGCATGGTCCGGAAGGCCGCCGTTCTCGGCTACCGGCACATGACGCGCGACACCGAGATCGAGGATGAACTCACCAGTGAAATCGGCCGACAGCCCCGCGAAGCGGACTTCGAGTCGCGGGAGGAGTACACGGAGGCCATCCGCGATTACATGGATGACCTGAAGGGAATGGACCAGTACCGAGAGTGGTACGCCGAAACCATCGAACCGACGCTCTCCATCTCGCGGAACGTCGGCAACTGGTACACCGGATCGGTCCACATCGCTCGACTCTCCGCTCTCCGGCATGCACTCGAACGCGGCGAGGAGCTGGCCGGCCAGCAGATGCTCGTCGGTTCGTACGGATCCGGTGCGCAGGCCGAGGTTCACGCCGAAACCATCGTGGACGGCTGGACCGAACACGTCGAGGCCGTCGAGGTGGAGGACCAACTCGCCCGCCGGTACGACATTTCGTTCGACGAGTACGAGCTCGTCCACGACGTTCACAACCACGAGAAAGAGGTTGACGTCGAGGCGTTCACTACGCCCGAAGCGGAGTTCGTCTTCACGGGTTGGGGTCGGATGAACGAACGCCGCTACGAGTACGTCGAATAGACGTCGAGTAGCGGGGACCGTCCGCACGAACGACGTGAGTGCGGAACCGAAGCGAGGAGTCGCTTCGGACCTACGAGTACGTCGAATAGACGTCGAGTAGCGGGGACCGTCCGCACGAAGAGAATTTTCTGCGGATAGTTAAGGAAGCGCGCGCAGGTCTTCGAGCATCGCGTCCAAGTCGCGGTTCGAGATAGCCAACGAGAAGCCGTCGATGCTGGCGAGTGACGGTGCGTGTTCCCACAAGTCGTCTTCCGTCAGCCCGTGGAGGATGACTGCGTTCGGTGTCGGCGTGACGACGCGCATCGCCACGAGCGGTGACTCGCCGCGGCTGACATCAGTGAAGATGAGTGCGCGACTCGTCGATTGGCCGTAGAGACGGTAGAACTCTTCAGAAGAGAGGCGCGTGATCGCTTGGATGCTGTTGATGACGGTGTGTCCGCTCACGTGGTCGTGGTCGCCGCGGACGAGTTCAGTGGCGTCCATCGCATCGTACAAGCGTTCCAGCGGAATCGACGTGGAGTACTCGCGGAGGTCCTGTACGATATCGCTCTCGAACCCCGCAGAGATGACGCGAGCGTACTGGCGGATGCGACTCCCCCCGCGAGCTTGGTCGATGTCGAGGAGCGCTTCGACCATTCGGCGGACAACGCCGATACCGGGACTCTCGCGGCGTCCGCTCTCATAATCGGAGATGACCGACGACGACACGTCAAGTTGCTCGGCAAGGGCCGTCTGTGAGATGTCGAAGTCCGTCCGCCACTTGCGAAGTGTCGCTCCCGCGTCGTCACTCAGCGTTATTTCACCGGCGATACGTCGTGCAAGTTCGTCGCGCGGAACCTCGGTCATCGAGTTTCACCCGCGTCCCGTCCGTCCCGGCTCATACGGTACCCATGTGCGAGGGTTGGGCGCAAAAGCGTATCGAAACTCGGGTTCGACGAACGACGAGGAACGGGAGGCGAACGTTGAAGGGCTATTCCGAGTCACTGTTTCCCATGCCATCGACTATCGTCCACCTCGCAATCGGTGGACTCCTCGGTGCCGCTCTCCTCGGTGACGAGTTCGACCGGCGGAGCGTCCTCGTTATCTTCGCTTTCACTGCGCTTCCGGACGTAGACGTATTTGCCGAACCCATCTTCGCAGGCGCGCACCGGTCGCTCGGTCACACGTTCTTGCTCCCGGCCGTTCTGTTCGCCTTTCTCATCTGGGACACCCGTCGCGGTGTGGCCTCCGTTCTCCGCGGGCGGTTCGGCGTTCGCGGCGTGAAACTCGCGTGGGTTGGAACGTTCTGTCTTCTCGGGGCGGGTATCCTGCCGGACCTCCTCGTCGGCGGCGTGAACGCACTTTACCCGCTTCACGACCGGTTTTACACCGTTGACGGGCGACTGCTGTACTCGACAGACCGAGGGTGGGTGCAGACGTTGGTAGACCTATCGCCGTCGGAACCGAAACAGACGCGAACGACGAAGAACTTCGAGTTTCGGACGGTGTTAGACGCTGCGCCGACGCAGAGGACGGCGGAAACGCCCGACGAAAAGCGCGTCGAGCGCATTTTCCCTGTGGCTCTGACTGGCTTCCGGTTCGGTATCGTCCTCCTCTCGGCCGTCGTCGTGCCTGTCCGATTGGCTGGAAACAGGTTCACCGGTCTGTTCGAGGAGTAAATAGCTCGAACGGACCTGCGTTGAGGACCGCCCCAGCGGACGACTGCCGGCACCGGCGCGTTCATGTCCGAGGGCGTCCACGAAAAACCGATGACCGACGCGACGATACGACCCTACGAAGCGGACGACGCCACAGACTTGTGGGAACTAAAGCAGGGCTTCGAACTCGGAATCGGCGAGAACACCGGCCCGGCGGACAAAGGCGAAACGTACGAGGGGAAACTCACGGACCACTACCGAACGCGGTGGCTCGATTGGGTAGACCGCTGTGTCTCTACGGACGAGTCGTCCGTCACCGTCGCGGCGACGGCGGACGGACTCGTCGGATACGCGTTCGTCCTGCCGGAGTCACTCTCGTTCATCTGGGACGCGGCCGTCCTCAACGAGATATTCGTGGCGTCCGAGTACCGGGGAACGGGCGTCGCTGACGACTTGATGGACGCCGCGATTGAGTGCGCCCGCGAGCAGGACCTGCCACTCGACCGAATGGTACTCGACGTTGACCGAGAAAACGACCGCGCGCAGGCGTTTTACGAGCGCTACGGCTTCGAACACTGGGGCGAAATGGTAGCGAGAGACCTCTAACTGCGAATCGTCGCGGTGATCGAACCGCCGATAGCACCGAGTGCGACTGGCGCGGTCACGCCCGCGAGGAGAACCGTCGTCACCGGGTCGGGGCGGACGACGCTCCCGCCGAACGACGCGGGGAACGCGAGGAGTCCGGCGAGTGCGACCACGAGATACCCGAGAGCGATAGCCGCCCCTGAGAGTGCGCCGTCCGCCGGGGACTCGGCCCCGGCGAGGGCAGCGGATACCGCTCCTGCGACGAGAAGACAGACGACGGGAACAGCGTAGAGAAGCGTTGAGAACGTTTCACCCGTCTCGATGAGGTTGACACTGGATGTTGAACCGAACAGCCCGGGAACGAGCGTCGTCACGCCGTGAGCGTTCAAGAACACCCAGCCGACGACCTGCCACACGGACAGTTCGCTGCCGACCGCTTCGAGGAAGCCGAACGCCGCGGAGTTCTGTATCGTCCCCGATGCCGAGAGATACACGAGGAGGTAGCCGACGATAGCGGCCCCGAAACCACTGCCGACGCCGACGAGTGCGGTGCGCGGTGACCGAGTTGTCGATTTCATTACACTCGTGGCGACTCTCACGGACCCGTATATGCTTCGTGGTCGCTGTTGAGGGCGGGACGAGACGTGCGAGAACTGTTAGCGCCGCATCATGGGCGCGAGTCGATGAACGTCACCGACTCGTCCGGCCCACCCGACTCGCGCCACTCTGCCTGCGAGATGGTATAACGCGCCTTGTCCCGGACTTCGCCGTCGAAGAACTGGAGGCCGCGGCGAATCACGCCCTCGAATCGACCGCCAGCGTCGTCAATATACTTTCCGACAGCACGGCGGGATTTCTCGTTGTCCGCGGCGACGCTGACGCCGACGAGACCGAAGTCCAGTCGGTCGAACGCGAGCGTGAGGAGCGCACGGGCGCGTTCGCCAGAGTAGCCACGCCCCCAGAACGGCTTACGGAGCCAGATACCGGGTTCTGCGGTGTCGCGGTCCCAATAACAGGTGACACCGGTCATGCCGACGAACTCACCGTCCTCGGGACGGCGAATCGCGTACTCGGCCGCCTCGCCCGACTCCCAGCGTTCCTCACAGGAGACGAGGAAATCGAACGTCTCCTTCGGCGTCTCGTGCGGCGAGAACGGGACATGGGCGAACATCTCCTCAGCGTCATCGCCGGAGGCGACTCGGTACAGTTCCCGCACGTCCACGGTGTCGCGTCCGGCGCGTTCGAGTCGGAGTCGGTCCGTCTCCACGACGGCCGGAAAGAGGTTACTCATCGTCCCACCGGAGCGTCGCCGTCCGTTCGTCCGTTGCATCACGCCACTCACTTTGGGTGATCGAGTAGCGAACCGTTGCCTCGGGGTCGCCGTCGTGTACGACGCGATGGCGGAACTCGCCGTCGCGGTGGCCTCCCGCAGCCTCGATGTACTTCTGGATGGCGCGACCGGACTGCTCGTTCTCGGGGAGGTACTCCGCGGCGCACAGCGACACGTCGAACTCCTCGAACGCCACCTCGAAGAACGCCCGCGCCCGCTCGCCGGAGTAACCGCGACCCCAGAACCGTTTTCTGAGCCAGATGCCGAAAACGGCGGTGTCGCGGTCCCACTGGAAGTGTAGGCCCGTCGTTCCGGCGAACTCGCCCGCGCCGTCCTCGCCGTCGCGCGGGAAGATGGCGTAGATAGCTGCCTCGCCGTCGTCCCACTTCTCTTCGCATCGGGCGAGAAATTCGTCTGACTCCTTCGGCGTCTTCACGGGGTTCCACGAAACGTACTCTGTCACCTCGTCGATGCCCTCGGCACCCTCTCGGGTGTACTCGTACTGTTCGAGCGGTGGAATCACCTCGCGCGTCGCGCGCCTGAGTCTAAGGCGGTCGGTCCGTATCTCAGCGGGGAACATGTCGCAGTGGTCACACTCTAATACATAGAAGTTACCTCGTGTGTGTCACTCGACACCACGCATCGTCTTCTCCTTGCGACCGGTGAGTTCCTCAGGGGCGAGTCGGTACATCTCGAAGTCTAACTCCGTAGACGGATGCTCGAAGATGGTTACGAACGGAATATCCATCGTCCGCATTGCCTCGACGATGGTCGAATCGAGTGCCGCTTCGGTCACCTCGGCGAGATGCCCGCGAGCGACGACCGACTTCCACCCCTCGTCAGTCTGCTCGTGGATGACGAGTGAGTCAACGCCCGCCGCATCTACGTACTCTCGTTTCTCTGATTCGGAATCGAACGCAAGTCGGAGGTAGAAGTGCTCCTCTTCATCGTCGAACCCGTAGGAGACGGGAATCGCATAGGAGTCGTCCCCCTTGGCGAGTGCGATGACCGCAGTACCGCCAGTTTCGAGGAACTCAACAATCTCTTCGTGACTCATGCTAACGGACTGGTCTGACATACTCAAAGATACGGCCGCGAACGGCATAAAGTGACACACCGAGTATCAGTTTCCGCTAACTGACACGGGGAACGACGGTGCCCAATCTTAACTGGAACTCTCGCTCAGAATTGGCTCTCGATCCATGAATCGCCGGTTCTATCCTTCGAGCCGTATATTTGTGCTACCGCTATGAGTGTCATCGTAAGGGTGAATACATCAAATCACAGAGGAATAATCATGGTGCAACGTCGCAATATCGATATCACCGGAATGTCCTGCCCCGGATGTGAGCGCACCGTCGAGACCGCGCTGAAGAGCGTCGATGGCGTCCGCCGCGCTGACGCGAACCGCGAATCAGGAACGGTCGAAACCGTCGTCGAAGACGACGTGGGCGACGACGACCTCGGAGACGCGATCCACAGTGCCGGTTACAAGATTGCTCGGCAAATCGTGGAGGATGCTGAAGAACGGAACGCGGTTATCGTCGTGGGCGACCTCGGCGGGATTCGCAAGGACAACCACAAGGGCAGGTACGTCAACGACAAGACCCACAAGATGCCGTTCGCCCGCCTACTCAACTACATCGAGTACAAAGCCCACGACGCTGGTATCGACGTGCGGTTGGTCGAAGAATACGACACGTCGAAAACGTGCAACCGCTGTGCCTGCGAGGGCGTCCGTGAGACTCAGGGACGCTTCGAGTGTCCCGAGTGTGGGCTGGACGATAACGCGGACAAGAACGGTGCGCTGAATATTGGCAAACGAGCCTTGGGCAAGTTCTCGAAACCGCTGTCCGAGGCGGGGGCTATACTGGCACAGCCCGAAACGCAGGTCATCGTCCCACGCGACGACGAACCTGCGAACCTCTCCGTATCCGTGGGTTCAACCCCCAGTGGGGGAACCCCACGGCTTTAGCCGTGGGAGGATGTCAGGAAGTCGTCACCTAGGTGTTCTGTGTATCCGGTTCAGCGGACGTGTTCGCATCTGCTGCATCGGGTTTTGTTTCACAGCCTGTGCTAGCCGAATCGTCCACATCTGCGGCAGCGGTGCCGGAATCGACAGCGAACGCGGTGTTCGGTGACTCGCCACGGAGTAACTGCCCTGCGAAACTATTGACGAGGACGGCCGACACGGAGAGTATCATCGCAATCATCGCAAACACCGGGTGGACGAGACCTGTCGTCGCGGCGGTGACGCCGATGCCGTTGAACGAGAACGCGGCGAGGAGATTCTGCGTCGTCTTCCGGTAACTACTCTCGGCAATCTCGTAGGCGTCCATCACACCGCCGAGTCGGTCGCCCATCAATATGATGTCCGCCGACTCGATGGCGATGTCTGTCCCAGCGCCGACGGCGATACCGATGTCGGCCTGTGTTAGCGCAGGTGCATCGTTGATGCCGTCTCCGACCATTGCGACTCGTTCCCCACCGTCCTGTAATCGTCGTATCTCCGCGCGCTTGTCATCCGGAAGTACGTCGGCCATCACTCGGTCGATACCGACCGTCGCTGCAACGGCGTTGGCAGTCCGCTCGTTGTCGCCGGTACTCATGACGGGGGTGATGCCGGCCGCTCGCATTCGTTCGACGGTCGAATCGGCATCGTTCTTTACCGGGTCACCGATAGCGACGAGGCCGATGACCGATTCGTCGTCAGCGACGCAGACGACTGTCTCGCCGCGCTCTTGAAGTCTGTCGATATCGCCCCGGGCGACCATCAGATCGACTCCTTCCTCAGTGAGCCATCCGGGCTTTCCGACAAGCGTCTGCTCGCCCTCGACCGTCGCGCGAACGCCCTTGCCAGTCACGCTGTCGAACGTCTCCGGGTCGGAGAACTCGATGCTCCGCTCGTTGGCGTACTCCCGAATCGCATCCGCGAGTGGGTGTTCGCTGAACACCTCTGCGCTGGCCGCCCGCCGAATCACGCTGTGTTCGTCACCACGAAGTGCGACGACCGCTTCGACGGCGGGTTCTCCGGTGGTCATGGTGCCAGTCTTGTCGAGAACGATGGTGTCCACGTCTTGGAATATCTGGAAGGCATCGCCACTCCGCAGCAGAATCCCTCGGTTCGCGGCGAGTCCGCCGCCGCGGATGAGCGCAAGCGGCGTCGCCATCCCGAGCGCACACGGGTATCCAAGGACGAGGACTGCCAGCGCCGCGAACGCGCCGCGTTTGACGTTTGGCTCAGACCCGAGCGGCCCGCCTGTCCAGAGGACAGGGACGAGTACCCAGAACAGGAAAGACGCGGCGGCGACAGCGAGTACACTCGGAACGAAGTATTTCAGTACGCGGTCTGCTAACTGGACGACGCCGGGTTTCATCGTCCGTGCTTTCTCGATCTGCCGTGCGACTTGGTTCAAAAACGCGTCGTCGCCAGTGGTTGTTACTTCCACGAGGAGCGTTCCGGTCTCGTTGATACTGCCACCAACTACCTCATCGCCCGGTATCTTATCTCCGGGCACAGACTCGCCTGTTACGACACTCTCGTCTACAGTGGTTTCCCCTGCAATGACGATGCCGTCAACGGGGATGCGCTCTCCGGGGTTGACGCGTACGTGATCGTCCGTCTCTAGTTCGCTTATCTCGACTTCTTCGACCGTGCCGTCGCGGACGCGCCGGGCGGTATCGGGCTGAAGGTCGAGAAGGCCACGGACAGCCTGTGACGACCGTGATCGAACGATGAGACTGGTGTACTCTGAGAGGATGTGGTACGTCGTAATGAACACCGAGACCGCGAAAAAGTGGACTGTCGGGAACGAAGGGAAGACGAACAAGCCGAGAAATCCTCCTACCAACCCTGCGAACGCGCCGGCTTCGAGGAGAACGTGCTGGTTGAAAATACGTCGCCGGAGACTGTTGTACGCCTTCACACCGATGTACCGTCCGGGACCAAACATCGTCCCCAATGCGAGACCCAGCGTCACGAGGTCCATCCAGCGCGCTTCCGACTCGAAGGTTCCCCGGACGAAGATCATAAACAGCATTAGTCCGGCCGTCACGAGCGCCGCCGCGCCTGCGAGCGTTACCCGCCGGGTGGCCCGCTTGACTTCCTGCTGTTGTTCTTCGAACTGCGTCTGTTTGTCCGGGTCGCGGATCGTGTAGCCGAGATCGCGGAGTGTATCCTTGAGTTCGACTTCGCTGAGTGCGGCACTGTCGTACTGGATTCGAATCTCCTCGTGAGCGAGACTCACGTTCACTTCCTCGACGCCCTCTGTTCGTTCGTACGCCTTGCGGATGCTTTCGACACAGAACGAACACGACATCCCCCCGATGTCGTACTGAGCGCTCGCGGTACTCATCGTGCTAGATACTTGGTGTTGAGCGGAGAAAGGTATTATGACGAATATTGTATCGGTTAGAGATTTATGAGAGTGGTTGAACGAACTTACAACAATCTTAGGACGTTCTGTCCCGTATTGGGATGCATGTCTCTTCTCGAAACCGAGGTGCCGGTGCGGAACGTCGTCACGACTGATCCGGAGAAAGCCAAAGCGCTGGATAACGACGTACGCGTGAAGATTCTCGACATGCTGGCCGACCAAGAGATGACCATCGGCGAGATTCACGAGGAACTGGCACGGCGCGGTGAGAAAAAGGTCGAAACCACCGTTCGACACCACGTCAACATCCTGAAAGACGCTGGTCTCGTGGAAATCGCCCGACTCGAAGACGCCAGCGGTGGCACGCTCAAGTACTACAAATCCAACACGCGCGTGTTCGCGTACGACCTTCCCGACGGGAGCGATGATGAACTCAATGAAGTACAAGAAACGGCACGGGAGGAGATCACTGCTCTCGTCGAACAGTTGTTCCGTGACCATGACGAGGTTATCGAGACTGTTGCACGGGAGATGCAACCGTGCGAGTACTGCGAGACACAGCACTACGAGGAGTTTATCGTCCGCGAGTTAGTCAACCGAGCGCTGACCGACGTGAGCGAGGACGGGAGGTTTGAAACGATAGCTAAACACAGTCAATAAAGTTCAGTAAAGATATATGTGGTTGGTAGATCCAATCAATTTGATAAATTGGTCGATAACGAGACGGCACCGATTTGTGGTGATTGACGTGACAGCTCTCTGCATTAACCCTGTTGCAACTCCCGCTCTAAGATCTGATCAATTTTCGTGATTACTGGATCCGGATTGTTCCCCTCCTCCCGGGCGATTTCTCGAAGCTCATCGAACGCTCTAGCAAGTGAATCGACTGTCTCGTTACTCAAGTCACGGGGATCAAGTACTGGAACGCTTTGGAGTTCGTTTGGTTCTATCTTGTCCATACCCGTGCTATAAGTCCGCCCACTCCGACGAACAACATCATCTGCGAACCCACTGTTTAGGTACGCTAAGAGTGACTTCATCTCATCTGTATCCAGATCAACGTTTAGATAGATACTGTGCAGATTGTTCAAATTTCTAGATTCTGTCTCATTGAGAATAAATCGACACCCGCCCCGAGACATATATGTGACAAGGATTGGTGCTGGATCGCGTCGGTCCACTACATACCACGGATCGCGGTTGCGCGCGAGATAGCTATCGTGTGCTTCCACATTCTTGCTCATCCCATATTTAAGATAATCAACAATATTTGGGTATTCACGATTTCCGTTTTCCGTCTCACCTTGGACATAATCGCTGAGCCGAGCGTTACCTTTCGTCTCTCGTTGCTTCTGGTAGGTAGATAAGTTGCAACTTACCTTTTCAAGATGGTACAAGAGCCAAATTTCGTCACCCTTGCTACGCTGTTTTTCCCAGTCTTCCTTACGGTAGTCATATGTGGGGACACTTCGAGAATTCCGCACTAACGGTGACAGATATTTCTTTTCAATACCCCACTCGTCTACTTCCTGTTGTGATAGACAGAAGAATGAGTTTGCACCAGTCGCAATTCCTCGGTTCACAGTTGCAAGCTCCTCCAGCGGAGTCAGTTGACTCGTGTCGAGATCAATCGGGTCGAAGAACGTAGTCCACTTGTCTTCGGGCTCTAATTCCGCTTGCCGGACAACGTTCACGAACCCCCAATCGGTCTCACCTTCAACACCGTTCGTAATCGCCTCCAATAGCACGTCTTTACCGGGGTAATCATCAACCCTGATAAACCGTATGAAATCATTTTTGACGCCACCATCAGGCATCTCAAGGAAGCTTACGAGGCTGGTTGTCATTGCCTCAGAGAACACAGAGTCCTCGTCGCGGTCAAACAGAACCAATGCGTTGAGGTTGAATTCATTTGTAAGGTACTGCTTTAGCGACTCGCCGTAGTTGGTTTCGAGAAACTCTGAAGGGGTAATGTAGGACGCGCGCCCTCCTGGGGAGAGGAACTTCTCTGCGTGGAAGTAGAAGTATGCATACATCGGCGACAATGCACTTACATCACAGCCGAGTTCCTGTTCTATCTGTGTATTAACCCTTGTTTTATATTCCTCAGAAAGCTCGTGGTGTCGGGAATACGGAGGGTTGCTGATAACGGCATCAACCTCCGCATCTATGTCTTCTGGAGACAGTTCGAGAAAATCACCGGTTTGGAGATTATGTGGTCCACCGTGATCCAGCAAGCGGAGCGTCGTCGCACCCATCACTAGCGCGAGTTCATTCAGATCGATGCCATGCATCGTAGCCAGCGATGCATCCGATGAGAGCTTGAGTTTGCGTTTATACGCAGGTGCAGACAGCGCCCCTGCACCCACCCCTGGATCGAGAACCGTATCAGTACTCTCCTGAACACACCAAGTCGCCATAATATCCGCTATCTCGGGTGGTGTTCGGAATTGGCCGAGTTTCCGCCGCGATTCTTGAGGAGTGATTTGCTCAAACAGTTTCCCAATTGTTTCTGCCGGATTATCCGAATTCAGTAGATACTGTCGTGCATCAAGAACGCTGGAAAGATCCTCTGCTGATGTGATCCACGCAAGTTCATCAAGCAAATACTCGGTGAATGCGATGTCTCCTGTCGACTCCCTAGCGGTCTGAAATGCCTCGCGTGCGTCTGACGCATCAAGTTCGTTGAAGCTAGTGTTGGGCGTATTTTTTTGGTAGTGCTCGTAGAGTGTAGATTTCAGCAGTAAGTTTAGCGATGCCTGCCGTGCCAAAACCTTGAGGGGCTCGTCCAGCCGAGTAAGACCATGGAGATCTACCCAAGAATCAATGTCATTCTGAAGCCGCGGTGGGGCATCAGTGATTGCAGTGTAGATCTGCTCTCCTGTATCTTCAATGGCAGATAGCAGGGTTACAGCTTTATTCATTCGTTCTCTGTGTCCGTTGGCCCGTTTTCGTAGATATCGAGAATGCGGTTGATGAGGTCATCGAAACTTTCGCCCATATTCCCGTGGCTTTGGAGTCGGTCGTAGGTAGACTCGTAAACTTTGATTGATTTGTATTTCTCTCGCTCGTCGTCGCTACCCATGTTGTCGGGATACTCTCCCAACCGCCCTTGAACTTTGGTAGTTCTACCACATACATATAATAAGACGTATGAATTCCACTAGTTCTACTATGTAGAAATAGATGTCGGCCTGCAACCCACTAGTAGAATTATTCTACTAAGTATATTAATTACACGGTATGTATATAATACAACAATCTCACGCCTAGCCTGTGCTAACTGATCCAAGCAAGATAGATCAGGTTGCAGAACAAAGTCAGCAGATAGAGGAGGATATCTTCCTGAGCCATATCGGTGAGTTCTATGATCAGAAAATGAATATCGCCATGGATCTCTATGATGCGGCAGCAGAACATACCAACAACTTCCGAGATATTGAAAAGGAAGATATTCGAGAAGATCCCCGTATTGTTCGTATTCTTCGGTATCTAGTGAAGCCGAAAATTAGTCAGATGAAGTTCGGACAGTTCGCCGGAGTTAATTCAACAAACAATTACGAAGAATACACGCTAGCCGAAGCGAGTACACCAAATCACCAGATTGCACAAGATCTTGCAGATTTCACCGCAGCGAACCTTGATCCAGAGAAGGTACCATGGCTCTCTGACCCCACTATTGACGAAGAAGAGGAAATTGAATACTCACGCCGGTGGATTTGCGATAAGATTGCAGAACAAGAGGCAACAACCCACTATCGAAACTGGCGGAAGGATAAACAAGAACAGACGGTAGCAGAAATGCTTGACGACGCAGGCTACACTGATTCTGGTTATTCTGGTAAGATTTCTTCGACTAACGATATTCCTGTAGGGACCTATGCGGAAGAATCGAAGGTTGCAGGTGCCGATGTTCAGAAAGCCGATTTCATTGTGCGACCGACGGAAGATACGGTTATTTTCATTGAGGCGAAGGCGATCGGTGTTCGGGTTGATTCGCACAAACGGGTGAAGGAAATTCGGAACAAAGCCTCAGACTGGAAAGACGAATTCGAGGGGGCAGAAACTGTGGCGGTGATCGAAGGGTGGACAACCGGAGATAAAGTACGAACCATGATGGATGACGATATCGCCGTGTATTGGGAACACAGACTTGAAGAGGATTTCCGTGAAGATCTGGCCGAGAAACTAAATCAAAATCAACAAAAGGTCCAAAATCAGTCGTAGCGAGCAATCGGTGCGGTTTGGATATCACTTCGTCTCTATTCGAAGCGATGTCGGACGAGTAGTGCTCCGCAACCACTAAACACGCTTCGTCCTTCCCTCCGGTAATGGTAGATTGGACGGAGAAGTACCGGCCGTCGACGCTGGCGGAGGTACGCGGGAACAACAAAGCCCGCGACGCGCTCGCCGAGTGGGGGAAGACGTGGGACGACCACCGCGAGGCAGTCGTTCTCCACGGCGCACCCGGCGTCGGTAAAACGTCGGCGGCGCACGCGCTCGCCAACGATATGGGGTGGGAGACGGTCGAACTGAACGCCTCAGACCAGCGGACGGCGGACGTTATCGAGCGGTTCGCCGGTCGCGCCGCGATGAACACCACGCTCGCGGGGGCATCGGCGGGTGACGCCAACGGCGAACGCGAGGGACGGCAGTTGGTGATTATGGACGAGGCGGACAACATCCACGGTAACTACGACCGGGGCGGCGCGGGCGCTATCACCCGTCTCGTCAAGAAATCGAACCAGCCCATCGTCCTCATCGCCAACGAGTACTACGATATGTCGAGCGGACTTCGGAGTGCCACCCGCGAGATCGAGTTCCGTGACGTGTCCGCGCGGTCTATCGTCCCCGTCCTCCGCGATATTCTCCGCAAAGAGGGAATCGAGTTCGACAGCGACGCTCTCGACAGAATCGCGGAGACGAACAGCGGCGACCTTCGCTCTGCCGTCAAGGACTTGCAGGCGGCGGCCGACGGGGCAGACCGTCTCACCGTCGAAGACGTGGTGACCGGTTCGCGCGACAAAGCAATCGGCCTGTTCGAGTACATCGACTCGGTACTCAAAGAAGACACGGCACAGGACGCCATCCAGTCGGCGTACGCAGTAGACGAGACGCCCGACGATCAGGTGAAATGGATCGAGGACAAGGTGTCGATGGTGTACGACGACGACGAACTCGCCCGCGCCTACGAGTTCCTCGCCAACGCTGACGTGTGGTTGGGTCGCGTCATGGCCACACAGGACTACTCCTACTGGCGGTACGCGACCGATAACGTGGCCGCAGGTGTCGCCGCCGCTCGGAACCGAACCCGCGGCGGGTGGACGCAGTACGGCGGCGCACCGTACCGTTCTACACGCGACAAGACCCGCGATGAGGTCGTTCGCAAAATCGCCGAATCCGGCGGGTTCTCTATGGGAACCGCCCGCCGCAACGTACTCCCGTTCCTTTCGACGATAACGCACCACTGCAAACCGCGAGACGTGACCGTTGCTATGGCCGCGTGGTACGACTTGGACGAATCGGCCGTCTCCTTCATCACCGGTAGCGGTGAGACGACGAACAAAGTCCAGTCCATCGTCGAAGACGCCCGCGAGATGCGCGAATCGGAGATGGAAGAACACAGTGGCGGCGCGTTCGAGGGGACGGCTTCCAACGGAGACGGAACTGGGAACGACGAAAGCATCGAGAACGATGCCTCGGAAGACGACGTATTGGACGGCGGCGGGAACGACAGTGCAGACGAGGAAGTCGAAGACGACGACAATCAGTCCGGTCTAGACGACTTCTTCTGACGTTAACACGCTTTTTTGGTTGTTTTCCAGCTACCGATCGATGAACAGCGATCCGGGCAAAAACAGCACCCGGAAGAGCGAGTCTCGTTCAGCGCGCTTAGAGTAGTTTCGAGAGGAACTGCTCGCCGCGTTCCGTTTCGGGGTTCTCGAAGAACTGCTCAGGGGCACTGGACTCGACAACTCGTCCGTCGGCCATGAGGACGATTCGGTCACCGACTTCGCGGGCGAAGCCCATCTCGTGGGTGACGACCATCATGGTCATCCCTTCGTCGGCCAGCGTCCCCATCACTTCGAGCACTTCCCCGACGAGTTCGGGGTCGAGCGCGCTTGTCACTTCGTCGAACAGCATCACCTTCGGATCCATCGCTAGCGCACGGGCGATAGCGACGCGCTGTTGTTGTCCCCCCGAGAGCTGATTCGGATAGGAGTTCATCTGCGCGCCGAGACCGACGCGTTCGAGCAGTTCTTCACCGCGCGCTCGGGCCTCGTTGGCGTCGAGGCCGCGAACTTTCCGGGGCGCGAGCGTCACGTTCTCGAGCGCTGTCTTGTGTGGGAACAGGTTGAACGATTGGAACACCATCCCGATTCGCTGACGCAGGAAGTTCACGTCGGCGTTGGGATCTGACAGCGGAATGCCGTCGAGTCGAATCTCGCCGCCCTGAATCTCTTCGAGTCGGTTCGCACATCGGAGGAGCGTCGACTTACCGGACCCGGACGGGCCGACGACAACACACACCTCAGTCTCCTCGATATCCAGCGAGACGTTCTTCAGCACGTGCGTCTCGCCGAAGTATTTGTCAACCTCGTCGAATTCAAGCAGGTGACTCAATGTCCGTCACCTCCCCAGTCCGAGCGGTTTTCGAGGTGGTCCACGAGTTTCCCCAACGGAATCGTGATCGAGAGGTAGGCGATAGCGACGATGACTAACGGCGTCCACGGATCGAACACCGCGGAGTTCACGTCGCGGAACTGCTGGATGAGTTCGGGAAGTGCGATAACGGTCATGAGAGAGGTGTCCTTCACGAGGATGACTTGGTCGTTACCGATAGCGGCGAGCGCGTTGCGCCACGCCTGCGGGAGGATGACCTCACGCATCGACTGGATGTACGACATGCCGAGCGAGCGCGCCGCTTCCATCTGTCCTTCGGGGACGGAATTAATTCCGCCACGGACCGCCTCACCGACGTACGCAGCGTGGTTGAGCGTGAGCGCGATGATGGCAGTGGGGAACTCCCAGTCTTGGATGGGGAACGTCCCCGGCCACAGTGCCGGGATACCGAAGTAGATGACGAATATCTGGAACAGGAGGGGGGTTCCACGGAAAAACTGGATGTACGACTGAGCGATACCACTCGTCAGAGAGGTCTTCGAGACGCGGGCGAGGCCGACAAAGATGCCTGCGCTCACAGAGAGGATGCTGCCGAGGACGACGACCTTGAGCACGAGGATGTAGGCGTCCACGAACTGCGGCAACACCGTCTGCATCAACTCGAAGCTGACCTGCGTGGCGATGATGTAGGCGACGAGTCCGAGGATGCCGAGCGCAAACAATGCCGAAAGGCTCGCACCGAGGTATTTCAGCGTCTCGTCGTTGAGAACGGTGTTTCGATCCCGTGAAGCGTCAGTTTCTGACGACGCCCCTGAGTATGAATCTGCCATTGTGGGTCCAGATAACGTGAAACGTGGTTAAAGAGCGATGGGGTGGTTACCCGGAGAAGTACGTCGAGTAGATCTCGTCGTACGTCCCGTTTTCTTTGACGGCGGCCAGTGCCTCGTTCACTTTCTTCCGGAATTCATCGTCCGCCTTACGGAATCCGATGCCGTAGTTTTCGACGGTGAGCGTGAGGTACGGCGGCGCGTTCTCCCCCTCCGCTGCGGCCGCCCCTTCGCCTTCGAGGAACACCACGTCGTCCCGTTTGTCGGCGAACTCGGAGTTGACCGTGTTGTCGTTGACGATGGCGTCAATCTGCCCGTTGATGAGCGCCTGGAACGCGCTCGGAATCTGGTCGTACTTTTTCAGCGTCAGATCGCCATCGAACTCCGTTTTGAGTTCTTCTGCGGCGCTCGCGCCGGTCGTCCCCTTCTGAACACCGATTGTTGCCCCCTTCAGATCTTCCTTCGAGGAGATCGAGCTGTCCTTCTTGATGATGACCGTCTGGTAGGCCGTAAAGTACGGCTCCGAGAAGTCCACCTTCTCCTTGCGCTTCTCGTTGATCGTCATCGCGGACATGATGATGCGGAACCGCCCGGAGTTCAGCGAGGGAATAATGGAGTCGAACGAGGTCTTTTTGAACTCGTATTCGACGCCGAGTTCCTCTTCGAAGACCGCTTGAGCAATCTCCACGTCGAATCCTTTCAGTTCGCCGGAGGTCGTCTCGTATTCGAACGGACGGTACGGAATGTCCGACCCGATGACGACTTTCGAGGGGACGACGGACTCCTCGCTCTCCGTCTGTTCGCCGGTTGTCTCACCGCTGGTACTCTCGGTATCAGCAGATGCGTCCGTTTCGGTTTCGTCGCTCCCACCGTTCCCACCGCCAGTACATCCTGCAATGAGGCCGCCGGCAACGACGCCGGCACCCGTCTTCAGGTAGGTACGTCTATCCATAACACCCCACTGTAGCCAATGGGGGTATAACATATCTTCGGTTTTGAGAACTCTTAGCATTCGAGAACGTTGTGGGATGAGAACGAAACCCAAAACGTGCCGTTCGACGCCGAACTGCGGGGTAAAACAGCCGTTTTGTGTGAAGAATTGTGGTCGGAATTGCGCGATGTGTCGGCTCTCGCAGTCGAGAAATTGCTCAAAAACGAGTAGTTATTTAGGGATCTGTAGGCCGTCGTCGTGGTCTTCGACGACTGCCGTCAGTCGCTTCCGCCCGGGATGCTGCGAGACTGTTGTACCGACCGGCTACGGAGTGTGTAGGCCGCGGCCGCGACGAGACCGAAGGCGACGACGGTTCCACCGACCGAGACGTACTGGAGCGTGCCGCCGTACACCTGCCGGCCGAGGACGAGAAGCGAGACGAGTATGAGAGCAGCCCCACCGGTGGCGAGACGGACGCGGTCGAGACCGTCGGCGTCGGTTGCGCCCAGCCAGACCGTCGCTGCGACGAGTGAGCCGTACACGACCAGCCCGAGCGTGTAGTAGATGGCCTGCACGTTCGCGCCGAACGAGACGAACATGTGTGGAGACAACACGACGAGAGCGACGACGCCAGCAGCGAGCACTCCCATCATGCGTCGAATTTCAGCGACGGCGGGCGTCTCGAAGGACCACGCGGCGGCGAGGACAACGCCGGTGAAGATGGTCGAGGCCGTGATGAAGTGCGCCGAGAGGATGAGCCATTCGTACGTCGTGACCGTCAGCGCACCGAGAATTATCTGCGAGGGGAGGAGGACGGTGGCAACGGCGAGTGCGCGGCGAACGCGGCGGTCGGCACCTGTACGCCACGTTTGAATCGTCGTCCCGAGGATGAGAAAGCCGACGAGCATCGCCACGAGTCGGTGGAACCACTCGATGAAACTGCTCCAGTTTGCGGGAAACAGTCCCAAGAAGCCGTCACAGAAGGGCCACCGACCGGCGCACGTCAATCCTGCACCGGCCGCGGCGGTGTACACCCCGAGAACCATCAGAAACCCCGTCAGCGGGACGGTAAGCGCCACGAGGCGTCGGAGGCGAGCGTTCATGTTCCCTCGTCGGGGTCGAATCCACTTCAATGGCTCTCTCTGCCGACGGGCGAACCACTCTCCACCCTCGATACCTTTTCGGGCGACACGATTTCCATCGAAACGTTTCAAGTTCGCGCGCGGTAACCCACGCACATGACCGACGAGGACGACACCGTCACGAGGCATCTCGACAACCGACGTGAACGACTCGACGAGTATCTCGACCGCGAGGGCCTCGATGCGGTCTGGTTCGCTCGTCCCAACTCCTTTTCGTGGCTCACCGGCGGAAGCAACGTCATTTCCCGCGACGCGGACGTGGGTGTCGCCGCCGCGGGTTACGACCGGGACGACGGATGGGTCGTTATCACCGACAACATCGAAGCACAGCGACTCGCCGACGAAGAACTTCCTGACGAATTCACTGTCGAAGAGACGGCGTGGTACGAATCGTCGTTGGCGGACGCTGTCGCCGACCGGACGACCGGGAGCGCCGCGGCGGATTTCGACGTCCCGGGACTGGCGTCTGTGAACGCGTCGGCGCTCAGACAACCGCTTTCGGAGACGGATATCGAACGGTACCGCGAACTGGGGCGTGAAACGGCCGACGCCGTCGAGCGGGTTGCACGCGAACTCGAACCCGAGGATACCGAACACGAAGTCGCCGCCGCCCTCAAAATTTCGTTGTCAACGCGAGGCATCAATGCGCCCGTCGTCCTCGCTGGCGGCTCCGAACGCGCCCAGAAGTATCGTCACTTCACGCCGACGTTCACCGAGTTGGGTGACTACGCCATCCTTTCGGTGACAGCCGAACGCGGCGGTCTGTACGCGAGTACGACCCGAACCGTCGCCTTCGACCCGCCGGAATGGCTGTCCGAACGGCACTCACAAGCGATGCAGGTCGAGACGAGCGCACTGGCGGCAACGCAAGCCGTCTCCCGACTGAACGGGACGGCCAGCAGTGTCTTCGACAACATCATGGCGGCGTACGAACACCTCGGCATCCCCGAGGAGTGGCGCGAGCACCACCAAGGCGGGGCCGCGGGGTACGCCGGACGCGAGTGGTTCGCCTCACCGGATACCGAACGCCCGGTAGAGACGCCGATGGCCTACGCATACAACCCGACGGTACAGGGTGCAAAGTCGGAAGACACCGTTCTCGTCACCGAGGATGACGCCGAAGTGTTGACGACGACAGGTGAGTGGCCAACCCGTCCGATCCGCGGCTGGGATCACGAATTTGCTATCGAACGACACGAGATTCTGCATCTCTCTTCCGAGTAGTCTCGATAACTCGTCACCGAGTATTGTTTCGTCGTCTGTCGAAGTGATATTCGACAGTACGGTAGCTTTTTGAGGATTCCCCCGGTCCCCTTGGGCATGGGATTGGACGACGACGCCCGGGAATATCACCGGGAAGAACCACCGGGAAAGATCGAGATTTCGACCACGAAATCGACAAACACGCAACGTGACCTGAGTCTCGCCTACTCGCCGGGCGTCGCCGCGCCCTGCCGCGACATCGCAGACGACGCTGACCGTGCCTACGAGTACACGGCCAAAGGGAACCTCGTCGGCGTCGTCTCGAACGGATCGGCGGTACTCGGTCTCGGCGACATCGGCGCTCAGGCGTCGAAGCCAGTGATGGAAGGGAAGGGCGTCCTGTTCAAGCGATTCGCCGATATCGACGTGTTCGACGTCGAACTCGACTTAGAGGACCCCGAGAGCATTATCGAGACGGTCAGCGCGATGGAACCGACGTTCGGCGGGATCAATCTGGAGGACATCAAGGCTCCCGAGTGCTTCGAGATCGAGTCGCGCCTGCGAGAGGAGATGTCGGTTCCTGTCTTCCACGACGACCAACACGGGACGGCGATCATCTCCGGGGCCGCCCTCCTCAACGCCGCGGACATCGTCGACAAAGACCTCGAAGATCTGAATATCGTCTTCTCCGGTGCGGGTGCCTCCGCTATCGCCACCGCGCGTTTCTACGTCTCGCTCGGCGCGCGAAAGGAGAACATCGTCATGTGCGACTCAGACGGCGTCATCACGCCGGACCGCGAGGACATCAACGAATTCAAAGCCGAGTTCGCCAACGACGTGCCCGCCGATACGCTCGCCGAAGCGATGGAGGGCGCGGACGTGTTCGTTGGCCTCTCCATCGGCGGACTGGTTGACCAAGAGATGGTCGCGTCGATGGCCGACGACCCGATCATCTTCGCCATGGCGAATCCGGACCCCGAAATCGGCTACGAGGAGGCCAAAGCCGCCCGTGACGACACGGTCATCATGGCGACGGGTCGGTCGGACTACCCGAATCAAGTGAACAACGTCCTCGGCTTCCCGTTCATCTTCCGCGGCGCACTGGACGTACGTGCAACGGAAATCAACGAGGAGATGAAACGCGCCGCCGCCAAGGCACTCGCCGACCTCGCTCGGAAGGACGTGCCGGACGCCGTCGTGAAAGCCTACGGCGATCAACCGCTACAGTACGGTCCCGAGTACGTGATTCCGAAACCGCTCGATCCGCGGGTGTTGTTCGAAGTCGCCCCCGCTGTCGCGCAGGCGGCGATGGACAGCGGCTCCGCGCGGAGTGAACTCGACACCGACGAGTACGAGGAGCGCCTCGAAGCGCGCCTCGGAAAATCGCGCGAGATGATGCGCGTCGTCCTCAACAAGGCGAAATCCGACCCCAAACGCGTCGCACTCGCGGAAGGGACGGACGAGAAGATGATTCGTGCGGCGTACCAACTGCAAGAGCAAGGTATCGCCTATCCCGTCCTCGTCGGCAACAGAGAGAAGATCAACCAGACTGCAGAGCGACTCGGTCTCGACTTCGAACCCGAAGTGGCCGACCCGCGAAACGGCGACTGGGACCACTACGCCGACCGTCTGTACGAACTGCGGCGTCGGAAGGGGATGACGAAGAACGAAGCGCACGAACTCATCCGTCGGGACACTAACTACTTCGCCAGCGTGATGGTCGAAGAGAACGACGCAGACGCGATGCTCACCGGCCTGACGCACCACTACCCGTCGGCGCTTCGCCCGCCGCTTCAGGTCATCGGCACCGCACCCGACGCGGACTACGCCGCCGGTGTCTACATGCTGACGTTCAAAAATCGCGTCATCTTCTGCGCGGACGCGACGGTCAACCTCGCGCCCGACTCGGACGTGCTGGCCGAGATTACGAAGCACACCGCTGAACTCGCACGCCGGTTCAATATCGAACCGCGCGCGGCGATGCTATCGTACTCGAACTTCGGGAGCGTCAAGAACGAGGGAACGCGGAAACCCCGCGATGCCGTGAAACTGCTCCACGACGACCCTGAAGTGGACTTCGACGTGGACGGCGAGATGCAGGCGGACACCGCCGTTGTCGAGGACATCCTCGAAGGAACGTACGAGTTCTCTGACCTCGATGACCCGGCGAACGTCCTCGTCTTCCCGAACCTCGAAGCGGGCAACATCGGCTACAAACTGCTCCAGCGTCTCGGCGGCGCGGAGGCCATCGGGCCGATGCTCGTCGGTATGGACAAACCGGTCCACGTCCTCCAACGCGGCGACGAAGTGAAGGACATCGTTAATCTGGCGGGCGTGGCCGTCGTGGACGCCCAGAACGAATAACGACCGTCTCGAACCTGTTTTTCGTCGTTAGCGGAACTCCAACCACGCGATTCCGGCGGCCAATCCCACAAACAGCGGTGCTGCAAGGAGGACGAACGTCGCGCTGTCGGCGGGCGAGTAACACGCCGCGAACACGACGAACGCGAGAGCCGCGTACCCGCGCTGTCTGGTCGAAGTGAACCGCCCGACGACGCCCGCTCGGACGGCCGCGATGAGGAGAAACGGGGTCGCCGCCGCGCCCCCGAGTGCGACCGGGAAGAACAGCCAGACCTCCGTGTACCAGTACACGTCGAGGCCGGCGGCTGACGTGGCGGTCACCCGACTCACAGCCTCGGCGACAGCGGGGAGCAGTATCACCCCGACGGCAACACCGACTGTGAACGCAAACGCCGCGACGACTGCGTGGCGGCGACTGCGAGATGGCGAGACGCGAGCGTCGCGTCCGAGGAGTCCGACGAGAGTCAAGCCCGCGGCGAACACCCCCGATAGCGTTCCAACTTCGAGTGCGAGACGGAAGTCCGTGAGTGGGGTCGGCGATAGACGGGGCGGAACGCCCGACCACGAGACCACGTCGGTGAGGTTGATCCCGGAGGCTGCGGCGGTGACGACGGCAGAGACGAGGAGAAAAACGGCGAGGAGGGGGCGGAGATTTCGACGGACTGTGGCCCCCACCGGGCCGTCGCCGGTGCCGTCGAAGCCGTCAGCGGGGTACAGTTCGGAGGGCATTGGTTCGCAGTCCACTGAGTGCCATTATCAACTTTCTGTCGCCGTGTCGGGCGAACCGGTGGCAGGAAAAACACTCGCTCGTTCACTGCGGGCGCACACCGAGGATAGATTCACGTCCTCGGTCTCCGACCATCACTCGATGGCAGTCCCATTGGGTGGGGAATCGATTTCTCTGTCACTTGCGTTAGCCGTCGCCGCTATCGTCGCGTTCGGTGGCTTCGTCACCGGACTGAACGGGTTCGGATTCGCCGTCATCGGGACGGCGTTGCTGGCGTTCGTGATGGACCCGCAGACGGCGGTGGCGTTGATGATTCTCCCGATACTCGCCGCCAACACGTCGCTTATACACAAGCAAGGAGAATATCTGACCCTTTAGGGTCAGGATGAATCCGACAACTCCTACACAACCCACCGTCGATGGCAAGGCTGGATATTCCACGCCAACCGACACGATTAACATAACGTCGTTCATAACCGGTTATGAAGCCAGAAATGAGTCGAACCATCCGAACCTTCGAGGCCCCATCACGAACCAACAACAGGTTCGTGACGACCTCGACCAACTCGGATGGGCCGCCTCAAAACTCTGGAACGTCGGTCGCTACTACGCACAAAAACAGTGGGACGAAACGGGCAAGATTCCCGATGACGGGGAACTCAAAGCCGAACTCAAAGGCCACGAACGCTACACGGACTTGCATTCTCAATCCAGTCAGCGCGTTCTCGAAGAACTCGCTGAAGCGTTCAACGGCTGGTTCGGCAAGCGTCGGAACGGCGACGACCGTGCCCGACCGCCCGGCTACCGCAAACACGGAGACTCTCACCCGCGTTCAACTGTGTCGTTCAAAGCGGCTGGCTTCAAGCACGACGCACAGTTTACCCGCGTCCGCCTCTCCAAAGGCCGCAACCTCAAAAAACACCGCTCGGACTTCATCCTCTGCGAGTACCAGACCCGTCCAGATGTTGACCTGACCGCGTGGGACATTCAACAGGTTCGCGCCGTCTACAAGCACGACGAGTGGCGGCTTCAATTCGTCTGTCGCACCACTATTGACCCGGAACCGCCAGGTGACGAGGTGGCCGGTGTTGACCTCGGGATTTGCAATTTCGCGGCCGTCTCGTTCGGCGGTGAGTCGGTGTTGTATCCCGGTGGCGCACTCAAGGAAGACGAATACTACTTCACGAAGAAGAAAGCCAAGTGCGACGATTCCTCGTCCCGTGAAGCCACTCGTCTTGACCGGAAACGGGCTGGTCGGCGGACACACTTCTTGCACGCGCTCTCGAAATCCATCGTGAATGAGTGTGTCGAACGGGGTGTCGGTACGCTTGTCGTTGGCGATCTTGGCGGCATCCGAGAGGACGACGAGAACGGTGAACCTCGGAATTGGGGCGACCACGGCAATCTCGACTTGCACGGGTGGGCATTCGACCGCTTCACGACGCTACTCGACTACAAAGCGGAAGCGGAAGGCATTGACGTTGAGTTGGTGTCCGAACGCGATACGTCGAAGTCGTGTTCAGCGTGCGGCCACACCGACGACAATCAGCGAGTTGAACGTGGGCTGTACGTGTGTGAGAAGTGCAATACGGTTGCGAATGCGGACGTGAACGGCGCGGAGAACATTCGACAAAAGGTACTCCCGAGTCTCGCCACGGATGGCGGTGATAGGGATAACGGCTGGTTGGCACAGCCAGCGGTTCGCCTGTTCGACCGTAGTGAGGGCCGTTTCGCCCCACGAGAACAGGTTGTGAACCACGAACCGTAATATCCCAACTCAGCGGTGCGGTGCCGTGGGATTCCCGCGTTGACGAGACCAATGGTCTCGTCCGCCCACCAGAACGCTTCGCGTTCTGGGGACGTCTTCAGGCGCGGGAGGATGTCAACGGCGTTCGATTGACGCTCCCGGGAGCGGGGGTGTGAGCCGTAACTGTCCGTCAGTCGCTCGCGCGACCTTCGAAGCGGGACGGCGGCGGGAACTGCGGGTCGTCGCTGCTAGACTCGCTCTGTTCGACCGCCGAGAGCTGACTCGGCATCACACAGCGGTCTTTCTGGTGGTTAACGTGGGCGTATTCGTCGGGCGCGTTCGCCAGCGGATGCGCCGGGTTCTCCCGTCCGTCGATACGGGCCGCACGGAGTTCAGCGAAGCCAGCGATGCGGGCGCGGATTCCACGCCAGTGGTTCTCGCTTCCGGTGGGAAGCGACGTGGGTCGCCGCTGGCGCCAGTCGGGATCTGCGGCCGCGAGAACTTCGGTATTGACGTTGGCCGCGAGCGAGTCGTGGTCGATGAGGACACCGACGCGGGCGTTCGGCGGCGCGCGGGCGGCGAGCACGTCGAGGCCGAGATGGAGCGCACGATACTCGGAGACGTTGTTGTTCGGTGCCGTATCGGGCACGGCGACGCGAGCAACACGCGTTCCATCGCGCGTCTCGATGACGACACCCAGTCCACCGTCGCCTGTCGGTCGGTAGGACCCGTCGGTGGCGACGTAGAAATGGCGGTGATGTGTCCGAGGCGGATGCGCGATGTGCGGCGTTGGAGACTCGTCGAACAGGTCTCGAAGGGATTGACGGCCGTGAACGGCCATGAAAAACCGTAATCGGTCACGAAATATAAATATAACCCGGATATTCGCCGTGCGCGCCAGGGAATAGACAGATGAGTAACGTACCCGTATAGGGACCTATGCAACTGTCTGCCCGAGACCTGATGACCGAAGACGTAGAGACTGTCTCTCCGGATGACGACGTGAGCGATGTTCTTGGCCGCCTCGCGCGCGCTGATTTCAACGGCTTTCCCGTCGTTGACGAGGACGACCACGTCGTCGGCATCGTTACGCAACACGACCTCGTCGGACTGTTCGAGACGAAAGACCGGACGCTGTGGATCCCGATCGGGCTTCCCCCGTTCATGGAGACGGTCACCTACGCCGTAGACATCTCGTGGGACGATTTCGACCTCGGGGTGGATCTCGTGAAGAATATGGACAAACCGATCAAGAAGGTGATGACGCCTGACGTGGTGACGGTAGAACCCGACGCCGACCTCGACGCCATCTTGGACCTCCTCGCAGACGACGAACGGGATATCAACCGTCTCCCGGTGATCGAAGACGGTCGTCTCGTCGGCGTCGTCGCCCGGCAGGACGTGATTCGGGCGATTCGAGACCGCCGCCTCGCGGGCAACTAACAGAACGCCCAGTTACCGCAGGATCATGTTCTGCGGCAGATGACGTACCCGAGCGAAACGTTGACGGAGTCTGCCGACAGACCCGTGATGTGACCCGGTATCGTAACGTCGGTCTGTTCCTCTTTCTCGCCGCGGTCTGGGGTGCGGCGTTCATGGCCATCAAGGCGGGCCTCGGAACGCCATCCGACCCCGGCGGGTTCTTCGAGACGCCCGTTCTGTTCGCGGCGATTCGCTACGATGTCGCCGGTGTATTGATGCTCGGCTACGCCGTCTACGCCACCGACCACCCGGTTCCGCGCGGCCGCGATGAGTGGGCGACAGTCGTCGTCGGATCGGTGCTCATCATGGCTGGCTATCACGCCCTCCTGTTCATCGGTGAGACAGACCCTGCCGTCACCTCTGCTGCTGCGGCGGTTATCGTCAGTCTAAGCCCGGTCCTCACGGCCGGGTTCGCCCGTGCGTTTCTGCCCGTCGAACGCCTGACGACCTTCGGTCTCGCCGGCCTTCTTTTGGGACTCGTCGGAGTCGCCATCCTGTCGGATCCAGACCCGAACAATCTCCTCACGGGTGGCACCGTCGCCAAACTGCTCATCTTCGCCGCGGCGATCTGTTTTGCCCTCGGATCGGTTCTTACGCGCCGCATCGACGCCGATTTCCCCATCGAGACGATGGAGGCGTGGACGATGCTCGGCGGTGCCGTGTTGATGCACATCGTGAGCGTCGGCATCGGCGAGTCCGTCTCGGACGTGACGTGGACGGGGGAGACGCTTCTCGCCGTCGGTTATCTTTCGGTCGTGGCGAGCGCAATCGGCTTTCTCGTCTACTTCGTCCTGTTGGAGCGCCTCGGAGCGCTCGAAATCAACCTCGTCTCCTACGTCGCGCCGGTGTTTGCGGCACTCACCGGGTGGCTGTTCCGCGGAGAAATTCCCACCGTGTACACCGTCGTCGGGTTCATCGTCATCTTCGTCGGGTTCCTCCTCTTGAAACGAGAGAGTCTCCGACGGGAACTGCCGCGTCTCCGACGAGAACTGAAAACGTTCGGGACGCGCGAGTGACAGCTTAGATGCGTGCGTAATTCCCCGAAACCGCTTGCTTAGCCCTCATCGCGTACTGCTTCGGTGACTTCTCCGACCATCGTCCACCCGTCCTCGTCGGCACCGCTCCGACCGATGAGGACTGATTCGTTGTCTTCGGAGGTGATGAGTCGGTACTCGGCGTCCGCTTCGTCTACCCGTTCGCCTTCGGCCTGAAACTCCTGCTGGAAGAACTCTGTGCTGTGCATTCGGTAGACGGCTGTAGAGCCGTCGTCGAGTGTGAGTTGCACTGGGTCCGGCGAGACGTTGTGAATACGCTTTGCGACCGCGTTGAGAGCAGCCATACGCGGACGGAAGCGTCGGCGGCTGAAAAATCCGACTACAGTTCGATGTCCGGGGTGTAGAACGCCCCCTCGTCAACCTCGGGGTCGTAGTCTTCTATCGCTCTGAGAACGATGTCGAGGAGTGCCTCGGGACTCCACCGAGCAGTGTTCATCTGCAGGTCGTAGAACGACTGGTCCGAAACGTCGATGCCGTAATACGACTCGTAGCGACCTGCCTCGCTGACCTCGCGGACGCGCATCTCGGCTTCTAACTCCTCGCGGTCACGCGTGCGCTCGACACGAACCTCTTCGGGCGCGTCGAGCCAGATCCGAAGGTCGGCGCGATTACCTGCCAACCACCCGGCGAGGCGTGATTCGAGGACGAACGGCTTGTTTGATGCCCCCCACTGTTCGGCAACAGTACGGAGGCGACGGTCGAGTGCGCGGTCTATCTCGTCGGACTCGTCCGCCTTGGCGATGAGTTGCGAAAGCGACATCCCGCGTTCCTCCGCGAGTTCGCGGAAGATGTCGCCGCCAGAGACGTAACCGCACTCCAACGAGCGGGACAGTCCCTTACACAGCGTCGTCGCCCCGCAACCCGGCGGACCGGAGACGGTGATGAACAGGTTGCTATCGACCGACCGTCCCGTCGCGGCGTCTTCCTCCATCATGAACGTTCGCCACTCTCTCTACGACCACAAAAATCCGGGGGCGGAGGTACGGTTCACACGTCACTCGAACGTCGCTTCGACCGCCTCACGCGAGAGGCCGGCGGTCAGTCCGAGGACGAGTTTGACGCGCGCCTTCGCCGTCGAAAGAGTGCCCGCGTAGGCGACGCCGTGATCTCGAAGGGTGACTCCGCCACCCGCCGTGCCGTACACGGCTTCTGTCGGTCCGGCGTGACACCGCGAGGAGACGACGACCGGCACGGATTCGAGAGCGTCGGCGACAGCGTCGCCCAGCGAACCGGTAGCGTTTCCGAGGCCGGTTCCTTCCACGACGATACCGTCAGCGTCAGGGAGGAATCGTTCGAGGGAAGCCCCGTCTACACCTGTACCGGAGTGAACGGCGGGGACGACAGCGTACGCGGCAGTGTCTCTGTCGGCGTCGAGCGCCGCGGCGGGGAGCGACACATCCGACGTGGCCTGCTCGGGATCACGGTGGAGGCGCGTCGTCTCACGCGTGAACGTTGCGACCGGTCCTTTTCCGGGCGATTGGAACGTATCGAGGGCGTTCGTGTGTGTTTTCACCGCGTCGCGGGCGGCGTGGAGTTCGTCGTCGAACGCGATGTGGACGCCCGGCGCGAACTGGCCGTCAACCGCGGCCCGGACCGCTGTGAGGAGGTTCGACGGAGCGTCAGATCCCGGTTCGTCGAAGCGTCGTTGCGACCCCGTAACGATGACGGGAACGGGCACGTTGCACGCGATGTCGAGCGCGTAGGCGGTATCTGCGAGTGTGTCCGTTCCGTGCGTAACGACGACGCCGTCGGCACCGTCGGCGACGGCAGTTCGCACTTCCTCGGCGGCAGCAGCCACGACGCCGAAGTCCATGTCGAATCCGGGACGCGACCCGACGTCGGTGACGCGCAAGTCGGCGTACTCGGAGATATCAGGAACAGATCGGACCAGTTCATCGCCTGCCTTCGCCGGGGCCGCGCCGTCTTCGGCCGGTTCGCTCGCTATCGTCCCGCCGCATCCGACAACGTGTACCGTATGCATCGTTCGTCTCGGCCGACGGCACCACACCGATTACGTCTTTCGTCGCCGGAGGGCGTCCGACGAGAGCGGATACGGTGCGATTTATGCCCGATATATCGGATTATGAAGACATTTTCACACCGCCTGAACGGGATATATCTCAGTATAGTGGGGTGAATCTTAGATCGGAATCAACGCGTCAGCTAGGGTATAACGAGCGCGTTAGACAATCGTTTGGGTTCGGACAATATCGGATAAAAGAACGTCGCTGTAGAAATACTGTTTACTTGTCGGAACGACTCAGAAGACTCTATAAACGATTTCTGGCGATCTCGATCTGTTATAAACAATCACTGTTTCATGACTTTATCGTTTAAACTATCTTAAACGAATGGCAACTCTCGGGCGGGTTAATGTGAACGTCCACGCTTCGAACAGACGAGGTGTGCCACAGGGAATGTCAAACTCATCATCATCGGTCCCCCACGAACGCTTTGCTCGTTTACGTGAACTGATAGAATCGTCACCGAACACTGTCCGCTTCGGACTGAAACTGGTCACGTATCCGATTCGGTTTGTCGCGTTCTGGGTAGCAGTTGCTCTTCCGTTTCTCTATCTGCCTCTCCTGTACGGCGGTCTCCAAGGTGGGCAGGCGACGGTATTTGCGTCGCTTTTGGTACTGAACGTTGGCGCACTTCTCCTCGGGCACGATCACAGTAGAGACGACTGAGCGTGACACGCGTTGATCCCTCACTCGTCATTTGTTTTCTCAGTCCCCGTATTCCGCACTCGGCTCTCATCGCCGCTTATTCCTCTCGTCGCTACGACGAATCGGGTCGTTTTATCGCCTGACCGTCCGTTATGTTGGTATGGCTCTCGATACGGTCTCGCTCGGCCGAACCGGAACGAAGGTGTCCGAAATCGCGTTCGGAACGTGGCGCTTCGGCCGCGAAAACGACGAGGGTGACATAGAAGTCGGTCCCGAGCAAGCCCACCGACTGCTCGACGCGTACGCTGACGCTGGCGGGACGTTTATCGACACTGCCGATATGTACGGTGGCGGGCGCGCAGAGGAGTACATCGGCGACTGGTTGGCTGACCGCGACCGGGAGAACTTCGTCATCGCCTCGAAGATCTACTGGCCGACCCGCGAAGACCCTAACGGCGTCGGTCTCAACCGCAAACATCTCCGCCGGAACATCGACGAGATTCTCGACCGACTCGGAACGGACTACGTGGACGTTCTCTACACTCACCGCTGGGATGACGACACGCCCGCGCGGGAGTTCATGCGGACCCTCGACGAGTTCGTGCGGGACGGGAAAGTCAACTACCTCGGCACGTCTACACTCGAACCGAACGCGTGGAAGATAGCGAAGGCGAACGAGATAGCCGACAAGCGCGGCTACGAACCGTTCACTGTGTCCCAACCGCGCTACAACGTCGTCAATCGCGAGATCGAAGGGAACTACCTCGACATGTGCGCCGATTACGACGTGGGCGTCGTCCCGTGGTCGCCGCTCGCTGGCGGGTTCCTCACGGGGAAGTACAGTCGGAACAAGGAGCCGCCCGCTGACTCGCGCGCTGCTTCGGACCAGCAGTTCGTGGACTCGTATCTCACACCGGAGAACTTCGACGCGCTCGAAGCTGTCGAGTCCGTCGCCGCGGACGTGGGTGCGTCGCCCGGGCAAGTCGCCCTCGCGTGGCTGCTCCACCACGACCAAGTGACTGCCCCGATTGTCGGCGCGCGGACGGTCGATCAACTGGAAGAGAACCTTGCCGCCGCTGAGGTGTCGTTGACGCCCGATCAGTTCGAGCGCCTTGCGGACGCAAAGCGCGAATAAAACCGTCAGACGTACCGGGCACGGCGTCGTAGACGACGACATGACTGACTCGGACGCCGCTGCAAACGTTGATGCGGACGCCTACGCCGACGAACTGGCCCGCAAGCGCGCGGAGAAAGACGACTTCTTTGGCTCGCACCCGCAGTCACCGATTCCGCCCGAACACCGCGACGAGTTCTCGGGACTGGACTACTTCGACCCGAACCCGGACGCACGCGTCTCGGCGACGGTGACAGTCCACGACGACCCCGAACCGGTAACGATGGAGACGACGGCGGGCAACGAGGTGCGCTACCTCCGCCTGGTCACGTTCTCTTTCGAACTCCGCGGCGAATCGGTCGAACTGCACGGTTATCAGCAGGAACGCGAGGACGACAACGCGATTTTCGTCCCCTTTCGTGACAAGACGACGGGCCAGCAGTCGTACCGGAACGGTCGCTATCTCGAACTCCACCCTGAGGGCGAGTTAGCGGACGGCGAGTCGGTCGTCCTCGATTTTAATCTCGCGTACACGCCTTTCTGTGCCTACAGCGACACGTTCTCCTGTCCACTCCCGCCGGAGGAAAACTGGCTGGAAGTGGCTGTTGCCGCCGGTGAGCGGGATTGGACGCCTGTTAACGAATAGCATAATTGGCAGACGAAAGCGGAATACACATATTCGACGCCTCCGCAAACCCAGCCATGGGACTGCTCACCAGCAAGAAAGCACTCGTCGGTCTCGTCCTGATGGTCGTCGGTACGCTCGCATTTGTGCCCAGTGCCCTGGGTACCGCAAGCGTCCCGGTGTACGCGCTCGCAGTGGCCGCGCTCGTCCTCACCGCAGGGACGTGGCTCGTCGGCACGTCCGGCGACGGTCGCCCCGTCTGAGACGCGACGCTCGGTGCTTCTTGTGTTTTGGAGTTGCAGCTTGAGCGGTTGCTGTAGGGTTTTGAGTTGGCTAGGTGTACGTCGGTAGCCGTCGCTCGGTGGCTTGCGTCGATAAAGGAAACGGCGCGGTTAGTTGTTCGGTGCGGTGTACTCGGAGAGCGTTGCCGAGTTTTCACCAGTCTGGGAGTTCCAGACGACGCGGAAGTCTTCACCGTTTAGATCCATACCCCCACCTGCGTAGAGGGTATCACCGGCACCGACCGTTTCACCGGATTGGAACGAACCACTGCCAGGTTCGGTAAAGGCTTCATTAGTGGTCTGATCACTGCCGGTATTGGAAACCGACGACAGTGATGTCGCAACGTCAACTGCAACACTGGATTTCAGAGCCAGTCTGTCTGTTTCAATTGTATCTCCGGTTTCGTGTGTAATAGTCACGTTATCGCCGGAGGCATCGTCGTCAAAGTCGAATCCGAATGATGCTTGTGGTGTCGTCTGTGAGACGCTCCCCCCAAGATTGAGCACGAACGTGCCGATAACTGCGGCGAGGATGACGGTAATCGCCACCATCAGGATCACGCCGATAACGGGCGAGACCGCTGAATCATCCGTGAAGAGCTGCTTAATCTCCATTATTCGGTCGGAGCAGTGCTTTCACTCAGCGTCGCGGAATTCTCGTTGTTTTCAGAGTTCCAGACAACACGGATGGTCTCACCGCTCCAGTCAGCACCGTTTTTCAGTTCAACAGAGCTTCCAGCGGAGACGGTCCCGCCAACGTCTGACCAGTCAGGGCCACTCTCTGAATTGAGGCCTTTCGTGTCTAATCGAGCACCCTCAATTGTATCTCCCGTTTCGTGGGTAATTGTAACGTTGTTATCTCCGCTAGTTTCGTATTCAAAACCGAAACTCGCCTGCGGCGTGGTTTGCGATACGCTTCCCCCTAGGTTGAGCACGAACGTGCCGATGACTGCGGCAAGAATCACTGTAATCGCCACCATCAAGATGACCCCGATGACTGGCGAAACCGCAGACTCGTCCGTGAAGAGCTGTTTGAGCTTCATGGTTGGTTGTTCGGACGACACTCCGACGACAGAAGAGTCGGTATTCAGTTTCCCCCGGTGGCCGCCCCGCTGGCAGACCACCGCCCATCCCCTGCCGTGGTGTGTCTACTGCCCCTGATACATTACTCCGACTTAAATCTAAAGGTGAACTTAACAGAACAGTCATATACAAGATCATCTATTAATTATCTCTTTAAGAGCTCTTTAAGATGGTCTAGTACCCCCGTTAAGCGCTGTACTGCCACTAAAACAAAAGCAATTGAACAATCTGGCAATCTTGACAATTTATCTGACAATCTAGTTGTCTTGAAGTAAACAAAAAATAGTTTGGTGTTTATTCTCTCACGTGCGCGCGAAGAAAAACTAATGGCTGCTAACACTAGCTTCCAGTGGCGGTCAGCACTAAACGCTAAGAATAGCAGACAACATCGGTGAAAACCGCGCGGACACGGAAGAGCGCGCGGTATGCGTACGGAAACCGCGGCAATGCGGTCCGCCCTACCCAAGGCGATAGTACGCACTGTGCGATTAACCGTTAGCACACAAAAGATTTTTGAATGATAATTCTTATTCGATGAACATCGTGGTAGTAAAACTCATGCTTGTCGTGTTGGTACAGAAAGTATTTATGTAGGACGTACATTCAGTCTCACGTACCCCTACCCATGGTGACATCTGCGAGTAACTCCATCCAAGTCCGAGCGGTCGGGCGTTTCATGGGATTTCCAGGCTGGATGAAAGCGGGTGTTGCCGTCTGCAACAACTCCAAACTATGACAAGCAACACAAAACAGTTCCGCGCAGTCTTCCTCGCGGCGCTGATGGTCATGTCGGTCTTCGCCGGCACCATCGCGTTCGCTGGAAGCGCTGCTGCTGTCACTGGTGGCTCTGCGGATAATCTCGATCCGTCCACCATTGATGAGAGCACGCAGCAACAGCATACGTTTAACGTATCGTACGATAACTACAACAGTGATGGGAATAGTGACACCGTCAAGGTCAACCTCCCTGATGGCGTTACTCTCGACTCCCAGTCGCTGACGATCAAGAACGCCACGTCTGGCAATGAGATCTCTGCGACTGTTAGCACGTCGAACAACGACATCAGTGCAGACTTTAGTCAGAGTGCCGGTGAGAACACCACACTCTACGTGAACGGTACGTTCACGATCACGGCACCGTCGGTTACCTCCGACACCACTAAACAGGTTTACTTCAACCTGACTGACGCTAACGACGGGACGCAGAATCTCTCGAAGGACCTCAAAATCGTTAACGACGCTGACTCTCCTGAGTACCTCGAAAGCGTTGTCTACGAGGAAGGCGGACAGGCGAAGCTCGAAATCGCCTTTGACGAGGACCTCAAGGACAGCACGCTCGACTTTGAGCTCTACGAAGACGAAAAGAAGGTCGACAGCTTCAGTGGTTCTCCCGACGCTGGCACTGGTGGCCACGTCGTCTACAACCTGAACAAGGTCTACACTGGTGACGTCACGCTCAAAGTCAGCAAGAACATTGAGGACACAAGCAGTAACAAGATCAGCAACGACGGCAACAAGACGGTTGACGTCGCGCCTGTCACGGTGAAGAAGGGCGACGACCTCAACGCCTACAAGGGCTCGAACCTTGCTGTCATCGCTGGTACGACGAACACCGATGTCATCGTCCAGTCTGGCGAGGACGAAGACTTCGACGCCTTCCAGGACGGTAGCACTGGCACGAACAGTAAGGTCTACGTCTTCAGCACGGACTCCGATACCAACACGGGCCAGTACAACATCACCATCGGTGACAAGAACTACGCAGACGTTAACATCCGTGACCTTGGTCTCGAAGTGAACATTGACGACCTCAACGTCACGACCGAAGACGAAATCACGGGTACGATTGAAGCTGACGCGGGCGACCGCCCGATCACGGTCGAACTCCTTGACTCCGATGGCGACACCGTTGAAGAACGTGGTGCCCGACTCTCGGGTCAGGCAAAGTACGAGTTCACCTTCAACGCATCTGAAGACAAACTCAACCTCGACGCTGGCAACTACACGATTCTGGCGACGGACAACCAGTCCAGCGTCGATGCCGAGTCCTCTTCGGTTGTCGTTTCCAAGGCCGGTGAAGGTGAGACATCCTTCACTGGTGAGCGTCTCGTCATGGACGAGCGCGGTGACGTTGCGAACATCACGATCAACGTCGAAAACGCTGACTACGCAACTCTCTCGATCGGTAACGACGATCTCGCCTTCGAGAGCAACGTGACGATCGAAGACGTCAACGGTGACGGACAGGTCAGCCTCCTGTTCAACACCTACGCCGCGACCGATAAGTCCGGTGACCTCGGTGACGGCGGCGCTGTCTACAGCACCCCGTCGCTCGAAGATCAGGACGACGACGAGATCACCTCTGCAACTATCGAGCAGGGTGTCAACTCGCTCCTCGAAGCGGGTCGCTACCCGCTCGAAGTCCGCGCAGGTCAGGACAAGAAGGCTGACTCTGAGGCCGCTGGCACGCTCGAACTCACTGAGCGTAACACGACCTCCATCCAGACCTGGACGGCACCGAAAGACACGACGTTCGACGACACCGCCGACCTGTACGACGCGATTGAGAGCAACAACCTCACGCAGTCCAACAAGGTCGCCTTTGGCGACTCTCAGGGCGACGTTGTTGTTCACGAGCTCAAGGCCTCCGGTCTTGAGGGCCTCCTGATGGCTCAGTCGAACGACGACGTGACTGACAAGTTCTTCGCTGAGGACGTTGACACCGGTGCGTTCGAGCTTACGCTCGAGCAGGTCAACCCCGGTGCCAACCGTGAAGCCTACACGCTCAACCTCAGCAAGACGAACGCGACGGTCTGGTCTGACTCCGACAACGACACGTACTTCATCCGGTACGACACGGACGGAGTGACGACGACCGAACCTGGTCGCTCGCTCGACTACGGTCACACCCTCGAAGCGAACTTCACGGTCTACGAGGACGAAGGTAACCTCACCGACGCAGACGACGGTGAGACGGTCACGGGCGAGTACGAACTCGTCGAGGCCGACTACACGATTGACGACCCGTACAACGTGTCGAACGCTGCTGGTCAGACGATCACGGGCGAGACGACTCTCGCTCCCGGTACGGAACTCAGTATCCGTGCCCGTTCGACCGGTGACACGCAGCCGAGCTTCCTGAAGCCCTCGACCGTCTACGTCACCGAGAACCGGACGTTCTCGGCTACGGTCGACTTCAGCGAGCAGGCAGTTGGCGATACCTACGAGATCAGTATCGATGACAGTGGTTCGGCAGGCGAGACGACGGTTGACGGAACCGTCAAGAAGGCTGTCAAGACGGACACGCCGACGACGGACACGCCGTCCGACAACGAGACGGCTACGCCGACGACGGACACGCCGACGACGGACACGCCGTCCGACACGACGACTGAGCCGTCCGACACGACGACTGAGTCGTCCGACGACGGGACGGAGACTGGAACGGAATCCAGCACGCCCGGCTTCGGTGTTGTCGTTGCTGTCACGGCACTCCTCGCCGCGGCACTCCTCGCAGTCCGCCGCGACTAACGTCGCTGACTAAATAACCGGCCTCACGCCGGTCTCTTACTTTCCTTTCTTTCGACGCGATACCCAAGAGCGGTAGCACTATCTCTCGTTTAAGCGCGGGAAACGTTGAGAACGAGGAACCCGAGTCGATTGAACAGGAGGATATGATTCTACTCGGTGTCGCGGCGCTGCACGTGATCTCATTACGCCGTAGAAAATAGTCACACACACTCACGCACTTAGCGCTGATTTTTCGCACTTCGTGACGTTTCGAGAATCGGTTGAGTCGTATAGGTAGACATTTCATCGTTGGAAATGATTACTCAATGATGGATTAGACACAGATGAATCGGTCCCACGCTGCCGCCCTCCTGATTACTGTACTTGCCCTCTCGACTGTCGGTGTTGCTGCGAGTACGCTCCCGTCCGCACAGCCGGCAGACCTACCGGATAGTCGTTCTCAAGGTGGGTTCGATGAGGCCCACTCCGGAAGTGGTGGGAAAGGTGCATCGCAGTCGATCAACCACCTTGCACTCCCTGATTTAAACGTCGAAAACGGAGTCAAAAGCGACCGTTCACAATCGAAGAGTACGGTCGGACGACTCGTTGTCGGAGTCGTTCTCTTCCTCGCCGGGATAGCCCTCGTTTTGTGGCGTCTCACGAGCGACGATTCGCAAGCCGCACGCGAGTCTGAAAAGGAGACAGACGTGAGTACTGACGAGGTCACATCAGAAGTAGCTCACAGCAAGCGCAGAAATCTGCCGCCAACGAACGAGGTCTACCGGGCCTGGAACACGCTGGGTACCTCTCTGGAAGCGCATCGAGAAGCACAAGAAACACCCACAGAGTTCGCGCAGCGAGCGAGTCGTGCTGGGCTTCCCCGAAACGCGGTTGAACGACTCACAGCGTTGTTCTGCTCGGTACGATACGGTGGCGAGCCACCGACCGCCGACCGCGAGAAACGCGCACAGAACGCACTTGAACAAATTCAACGGACGAGCGATTCGAATAGCGCTGACTCTGCCTCTTCTCTCTCCGAATGATGAGCGATACCCGCCGCCCTATTCTGAATCTCGGTATCGTCTCCAGTCTCGTCGGCTTCCTCCTGATCGTCTTCCCGACGCTGGGGTCCGTCGTTGAACTCACCGGAACGGTTCGTGCAATACCGTTCGTCATCATCGGCTTAGCTGCGATTGGCCTCGCTGGAAGGTACCTACGTGCGGAGATGACGGGACAATCCACAACAAGGAAATGTCACACCGGGCGAAGCGAGTATCCACGTCCAGCGAACCGACCCAAGTACGCGTATCCTGGTGAACCACTCGTGCGACGACTCGCAGAAATCTCGTGGACGGATCGACGGGAAGAAGAACCAACGAACCGTCTTGATCTCCGCGCGGATGTCCGGGGGCTTGCAGTTACCGTCTTGTCACAGACGGAAAACTGGACACGGACGGAAAGCGAGACACGGCTGGAAGAGGGGGGTTGGACTGATGATGCGCGGGCAGCAGCCTTCTTTACCGACGATATCGTCCCGTCGCTCTCGGTTCGACAGCAACTCCAGTCCATTTTGGGTGCTGAACCACCGTTTGCCCGTCGCGCACGGCACGCGATTGCAGAACTTGCGAGTCAGTACGACGAAACCGACGTTTCTCCTAGTCTGACTGAGCGGCCGAACGGCCGAGACCGGGGACGGACCGTCACGACACGACAGTACTGGCCGTCGCACACATCCGAAACGTCACGAACCACCAAATCTGGGCGAACACGGTGGGTGACGACTGCCGCCCTCGTTGCTGGTGGCGCTGGTATCGTCACTCTCCAGCCAGCGCTGTTCTTGCTCGCTCTGTTTGGTATCGCGGTCGCCGGGTACGGACATCTCAGCACACCACCCTCCGGAAACGTCGAGATCACGCGGACTATCAGCGATCCAAATCCCGAACCCCAACAGGAGATTGATGTGACGGTAACCATCCAGAATACGAGCGAAAGCACGCTCACCGACCTCCGAGTTATCGATGGGGTTCCGGCGGGACTCACCGTTACTGATGGCGTCCCCCGGTTTACGACAGCACTTCGTCCCGGTAACGAAGCTACGTTCACGTACACTGTCCGGGGAGTCGGTGGGAGTCACGCGTTCGACCCAGCGCTCGTCATCACGCGGGACGCAATCGGGATTCACAAACGAGAGACGCTTGTCGAGGGAGATTCGACGGCGATTTCCTGTCAACGTCTGGAGAATCCTGTGCGACAGCTACAACTGAGATCACAATGGACGAACCACCCCGGTCGGATTCAATCACCGGTCGAAGGACCGGGAATCGAGTTCCACTCTGTTCGTGAGTATCGCTCCGGCGACCCGCTCTCGCGGGTTGACTGGAACCGAAAGGCGAAAACGGGCGAGCTCACCACAATCGACTTTCGGGAGTCCCGACTCGCAAAGGTGATGATCGTCGTCGATACCCGGCCGGAAGCGTATCTGACGCCGACCGAGGAGTGTGATCGGCCAATCATCCGCCGGAGTCTCACTGCGGCACGGAAGATAACCACCCACTTCTCCTCGGAGCGTATTCCAGTCGGCATCACGGCCCTGTCGCCACACTCGTGTTGGCTCCCACCGAAGGCTGGCGATGTTCATCGCGTCCGTATTCATAACGCTCTCGATGAAGATCCCGCCTTCTCGTGGGAGCGTCCCAAGGACGGAATCGAGATATCGACCGCAATCGAGGCGTTCCGGCAGCGAGCGTGTCACGATACGCAGGTCATCTTGCTCTCACCGCTCTGTGACGACGGCTCGAAACGCGTCGCGGAACGACTCGATGCCAACGGCTATGCCGTGACTGTCTTGAGCCCAGACCCGACAGCGCTCACGGACTCGACGCCGGACTGTGCGCTCGGCTACGCATCCGTTATGCGCCACTTTCGGCTCCGAAAGCTTCGCAACGGGGGGATCCCCGTCTCCGATTTGACCTCGGATCTGTCAGTTGCGGAGGTGTTGGCCCGTGCGTCGTAATCAACGATATCAATCCGGTCGGGTACCTATCGGGAGTGGTCTCATAGCTCTGTCTGCTGGTGCCAGCGCAGTCTTCGTCACTGCTGTGTCTCCGTACGTACTCGCGCTCGGGATACTCGGTCTCGTTCTGCTTGCGGTCGGACTGTTCCGAGCGTCGCCGAAGACGTTCGCCGTCGGGACGGGCCTGCTTTTCGTCGGTGTCGTCGTCGCCGGAATACTGGGCATGGCCTCGGTGTATCTCTTGCTCGCTGCGTTTCTCGTTGTGATCGCGTGGACCGTGGGACAGAACGGCTTTAGTATCGGAGCCGAGGTTGGTACCGATGCCCCGACGCTTCGAATTGAGTTAGTCCATCTGGTGAGTAGTATGGCTATTCTTGTCGTCGGCGCGAGCGTCGGATTTGGCGTCTTTCTCGCTGCGACGGGTGGTCAGCCAGTACTCGCACTCGTTGCCCTCCTCGTGGGCGTCGTCGCGTTACTGGTCGGACTACGAGGATCGTACACGAACGGCTAAGCTGTGTCGGGTGTACTATTTTACCCTCCACAAGGGTTCGTCTGTAACGACCGTGTAGTTCTCCGTGGAGAGATCTTTCGCGCTGCTTCAACCCCACAAGGGTTCGTCTGTAACTTCGTTGAGGACGGCACCGACCGCGGGCGACGGGTCGCTTCAACCCCACAAGGGTTCGTCTGTAACACGCTACGGCGAAGAGGTGTCCCGATGACGTCCGACGCTTCAACCCCACAAGGGTTCGTCTGTAACTAAAGTTTGTGCCACAAAAGAAAAGAGAGGGAGAGGCTTCAACCCCACAAGGGTTCGTCTGTAACCGTTTCCATCTGAGTCAACGACCACATCGCCGATTTGGCTTCAACCCCACAAGGGTTCGTCTGTAACCATGCCCGATTGGGGGCACACAGGCTCTATGATGGACAGTTACTACAAGTAGTTTCCGTCGGCCTCCAATACCCCCGCTACCCCCGGGGGTCGATGGAGAGACAGCCCGTCGAGGGGGTCAATCCAGAGAAAACGATTTCAAATGCGCATCGTTAGAACTGGTCCCAAACCGCTCGGAGCGCACCCGAGGGGTCGGCTCGAAGCCGCCGAATCGCCGGGAGGAGGTCGTACTTGACAGCACGAACTGCGACGATTCCGAGTCCGCCGGACAGGAGCACCGTCCCGACGATGCCGACGATACTTCCGGTCCGTTGGTGAAGTCGGCTTCAACTACTGCATCGCGGTCGATATCGTGAAGCGTACGGATACGTTCTAGCGTGACGCTATTGGTCAATCCCCTCTCTGCCGCACTCGTCCACGCGATTTCGTGGGCCGCCATTGACTTCCCCTTCTTCGAGCTGCTCTGAACGAACAGGTCGGGGTTGGTACCGTGCCCACCGGTATCGAAGTGTTACGTCGGTATCCGAAGAAGTCGAGTAATGCCCGGGGTGGGCTCCGAACCCACGATCTCCGCATGTCCCAGGTGCGAGGCCGGCATGACCTCGCGCGGGGCGGAGGCTTCCAAGGCGTTCCGCACCGATTGTGAAACCCTATGAGTGCGGCGCTATGTCCAGCTAAGCCACCCGGGCTCGTTTTTTCGTTGGCCGATGAAGTTCTTTAAGCTTCTCATCTGCTGATGGCGAGTGGTGTGACACCGATAAACATGAAAGACGGTCAATCACCCGCGGATTTATCAACCGGGACGGGTACACCCACCTATGAGCCAACCGCAGATGGTCCAGTCCGCTCTCGGGGACGAGGACGTGGTCGCCCGCGTCGCCCTCGGCGGCGAGGACGAACTGTACGCCACGCCGACGCGAACGCTGGTCTATCGGTCGGAGGGGCTGCTTTCGGACGAGACAGTAGAGGAGTACTCTCACAACGCCGAACGCATTACCGTCTCAGAAGGGCGGCGAAAAGCCAAGATCACGCTCGATTACGGTCTCGACGGCGAACAGACGTTCGGCCTCTCGGTGAAGCACCTCGACCGCGCTCTTCATCCGGTCGTCCAAGGCGTCCTGAAATCGAACGGCACTCTCGCGGACAACGAATCCGTCGAACGACTGTTCCGGTTTAGCGAACTCACACTCGTTGTTGCCACCGGCCGCGTTGTCAAGCACATCGGGTCGGCGCTCTGGGACGAAGACTTCGAGGAGTACCGCTTCGACGACGTGACCGACCTCCAGTTCGAGGGTGGGAGCGTCGCCACCTCCGTCGTGATGACGGTCAACGGCCGCCAAGAGCGTTTTAAAGCGCCGAACGACGAAGCGCGCCAACTGCGCGAAACGCTCGAATCGGCGCTGTTGGGTTACTGGGGGGTCTCCTCATTGGACGAACTCCGCGAAGCGAACGAACCCGACGAGGACGACGAACCGGCAGGCGACAAGGACGTATCGTTTGGCGACGGTCCTGACCCGCTGAGCGCTAACCCGACGGAACTCTCCGAAGAACCGGCGAACGCGACACGCGCGGAGTCGGAGTCACCGCCCGCTGAGACGGCAGACGCCGCAGGAGGACAGCAGAGCGGGGGCCAACAGAGCGGGAGTCAACAGAGCGTGAGCCAGCAGGTCGAAACTGCCTCCCAGACCGTCGAAGCCGAGGCCCAGACACAGACGCCGACCAACGAGGCTGACGACGGCTTCGGCGGGTCGGGCTTTCAGTCTGCGGCGGCAGACGCCGACGAACGTGTCGCTGAGGAACTCGCTGAACTGCGCGCGACGGTCGACCAACAAGGCGAAGAGATTCGTCAGCAGCGCGAACTCATCGAGCAACTTATCGAAGAGCTGCGCCGCGGTCGATAATCGACGCAGAGTCGGAATTACTCCCGACCGAGGACTTTTTTGATACACGAGGAGCCGAACGGCCCCAATTCGCCGGCGTCGAAGCGAATGAAATGCCCCGTCGAGAGGCCAGCACCACACCGCCGACAGTCGAAGTCGCCGTCGCGTTTGACGACTTGGCTCTCGAAGCGGACGAACGTTCCGCCGCGGCGCGTCTGGATGCGTCCTTCCTCCCTGTCGATAACGCCGCGGAGTTCAGCCGTGTCGAGTATCTCTCGCGTGAGTGCCGGACTCGTTGTTACCGTCTCGATACGGTCTACGGCATCCGAAAGCGAGAGTTCGTCGGTTTCGACGTGTGCGAGAAGGTCTACGCCGAGTTCGATTCGCTCGTCTCGGTCCATCTCGCGGACCTCGGGGCGGTCCGCAGTCGATTCGGGGCTATCGCTCCCGTTGCTCTTATTTCGGCCGTTCCGCGTCCGCTCTGCGCCGTCCGACGCGCTGTCGTCGCTCCCGCCGTCGAAGGCCGACAAGTCGGATTGCGTCTCTCTGTCCTCGTCCACGAGTCACCTCCACGTCCGCGTCGCACCGACAAAAACACACCGCGGTACGCTCAGTTCGGAAATCAAGAACAGACGGTCGTTCGGAGGCGCAAGGCGTATAGCTCCGCGTCCAAGAGTGACTGTCGATGGACCGCCTTCGAATCGACTCCCGCGCCGCTGTGGGGGTGCTACTGTTCGTCGTTGCCGCGGCGGCGGTGCTTCTCTCGCCCGAGGCAGTTCTCTCGCGCGCGGCGTGGGTCGCCGCCGACCCCGTCCGCCTCGTCGCCGCCACTGTGGCCCTTGCGATCGTCCGACCGCTCCTCGCGTGGCCGACGACGCTTCTCGCCCTCGTTGTCGGGTTCGGATTCGGTTTCGCGGGCCTTCCGTTCGCTCTTACTCTCATTGTCCTTACGAGCGTTCCGCCGTACCTCTTTGCGCGGCGCTACGGGCGTACCGGTCGTCTCGCGGCAGCGGGCGAGTCGTTCGTCGAACGGACCGGTGACCTCCGGAGCGTGGTTCTCAGTCGTCTCGTACCTGCGCCATCGGATGTCGTCTCCGTCGGGGCCGGTATCGCGGGCGTTCGCTTCCGCTGGTTCGTCGTCGGCACGGCCATCGGTGAGACGCCGTGGGCCGTGGCTGGCGTCCTCGCCGGGACGTCGGCCGAGTCGCTGGCGACGGGTGACCTTGCGGGCGCGATAGACGGTCGGTTGGTCGTCGCCGCGGCACTCGCGGCCGTGCTGCTGTTCGCGCCGACGGCGTACGAGTGGTACGACGAACGCGCCGACGGAAGCGACAGCGACGCGGTGTGAGAAAAGAGCCGCTACTGCAACGAGTCGCTACTCTAACAGCGATTCGCCCGTCATCGCCTCCGGTTGCTCGATCTCCATCAGTTCGAGCATCGTCGGCGCGATGTCGCAGAGCGACCCGAACGAACGAACGGTCCGCGCGCCGTCGTCGCCGTCGGGTGTGAGGGAGACGAGCGGTACCGGATTCGTCGTGTGGGCAGTGTGTGGTGTCTCCGCGGTTCCCATGTCGTCGGCGTTGCCGTGGTCGGCCGTAATGAGGACGTGTCCGCCAGCCGTCTGGACCGCTTCGACCAGTCGGCCGAGTTGTTCGTCAACGGCTTCGACAGCGGCGATCGCAGCGTCGAAGTCACCGGTATGACCCACCATGTCCGGGTTCGCGTAGTTGAGGACCATCGCATCCGGGTCGTCGGAGTCGATGAGTTCGATGGCGGTGTCGGTCACGTCTTCGGCGCTCATCTCCGGCTTCTGGTCGTAGGTCGGAACGTCGGGACTCTCGATGATGCGGCGTATCTCGCCGTCGAACTCCACCTCTCGACCGCCGTTGAGGAAGTAGGTGACGTGCGCGTACTTTTCTGACTCCGCGAGGCGGAGTTGCGTTTTGCCGACCGCAGAAAGCGTCTCACCCAGCGTGTCTTGCGGTTCCTGCGGCGGGAACGCCACAGGGAACGGGAACGTCTCGTCGTACTCGGTCATCGTCACTAATCGAAGCTCCGGCGGCGACGTATCGAACGCCCATTCGGGTTCGACGTCGGCGAGCATCCGGCAGAGTTGCCGGGCGCGGTCGGGTCGGAAATTGAAGAAGATACCCGCATCACCGTCTTCGAGCGCCGCGCCGCCTTCGACCAGCGTCGGTTCGACGAACTCGTCGGTCTCGCCGCGGTCGTACGACTCGGTGACGGCATCGACGGCTGTCGCCGCCTCGAACTCGGCCTCGCGGTTGACGATGGCGTCGTAGGCGCGCCGCGTTCGCTCCCAGTTCTGGTCGCGGTCCATCGCGTAGTAGCGACCCGAGACGGTCGCCACGTCGCCCGTCCCCTCCGCGGCAGCGACCGATTCGAGTTCTGTGAGGTAATCTTCACCGCCGTGGGGATCGGTGTCCCGCCCGTCCATGAACGCGTGGGTGACGGCTTCGACGCCGCGGTCAGCCGCCATCTCGATGAGTGCGTGGAGGTGTTGCTGTTCGGAGTGGACGCCACCGTCGCTAACGAGACCCATGAAGTGGACGCGTCCGCCGGTCGATTCGACGTGATCGAACGCCGAGTTCAGCGCGTCGTTTTCGTAAAACGAGCCGTCTGCGATAGCGTCTTCAATTCGGGTGTACGCCTGCTTGACGACACGGCCAGCGCCGATGTTGAGGTGTCCAACCTCGCTGTTGCCCATCTGCCCGTCGGGGAGTCCGACGTTTCGTCCCGAGACCTCAAGCGTCCCATACGCGCCTGTGTCGGCAAAGCGGTCGAAGTTCGGTGTCTCCGCCGCCTTCACCGCGTCGCGTCTGTCGTGATCTCCGAGACCCCAGCCGTCGAGGATAACGAGCGCAGTCTGCATATCCGAGGCGACGGTAGCGAGTCGTAACTAGGCTTCGCTTCCCGCAGTTGATTATTCACGGTCGTTCACGGCTGTTTGTGGGTTTTTGCGGTGTTCGCCGCTCCCACCGGAAGTGCATCGTCTATCGAACGCGACAGCTTCTTTCGCCAGCCGTCCGTCGGGATAGTCGATGGACGACGCGACGACTGAGGGAACGACCGGAACAACTCTCCGGCGACCGATTCCCGAACGCTGGGTGCAGTACTATCTCGGCAACGGCCCGAGTCTCGCGTGGTTGCTCGTCGTCAACGCCGCCGCGTTCCTCGTCGGCGTGAGTTTCTACGTCCACTCGGATCCGTCGCTTCGCGACGTGAGTTCGCTCCTGTATCCGCTGTTCGGTGACTCGCCGACTGCGCTCGCACTGGGAACGCTCTCACTTGCGACGCTGTTGCCTCACCTCGGCAACCGTGTGCGCGACGCGCCGACAAACTATCCGCTCACTGTCATTCACACGCTGGCGTTCGTCTGGTTGGTGAAGTACGGCGTCTGGACCGTAGTCGCCCTTAATCTCCGTCCGGACCTCTACTTCGGCTTTACTCCGGACCTGCTCTGGGACTACTGGGGGATCATGCTCACGCACCTGTTCTTCCTCGTGGAAGCACTACTCATCCCCTACTACGGGAAGACAACGCGGAGCGCGCTCGCGCTTGCGCTCGCTCTCGCCTTCGTCAACGACGTGTACGATTACGGATTCGGATTCTACCCGCCGTTGAAGTACGAAGCGGGCGTCCTGCTGACGGCGATCACAATCGCTCTCTCGGTTCTCTCCGTCGCTCTCGCGGCGTGGCTGTTTGACCGACAAGAATCCAACACGATGCGGACAGACGCCGTGTCCGCCGCCGAGCGTCAGTAAGCCTCATCACTCCAGGTGATTTACCTACGGTCATGGACTCCGCGGTACTGTTAGACCTACTCGGTAACGAGAATCGGCGGCGCATCCTCCGGTTGCTGTCGCATAAACCCTGCTACGTCACCGAGATAAGCGAGTACCTCGGAGTGAGCCCGAAGGCGGTGATCGACCATCTCAGAAAGCTGGAGGACGCCGGTCTCATCGAGAGCCGTACCGACGATCAGCGTCGGAAGTACTTCCACATCTCGCGCAACCTCAGACTCGAAGTGAACGTGTCTCCCTATGGATTCGGTGCGAAGAGCGCCTATCCCGCGAGTCCGAACCTCGACATGTCAGGTCGGTGTCCACACCTTTCGTTCGATATTCCGCGCGAGGACGCACAGGATTTGAACGAACTCGCCCGGGAACTCGGCCACCTCGCCGACTTGGAGAACGAACTCTCCTTGGCACAGCGTTGGGTTCACGGTCGCATCACGGACGTTCTCGACCGGCTGAACGAACGAATCGGTGCTGACGCCGACAGCCGATTCTACGCGGAGACGCTGGCGGCAATCGCTCGCGGCGAACAGACTGTCGATGGCGTCGCACGCGAACTCAATGCGTCGCCAGAGGCCGTCGAGGAGGCGGTTCACCGCCTCGCAGAGCGAGGACTCATCTCACGCGAGGACGAAGGCTGGGTCGTCGCCGGCAGCCCCGTGGCCTAATTCTCGGACGGACGGGTCTCGTCCCATGATCGCTGATCCGGGGAGAGTAGTCTCCGCGAAATCGGTACAATCTCAGATGTCGCGTGTGAGGCCGTCGCGCAGGTCACGGCCGAAGTAGTGTCCGATGATGGTAGTGAGGAGTCCGACGCCCGCGCCGGCACCCGCGATAGCGAGGCCGTATTTTGCGAGGAGTTCGACAGCGAACGGAGCGAATGCGAACCCGGAGGTGAGCGTCGTCAGCACCCACAGGAGGCCAAATGCGAGCGCGCCGCCGAGACCGACTTCCACGTAGTGGCTTCGCCCCGAGAGGAGACCGACGCCGAACCCGACGGCGAACAGGCCGAGGAAGCGACCGATGAAGCCAACGATGGGAATCGATCCGCCGAGGAACGCACCGAGGAGCGATGCGAGAAACACCACGACGAACAGTTTCGGTGAAAACAGACCGGCGAGGCGGCTCTCGTTCGATGTCGCGCTGTTCGACGACGTCGCGGACGACTCGTCGGTAACCGAGTCGAGCGAAAACTCGGTGGTGGAGGGTTCTTTCTCGTCAGATCGTTGCATACCAGTGTGTGTGCGGCGCGGGCGTATGGGTTTTACCCCGAGGCGTGAGGGAGATGCGGCGCACACGTCGGCGCCGAAAGGGAGATTTCAAGTCCGGCCCGGCGGTATCTCGCCGTATGAACGCAGGGGACCGTGTCCGCGTCGAACGCGCGGGCGTTACGAACGAGGGCGTCTTGATGCCCTCGACGACGTCGGACTACCTCGTCGTCAAACTCGACGGCGGATACAACGTTGGCATCGAACGCGACGAGGCCGACGTGGACGTACTGGAGACAGACGTGTACGATATCGAGGAGGCGCAATCGGAATCGACGACCTCCGAAATCGCCTTCGACGACGATCTGCCGACCGTCTCGCTCATCTCGACTGGCGGCACCATCGCCTCGACGGTGGACTACCGTACGGGTGCGGTGACGGCGCAGTTCGACGCCGAAGACGTGCTTCGGGCCGTGCCCGATCTTGCGGGCCGAGCAAACTACCGCGGGCGCGTCGTCGCCAACATCCTCTCGGAGAACATGACGCCCGACGTGTGGATCGACCTCGCCGAGGCTATCGAGGCCGAAATCGAGGCCGGAACGGACGGCATCGTCGTCATGCACGGCACCGACACGATGCAGTTTACCGCCGCGGCGATGTCCTTCATGCTCGATACGCCCGTCCCTATCGTCTTCACGGGCAGTCAGCGGTCTGCGGACCGACCATCTTCGGACAACGTGATGAACGCCGTCTGCGCCGTCGAGGCCGCGAAGGCCGACTGCGCGGAAGTGCTAGTCTGCATGCACGCCTCCGAATCTGACGACGTGTGCGCACTTCACCGCGGCACACGCGTCCGTAAGAATCACACCTCCCGACGCGACGCGTTCGAGACAGTCGGTGCGGAGCCGTTAGGCGAGATCGACTACGAAACCGAGGAGATAACCTTCCGGCGCGACCACGCCGCCCGTGGCGAGACGGAGTTCAGCGTCCGGTCTGATCTGAGCGACGACGTGGACCTGCTGAAGTTCACGCCCGGAATGGATCTCGACGCTTACGCCGACTTCCTCCGCGGACAGGACTTAGACGGTCTCGTCGTGGAAGGCACGGGCCTCGGCCACGTTCACACGGACTTCATCCCTGTCCTCGAAGAACTGGTCGAGTCGGGCACCGTCGTCACCATGACGACGCAGTGTCTCGAAGGCCGCGTCTGCGACCGCGTCTACGACACGGGTCGTGATCTCCTTGAGGCAGGTGTCGTCGAAGCAGGCGACACCCTCCCCGGTACCGCGAAAGTGAAACTCATGTGGGCAGTTGCGAACCTCGAAGACCCCGAAGAAGCGATGCAACAGTCGCTGTCGGGCGAACTCACCCAGCGGTCGGTTCCGTGGGAGTGAGACCGACTCGATGAGCACGTACGCGACCATCGAGGACGAGACGGGAGAATCCGTCGCTGTCCGCGCCGCCCGGCCCGACGACTACGACGCCGTCGCAGCGTTCACCGCCGACACGTGGGCCGACCGCGGCGGGAGCGACTACATCCCCGATATCTACCACGACTGGATCGCCGACGACGACGGCGAGACGCGACAGACGTTCGTCGTTGATCTCGGTGCTGAGACGCCATCCGACGAACTCGGTGCAATCGTCCAAGTCGTCATGCTCTCCCCGTACGAGGCGTGGGGGCAGGGCATTCGCGTCAATCCGGAGTACCGCGGCCGCGGATTGGCGAAGGCGATAACGGAGGCGAGTTTCGACTTCGCGCAGGAGGCGGGCGCGACAGTCCTCCGAAACATGATCTTCTCGTGGAACGTCAAGAGCCTCGGCCTCGCCCGCGACACGGGGTACGACCCCGGCATCGAGTTCCGCTGGGCTCACCCGTCGCCAGATTCGGACGCGTCGGCGTCAGCCGACGTTCCCGTTTTCACCGACGACGCCAACCCCGATGCCGCGTGGTCGTTCTGGCTCGACAGCGAGGCCAGAACGCAGTTGGGCGGTCTCGCGCTCGATCCCGAAGAATCGTGGGCGCTCTCGTCGGTAACGCGAGACAGACTGCACGCGGCCGCCGACGAGGGACGACTCCTCGTCGCTGGTGCGGGGCCGACGCGTGGGTTCGCCACGCGCAGTCGGACGTACGAACGCGAAGACGACGGCGAAACAGCGAGGTGGGCGGAGTACGCCGTCGGCGCGTGGGCGTGGCGGGATGAAGACGCTGCCGAGGCTCTCCTCGCAGCTATGTCGCGTGACGCCGCCGCCGTCGATGCCGACCGGACGCGCGTGTTGATTCCCGAAGGAGTGCAGTGGGTCTCCGACGCCGCGCGAGCGAAGGCCGACATCGCCGAGGAACCGACGTTCGTGATGGAAGCCGACCTCTCCTGAGCGGTTACACCCACTCGATGCCGTTCACCTCGACGCGTGTGCCACCGAGATTGCTCTGTTCGGCGTGAATCGACCAGTCGTGGAGTTCGGCGATGCGGGCCGCGATGGGAAGTCCCATTCCTGCTCTCTCAGCTGTCGAGTTGATGACGACGCCGGATTCGAAGATTCGTTCGCGGTTCGCCGGGTCGATACCGGGACCGTCGTCTTCGACGTAGAATCCCGTGTAGGTCGTCCCGACGCGGATGCGGGCCGTGTCGCCGCCGTGTTCCAGTGCGTTCGAGAACAGGACGTCGAACAGCAACTGGAGGAGATTCGGTTCCGCGAGGAATATCCGCGAGTCCACGACGAGAAACGACGCGTTTTCGTTTTGAGAGCGCTCCCAGGCAACCTCGGCCTGTTCGCGGAGCGTAACAGGAACCTGTTCGATGGTTGAATCCGCCTCCGCCAAGGCTGTACCAGTCTTGACGACCGTCTCGATCTGTTCGAGCGTCTGTACGAGGGTGTTCCCCGCGGCTTCGTCGCGTTGTTCGAGTTGCCGCGCCGCTGCAATCGCTTCCGAGAGCGGTCCGTGGAGGTTCGTCGAGAGCACGTACGCCAGCATTTTGAACCGGTCGTTCTGCGCCTTCACGCGGTGTTCTGCGAGTCGTCTGTCCGTGATCTCCAAATGCATGACGACCGCGTACTGACCGTTCGACGACGACCTGAACGGAACCGCACGCATCAGAAACCATCGCCGTTCGGTCGGCGAATGACACGGATAGTCTAACGCAAACATGTCGTCCTCACCGGAGAGTACGCGTCGGATGCCATCGGCGGCGAGGGCGGCTTCCTCACAGTCGTGACGGACGGCGTCGCATACCTCCAGATAGTTCACCCCTGAGAAGGTCGGGTCGCCAGTGTAGCCGTTTGCGGACGCGAACGTTCGCCACGCCCGATTCGTGATGACGATTGCTCCTTGACTGTCGAGAATCGCCACCTCGGTTGGCAGTTCGTCGAACCCTTGTTCTGGGAGAGAGGCGGCGCCCATACAATCACTTGGTTGTGTGAACACATCACACTGTCGTGCGGGATACGTACAGTTATCCGCCGCGGTCGATGCGCACCGCTTTGACGCGCTTGGGAGAAACGGACACTGATCGAGTCAAACAAAGAGCCAACGGACAGCGGTGCGTGCTGCGGATGCGTCAGGTTCGGTGCTGCTCGATTGGTGCTAGTGGAGTGAGCGACCCGGCCGTTTTCGGTCGAGTGCGGGTCGTGTACTGGTCACGTGCTGGGTGCGTACCGGTCGAGCGCCGGTCACGCCGTGGGTTGGTCAGTCGTCGGCGACGAGTTTGTGTTCGGTCCCGTTGACCATGCCGAGGACATCGTCGAAAAAGCCCAGAGAGTCGTGCGGGCCGGGGTGGGCCTCGGGGTGGTACTGACGGGTGATGACGTTCAGTTCGGCGTTCTCCAGTCCTTCTGCGGTGTCGTCGTTGACGTTCACCTGTGTGACGTTCAGGTCACCGGGTTCATCGACAGTGTAGCCGTGGTTCTGCGTCGTCATGATAACTTTCCCGGTGTTCAGGTCACGTACGGGTTGGTTGACGCCGCGGTGGCCGAAGTCCATCTTCTCGGTGGTGCCGCCAAGTGCGCGTGCGATGACTTGCTGTCCGAGGCAGATGCCTGCGAGGGGAATCTCGCCGACGAACTCCTCGACGAGCGCCTGTGCATCGCCGAAGTTCGCTGGGTCGCCCGGACCGTTCGAGATGAAAAGCAGGTCGGGGTCGAGTTCCTCGACCTCCGCGGCCGTCGTGTCGTGCGGCAGCACGTGAACGTCCGCACCGCGTTCGTTCAGCGAGTCCACGATAGACATCTTTGCGCCGCAGTCGATGAGTGCGACATCTGCCTCCCCGCCGCCGCGATACGTCTCGTGTTCGACGGTGCTGACCTGCGCGCCGATTTCGGTGTGCTCGCTCATTCCCTTGCACTTTGCGAGTTGGGCTTCGGCGTCTGCGGGCGTCACGTCGTCGCCGACAGCGATTCCGCACTTCATCGCACCCTCTTCGCGGATCGAGGTGACGAGGTCGCGTGTGTCGATATGGTCGATTGCGGGCACATCTTCGGAGTCCAGCCATTCGACGACTTCTTCTGTGAACTCGTGTGCAATGGCCGCGCGTGGGTGGATACGGTCCGATTCGAATCGCTCTTCTCGGACGCCGTAGTTTCCGATGAGCGGGTATGAGAACGTAAGGACTTGTTCCTCGTATGAGGGGTCAGTGAGACTCTCTTCGTAACCCGTGTACGCGGTCGTGAACACCAGTTCGCCACGTGTCTGTCCTGGAGAGCGACCGCGCGCTTCGATGACGCGACCGTCTTCCAGAGCCAAGTAGGCGTCCGACATTACGAGAAACACACGGAATACGGGGGTATAAATGTTGCTTTCGTAGTTGAGTTACGAATTTCGTAACCAGTAAGTTCTCCGAGTGGAGAGAGAAGACATGGACGACTTGGATCGGGAGATTCTCGACATCCTCCGACGAGATGCTCGGACCCCCTACACGGAGATTGCAGAGCAAGTTGGTACCTCCGAGGGCACAGTTCGCAACCGCGTCGAGCGTCTCACCAACGACAACGTCATCGAGCGGTTCACCGTCGCCACCAGTACGGGCAACATCAAGGCGATGATCGAAGTGTCGGTGAAAGTTGACGTGGACACGACCGAGATATCCGACCAGATGGCGGAATGGAACCAAGTTGACTTCGTGTGGCAGGTGTCCGGCGAGGAAGACGTAGTCCTCGTCGTGGACGCCGCGGACACGCGTGCAGTGAATGAACTCATCACGCGGGCGCGCGAACTAGACGAAGTAAAGAGTACGAAGACGCGCCTCATCCTCGACGAACGACTCGGTCGTAGTCCGTAGCCGGACCGCACGAGTCACATGCTGAATGGTCCTGCGATGAGTCACATGCTGAATGGTCCTGCGATGAGTCACATGCTGAATGGTCCCGCGGCGAGTCATATGCTGAATGGTCCCGCGGCGAGTCATATGCTGAATGGTCCCGCGGCGAGTCATATGCCGAACTGCCTTGCGGAGGCCGTCACGCATCGAAGACTCCTTGACCCACCTCGCTAATGTGACCGATATGAGCACAGACGAGGGCGGGAGTGCCGCCACCGACGTGGAGGACGAACTCCACAAGAACGCCAAGCAGGACGTCATTGCCGTCGATCCCGACGATAACGAGATCGGACTTGTCAACAGACTGGATGCACACACTGGCCACGGGACGCGCCACCGTGCGTTCACGTGTTTGGTCTTCGACGAGGATGGGCGTCTACTGCTCGCACAACGCGCACCGAACAAGCGTCTGTGGGACACTCACTGGGACGGAACCGTCGCATCCCACCCCGTGCAGGGGCAGAGTCAAGAAGACGCGACGAAACAGCGCCTCGAAGAGGAACTCGGAATTACGCCCGACCAGTACAGCGACCTGCGTATCACGGACAAGTTCGAGTACAAGCGCTACTACGAGAACGCCGGTCTGGAGTGGGAGGTCTGTGCCGTCCTGAAGGTGACGCTCGAAGACACGACGCTCGACCCCGACGAGGAAGAAATCGCCGGACTGCTGTGGGTGGACTACGAACACCTCCACGACCACCCCGAGTGGTACCGACAACTCCGTCTGTGCCCGTGGTTCGAGATCGCAATGCGCCGTGACTTCGAAGACGAACACGCCGACGAGTAACCTCGTCCTCACGGCCGAGGCGAGAGAGGCAATCATCGCGCACGCCCGAGAGGGAGCGGCGACTACCCCACCGAGCGAAGTCTGCGGTGTCCTCGGCGGGTATCGGGCCGACACCGCGGCGACGAACGCCGACGACGCATCCGCCACCGATTCAGCGGAATCAGCCTCTGCGGACGACATCGGTACCGGGTCGGATACTGTTACCGTCGCCGAACCGGTTCCCAACGTCGCTGACGACCCCCGAACGACGTACACGCTCGATCCCGAGACGACCGTCGAAACCATCGACACCCTCGAATCGAGGGGCCTCGATGTGGTCGGGTTCTATCACAGTCACCCCGAGAGCGACCCAGTTCCGAGTCGAACCGACGAACGACGGGCGACGTGGACGGGGTACGTCTATCTCATCTGCCATCCGGACGGCCGACTGAACGCCTTCCGCTGGACGGGCGCGGCGTTCGATGTCCTCAACGTAATTACCGAGGGCTGATACGCGGCGTCAGTGCGATACGTCAGCCTTCGGCAGTCGTGCGACGGCCGCGACCCGAGAACGCAACCCCCTTGCGGCGTCAGTTCTTCTCCACCGTCAATGACAGCGGACGTTCCCGACCCTGACCTGTACGACTCTCTCGAAGGGCAAGTCGCCCTCGTGACGGGTGCAAATCGTGGTCTCGGCCGCGAGATAGCCGAACAGTTACACGACCTCGGCGCGACGGTGTTCGCCGCGACGCGGAGTATTACGCACGACATCCCCGACGAGTGGAATCACCTTCTCGTGGACGTGACGCAGGAAGGCGAAATCTCTGATGCCGTAGACGATATCTTCGCCAGTGCGGGCCGACTGGACATCCTCGTCAACAACGCCGGAATCAGCGGCGGCGACGGGGACATCGTTGCGGAGTCGGTGACGGACATCGACCAGACGCTGGCGACGAACCTCCGTGGGCCGATGCTCGTCTGTAAGCACGCCGTCCCGCTCCTCGTCCAAGACGAAGGCGGCCGTGTGATCAACGTCTCTTCGGGGATGGGCGCGCTCAACGAAGCACAGTCCGGCGGGTCGCCATCGTATCGCATCTCGAAGACAGGGCTGAACGGCCTGACGAAGTACTTAGACGGCGAGTACGGCGACGACGGACTTCTCGCTAACTCGGTCTGTCCGGGATGGGTCCGCACCGATATGGGCGGCGAGGACGCCGACCGGTCAGTCGAGCGCGGCGCTGAAACGCCGGTGTGGCTCTGTCGCTTCAAACCAGAGTCGCCGTCGGGGTACTTCTGGCGCGACCAGTCCGTTATCGACTGGTAGTCGGGAACGATCAGGTCACGCCGCCGCCGCGCTTCTCGTACTGTTCGTACTCGGCATCCTCGAATATTGCTTCGAGGTGCTCAACCATGTGATACACGTCCTCGAAGCCGACGTAGTACGGCGACGGGCAGACGCGAACGACGTTCGGGGCGCGGAAGTCAACGATTACGCCGCGGTCTTTCAGCGCCTCCGAGATGCGATAGGCTTCCGGGTGTTCGACGGCGACGTGGCCGCCGCGTCTGGTCGGGTCACGCGGTGTCCCGACCTCGCAGTCGGGAAGGCGGTCGTCAACGAGTTCGATGAGGGAGTCAGTTAGTGCGAGTGATTTCTCCCGAAGCGCGTCGATACCGGCGTCTTCGACCACATCGAGCGCGCCGTCGAGGGGAGCCGCTGCGAGAATCGGCGGCGTCCCGATCTGGAACGCTCCGGCCGAGTGGGCGGGTGTATACGTATGGCGCATCTCGAACTGCGTTTCTTTCTCGTGGCCCCACCATCCCGCGAGAGCCGGTGTAACGCCGAAGTGACGTTCGTTCACGTACAGACCGGCGGCAGCTCCGGGTCCGGCGTTGAGATACTTGTAGTGACACCAGACGGCGAAATCGACGTCGAGGTCCGAGAGGGCGTGCGGGACGGCGCCGATAGAGTGCGCGAGGTCGAAGCCAGCGAGGGCACCGGCGTCGTGGGCCGCTTCCGTAATGCGTTCGATATCGAGGAGTTGCCCGCTCCGATAGAGGACCGAGGGCATGAACACCATCCCCACGTCTTCGTCTATCGCCGCCACGATGTCGTCTTCCTCGATTGTCCGGCCGTCTCGGCTCTCGACCACGCGGAGGTTCTCGTCTGGGTCGCGTCCGACCTGTCGAAGTTGCGCGCGAATCGCGTAGTGATCCGTCGGGAAGTCGAGGTCGTTAACGAGAATCTTCTCGCCGCGACTCGGGTCGTAGAACGTGCCGACCAGCGTATGAATATTCACCGTCGTGGAGTTTCCGACGACGACTTCCTCGGGTTCGGCACCGACGAGTGGGGCGAGTCGGTCACCGAGGCGTTCACCGTACGTATACCATTCCGGATCGGCGTCGGTCCATCCGCGAATAGCGAGCGTTTTCCACTGTTCGACCGCCTCGTCCAGTGCGGCCGCCGCATCTACAGAGCAGAGTCCGAGTGAGTTGCCGTCAGCGTACAACTCATCGTCGGGGATGAAAAAGCGGTCGCGGAAATGCGAAAGTGCATCGTCGTGGTCCATCTCGCGGGCCTCGGCCAGCGTCGGCGGTCCGTCGCCGCTCGATTCGGCCGTGGCATCCGACTCGGAGTCATCTCGGGAGTTATCCATGAGAGTTAAACCCTGCCATACTGTGTAAAGAGTTTCGTTCGGTGTTGTACACCCATTTTTTGTTCGTGCCGGCCTGCACCGCTCACCCAGTATAATCGTGAGCCATGAGTCCGATACGTACCCACTGTGAACTGATCGACCCTCGTCCGAGTATATAACATGAATACGGTAACTGTCCTCTGTTCACATGGGTTATGAAACGTAACCTGGTGAGAATAGGTAACCCCAACGTTACCAACTTACCTATAGCATACCATGAGAACATACCTGTTCAGAACGGTCTCAGCCATCGTCGTCAGCCTCCTCCTCGTTGTGGCTGGCGGCGGGCTAGCTATCGGCACTGTGAGTGCCGACCACTTCGACGACGACGATATCGAGATCGAGTTCGGCGACAAGGAGTTCGAGGGCGACGACGTTGACGACTTCGAGTACGACGAAGACGAAGAATTAGAGATCGATGGCGAGGACATCGAAGTCGATAGCGACGACACGGACTTCGAGATCCACGACGACGGTGAGGTCGAGTACGAACCCGACGAAAGCTTCGAAGCCGAAAGTGACGACGGCATCGAGTTCGACCGTGACGACATCGAGTTCGAAATCGACGATGATGCCGAAGTTGACTACGATACGGATGGCGACTTCGAGGTCGAAGGCGATGACATTGACATCGATGGCGACGATTTCGACATCGAAATCGACGGTGACGATGCCGAGGTCGAGTTCAGGGATGGTAGGATCGAGATCGATATCGACTAGAACGATTCAACGGAATCGTTCGTTTTTCACTGAGAGAAACGCGGGCACGGCCGTCGTCGCTACTGCACGCCACTCTGCCGCATCAGTTCTTCGTACGCCGCCCACGACGGATCAACGTCGGGATGTGGCACTTCCTCACCATCAACAGTGACGCCCGAACCCTCGCGGACTGTCCCCGCGACGCCAACGGGCGTACCTTCGGATTCGAGCGCCGAGACGACCGCTGCAGTCGAATCGGGATCAACTGCGAGGACGAGCGTTCCCCCAGTCGTCGCCGTCCACGGGTCCATTCCAAGGAATTCGCACGTCTCCTCGACACCCGGTCGGAGAGGTATCTCGTCTGTCGAAATGTCGAGTTGGACGCCCGCGCCGTCGGCGACTTCGTTCAGTGCGCCGAACAGGCCACACTCGGTCGCGTCGTGCATCGCGTGGACGCCGCCGACGGCCGACGCGGTCATCGCGTCGCGGACGCACTCGGCCTCGTCGAGACGGGATTGCGCCGCACGGAGCGTCGTTTCCGGCAGGTCGAACTGGTCGGGAAACAGAGTCGTCAACAATCCTGTTGCTTCCACGGCGGGTCCTTTCGTCACCAGCACGTCGTCGCCGACGCGTGCGCCGTCGGGTCGAATCACGTCCTCGTGGTCACCGACGGCGAGGGCGGTGGCCCCGCCGACCCACGGGAACGAACACCCCGAATAGCGGGCTGTGTGGCCCGTGACGATACTAACGCCGAGATCTTCGGCTTCTTCGTGCATTGCCGTCCAGAGAGTAGCGAACGACTCGTCTTCGAAGTCCGGTGGAAGCGTAAACGAGATAGCGAGATGGGAGGGCGGGAGTCCCGAGACGGCCACATCGGCGAGGACAAAGTCGAGCGTAAATCGTCCAGCACGGGCGAGTCCGAGGTCCGGCAGCACGGAAACAGGGTCTGTGGCGATTGCGACGGCCGTCCCATCGAGATCAAGAAGGCCGAAATCGACGCCATGGGTTGGGCCGAGTGCGACATCGTCGCGTCCGGCCCCGAGGTTCGAGAAGACGTACTGGTCGAAGAACGTGCGATCCACCTTTCCGAGATCAGTCATGTCGGTGGGTCGCAGGCGGGCGGTTTCAACGTGCCGTTGTCGGCGCTCCGAACGTTGTCGGCGCTCCGAATGCCGGTGTCTCTTGTGGGATGACCGGTTGATGGTTCCGACGGCACGTTCGTACAGCCGCGACGCTACTCGCACTGACAGAAAACGACCGGCCGCGGGGACGACCGGCCGGCTCATGAAGGAGACGCGAACGAGGTAGTATCAAACGGGTCATCCACTCCCGGTAACGCGACCTCACTCCGCGTCAGACTGCGATATTCTCTCCGGGTTTAAGTAAGTCGCTAAGTCAACTCTGTGGTGGTATATAGAATCGATTGAATATAGTTATTCTCTTGTTCGGTGGGCAACGCTACGGCTGGTACATCCCGAAGTGGTCGGTGAGTTCTCGCTGGACGCGGACAGGCTCTTCGTGTTGTATCCAGTGTGTCGCGTCGTCGAGAACGACGAGATGACTATTCTCGCAGTATTCGACGCTCTGGAGGGCAAGCGAACGCGTGAGGAAGGCGTCTTTCGCCCCCCACAACACCAGTGTCGGAACCCCGACCCGTTCGGTCTTCGGTCGCGGGTTCGCCCGAGCGATTGCACGGTACCAGTTGACCATCGACCGGTACGCGCCGGGACGCGACCACGCTGCCCGGTAGCAGTCGAAGTCGGCTTCGTTGAACGTCCCCGGTTGGCTGGACCGGCGCATCAGATCGCACAGCGTGCGGTACTCGCCCATCTTCGCCAGTGCTTCCGGTATCTTCGGGAGTTGGAAGAACAGCACGTACCAGCTCTTCAACCGTTGTTCCCAGTCGTTCGACAGTGCGTGCCTGAACGCCGTCGGGTGCGGGACGTTCAAAACCGAGAGGGTTCGGAGCCGGTCGGGGGCGTGCAGTCCAACCCACCATGCGACGAACGCACCCCAGTCGTGCCCGACGAGATGGGCATCGGATAGGTCGAGTGCGTCGAGCAGTCCGAGTACGTCATCCGCAAGCTCGTCGGGGTGATAGGCATCGACAGCCTCCGGTTTGTCGCTCAAGTGGTACCCGCGTTGGTCCGGGACGATGACGCGGTATCCCTCGTCAGCCAGTGGGCCCAAGAACTCATGCCACGCATACCAGAACTCCGGGAAGCCGTGGAGGAGGACGACCGGCTCGCCGTCTTTCGGTCCAGCGGTGACGACATGGAGTTCGACGTTACCCACTTCGACGAACTGCGACTCCCCACGAATCTGCAGGACTTCCGGCGTAACGCCGCCTTCGACGGCAGAGCCTAATGACGACATACACCTCGTTGGTCGGCCGAGAACAAATATACTGTCGGCTCTGTTGTCGAGAAGACGTTCGCTGTCTTCAGACGGCGTCTCCCGCAACGACGCCCGACAGATCCGAAGGCGGTAGTTGCGCTATTCGGTGTGTCAGTTTCGACCGAACAACCGCTCTTTGAGCGACCGACTCCGCGTCTGTTCGGCCAAGAGGACCGAACAATCTACCTTGTTCACCACATCGAGAACGAGCGTTCCGCGGACGAGTCGAGAGAGCAGGCCGCGTTCCGTCGCGCCGATGATGAGCATCGTCGCATCACGTGCGTGTCGTTCGATGCCTTCCTCAACGTTGACTGACTGCTCGACGATGAGTTCGGCGTCGGAGAGTCCGTGGCTTTCAGCCCACTCTGTGAGGAACTGTTCGCCTTCCGCCTTGTTGTCAGTGACGTGGAGAAGGCTCACCGTCGAGTCGTACTGTTCACGGAGAGTGACCGCCACGGCGGCAGAGAGGTCAGAGTCGGGACCGCCTGCCGTCGGAACGAGGACGTGCGAGGGATCGAACCCGCGGTCCTTCAGTACGAGGAAATCACACGGGAGTGAACTGGCGAGTTCGTCGATGGCGCTCTCGGCACGTCCGGGCGCACCGTGCGAGTCCGGACCCCATCCCATGACCGTGATGTCGGCGTCGTAGGTTCGCGCGGCGTCGAATACCTCCTCGAACGACCGGTGTGAGAGGATGGTGTGCGTCTCGATGGGTACATCGAACGTTTCAGCGTCTTCTCGGGCGCGTTCGAGGAGTCTGTCTGCCTCCTCGAAGTCGCCACGTTCGCGCGCGGATTCGAGTGCCGTCTGGTCGGGCACCTGTTCGATGTGAACCGCAACGACAGTACCGTCACGCGATTTGGCGAGTGCGCTGGCGAGGGTAATGAGGTCTGTCTCGTGGGCGGGATTCGCCAGCGGAACCATCACGCGGTACTGGCCGCCGTCGGGTTGGACCGACGTGGCCGCCGAGACGGCGGCGTCGGGCATCCGCTCGGACCGGTCGAGAATATAGTCGCTGAGGACGCCGGACTCGTCCGCCTTACCGCGGGCATAGACCAGGTACCACGCCAGAGAGCCAATGACGAATCCGGCAGCCAGCGCAATCTCTTTGTCGTCCATGAAGCCGATAAGGCCGAACGAGAGTACCGCTCCAAGAATAGGGACGGCCGGATAGAGCGGAACCGTGAAATCGGGGTCGTAGTCGGCGACATCGGACTCCCGCATCACGATGAGAGCGATGTTCATCAGCCCGTAAACGATGAGATGCAGGACGCTCCCCGCCTTCGCCAGCACCTTCACGTTACCGACAGCGATGAACAGGAGGATGAGGACACCGGTGACGGCGATAGAGCGGTACGGCGTCGAGAAACGCGGGTGGATGTCGTTCAACCATGCCGTGATGAGTTTGTCTCGCCCCATAGCGAAGTTGATGCGCGACGACGCGAGGATGGAAGCATTCGCACTGGACGCGGTGGCGAGGAGGCCGCCGAACAGGATGAGGCTCCCACCGAGGACGCCGAGTCCGAGTGTGTTCGAGAAGACAACTTCCGCCACGTCGATGACGGGCGTCGTAGACTGGGCGAGTTCCGTCCAGTTGACGACACCCATCAGCATCACCATGATGATGGCGTACATCACAGTCACGATGACGACAGACCCGACGACGGCCAGCGGGAGGTTCCGGCTGGGATTCTTTATCTCCTCGGCGACAGTCGTGATCTTGGCGAAGCCAAGGAAGGAAACGAACACGAGCGCCGTGCCGGGTAGGATACTCCCGTACCCGTTCGGCGCGAACGGCCGGAGCGTCGAGAGATCAGTCATCGTGAGACCGAGAATGGTAAACACCGTTAGGATGGCGACCAGCGTGATGACGATGATATTCTGGAGTGTCCCAGTCTCCTTTGCGCCGACGTAGTTGACGCCGATGAACGTCGCGCCAGCGAGGAGTGCGGCCACCTGCGTCGGAGCAAGCGTGAGTATCCCGAGACCGATAGACGGCACGTTCACGAGTTCGATGATGAACCCGCCGAAGCCGAGCATGTAGAACGCCGATGCGAACGCTAGCCCCATCCAGTTGCCCATTCCGGCGATGCTCCCGAACAGTGGTCCCAGCGCGTGGTTGATATAGTAGTAACTGCCGCCGGCTTTCGGCATCGCCGTCCCGAGTTCGGACGCGGAGAGGGCTGTGAAGATGGAGACGACACCCCCGACGACGAACGAAACTGCGACGACGGGACCGGCGATGGCGGCTGCTTCGCCTGGCAGGACGAAGATACCCGCGCCGATCATCGTGCCGACACCGATAGTCAAAGCGGCGAGTGGTCCCAAGTCTTTGGCGAGTTCTTCGTCGGTCACGCAGAATCACCTCCGTGTGAATCCACTGTGAGCGGGGAAGAATAGTCGTCGCTCACGCGTCCACCTCCGCAGTGTCAGCGGCTGGCAGAACGACCACTGGAAGATCGCTTTTGGTTACCAGCGACTCGCGCGTGTCGCCGGAGAACAGGTCCCACCACCGCTTGCCACCGCGCGGGGTGAACGTAATGCACGTCGCCCCGATATCGTGTGCGGTGTCGATGATCGTCGCTGCGACATCCGTTCCGTAGCGAAGCGTCGTCTCCACCTCGACGCCTGCGTCGTCGCTCTCCTCGCGGATGAAGTCGAACATCTCTTCGGCGAGTTCCTCGCGTTGTTCGACCGACGCCTTATCAGGTGCGCCGCCGGCTTTCTCGATAACGTGGACGAAAACGGGGTCGCCTCCGTTGGCGGCGATACGCGGGAGGACGGCCGCGGCAGTTGCGGCAGCATCGTCGTCGTTCGCCACAGGAATCAACGGGCGGTCGAATAACGGCGCAATAGTCTCTTCATCCATGTCGGCCACCGCCGTCGGCACCGTGTGTGGTTCGACGGGTGAGCGTCTCCCGCGTCGCGTTCGCGCCGTCACGTTCGAGTGAGAATCCGGCGCGTGTCCGGTTGCCTTCGTCCGAACGGGACGTACGTGTACGTGAACGGGTACGACGTTGAGTCATAGGCGACGCGTTGTCCCTCCTCGGCTTTAGAAGTTCGCAAAACGCAGCGGACTGCGTGGATAACGCGTCAACTACTCTCGAACGGCCTCAGACCGCCGCGACCCACGCGCAGTAGTCTTCGTCGCGGCCGTACACATCGGTGAACACTCTATCGACGAACGCGGCGAGACGGTTCGCGTCCGACCGCGCGATGATCCGGAGATTCGTTCCCTCGGCTTCCTCGGGCGACTCCATCTGATCGATACGGAACTCAGGGAACTCCGAGAGAAGCGACTTCGCACATTCGAGTTCCTCCTCGGTGACGTCCATATTGAACGTCTGGTCGGCGAACTGCACCCACGGCGCGGGCGAGTCCTCGCCGTCTACATCCGGGTCGTGTTCGACTTCGACAGTGAGAAACGGACTCGCGCGCGTCCGGTGTGCAGTGACCGCCTCGGCGAACAGTTTCCGTCGCTCCTTCGGGCTGTCGGCATCGAATCTGGTCATAGCAGTCTTTCGTCCGGGGGCGTAGAAAAGCACCGTGACCGCCCGCGTTCATCTTGTTAGCCCGGATGTATTGTCGAACGGTCCGGGTTTCGGCACATTTCTCCGTAGTTTCTCCGACAGGTCCTGCAACCGACCCGAAAGGAGAGACGCTTTCTTCAACGTTATACCGTCGGCCCGGGATGGGTCGAACATGGGTAAGCACATCCTGTTGCTCGGCGCACCCGGTGCCGGAAAGGGAACACAGTCGAAGCGACTCGCCTCCGAGTTCGACCTCGAACACGTCACGACGGGTGACGCGCTGCGCGCGAACAAGGACATGGACATCAGCGACATGGACTTCGAGTACGACACGCCGCGCGAGTACATGGAGTCCGGTGACCTGGTCCCCGACGATGTGGTAAACGAAATCGTGAAGACGGCGCTGCAAGAGGCCGACGGCTACGTCCTCGACGGCTACCCGCGCAACATCGAACAGGCCGAGTACCTCACTGAGATTACGGACCTCGACGCTGTTCTCTACCTCGACGTGAGCGAGGAGGAACTCGTGGAGCGACTCACCGGTCGTCGCGTCTGCGACGACTGCGGTGCAAACTACCACGTCGAGTTTGCCCCGCCCGAGGAAGACGGCGTCTGTGACGACTGCGGTGGAGAACTCATCCAGCGCGAGGACGACACCGAGGAGACGGTCCGCGAACGACTCACCGTCTACCACAAGAACACCGAACCCGTCGTGAACCACTACCGCGATGAGGGCGTCCTCGTCGAAATCGACGGTGAACAGACCCCAGACGGCGTGTTCGACGACGTGGCAGAAGTCGTCGAAGACGCGTAAACGCGGACAGCACGCGGTTTCTTCGTTTTAAACTGGCCGAGCGAACGCTCAGCATACGGTTGACGCGGTCGGTTCGACAGTGACGGGTACGCGACGTAGTCGGTGACGGCGGAGTTTTCAGTCGCGGCGGAGAACCCGGTGGACATGGATGCGACACCGGAAGCCGCGACTCCCCCGCAGGTTCTGTTCGTCGGCGGTCCCGAGTGGGCTGATTCGGCGGTTGAAGAACTACGGTCGGTCGCGTCCGTCCAGCGAGTTGAGAGTGTCGCGGACGGGTGCGAACGACTGTCGTCGGGTCATCCGGACGCTGTCGTGGTGGCGCGGTCGGAGGATGGTGTGACGGCTGTTTCGACGCTCCGTGCCGACGCTGCGGATCTTCCGATTGTCTTCTGTACCGATATCGGAAGCGAGTCCGTCGCCCGCGACGTTCTCGCCGCCGGAGCGACGGACTACGTTCCGTTTGACACGCCCGATTTCGGGTCGTACGTCCGCGAGCGCACGGTCGAAGCCGCCGCTGAGGCCGCAGAACGCGTCGAACTGGAGCGTGAACTCCGAGCGTCCGAGGAACTCCACCGTGTCACGCTCAACAACATGACCGACACGGTCCTCATCACCGACGATGAAGGGAAGTTCACCTACGTCTGTCCGAACGTTCACTTCATCTTCGGTTACACCGAAGCGGAGATACGCGACCTCGGGAGTATCGACGCGCTTCTCGGCGACGACTTGTTCGAGGAGTCTGAACTCGAAAAATCGGGGGTTCTGACGAACGTCGAGTGTACGGCGACCGACAAAGCGGGCGAGGAACACACGCTCTTGGTCAACGTCCGCGAGGTGTCGATTCAGGGCGGGACGACGCTCTACAGTTGCCGAGACGTAACAAAGCGAAAACAGCGCGAGGAGTCACTGACGGGGCTGCATCGGACGACGAGCGAACTCCAGTACGCCGAGACGGTACAGGAAATCGCCCACCGCGTCGTTGACGACGCAGACGAGATTCTCGGGTGCGCGGCGAGTGCAGTTTTCCGATTCGACGCCGAGACGAATCGTCTCGAACCGGTCGCACACACGCCAGCGATGGACCGGCTATACGGCCCGCTTCCGTCGTTCAGGCCCTCGGAAGGGAACCTTATCGGGCGGGCGTTCGTGACCGGTGAACCGCTGTTCTTCGACGACGTTCACGAGTCGCCCGCGCTCTCGAACCCGGCGACAGACCTCCGGAGCGTCGTTGTCCTTTCGCTCGGAGACCACGGTGTCCTCGTCGCCGGTGTCGATACCGTTGGCGCGTTCGATGAGGTTCACAGCGAAATCGCGGATCTGTTGGCGACGACGGCGGAGGCGGCACTCGACCGAGTGAAACGGCAATCGCAACTCCGCGAACAGGACCGCGAACTCCAGCGGCGCAACGAGCGACTCGTCTCGCTCAACCGCGTCAACGAGATTATCCGCGAGGTGGACCAGTCACTTATCCGAGCGGAGACGCGTGAGGCGGTCGAACGCGCCGTCTGTGAACGCCTGACCGCCGAAGACCGCTACGAGTTCGCGTGGGTCGGGTCTATCGATCCGACTTCGCAGACGCTCGTTCCACGGGCCGCAAGCGGAACTGGACGAGGATACCTCGACGACCGGTCTCTCGCTCTCGACCCCGAGGGAGAGCCGGCGTGTTCGACCGCCGCGACGGACGAGGAGACGCTGGTCTCGAACGTTGCGACCGACCTACAGCAACAGCCGTGGCGACGAGCGGCACTGGAACGCGACTTCCAGTCAGTCGTCGCGGTCCCGCTCTCGTACGACGGCGTCGCGTACGGGGTGCTGACGGTCTACGCTGATCGACCCGCCGCCTTCGACGGGATGGTTCGAACAGTGATGGCCGAACTGGGTGAGACAGTTGCATCGGCTATCAGCGCCGTCGAACGCAAGGCGGCGCTCCTGACGACGGCCGTCACTCGCGTCGAGTACGCGGTTGCCGGGGGTTCGTTCCCGCTCGCTCGCGTGGCCGAACGTGCCGACTGTACGCTGTCCGTCGTCACCGGTATCCAGCAGACTGTCGAGGACGATGCGCTGTTCGCCACCGTCGAAGGAGCGTCGATGGATGCTGTCAGGGCGGCCGCGGCGGACACCGCAGGGATCGCTGAGTATCGCGTCGTCGCCGGCGACGACGCCGCTGGGACGGTCTGGTTCCGATTCGTCCGGCCGGTAATCGCCTCGCGCCTCGCCAACCACGGCGTCGTCCTCCGGCGAGCGGAGGCGACCCCCACGGAGACACTCCTCGAAATCGACATTCCCGACGGCGTCGAACTCCACAGCATCACGCAACTGCTCTCGGGGACGTTCGACGCCGTCGAACTGCGTTCGAAGCGACACCGTGAGCAACCGTCCGGCGGCGAGTTCACTGCGGCCGTCTTGGACCGACTGACAGAGCGCCAACTGGAGGTTGTCCAGACCGCGTACTACGCTGGCTACTTCGAGAATCCGCGGGCACATTCGGGCGACGAAGTCGCAGACGTTCTCGGCGTCTCGCCGGCGGCATTCTACCGCCACATTCGCACCGTCCAGCGAAAACTGTTCGCCGTCCTCTTCGAGGAAACGGAGTACTCGGCAAGTATTGCACGAGACTATTGAATAGTGAACCCCACGAGTGCTCGGAGGGTCATAGTTCAACGAACACGTTCAATCTCGTATTCCTGTTACACCGGGTAGGGCAGAGCGCCCCGAGAAAGAATGTTGTTCTGGAAAGATAGCCCCGCTGAAGCGGCCGAACAGTCTACCTACGAATGTTTCGAGTGCGGTACCGTACTCGGCAACGATTCCAGTCTGGCGACGTGTCCCGACTGCGGCGGTGAACTGAGGAACCGCGGGACACCGCTCGAATGAGATAGGGTCAGTGCGGTTTCAGTGCCCCGTACTGGGGTGTACAAGATGTCTGCACATCTAGAGGGCCACTGACAAATGCAGGCGCCGATATGCTCTCGGGCGAGGACGAACCGAGAGTAAAAGCTTGATAACCGGTGAGTGCTACTTTCTCGGCAATGGTACGAATCGAACAGAAGGTGCGTGACCTCGTCTCCTCCGACCCGGAGATGCGGAACGCCGTCGAAACGGTCCTTGAGCGGGCCAACGACGGCGAAGTCAAATGGGTCGATGTGAAAGGAGACATCACCAGCGGGCACTGGGGTCGCCTCATCGAGAAAGGCGTCCTCGTCGATGGTGACGAGGGGTTCGAACTCGCTGATCCCGAGGCGGCGCGCGCCGGGTTAGAGAACGGGTCGTCTGGTTCGTCCGTCTCGACATCCTCGTCGGTCGATACCGATGATCTCGGCGAGTCCTCGTGGTCGAAGTACGACAAGATGGCCGGCGTCGTCACCGTCGGTCTGTTCTTTGCGTACTGGTGGCAACCGCTCCAGAGGCTCATCGGAAGCACGATGAACGTCATCCTCGGGCCGCTCGTGGAGATCCTGCCGTTCTACGCTGTCGTGATGATCATCGCGCTGGCGACGGGTCTGTACTCGACGCTCTTGCAGGCGAACCTCATGAATATGGAGAAGATGTCCGCGTACCAAGAGCGGATGAAAGACATCCAGAAACGCCGGAAGGAAGCCCAAAAGGCCGGTGACGACGAGGCGCTCGACCGGATTCAACAGGAGCAGATGGAAGCCATGGGTGACCAGATGGGTATGTTCAAAGAGCAGTTCCGCCCGATGGTGTGGATTATGTTCCTCACTATTCCGGCGTTCATCTGGATGTACTGGGCCATCGGCGTCCGCGGTAGCGGAGGGCACATCGTGTTGCAGAACATCGTCCTCCCACTCGTCGGCAAGGTCAGTTGGACGGAGGGCGTTCTCGGACCGATGCAGGCGTGGATTGTCTGGTACTTCCTCTGCTCGATGGGCTTCACCCAGATCATCCGCAAGAGCCTCGACATCGACATCTCGCCCTCGACGTCGTAGGCGGCGGACACCCGACCGGTTCTCTCTCCACGTTTCGATTTCCGTTACTCCTCTCACTCTTCGGTACGAGTCCGCACACGCATGCGGTAAAGACAACCTCTTTTAGCCATACCGCCCGAGAGTCTATATGTTGCTGACTGTCTCCGGCCCGCCGGGTGCCGGAAAGAGTACGACCGTCGCCACACTCGCCGAGGCGTTCGGCCTCGAACACATCTCCGGCGGCGACATTTTCCGCCAACTCGCCGCCGAGCGCGACATGACGGCAGTGGAGTTCAACAAACTCGCCGAGAAAGACGATCAGATCGACCGCGACCTCGACCGTCGTCTCCGGACCATCGCCTTAGAGCGCGATGACGTTCTCTTGGAGTCCCGACTCGCCGGATGGCTGGCTGGCGACGCAGCCGACATTCGCCTGTGGTTGGACGCACCGCTGGACGTGCGCGCGGAACGCATCGCAGAGCGAGAGGACAAATCGCTCGATGTCGCCCGCGAGGAAACGCGCGCCCGTGAGGAGAGCGAGGCGCTGCGCTACGAGGAGTACTATAACATCGACATCACCGACCTCGGAATCTACGACATCACGCTTAACACGGCACGGTGGAGCGAGGAGGACGTTCCGTCAGTGCTGAAAGCCGCTGTCGAGGCGTACGACCCCGAGGATGACGAAGGCAAATTCCCCGTCGAGGGCGTCAACTACGACTTCTGAACCGTGACTGACCTCCGCGGCCCACCCGACGACCGCTCGCTCGACGACCTGCTCTCGTTCGGTGTCGTCAACCTCGATAAGCCGCCCGGCCCCTCGGCGCACCAAGTGGCTGCATGGGTCCGAGACATGGCCGGCGTCGAACGCGCGGCCCACGCCGGCACGCTCGACCCGAAGGTCACCGGCTGCCTGCCGATGCTTCTCGGCGATGCCACCCGGATGGCGCAGGTGTTCTTAGAGGGGTCGAAAGAGTACGTTTCCGTGCTGGAACTGCACAAACCCGCACCGTCGGACCTTGAAAGCGTCGTCGCCGAGTTCGAGGGTGATGTGTACCAGAAGCCGCCCCGAAAGAGCGCCGTCTCGCGCCGACTCCGGTCGCGCGAAGTGTACGACCTCGACCTCCTCGAAGTTGAAGACCGGCAAGCCCTGCTCAGAATTCGGTGTGAGAGCGGGACGTACATCCGAAAGCTCTGTCACGACATCGGCCTCGCGGCAGGAACCGGCGCGCACATGGGCCATCTTCGACGGACGGCGACGGACCCGTTCGACGATACTGACCTCGTGACGCTGTACGACCTCTCGGACGCGCTGGCGTTCGCAGAACAGGGCGACGAGAGCGTCCTCCGCGATGTCGTCGCCCCCGCCGAACGCGCCCTCTCACACCTCCCGCACGTCACCATCGCCTACTCTGCGGCCGAGCAGGTTGCAGAGGGCGCACCGGTGTACGCTCCCGGCGTGTCCGAGGCCGACGACGCCGAACGCGGTTCGCTCGTCGCTTGCGTCACACCCGACGGTGCGGCGGTCTGTCTCGGCCGACTCGTGGGCGACCCCGACGCCGAGTCGGGCGAGGTCGTCTCACTAGAACGCGTGTTGGTCTGAGCCGCCCCGCTGAAACGGTGTGAAATCTCCGCGACCCGACTGTTTTTCTCCGCCCGACGAGACGCCGACACATGAACATCGGAAGCGTCGAATCCGAACCCGGCGCGGTCGAAAGCGGGTGGTTCGAGGTGACGGACCTGCCGACTGGTGGAACGGAGCGGCTCCCCGTCGTGGTCGCCGAGGGCGAATCTGATGGCCCGACGCTGTGGCTCACGGGTGGCGTCCACGGCGATGAGGCGACCGGCGTCGCCGTCGCGCAGGACGCGATGCGCGCGGACCTCGCCGAACGCATCTCGGGAACTGTCGTCTGTGTGCCGGTCGTCAACCCCGCCGGTCTCCGCCGTAACAGCCGGCAGTCGTACTATAACGACGACGATCCGAATCGCTATTTCCCCGACCCCGAATCGTCCTCGTCGCGCCCACCGAGCGTGCAGGAACGGATCGACGAACGTCTGTACGAGGCGTTCTCGGAGTCGGCGGACGCGTTGGTTGACCTCCACACCGCCCAAATCGGCTCGATGCCGTTCGTCATCCGCGACCGGGTGCTGTACGGCGAGCGACGTGAAGAGTCCGAGGCGCAGGCGCTCGCTGAGAGACTTGACCGTCTCGTGTCGGCCTACGGCTTCCCGGTTCTCACGGAGTATCCGGCCGAGGAGTACGTCGAACAAGGCCTCCAACGCTCCACGGCGGGCGCGGCGCTGAACGCCGCCGGTATCCCCGCCTTTACGGTCGAACTCGGCGGCCACAGCGTTATCGAGGAGGATACCCGCGCGGCGGGCGTCGCGGGCGTCTACGGCGTCATGGTCGAACTCGGCATGCTCGACCCCGGCGATGTTCCAGACGACGTGGACGAACCGGGAGCCGGTGTCCCCGACGCGCCGGTGGACTACCCGGTTCGTCGCGCGGTCCATCCACGTGCGGAGACACCCGGACTCGTCCGCCATCGTGTCGAACCTGGCGACGTGGTGGCGTCGGGGAATGTCGTCGCAGACGTGGTGTCGCCGCACGGTGAGCAACGAGCGACGATTGAATCCGAGTACGACGGGTACGTCATCGCCCGGCGCGAGGGAGTAGCCGCTTACGAGGGTGATCCCGTGTTGAGTATGGCCGCTCGTGATGAGGGTGATCTCGTGGTTCCGCGCGACGCCGACACCGACGAGTGACTGATGCCACCCCGTGACTGCGCCGCCCCGAAACGAAGCACTTAACGGGTGGACACCCCTTCTCTCGAATACACCCTGGGACCGTGGGGTAGTGGTATCCTCTGCCGATGGGGTCGGTAGGACCTGAGTTCGACTCTCAGCGGTCCCATACTTTTCGAGGCGTTACGCGACGAGCGGAGCGAGTCGCCTGCGCCGTCTGTTAGATGTCACCGGTGAGAGTCGGTCGTCTCTCGGCGCTCACAGTCCTCCTTTTTGCGGTACTGTCAGCGCTCGCCTACGCTTCACTGTCGGTCACCAACTCACGCTCATCTGTCTGCTGGTCTGTCGTCGTCTTCGCCTCGGTCTCCGTCATCGTCCGTTCGTAGATGTAGAAATCCGAGACGCGTTCTTCGAACTCATTGGGGATCGTTTCGACTAACTCGAACGCGTCGAACCAACGTTCGACGTCGTCAGTGAACTTGCGGTGGCGGACGTGGAGTGCGCCCGATGTCGGGTCGTCGCGGTTACTGGAGAGGATGAGGACGAACCGGTCCGCCGAGTCGAACAGGTGACGCATCGACGCCTCGTACACGTCGTCGTCGACGAGGTGGAACAGTACCTCCAACGAGAGGGCGACATCGGCGTTCACGTCGGGAGTGTCGGAGAGGGGGTCGTACGTCTCGAACCGCTTCGTCGGGTCGTCCGCGAATCGTTCTCGACAACGCTTGACGGCACTTTCGGACACGTCGTAGCCGACGTAGGACTCGTACGCGCCGAGTTTGACCTGTCGGCCGTCGCCGCACCCGAATTCGACCACCGATTCGACGTCGTGTTCGTCCAGAAAGTCGTTGATGACCGCGGCTTTGAATCGAGCGTGGTCGCCCCGCGACCCCGGACCTGACGTCCGGCCCCTCGCGTACCGACGCTCCCAGTAATCGTGTGCATCGAAGTAGTCGTAGTAAAAGCGGCGAGTGACAGGGTGACTCCGCAACTTATCTAGTAAATTATACTTCATATACCGTTCCGATCCGGCGAGGAGTCCGCGGAGTCCACCCTCTCTGAGGAGCGTCCGGGCGCGGTAGAGAAGCGTTCGGGCGCGCTGTATGGATGGCCTGAACGGCATCTTTTGCTTGATATCTCAACCGTCGTCGGCAAAACCTTCTCGGGCGTCTGCGCCGCGTGAATCGCAGGTGCAGTCGTTGCAGTGCGGATTATAGTACACTGGACGCGACACGGGAATTCATTGGCTGTGTGAGCCGATTTGCTGGCTCAGCAAATCGGGGGACCGCTCTTAGGCGTTGATTGCTTACTCTGGAATATGTTCGAACGCTCATCGCTCGGAAGCCAACTCAAACAGGATCTACTGAATAATCTCTCGGTCAGTATCACCGCCGCCGTTCTCGCGGTTCTCGCACTCGCTGCGCTCACAGCAACTGACCCAGTCGGTGGCGCGCTCTTTCTCGCCGTGAACATTGCCGTCTTCATCCCGTATGCCTACGAAGCCTATTGGCCGGTTGAATACGACTCACTCCCCGCGGCCGTGTGGACCGTCTCTGCTGCACTCATCACCGCGGGACTCTACATCGGTTTCCACGTACTCTTCGAGCAATTCGTCTCACCGGAGTTCGTGGAGGTAGCCGCGTTCATCGGAACCGTTGGTGTCCAGTACGGGATTACTGCGCTCTACGCCAGCGTCCGGAATACGACATAACGATCACGCGTGACAGATGGCAGGCACGCTCAGCGAGACCGCGGCGACCAGCAAGTGAGTTGACGCTCGGAGATGTATGCAGGGAGATATCGCTGGAGCAGGAGACAATCCGTTCATCAGTCGGACCGACCGACGAATATTCAGCGGGGCCGACGAGTGACAGAGAATCAGCGGACTGAGCAGATACTCTCCCTTCTTGATGCTGTACTGTTCCGGGATACGAACCCGAATATAAAACTAAGTAGATAATTCACGGAATCAGAACAGTTATCTACAACGATAATTTGAGGAGAGTAATGCGTATTCGCATCGCTCTTGTCGCTTTCCTACTCTTGCTCGCGGGGTGTTCAGGAACTGACCCGTTCGCGGGCGAGCCATCAAGTGAGATCGCGAAAACGACGGTCCCATCCACCGAAAAAACGAGAGCACCATCACCGACGGACGCCGCGACCCCGACCAGCGAACCAGCGACCGACCGCGTCAATCCGTGGGGTCACGAGAATGTGAGCGTCGCCGTCAGCGCTGACCTCGGAACATACGGCTACGGCACGTTTCACGAAGAGATCAGGACAGCACTCGAATACTGGAATACCCGAGAAAACACGTCATATCCCGTTCAGTACGAACTGACGAACACGACGTACGACGCCGACATCGTCGTCAACGTTGAACCGCGAGTGAACACCTGCAACGGACGAAGAGCCGCGTATTCGTTCGATTACTGCTCGGATGTTCTCTCGGCGGAGGACAGCATCGACTCACAAATCGATGTCTCGATGACCGGTCGGTACGACGAGAACGAAACGAGACAGGTCGCAAAGCGGATGTTTGCCGGTCTGTCCGGCACGAAAGACGCCGAAGCGTCCGTCGAACCAGACCCGAACGGGACGCCGTGGCCGTGGCAGTCAACCGTGACAGTCGGAATCAACGCCAGCGCCGGCGGTAACCGAGACTACAAACCGTTCGTCGCAGAGACTATCGCCTACTGGGAGAAGAATCAGGACGAGTACGGCGAGTACACAACTGATTTCGAACTTCGTCCGAACGAGCCCTCCCCCGACGTCGAGGTGCGTATCGTCGAATCGATTCCGAACTGCGGAAAGAACGACAATTCGACCTCCGACGCGCTCGGTTGTGCCTCGGTACTGGACGACGGTGCCCACGCGAGCGATACCGAAGTTGTCAGAATCATGTACGACCAGTCCGATGAAAGCATCGTCCAGACGATGAAACACGAGTTCGGCCACCTCTACGGCCTCGAACACGGGGAAGGACCAATGCCACTCATGGACGAAACGTATCGCAGTGAAACGCTCCCGCGGCCGAACGCCACCGAACGCCCCCTGCCATGGCGGTCGAACACTCTCTCAGTGTACGTGGATTACTCGAACATCACCGACTCCGACAGCGAACAAGTCGAACGAGAAATCCGTGACGCGACCGACTACTATGAAGCAGGCGCGGAGGGCTACGTGCCGGGGAATCTAACGTTCGAGTACGTCTCTGACCCCGCAGAGGCCGACATCACGATTCGATTCTACAATACGTTCGCGTCGGGGACCGGAGAGTCTCGCCTTTCGGCGTCGGGAGAGGACACGGACGGTGACGGAGCACTGGAGTTCTACACGACGGGAACGATTTACATTACGGATATCTATCACGACCGGGTAGGCTGGCACGTCGGAGCTAACCTGGGCAGTCTCATGGGGGCGAAGTCGCACTCAGACCTCCCGCCGCCGTTCGACGGGTCGGATGACAACAGAGACGACTGGAACTGAGTAACTGTCCGCGGTCGTTGAGGGTCAATCACGAAAGGACGTCACCACGCCGCTCGGCCTACTCTCGATGACGTTAGTTGTTCATACCGCCGGTCCCGAAAGCGAGCGCAAAAGGCGGGAGAAACTCGCGCAGTTACCGCTTTGCGCCCGGATTCGTCACCGCACCGTTCGCGGCGGAACCAAAGTCGTTGGCGTACTTCGCCAGCACACCTGAGGAGTACGGTGGGTCACGCGGTTCCCAGTCGTCCCGCCGCGCGTCGAGTTCGTCGTCCGGGAGGTCAACCGACAGTTCGCGGTTCGGGATGTCTACCGTGACCTCGTCGCCGTCTTCGAGGAGAGCGATAGGGCCGCCGACTGCCGCTTCGGGGGCGACGTGACCGACCATCGGCCCGCGCGTCGCGCCGGAGAACCGACCGTCCGTCAGGAGTGCCACGTCGTCTTCGTGACCCTGCCCGACGACGGCGGCGGTGACGCCGAGCATCTCGCGCATTCCGGGACCGCCTTTCGGTCCCTCGTTGCGGATACAGATGACATCGCCCGACTCGATGTGGCCCTCTTGGACGTAGCGCATCGCCTCCTCTTCGCCCTCGAAGACGCGTGCGGGACCGGTGTGGTGGAATTTGTCGTCGCCGGTGACCTTGAGGACGGCACCGTCGGGTGCGAGGTTGCCGGTAAGAATCTTGATGGCTCCTTCCTCTTGGTAGGGGTCGTCTACAGGGTAGATAAACTCGTCAGACACCTCGCTGTCGTCGGGTAATTCGAGGTGTTCGAGTTCCTCCGCAATCGTGCGACCGGTGACGGTCATCGCGTCACCGTGGAACAGTCCGGCATCGAGGAGACGGCGAATGACGACCGGGAGGCCGCCCTCCTCGTGCAGGTCGTTCATGACCTTCGTCCCGCCGGGTTGGAGATTCGCAATCTTCGGCGTCCGACGCGAAATTTCGTCGAACTCCTCGATAGAGAGATCGACATCCGCTTCAGCCGCAAGTGCGAGCAGATGGAGGACGGCGTTCGTCGAACCGCCGACGGCGACTTGGATAGCAATCGCGTTCTCGAACGACTTCTTCGTCAGGATGTCCGATGGACGCAGATCGTTCTCGACGGCTTGGAGGACCGCTTCGCCGGCGCGTCGGGCAACGTCGTACCGCTCTTTGGATTCGGCGGGAGCCGACGCGGATCCGAGAGGGGCCATGCCGAGCGCTTCCGAGATAGAGGCCATCGTATTGGCGGTGAACATCCCGCCGCAGGACCCGGCACCGGGGCAGGCGTTCCGTTCCATTTCGTCGAGTTCGTCGGCGCTCATCTCACCCTCGGCGTAGGTGCCGACACCCTCGAAGACGTTCTGGACAGTGATGTCACGGCCCTCGTGTTCGCCGGGCATGATAGACCCGCCGTAGAGGAAGACGGAGGGGAGGTCGGTGCGGATCGAGGCCATCATCATCCCGGGGAGGTTCTTGTCGCACCCGGCAACGGTGACGAGCGCATCCAGTCGTTCGCCGAACGCGACCAATTCTACGGAGTCAGCGATGACCTCACGGGAGATGAGCGATGCCTTCATCCCCTCTGTCCCCATGGAGATGGCGTCCGAGATAGTGATCGTGCCGAACTCGATAGGCATCCCGCCCGATTGGTCAATTCCTTCGATAGCGGCGTCGGCAACGTCGTCGAGGTGGACGTTACAGGGCGTGATGTCCGCGGCAGGGTTGGCGACACCGACCATCGGTGACCCGAGATCTTCGTCGTCGAATCCCATCGCTCGGAACATCGCGCGGTGTGGGGCGCGGTCTGCGCCTTCCGTCACCTCCGAACTACGGAGGTTCGCGTCTTTCCCGCTGGAGAAGGGGTCCTCGTCTCCCTCCGTCTCGCGGCGTTTCTGACTACTCATACCGGACTCTATCCGTCTGTGCCCTTAAAGTGCCGCGACCGAACAGAAGTTGCGGGTTCGTGGTTCGGCCGTCGGAAGTGAGTGCTACAGCCGTCAGAAGACGGACGCTCCGGCCGCCTCACTCTCGCCCGGCTAATCCGGCGATATGTGGCAGTTCGGGGACGAGTATCTCCTCGGCACCGAGTCGCGCCGCGTTTTCACTGCCGGGAAGACAGAAGACGGGCGTCGAATCGACGATACCGGCCATCGAACGGGTGGCGATGACGCGCGCTCCGATCTCCTCGTAGGAGAGCCGTCGGAACAGTTCGCCGAATCCGGGGAGCGTCTTCGTGGCGATGTCCGTGACGGCTTCGACGGTTACATCGTCCGGAGTGACACCAGTCCCGCCGGACGTGACGATGGCGTCCACGTCGTCACGGTCTACGAGACGGTTTACCGTAGACTGGACGCCATCGAAATCATCTGCGACGAGTTCGCGGACAGTCACCTCGTGACCGTCGCCCTCGAACGCATCGACAAGAGCGTCGCCCGCGGTGTCCTCGTCGATTGACCGCGAAGAAGAGACGGTGACGACGGCGACACCTAGCGTTTCTACGTCGTGAGCGTGATGGTGGTCGTGGCTATCGTTTCCGTCGTGTCCGTGACCATGGTCGTGGTCACCGTGATTATCGTGACTATCGTGGTTGTCGTGTCCGTCCGTGTCGTCCGACTCGCCGTGTCCGCCTGTCTCGTCTGAGTCGCCGTGTCCGTCCGTGTCGTCCGACTCGCCGTGTCCGTGTTCGTTCACGGCCGCACGGTTCGGACTCACGGGACAAAGTTCTCGCGCCCTTGGTCACTCGTCTAGTTCGATCCCGTCCATCGTGATCTCACTTGCGTCCGCAGAAAGTTCTTCAAACCGCCGTTCGGCCCACGAGTACGCAGTGTCTGTGTCGTTAACGATAACGCCGCGGATGCCGGTGTCGGTGTATACGACGACGCCGACTTCCGTCTCGGTTATCCACAGTCCGAACGAGAACGGAACATTACCCCGTGAAATCGTTATCCGGTCGTCTGTGAGTTGGGAGAGAAAGATATCTCGCGTACTGGGTGCGGCAATGAGTTGGTCGAGAACATCACTGTCGAGCACCATCTCAACGTCGGCATCGCTCGCTTTCGCAGCATCGTAGAACGGCTTGAGATGGCCGGAGAGGACCGCAGGTGCGACGCCGCGGAGGTGACATGCTCCTTCGATACTCTCGAAGAGTCGTTGGATGACGCCATCGGGCATCTCCGGCATCGTCGTGTACACGTCTGCACCGTCGAGAAACGCCGAATCGAGCGGCGTATCCGGTGGGAGACAGCCGAGAACACCCCTTGCACTGCTCACTTGTTGCATCCGTTCGTGGAACGCTTCGACGGCTTCGAGAGCGCACTCTCCGGCGAGCGTCGCTTCGTACCGGCCGTCTCGCTGTGTCACCAACCCGACATCAAGGAGTTCCCGGATCGCTCGATCAACCGTCGAACGCGAACTCTCGACAACCTCTGTCAACTCGCGCTTGGAGTGTGCTTCGAGAACGACTGCACGAAGGACCTGCTCGCGGGAGAGAGCGATATCTTCGATTCGTCGCCCGTCATCCGCCATTGCCTCCCCATCACACACGACAGGTATGAATATTATGACTCACTGACGTGAGAACGCAATTCTGTCGTTCGAGTATCCCGCCCAGCCATCACAGACGGCACGCCGTTCGGAAGAGTCGTCGCGTGTCGAACTAACGGAAAACTGTGTATCGGAGACACGGGCTTTTGACATCTCCGTGCGAGTGGGTGACTATGAAGGCTGTGCAATTTACCGAACACGGCGGGCGCGACGTCATCGAGTACGGCGACTACCCAGACCCGGAGGCCGAACGCGGTGAAGTCGTGGTGGATGTAAAGGCGGCCGCATTGAATCATCTCGACATCTGGACGCGACGCGGGATGCCGATTCTCGACTTAGAGATGCCGCACATCCCCGGCAGCGACATGGCAGGCGTCGTCCACGAAGTCGGTGAGGGTGTCACTCGCTTCGAACCCGGCGACCGAGTCGCACTCATCGCAGGTGTCGCCGGCGACGATACCGAGTTCTCGCGGAAAGGTGATCCGACGCTATCGCACGATTACCACCTCATCGGTGAACACGTCCGCGGCGTCCACGCCGAGTACGCGTGCGTCCCGGCATCCAATCTCGTCCCGGTTCCGGACGGCGTCGAGTGGGAAGTCGCAGGGTCGGCATCACTCGTCTTCCAGACGGCGTGGCGAATGCTCGTAGACAGAGGCGAACTCCGACCGGGCGAATCCGTTCTCGTCCTCGGCGCGTCGGGCGGTGTCGGTCACGCAGCAGTGCAGATTGCCGACCACGCGGGCGCGGAAGTGTACGCGACGGCATCGACAGACGAGAAACTGGCGTACGCCGAGGAGTGCGGCGCAGACCACACTATCAACTACGCCGAGAACGACTTCGCCGCGGAGATCCGAGAGATGACCGACAAACGCGGCGTGGACATGGTCGTAGACCACATCGGCGAGGAGACGTACCAAGACTCACTGAAGAGTCTTCGAAAGGGTGGTCGCATCGTCACCTGCGGGGCGACGACAGGACCGAATCCGGACGCCGGATTAAACCGGATCTTCTGGAAGCAACTGTCAGTTATCGGTTCGACGATGGCGACGCCCGGACAGGCCGACGAGGCGTTAAAGCTGGTCTGGGACGGCACCTTCGAACCCAGGATCCGTGACGTCCTCCCGATGAGCGAGGCGGCCCGCGCTCACGAGATGTTAGAAAACCGTGAGGGCTTTGGCAAGGTAGTGTTAATTCCCGATAGTGAACTCTGAGGACGACGAGACGAGCGGATACGTCCATCGACCTGGGTCGGGAGCCGGACACAAGTCCACCCGCGACGAACCCGAACCGGCGGGATTCGGCACGAAAGGCTGGGGTCTTGTTGCCGTGTTAGTGCTGTGTACGCTCGTCATTCCGGGTGTCATCTACCTCGACCCGTCGGTGTTCGCATCTGTCGGCATCCCGTACAACATCGCACTCCTCGTCCTGCCGCTTCTCCCGGCAGGTGTACTCGGTCTCACCGCCGTCTGGTCGATGACGGGTGCGACGAACGGTACTCCCGACGAAGACTGATCTCGACCGCTCTGATTGTACGTCCATAAGTATGTTACCGACAAGCCTTATGTTACTCAATGGGTGACAGTCACATGCACAGATGTTCGAACAGTTCTCAAGCGGATACTATCTGGGTCGCCTGTACGTCGAGCCGTACGATGGCGACGTGCCCGCGATACAGCGAGAAGACCACACGCATGTCAACGAACGACTCTACGCCGAGGAGGAACTCGTTCGACTCGACATTCCACTCGTAATGAAACTCGACCAGGAGCATTTCCCGGTCGTCGGCAACGAGAACATCCCGTCAGGGACACTCGCTCTCCCGGAGGACTTCGCCGGGTCCGACCTCCCGGACGACAAAAGTGTCCTCCTCGCTAAACCTGACCGGGCAACCGAACTCCTGCGATACGCGGGGTACGACCTCGACAACGGGGCCGCACTCGCCTAACGCGACGGCCACCGCGGTACTGTTTTCGTAAACCACTCACGGCGAGTGTCGTCTCGATAAAGGCGCACGTTCAAGTACGCCGAGTCCGCCCGTCGTACCAAGATGCTGGACGAGTTGCTGGGACGGGCGAAGCTCAAAGCGCGCATCGAGGAGTTAGAGGAGGAGAAACACCACCTCGAACGTCGCGCCGAAGCCGAGGAAGAGCGGCGCGCAGCGGCCGTCAAGGATCGGCAGGAAGCCGAAGCCGAGGTCAATCGACTCGAAGACCGCATTACGGAGTTAGAGGACCGAGTCAGCAGACTCGGCGGTGACGACGAAGCGGAACTCGACTACCGCGGTACCGAGGACCTGTTCGGTGAGCGCCGCGACGAGATTCTCTCGCGTCTCGAATCGTTCTCGACCGGTCCTGAAGGCGCGTTCTCGGCCGTCGTCGGAGACGATATTCCAGACGAAGTGGCTGACGCGTTCGGCGACCGGAGCGCACTCGTCCGTCGGGCCGCCCCATGTCTCTGTCTCACCGACGACGCCGGACTCGTCTCTGTCGCACTCGATGCCCCCACACTTCCCGAGGAGTTCGCTACGTGGAACGACGAGTTTCGACTGGAGCGGTCGTGGTTCACGCCCGAAGAACCGGTTCGTGTTGCTCTCGTCCGGTCGGATCTGTTCGCAGTTGGTGTCTACGACGGTGAGTCGGTGACTCTCGTGGACGAAGTTGAGTCCGACGTGATGAACGCCCACTCGAAAGGCGGATTCTCGCAGGCCCGCTTCGAACGGCGACGTGACGAACAGGTGGAGAATCACCTCGACAGGGCGAAAGATGCGCTGGCCGCGAACGAGAACGCCGCCGACGGCCTCGTCGTCCTCGGGGAACGAACCGTTCTCGGAGACTTCCGAGCGATGGCAGACCACGTGGCGACAGTGGACGCCTCGGGCGACCCCGAAGACGCCCTTCGAGCGGCCGTTCGGGAGTTTTGGACAACTCGGCTGTACTGTCTTTGAACTGATAGGCAGGAGGTGCCGAAACACTTGAAATTAAGCCACCTGTGGTCATCGTTTCAGAGACGATGACTACCGCACGGACCGACGGAGGCCCCGAACGGGTGGTCGTTCTGGCACACGAGAAGTTCCCCGACCGAGCGAAGACGGCGACGGGAGTTCTGAAGTACGCCGATTATGATATCGTCGCCGTACTTGACCGGGACAACCCCGGAACCTCGGCCGCGGACCACCGCGACGATCTGCCAGACGTACCCATCGTCGCCTCCATGGACGACGCCCCCGAAGCGGACGCACTCCTCATCGGTATCGCCCCTATCGGCGGCGGGTTCGATGAGACGTGGCGCGACGACGTTCGAACCGCTATCGAACGAGAATGTGACGTTATCTCGGGTCTCCATTACTTCCTGAACGACGACGAGGAGTTCGCCGCACTCGCTTCCGAACAGGGTGTCGAACTGAACGATGTGCGAAAACCGCACGAGGACCTCTCGGTTGCGCAGGGGAAAGCGGCGGAGGTGGACGCCGATATCGTCCTCACTGTCGGGACCGACTGTTCGGTCGGAAAGATGACTGTCTCCTTGGAACTGGTGGAGGCGGCCCGTGAACGCGGTATCGACGCCGGATTCATCCCGACGGGGCAGACCGGGATCATGATCTCCGGGTGGGGCAACCCCATCGACCGCGTTATCTCGGATTTCACCGCCGGGGCCGTCGAGGAGATGATTCTGGAGGTCGGCGACGACTACGATGTGTTGTTCGTGGAGGGGCAAGGGAGCATCACGCATCCCGCCTACTCGGCTGTCACCTGCGGCATCCTTCACGGCGCGATGCCCGATGCACTGGTCCTGTGTCACGTCGCCGGGCGCGAACACATTCACGGCTACGACTCATTCGACATCTCGCCCATCTCGAAATACGTTGATCTCTACGAATCACTTTCCGAACCCGTCCACGAGTCCTCGGTGGTTGCCGGTGCGCTGAACACATCCCACATCGACGACGACTCGGAGGCTCGCGCGGCCGTCGAGTCGTACGCCGATGAACTTGGTGCGCCTGCCACGGACATCGTTCGCTTCGACGCCGACGAGATTCTCGACGCGGTGGTGGAGGACTGACGGTGCTTCTGACAACGGAGTTCGAGCGGGTATCGTATCCGCTGGCGGACGCCTTCACAATCTCTCGGGGAACACAGACGGCGGCCGAGAACGTAATCGTCCGCGTCACCGACGACGGGGGCATGACCGGTGTCGGCGCTGCGGCCCCCTCCGCACACTACGGCGAGACGGCGGATACCGTCGAAGCCGTCCTCCCCGAGTTGTTGACTGTGGTCGAATCTGTGGGTGACCCGCACGCTCTCACCGAAATCGAGCGGAAAATGCGCGAACGCGTCGGCCGCAACCCGGCCGCCCGAACCGCGGTCAGCATCGCTCTCCACGACCTCGCCTCGAAACGACTCGGTCTGCCGCTCTACCGACAGTGGGGACTCGACGCCGACGAGACGCCGCCGACCTCCTTTACCATCGGTCTCGACGAGACCGAGACGATGCGCGAAAAGACCGAGGACGCCGTGGAGGCGGGCTATCCCGTGCTGAAGATCAAACTCGGAACCGACCGCGACGAGGAGATCGTCGAGACAGTGCGCGACGCCGCACCCGACGCGACGATTCGCGTGGACGCCAACGAGGCGTGGACGCCGCGCGAGGCCGTCCGAAAATCCGAGATGCTCGCTGACTACGGTGTAGAGTTCATCGAGCAACCGGTCCCGGCATCCGACCCAGAGGGGGTACAGTTCGTCTACGAGCGCTCTGCACTCCCCGTCGCCGCCGACGAGTCCTGTGTCACCCTTGCGGACGTGCCCCGCGTTGCCGACCGGACCGACATCGTGAATCTGAAACTGATGAAGTGCGGCGGCCTCACGGAGGCAAAACGGATGATCCACACCGCTCGGGCGCACGGATTGGAGGTTATGCTCGGCTGTATGATCGAATCGAACGCCGCTATCGCGGCCGCGTGCCACCTCGCGCCCCTGTTGGACTACGCCGACTTGGACGGCGCATTGCTCCTCGGCGAAGACGACTACGACGGCGTTCCGATCAAAGAAGGCGAGATTCGCCTTCACGACCTGAACCGGAGTGGGACAGGCGCACGGCGGACCGAGTGAGACGGGCAGGCGTACAGCGAGCCGGGTGCTACGAATCTCGGCGGCTTACTCCCACTCTATCTCTCTGGATCGGTTTGCAGACCGCAGGATGAACGGGCCGATAGAGAGCGTCCGTTTGGCGACGGTGGCGATGCGGAGCATGAACGACAGCAGGATGGCAAACGGCAGGAGCGACACCGCCGAAGCGGCGGCGACGACCAAAACGAGGTTGTGAACGCCCGCCGTTGTTCCTGTGACGCTCCCGAGGTTGTCGAGATAGAGGATCGCTGACGACGAGATGATGAGCGTCGGTATCGCCGCGTACAGCATTGCACGCGAGAGATTGATGAGTTCCCACTGAAAGTAGAGCGTCTTGAAGTGTTCTCTTGCGGGACCGTAGTAGGTCAGCGTATTTATCACGCTGTCGAGCGCATCCTGTGCCTCCTCGGAAAGGTCATCGTGGAACTCGTTGCGGAGCCGTCGCGCCTCGTAAATCTTCCACGAGTAGTTGAAATCGAGTGCGGCGAACAACACGTTGAACGTCCCGAACTGCTCGCCTTCGAGTCTGTCGGACACTTCGTCGGCGTGGGAAGTGAGACTCTCGACGTACGCTGAGATACGGTCTGCAGCCGCCAGTTCCCTTCCGGCAGCCGCTTGGAGATCGTTCGCACGGCTCTGAACAGCGTCAATGAGTGCACGCAAGAACGCCGACGGTTCCGGTGGTGCCGCAGGCACGCCCAGGTCGTCTTCCACGTCAGCGCGAAACGACATCGCACCCTCCATACGTTCACGTTGATCACCGAGCGAACCGAGTTCCTGCGAGAGGACGAGCGAGTTTATCGAGACGACCAGCGTGACGCTCGTGATTGTGGCGGTCACGAACGCCTGAAACAGTGTCTCGATGGGGTCGCCGGACGCCACAGCAGCAACCAAGGATTCGGGATCAAGGTGACCAAACAGCACGATACCGACGAACACGAAAACTAACGGGACGGTTGCGATAACCCACCGATTCGCGTCGAGAAGCAACCACAGTTTCACGCGACTCTCCCCGGCGCGTTCCCGCATCGTGTCGCTCGGTTCGTCGTTGGAGCCACCGGAGCCGTTCGGACGGTTTCTATCGGTATCGGAGTCGCTAGAATCGTTCGGTTGGGTCCGCTTGCTGTCGGGTCCGTCAGCTTCGGAGTTCGTCTCGTCGTCGGGCGCCATCGGTCGTCTTCTCCTTTCGAGGGGCAACGGATAGGTATCGTGGCTACTCGCCACGTGTAAAATTGAACCAGAACGGACGAAAAGACGCCTTGGCTGTCGTTAGGAGTCGTCTTCGTTTTTCAGTTCTTCGAGTTCGGCTTCGACATCTTCTTCGGCAACGTCCACCTCGTCCAGTTCCTCGTCCAAGTCAGCACTGGCCGTCTCGCTGCCGTTCTCGGATTCGGCTTCGGATTCGGCTTCGGCCGTGGACTTGCCCATCTCGGTTTTGAGTGTCTCCAGTTCGGTATCGACTTCGGAGTTCGCCCGGCCGGTCTCCAGTTCGCGGTCGATGGCGTCCTTGTCGGACATCATCTCGTCGAACGCACCGGTATCGACGAGTTCGTCCATTGCGGCCGAACGGGCTTCCATCTCGTCGGTCTGGTCTTCGGCGCGTTCGAGGGCGCGGGAAACGTCGCCCATCTCGTCGCCCACACCGGACACCGCTTCGGAGACACGCGAGGAGGCTTCGGCGGCCTCGTAACGGGCCTTCATCGTCTCCTTTTTGGTGCGGAACTCCTCGATGCGGTTCTGGAGTTCGTTTTTCTTATCGACGAGGTTGTCCTGCGTTTCCTGCAGGTTCGCAATCTGCGACTCTAAGTCCTCGATCTGATTCATCTTGGCCTGCTTTTTCTCCAAGGCGCGCTTGGCCAAGTCGTCCCGATCCTGTCTGACAGCCTGACGGGCTTGCTCGTTGTGCTTTTCGACGTTCTCTTCGAGGCGACGCTTCTGAATCTCCAGACGCTTTTTCTGCGTCGTCAGGTCGGCAATACCCTGCTTGACCTGCTGGAGTTCGTCACGCATCTTCTCGTAGGAGTAATCGAGCGTCTCCGTCGGGTCCTCCGCGCGATTGAGGAGGGAGTTGATTTTCGAACGGACGACGTAAGACGCGCGTGAGAGGATTCCCATAGCCCTATCTTGTTCACGCTGGCCTTAAAACCTCACGCGGTCAAGATGTCCCGTGACCGAGACGGTACTCATTCCGGGAGGACGTGACGTCCGCGGGACGCTCGACGCCGCTGACGACGGAATCAACGATTGCAGTGAGGGCGATAAAACGAGTACAGATACCGTGGTAATCGCTTGCCCGCCGCATCCACAACACCGCGGTCATCGCGGCGACGACCGACTCGTTGCGGTCAGCGAGGAACTCAACCGACGCGGGATCGACTGCCTGCGGTTCGACTACGGCGCGTGGGACGAGGGCTACGGTGAACGCGCCGACACGCTCCGGGCCGTCGAGTGGGCGAGCGAACAGTACGACCGCGTGGCTCTGTTCGGATTCAGTTTCGGTGGCGCGATGGCGCTTCTCGCCGCCGTTGAAGGTGCGGACGCGGCCGCTGTCTCAGCACTCGCGCCAGCGCACAAACTCGCGGATGATCTGGACGTGGTCGCCGCGTTTCCGGAGATACCTGTTCCGGTTCAAGTTGTATACGGGACGCGAGATGATGTGGCCGATGCCGAGCGCGTCGCAGCGCGCGCCCGCGAGTTCGAACAGTCGGTCGTCGCGCTCGAAGCGGACCACTTCTTCGTCGGACAGCACGGCAAAGTAGCGGAGACGGTGTCGGACTTTCTAACGTCGTGGCTTTAGGCCGCGCCCTCGCGGTATCCGTCGGCGAATCGGATGCCGAGTGCGAGGAGGACCATCATGATTGTGAACGCCCAGAACGCTGTCCACACCGCCGCGTCGAGAGTTGCGTTATAGGCGTACGTTACCGCACCGGCAGCGATCGCGACGACAAACGGAGCGAGGAATCGGCGGTCGGTCACACTCCCGCCCGTATTACGGTATTCGACGGCGTATCCCCAGACGTTGCCGACGGTGAACTGAAAGAGGATGGCACCGAGTACGCCGCTTGCGATGGATTTGAGGACGGGAAGCAGTTCGAGCGGTCGTCCGTGGAGCGAGATCGCCGTTCCGGCGAGGAAGACGGCGAAGACGACGGTGTTCCACGAGTGGAGACCGTTTCGTAGGCGGTTGTGGAGGGACATATGGAAGTGTCCCTATTCAATTGACATGAACCTTCTGGAATTGTTGGCTTGTGAGTCGCCCACTGCCGAAGGCCAATCTAACGTATTCGAAGAACCCCCTTAGTAGGGATCACCACTTTCAGGCGGTAGACTCCCGGTATCCGGCGGAGAACTGGGTGACGACTGCGACGATGCCCGCCACGACGATGAACGTCCAGAACGCCGCCCACGCGGCGGCTCCGAGTACCGGATCAATGCGGAAGTACGTCACCGCACCGACGGCGATGGCGGCGACGAAGGGCGTGAGGAACGGTAGGTCGGTCCAACTGCCGCCCGCGTTGTAGTATTCGACGGCGTACCCCCAGATATTGCCGACGGTGAACTGGAAAGCGACAACGGCTGCCAGCCCGCTTATCACGGCGACAAAGGCAGAGTCCCTTCCGAGCGGGGTGTCCTGAAGGGACAACGCGAACCCGGCGAGGAACACAGCGAGCATCAGGGCGTGCCACGGGCGGAGACGGTCTCGCAATCGATTTTGGAGGGCCATATGAGATTATTTATTACTGGATGACATGAGTGTTGCGACGCGTCGAGACGGGGAAAACCACTAAGATAGCGTTTCAGAGTCGCTTTCGGTCTGTTCTCTGTGATAGAACAACAGGTTCAGCGATCTTCCGGAGCTACGAATCGGAGACTCGCGACAGCGAGTGACGCAATCAGTTGTATCCGCGCCACCGACGCCCACAGTTTTTGCACTTGAAGAATCGCGTCGGCGGTTCGTCGGCCGAGCCGGTCTGTTTGATGGTGTACCACGCCTCGCCGTGGCCGCAGTCTTCACAGGTCACGTCCGTCGCGGTGGGTTTGCCCTCGAAGTTTGCGCCTTCCTCGGTTTCGATCACGTCGGAGTCGTCCTGTGCCTCAGTGGAGACGAACTCCGACGCGAGGTCCGAGTCCTGCTCTTGTGTGGCACCGCAACTCGAACAGACCATCTGGCCGTCCTGATTGTGCATCATCGAACCGCACTCGTCGCAGAACTGCATACCGGAACTACGGGTTCGAGCACTAATGTGTTACACGCCTCGCGCGGGTCAGTCGTCGTCTTCGACCATCGGACAGTCCCGAACGCGGAACCGGTCCATCTCGACGACTTCGACAATCTCCGTCCCGTCGTGGGTGCAGGCGAGTTCGGGCGGGTCGGCGAAGTACGGGCAGTGGTGACAGAACTCCGATTTCGGGACGATATAGTCCTCGTAGCCCGGCAACTCGTCGTCTATAGACTCGGCCGCCCCACGCGCGCCAACGCTGATGGTCGCGCTCTCGTCTTCGACCAACCCAGCCCACAGTGTGTCGGAGTCGATCTCTTCGACGTCCATCGACTCGAACAACGACTTCGTATCGTCGCTGTCGGCGCGGTCGCTATCGTCGGCGTCCTTCCGTCGGCGTGCAACCCGCCGTGCGAGGTCCGAAAGCGGCACGTCGTCGTCGGTGGGTGCAGGAGAGTCGGGAACCGCGTTCGTCTCCTCCGAGCGATGTACTGCGTTTGTTGCATCCGACCGGTCCGCCGCGGTGGTGCGGTCGTCACTTTCTCTATCACTGTCGGCTCCGGACATCTCGTCGGTCTCGGCGTCGTGATTCGTTGTTTCGGCAGAATCGTCATCGGTGACGCGCCGAGCGATGTCCGACAGCGGTTCGTCGTCGCCGTCGTCCGTGGTCACTCCTCAGTCACCTCTTCGCTGTCGGTTCCCTCGCGTTCGCGGTTGTCTCGCTCGGATTCGGTGTCTCCGTCATCGAACACCGGTTCCGGCGCAGCGTCCGTCTCGTCCGGCGGTTCGAGCGCCGGTCGGCGGCCGGTCGTGAGCGATGCCGACCCGAAGAACCCCTGTTTCTCTCGGACGCCGTCGAACGTCTCCCGACAGTGCGGACAGTACGGAACGTCCAAAAGAGAGATATCGACCGTGTGTTCGCACGACTGGCAGTTCGCCGTCGAGATTCCCTTGCGGTTCGCTTCGCGCTTGAGTTCGGTCGCCGCCACCCGTTTTGCGGCGGTGCGTTCGGCCTCAGCCGTCCGTTTTCGGAGGTCTACGATGGCGTTCGCTACGGTGTCGAGTTTTGCTTCCGTCTCGTCGGCCGTGTCAGTAAGATACTCCAGTACGTCTTCGTAGTTCTCGAACCCGGCGTCCATCCGACGTTCGAGCTCCGAAACCGTCTCCCGAACGTCGGCGACTGCGTTGAGTGCGCTCTCGGTGTCGGCCGCCAGCTCGGGATGACCGTGGTCTTCCGGCGCTTTCCGGTCCGATTCGCGCTTTACCTGAATGACCCGTTCTCGAAGGTCTGTTACCTTCTCGTCGAGGTCGGCTTCGAGGTCGATGACGCGTTCCTCAAGGTCGTCTGCACGACCTCCCAACTCTCCATCCGCAGACAGATCGCCCTCGTCAACGAGTCGGTACGCCGTAAGCGCTCGCTTGACCAGTTCAGACCGGTCTATACCCGACTCAGCCGACTTCTTTTCGACCCATCGCTCTAGTTCGTCCGACAACGTCTCCACCCGGTCCCCTCCCATTCGTCAGAATCTTGCGTTATCCTGACTTAAAGATTGTCTGCTCGCAGGACAACTCGTCAGCTCACCGAATCTTCCGTACGTCACTCACGTCGAATCCGCCGTCGTGTATCTGCGTCTCGAAGCGGACGATATCTTCGGACTCCAATCTGGAGAGGACGCCGCGGAACTCTTGGACGACGAGCGTTCGCGCCCGCTTTGATCCGCCGGTCTCCCACTGGAACTGGAGTGTTCCATCGACCGCGTCCATCAGGTGCGCGAGTTCCGTCCGTTCCAGCGTGTCGCGGCCGACGAGCGCGAGAATGAGACCGCCCCATCGGTGGGCCGCCTTGCTGATTCCACGTATCACCATCGAAATGTCGTTCCACGACATCTCGTCGGAGACGGCCGCAACGAGGTCGGTGATAGAGTCGATGACGACGAGATTACCGCTTGCGTGTTCGCTCAGATAGTTTCCGAGGGCGGTCAACACCGACTCGCGGTTGTGGCGTTGACCGAGGTCTTGGAGCGTCGTGGCTTCACCCGCGTACCACTCGCGCGGGATGGGACTCGGCCGAAAGTACGTCGCAGAGAAGTCGCGGAAGTTGATTCGCTCGGTAGCGGAATCGACCAGCGATTCGTCGAACACGTACGACATCTCCCGGCTGAGACTCTGTTTATCGGCGGTAAAGGAGATGTAGTGGACCTCTGCGGGCGGACTCGACTCCGAGTGGAGGTCGCCGTAGTAGAGATCGAACAGGTCGTCGTCGGTGCCGTAGACAGCGTTCATGGTCGCGCTCGTGAACATGAACTCGCGGGCACCGGCACCGGGTTCGCCGACGAGAAGGACGACCGAGCCGGGTGGTGCGCCGCCATCGATGATACGGTCGAGGCGGGACACGCCGAACGGGATACTGTTCATGCTCGGCAGTTGCCGTGACGTCCGTTAATCGTTTCGCCGGATGTCCGCGCCGGTGTTTCGACCGCGTACGACGCGTACTTCACCGGCCACGTCCGCAGCAGCAAGCGCGGCCTCTCCTGCGTCGCGTGCCTCGTCTGCGTGTTCGGCGTCGGTGATGGCGTAGACGGCCGGTCCCCACGACGACTGTCCCGCACCGTAACAGGCGGGGTTGTCTTCGACGGAGGCGACGAGTTCCCCGACCGGCGGACGGTAGACGCCGCCTTGCTCGTCGGCGTACCACGCGCCGTTGAGACGGCCGATTTCGGAGACTGCTTTTCCGAACCGTGACGCGCTTCCGTCGGCAACTGCGGGGAGCAGTCGGCGCGAGAGCACGCCCGAGATGCGGTCTGCGATGTCTGGATCGGCGTGTTCGACCACAGAACGCATACTTTCGTCTTCTTCGTCGCCGTTCCGTCCGGCGTCGGCGTCGGGAACGACGAGCAGAAAGCGCCAGTCGTCGGGGACGGCATGGCGAACGGCGACCGACGGAACGGTCCAGTCGCCGTCGGCCGGTCGGTCGGTGGTAAAGCGTGCCGTCGGATGGCCGGCGTCAACGAGGACGCCACCGGTTTCGAACGAGGCGACGCCGATTCCGGATCGGCCGCCGCGGCCGAGACGAGGAGCGAGTTGCCGTACCGACACCTCGCGGTCGTTCGCGCGTCCGACTGCTACGAGCACGGCGAGCGCGAGTTGCGTCCCGCTCCCGAGACCGGCGTGTCGCGGAAGTGCTGACGACACCGTGACGTCGGCCCCCGGAACGTCGAGGATTTCGACCGCCGTTTCGACGTAGGGCCGAGCGTCCCGGTGTGAGCAGTCAATCCCGTCCGCTGGAGTCGCCGTAACGACGGTTTTCGGTTCGTCAAGACCGACACCGAGTCCGCCGTAGAGCCGTTGGTGGGCGAGGCTTAAGTTGAGAAAGCCGAAGTGGAGGCGAGCACCGGTCGAGACGCGGACGCGACTCATCGGGCGAACTTCCGGACCGGCAAGTATGTTGGTTTCGACGGTGGCAACTCTGGTCGGTGTTGTGAGTCACAGGTCGTTATGGTCGTCCGTACAAGGAGAGATGGTTCCGTTCTCCCGTCCGCCTCGGGTTGGGAACCCGACTGGCACCTCGACGATGAGGGCCAAAGGGCGGGGGGAGAACGGGGGGTGCCTTGGTCTGCCCAATGTGTCACCGAGGCGTGGAGGGGTGGGGTGGGAGCGGCCACGGCCCGGGAACACACGATTTCGGATGCGCCCCGGCGACCCGGGGCGCAGTCACGCTCTGCGTCGGGATAGGCGACAACGCGTACGACGTACGCGCCAGCTGACGACGGCTCGCTGCAGACCGCCGTCGCCTGCTATCGCCATCCGACTGCGGTGAGCGCATCTGCGGGCGCCCATGGTCATCCGCCGGTCCTGCGGGACTCGGAACGTCGTCGGATTTGTGGGGGCGAAATGGACGCCCTGAATACGTCACCGCGTTTTCCGCTTGGGACGGGACGCACTTCAAGCGGGGAGACGCTGAATCAGGATTCAGTCGTTTCAAGGGTTAATCCGCCCATTTAACTCAGTTTAATTCGGCTAAACTGTCGTCTCGAATCCGTCAAACCATTCGGATACATGACAAAACACCCGATCACCATTGCGGCTAGACACACATGCCGGCAGCAGCAGGAACGGAAGCTCTGACTATGAACTGCGACCATTCACACTGTCCGCCTCGGATGCGGAAATATGCACGAAAGTGGTCACCTAAGCCGCACAGATCGGCGGCATTTGGTGTCGTTCGCCACTTCGTGACAGATAAAAATACGAAAAACGAGGGGTCGGCTACTGTTCTGCGAGTTCCTCTGCGACCACGTCGGCCGTGAGGAGTGCGGGATCGACAGCGAGGTCAGTCTGTCCACGGGCGTACTCCGGCAGGGAGTCGCGCGAGTACGTGACGATTCGAACCTCGGGATTTTCTTCGCGTGCGACGGGGATGATAGAGGCGTCGTCCATGTCCGTGAGGACGAGGGTGTCAGCCGAATCGATGCCCGCATCAACGATGGAGTCTCGGGTAGCGACGCCGTTGAGGCGCACCAAGTCGATTCCGAGGTCCGTCAGCGCGTCGCCGAGTCCGTCTTCGTCGGGTCCGGTGATGAGCACGGTCATTCGTACTCGATGGTCGCGGGTGGCTTGTGCGTTACGTCGTAGACGACGCGTGCGACGTTGTCGTTCTGCCCCGTGATACGCGACTGGATGCGCTGGAGCGTTTCCCACGACAGTTCTTGTGCACGTGCGGTCATACCGTCACGCGACTCGACGGAGCGAACGGAAACGATCCATCCGTGGACGCGGTTGTCGCCCTTCACACCAGTTCCTTTGCCGATGACGGCGGCGAACGCCTGCCACGGATCGTACTCCTCCAGTTCCTCTTCGACGACGTGGCACGCGTGTCGTGCCACTTCGACTTTTTCCTCGGTCACTTCGCCGACGATGCGGACGGCGAGACCGGGGCCGGGGAACGGCATGCGTTCGGAGACGACCGATTCGAGACCGAGTTCGCGGGCCACCTCACGAACCTCGTCTTTGTACAGGTCGCGGACGGGTTCGACGATACCCTCGAAATCGACAACGTCCGGCAGGCCGCCGACGTTGTGGTGTGATTTGATGTTGCCCTCGGACTCGATGCGGTCGGGGTAGATGGTCCCCTGCACGAGATAGTTGGCGTCGGTGTCCTTCGCTTCACGCTCGAACTCGCGGATGAACTGCTCGCCGATGACCTTCCGCTTTTCCTCGGGATCGATGACGCCTTCGAGTGCGCCGAGGAACCGGTCTTGCGCTTCGACGACGCGAAGCGATTCCATGTAATCGAACGTCTCGCGGATTCCTTCCGTCTCGCCCTTTCGCATCAGGCCGGTATCGACGTAGACGGGGGTGAGTTGGTCACCGATTGCACGGTACGCGAGGGCGGCGGCGACCGACGAGTCCACGCCGCCGGAGAGAGCGATAATCGCGTTCGCATCGCCGACCGTCTCCTGAATCTCCTCGGTTGCTTCCTCGATGAACGAATCAGTATTGACCATTATGCTTGCACCTCCGCGTCCGCGACAATTTCACGTGCGTCCAGTTCGCCGAGTACAGCCTTCACGAAGCCGACGAACGGGGGACTTGCCCGATCCGGGCGCGAGCGGAACTCGGGATGGAACTGCGTCCCGAGGAAGTACGGGTGGTCCGTCCGTTCGAGAATCTCCATGCGGTTGCCCGCTCGTCCGGAGAACGTCAGCGCGCCGTCTTCGAGGTCGTCGATGTAGTCGGGTGCAACCTCGTATCGGTGACGGTGGCGTTCCGTACAGACGGTGTCGCCGTAGACGTGCGCCGCCAGCGAATCTTCGGTGATGTCCGTCTCGTGCGCGCCGAGACGCATCGTACCGCCCATGTCTTCGGTCTCGTACTGTTCGGGGAGCAGATCGATAACGGGGTCGGACGTATCGGAGTCGATCTCCGCCGAGTGGGCGTCCTCGTGGCCGAGAACGTTCCGCGCGTGTTCGACGACGGCCATCTGGAAGCCGAGACAGAGACCGAGGAACGGAACGTCGTTCTCACGGCAGTAGCGAATCGCCTCGATTTTCCCGGCCGTCCCACGCGTCCCGAATCCGCCGGGAACGACGACGCCGTCGGCTTCTTTCAGACGGTTTTCGTGTTTGTCGAGCATCTCGTCTGAGTCCACCCAGAGGATGTTCACGTCGGTCTTCGTCTCGATACCGGCGTGCTTCAACGCCTCGTTGACGGACATGTAGGCGTCTTCGAGGTCGTACTTGCCAACGAGAGCGATATCGACCTCTTGTTCGCGCTCGCGCGTAACGAGTTCGCGCCACTCGTTGTCGCGTTCGGGCTTCGGACGCGCCTCCGTCGAGAGGCTCAGTTGCTCCATCACGTACTCGTCGAGGCCTTCCTCTTCGACCATCAGCGGCACGTGGTAGATGTCCTCCACGTCGGAGTTCGAGAACACCGCTTCCGTGGGAACGTCGCAGAACAGCGCAATCTTCTCTTTCGTGCTGGCGTCGAGTTTGTCCGGGCTTCGGCCGACGAGAATATCGGGTTGCAGGCCGATGCTCCGGAGTTCCTTTACGGAGTGCTGCGTGGGTTTGGTCTTCTGCTCGCCGTTTTTCGAGTACGGGACGAGTGTGACGTGAGTAAAGAGAATATCGTCGTCGTCTTCCTCGTGAGCGAACTGTCGAAGCGCTTCGAGGAACGGCATGCCCTCGATGTCACCCACAGTGCCGCCAACTTCGACGATACAGACGTCCGTCCCCTCGGCCGCCTCGCGGATACGCCGCTTGATGTCGTCGGTGACGTGCGGGATAATCTGGACCGTCTTTCCGAGGTAGTCGCCCGCGCGCTCCTTCTCGATGACGTGTTGGTACGTTTTGCCCGTCGTGACGTTGTGGTCGGAAGTCATATCCTCCCCGAGGAATCGTTCGTAGTTCCCCAAGTCGAGGTCAACCTCGCCGCCGTCTTTCAGGACGTACACCTCACCGTGTTGGTACGGGTTCATGGTCCCGGCATCGACGTTCAGATACGGGTCAATCTTGACTGCAGTCACGTCGAACCCGGCGTTCGAGAGCAGTCTGCCCGTACTCGCGGCTGTGATGCCTTTGCCCAGTCCGGACATCACACCTCCTGTTACGAAAATGAACTTCCGACCCAGAGACGGGTCGTACCCGGTTTCGGGTTCCTTCGGCATACCGACTGTGAGCCAGCACAGGTCAAAACCGTTTCGGAGCGTCCGATTCATTGCCAGACACCCCCACGTTCCTCACTTCTGAGAGGTTCGAAGCACTCGATTCGGAAGCCGTTTGGCGGTTCGTTCGATGTGTGTCCGAACTGACTCCCGAACGCGAATCGTTTGCTGTTCTCTGTGCTACTCTTCGGCCGCTGCCTCGCCTTCAGTCGTTTCCGCTTCGGCTTCTTCGGTCGCCTCCGCTTCAACCGTCTCCGCTTCGGCCGTCTCCGCTTCGGCCGTCTCCGCTTCGGCCGTCTCCGCTTCAGTCTCACGACGGCGAATCACAGGTTCGGCCTCGTCCGAGAGCGGCCGTGGGGAGGGTGTGTCAGCCTCATCGTCAGCCGCGTCTTCGGCTTCGTCACTCGATTGCTCGTCGTCGTCGAGGTCGATAGTGACGGCATCGTCGTCGAGTGCGACCTCGGCTTCCGCGTCCTCGCCGTCCGCCGCTTCGTCCGACTCCCCTCCCGTCTCGCGGGCGACGATTTCGTCGTCCTTCAGATCAATCCGTTCGACGCCCGGAATCTCCAGAATCAGGTCGGGTCCGAACGCTGCCGCGGGCGTCTGGTAGCCGGTCGGTGCCTCGCCGTTGAGCGTCTTCTTCGCGCAGAGAAGCGCGGTCTGCACAGTTATCGCGTACGTGTTGGGGGTCCGGAGACGAGAGACGACGCGGTCTGTGGGCGACCGGGCCTCTCCCCAGATACGCGCTTCGGACGATCCGCGTTCCCGTTCGTCGGGGCCTTCGACGTAGCGCTCGATGGCGCGTTGGAGCATCGACTGGGCGGGTTTCGTGTCGAGGAGTCCACCGAGAAGCGACGTTCCCGTCAGAGCGCTGCGCGCCTTCGACGGAAGCGAGAGGTACACTTCGATGTTCGGGATTTCGGTGGTGACGTACGCCGTCGAAACGTCGCCCCACGGGATAGTGACTGCGCGGTGGAGGCCTTCACCGAAGTCGATAGCGCGGGTCTTGTGTCCGGTTGGAACCCACCGCAGGTCGCCGTCTCGGCGCACGGCACCGCCGCCGGACATATCCCCGAGTGCGGTTTTGAGCGTCCCGGGCGAGATGGAGCCGTCGGATTCGAGTGCCAGCGTGAGATGCGTCGCCTCGGGGAGACGGGATTTGAGATGCGCGGCGAGACAGTCAGTCGGGACCACGTCGAAGCCGACACCGGGAAGCAAGGTGATCCCTGCCTCGTCAGCTTCGTCGCTTCGGCGTTTGATGCGCTCGAAGACGGGGATTTCGCCTGTAATGTCGAGGTAGTGCGTCTCCGTCTCGATGCAGGCATCGACCATGTGGTCGGCCGTCTCGTCGAACGGTCCCGCGCAGTTGAGAACGAGGGACACGTCGTCCAGCATCGTCGCGGCCTGCGACACGTCGAACGTGCGGTAGGGGAGGTCAAGTTCGTTGGCGACATCGCGCGTCCGCTTCTCGTCGCGGCCCGCGAGGACCACATCGAGGTCGCGGTCGGCCGCTTCTTCGGCGATGAGGCGACCGGTGTATCCGTACGCGCCGTAGACGAGGAACCGAGAGTCGTCGGACATGGCTCGGAGTTGGGTCGTCGGAAGGTTATTCGTACCGCTTCGTCGGGCGGGGCCGCCGAACGGGACCCCACCGTCCGAAACCCGAGTTGTCTGCCGGGACCGACGCTGTTGAGGCCGCGGCGTGTGAACGCCGCCGCATGGAAATACCGAATCTCGGCTTCGGAACGTATCAGATGGACGACCGCAACGAATGCGTTCGGGCCATCGAACTGGCGATGGAGACGGGATACGAACACGTCGATACCGCGCAGATGTACGACAACGAGGCGTTCGTCGCGGCGGGCCTCGACGAATCGGGTATCGACCGCGATGAGGTGTTCGTAGCCACGAAACTCGACACGGACAACCTCGCGTATGACGACGTAAAGCGGACGGCGAAAGAGAGCGCGGAGAAACTGGGAACCGACACCATCGACCTGCTGTACGTCCACTGGCCGATAAACACGTACGACCCAGTAGAGACGCTTTCCGCACTGGACGAACTCGTCGAGGAGGGCGTCATCGAACGAGTCGGTCTGAGCAACTTCCGCCCAGACCAGTTAGAAGACGCCATCGAGCATCTCGATGAGCCGCTCTACGCCCATCAGGTCGAGATGCACCCGATGCTCCCGCAGGAAGAACTGCACGAACTCGCCGTCGAACACGACCACCAACTCGTCGCCTACTGTCCCATCGCACGCGGACAGGTAGCTGACGTTCCCGAGATTCAGGCGGTCGCAGAGAAACACGATGCGACGCCCGCACAGGTGTCGTTGGCGTGGCTGATGGGCAAAGAGAACGTCACAGCTATCCCGAAAGCCGCCTCGCCTGACCACATCCGCGAGAACTTCGCCGCCCGCGACCTCGAACTGGACGACGCGGACCGCGAGAAGATAGACGGAATCGAGACGCGAGAGCGCATCGTTGACTTCGATGAAGCGCCGTGGAACAACGCCTGAGCGCCACGCTGTCGTCACGGTAATCGACGTCCCGCTTTCGGCCGTGTCTGATATCCGTTATCTCCGACAGAAGACGTTCTCAGTTCCCAACACGTCGGATTTCGGTGGCAAGTTTTACGAATAGTCGTGGCAAAATTCCGCGTATGGAAGTGGCAATCGTAACGTGTCCACACTGTGGGCAGACGGTGGAGGCAAAAGACCCGACAGGCGGTCGCACCGGGGGCGTCCGCCGACGGTTGAAATCGGAGTATCGGGCGACCCGAAACACCTGTCCGGAGTGCGGGTCGGAGTACGACATCAGAAACCCGTAGTCGTCAGTGCTAACGGAACGGGTGAGCCGGGTCCATCAGCCCCTTCTTATCCGGTGTTTTTCATTCCCGCCGCGATTCCTTTCACCGTCAATCGAAGCGTCCGTTCTTCGTCTTCGGTCCGGTGCGTCTGCGAGAGCAGATGCGTCTGGAGGAGGTTCAGCGGATCAACGTAGGGGTTGCGGCGGCGAAGGCTCTCGTCTAACCACTGGCGTTTGAGAAGCGATTCTCGACCGATCACGTCGAGGACGAGGTCGTGAGCGCGCTCGTACTCCTCGAAGAGACGCGGATAGAACGCCTCGCGCAGGTCGTCGTCCGCGAGAGCCGCGTAGTGTTCTGCGATGCCGAACTCGGTCCGCGCGAGGGCGAGCGAGGCGTTATCCAGCGTCGTCCGGAAGAACGGCCACTCGTCGTACATCTCTCGGAGGGTGGCTCTGTCGCCACCCTCATCGAGATACGTCTGGAGGCCCGTTCCGAGCGCGTACCAACCGGTGATGATACAGCGCGACTGGGTCCACGAGAACACCCACGGGATGGCCCGTAAGTCTTCGACAGTTCGCTCACCCGACCGCGAGGCGGGTCGAGAGCCGAGGTTGAGGTCTTCGATGACCGTAATCGGCGTCGCCTGCTCGAAGTAGGAGACGAAGCCTTCGGATTCGAGGAGGTTACGGTACTCCTGTCGCGCCGCTGCCGCCATCGTGTCCATCGCGTCGATCCACGCCTCGGGAACGTCCTCTTCGGGTTCCTGTATCGCCTCGTGGCGCGCGCGGACTTGCGCGTTGAGCATCTGTTCGAGGTTGCGCTCGGCGATATGGGGGTTGGCGTACTTCTCCGCGATAGCCTCACCCTGTTCGGTGAACTTGATCTGGCCGGTCACCGTCTCGTTCGGCAGCGCCAGCATCGCCTCGTTCATCGGGCCGCCGCCCCGGGAGATAGAACCTCCCCGCCCGTGGAACAGGCGCATTTTCACGTCGAAGTCGTCGCAGATGGCTGCAAGACGGCGCTGGTTCTTGTAGAGGTCCCAGTTCGCGGCGAGGTAGCCGTTCTCCTTGTTCGAGTCGGAGTAGCCGAGCATAATCTCTTGGACACCGTTACGGGCAGCAAGAACCTGCTCGTATGCCTCGTTCTCGAACAGCGACCCCATGATGCGGCGCGCACCGTTCAGCGCTGACTCGGTTTCGAGGAGGGGAACCACGTCGAGACCGCAGTGGTCCGGCAGGGACACGACACCCGCCTGATCTGCGAGGAACAGCACTTCGAGGACGTGGCTCGGCTCTTCGGTCATCGAGATACAGTAGGTGTCGATAGCGCCGACGCCGTACTCCCGTTGCCACTCGCCCAGCTTCTCGAACCGCGTCAGCACGCGGTCTGCCGTATCCGAGAGGTCCTCGCGGTTCGACAGATCCACGAGCGGTTCGTCCTGCAAGATGGCCTCTGTTAGCACCGCAACGCGCCCGTCTTCGTCGCGGTCGTAGTAGTCAATTCCTTCGCGCGCGAGCGCCTCGTGGACCGCTTCCGTGTGGTTTTCGCGGTGGTCACGCAGGTCGAGGCTGGCGAGTGTGAAGCCGAACGTGTCTACCTGTCGCATCAGCGGACTCACGTACTCGTCAGCGACGACATCCGCGCCGTTGTCACGGAGACTCTGATCGATGATCTCCAGATCTTCGAGGAGTTCGTGGTGGGCTGCGTACCCGTCGGGGCGAACGTCTTCGATGCGGCGGATGCGTTCGCGCATCAGCTTGAGTTTCTGCCGGTAGGGTTCCTCGGGGTAGCGCTCTTCGGTCTCCTCGGCGACGACTGGGAGACGTTCGCGGTCTGCGATCAGCGACCGCTCGAACTCGGCACCCACGTCGATACGCGACCCGTCCTGACTGAGAACGCCCGAGAGGCGTTTGAGGGCGTCGCTGTACTTCTCTAAGACGACGGATCGCTGCCGTGCCAGTGTGTCCTCAGTCACTTCGGGCGTGACGAACGGGTTGCCGTCACGGTCCGATCCGGCCCACGACCGGAACTCGAACAGTTTCGGTACGTCAACTTCAGGATACTCCTCCGCCAGAACGTCCTCGAACTCGGAGTACACCTCTCCGACCACGTCGAACAGGATCGATTCGAGGTACCACTGGACGTTTCGCGCCTCGTCCTGCGGTTCGGGGCGTCGGCCGCGGACCTGCGAGGTCTGCCACAGACTCGTCACCTCGGCGTCAACCTCACGCCACAGTTGCTGCCGTTCGCGGTCGGTGAGGTTGCGTTCGTCCATCTCCTCGATGCGCGAGGCGATAGAGCGGAGCTTCGCTTTTACCGTCTTCCGCCGGGCTTCGGTCGGGTGGGCGGTGAACGTCGGTTCGATGAGTACGTCGTCGAGGACGCGCTGAACCGTTTCGGGGTCGGCGCCGCCGCCTGCGAACGACTTGACAGTGGCGACGAGTCCGTCCTCGAGATCACCCGCCTGTGAGGCCTCGCGGATCGTCCGGACGCGTTCGCGTTCTTCAGCGAGATTAATGAGCTCAAAGTAGGTTGTGAATGCACGAGCGACGACGCTCTCTCCGTCCGGTGAGAGGCCATCGATAACTTGCAGTAACTCCGTGCGTGAGTCGAGGTCTCCTTTTCGGTAGTCGATGGCGGCCGTCCGGATATCCTCAACCGTCTGGAATGACTGCGTAGACGACTGCGATTCCAAGACGTCTCCGAGAAGGGCCCCTAGCTCCCGAACATCTCGTCTGACGTCTCGTGTGTGTAACTCCATACCTTACTATATACTCGCGGCTGTGTAAAAGCCACAAGTCGGTTGAAAATTTTGCCCGACACGCATCACCAGCCTCGTTCGCCGGCACTGTTTTGCCCGGAGAAACCGTATTCGTAACGTATGATCCTCAGAAAGTTGCTCCTCGTACTGGGCGTCCTCGAACTCCTTCGGCCGAAGCGGGTGGTGGATTTCTGGATGGACCTCGCAACGACGGGCGACGTCGAAACCCGCCGATGGGTGTACACGGCCGCACGACTGGAAGGAATCTTCCTCATCCTGTGGGCACTCACCCGTGGCCGGTGCGGCTCAGACGGCGAGTCGGCCGACGAGTCAGACGTCGAGTGAGCCAGATTGTAAAACAGACACCGTTTGACTACCGTCCGTGAAGCAGTCTCTTTGAGACTGCCTGATTCGACGGACAAACCACATTGCGGCACTCGAACGCGGTTTTCGTCACCCTTTTTACCAGCGGGACGAAGGTTCCTGTATGAGCGACAAGTACCCGGACGATTCGGGCCGTCGCCGGTTCGTCAAGGGTGTCGTGGGGGGTGCGACACTCGCTGGCGTCGGCGCAACGGGCGCGACCGCCATCAACTCCGCGACGTCCTCGAGCGGTGCTGGCGGGGGTTCGACGCAGGCGATGGCAATCGAAAATATCGCGGGTCCCGCACCGCGTGGGATGCCGCAGATCCCGATCGAGATCGACGACGAAGGATACCTCAAAGGCATTTGGCCCGAGGTCAAGACCATCGAGCAAAATGGTGTCAAGATCAAAGTCGCCGAACTTGAAGACTACAAAGGGTCCGGGGTGACCTACACCTCCGAGTGGTTCCAGTACTGCGGTGTCGAGTCCTACGCAGGTATCCAACCCGAATACGAGTCGGACAACTACTTCATCTCGGGATCGAACCCCGGATACACGTGGCAGTCTGAGGCGTACTCGGAAGGAGACCGCCTCCACGTGGATGATTTCTCGGACTACAAAGACTGGGGCAACGGCGTCGGCAAATCCGGACTCGGGAAAGGTGCGACTGGTCGATGGCGGTCAGAAGACGCAGAAGACACCATCCCGATTCAGGTCGTCCGCTCGGAGAAGATTGAGGAAGCCGCGAAGGACGACCCGTGGCTCAAGGCCTCTACGCAGGACGGATTCATGGCGTGGCTGAACAAGTGTACGCACTTCTGCTGTGTGCCCAAGTACAAGACGGACGGTTCTGCGAAGTTCAACGCAGAAGACGACGTCTACTGTCAGTGCCACCAGTCGGTCTACGACCCCTTCAGCATCGTCCAGACGCTGTTCGTCGCTCGCCCGCGGCCCCAGTAACGCACTCTCGGCACACCCTCTGACAACCGGTTCTTTTCGACACGTTTCAACCACCTTATACGGTCTGCGGTCAAAGCGCGAGCCATGTCGCTCTCGACGCCGATTGTCGTTCGACGATCCCGCCTTGATGCGCTCTGTGACGCAGTCGTCACTGTTGCTGACCGTCCCTCCCTCTCTGTCGAGTCACCGTTCGACGCGACGACGCTCGGTACCGTGCCAGCATGCAACGCCGACGATGTTCGTGAGGCGTTCGACCGCGCCCGCACGGCACAATCTGAGTGGGCAGACCGTCCGCTCGGTGAGCGTCTCGCGGTGTTCGAACGATTTCACGAACGCGTTCTCGACGAACAGTCGTCGCTGTTGGACGTAGTGCAGGCCGAGACGGGCAAGTCTCGACTTGATGCACACGAAGAAGCCGTAGACGTGGCTTCGACCGCGCGATACTACGCCACCAACGCGCGGTCGTTCCTCGCCAGTCGGCAACGAACCGGTGCCGTGCCGTTCGTCACCCGGACGACTGAACACCGCCGCCCCGTCGGCGTCGTCGGCATCATCTCGCCGTGGAACTACCCCCTCACGCTCTCTATCTCGGACGCGGTTCCGGCGTTGCTGGCCGGTAACGCCGTTGTCTGCAAGCCTGACGAGGGGACACCGTTCACCGCCCTGCGGATTCGAGAACTCCTGATTGAGTCTGGCCTCCCGGCCGACCTGTTCGCCGTCGTGACTGGCCGCGGCGACGACATCGGCGAAACCGTGGTCGAAGAATCCGACTACGTCTGCTTCACCGGTAGCACGGAAGTGGGCCGCACTGTCGCAGCAGCGGCCGGACGGAATTTGATCGACTGTTCGCTCGAACTCGGCGGGAAGAATCCGATGCTCGTCCTCTCGGACGCCGACGTGGACGCCGCCGCCGAGAACGCCGCACAGGCGTGTTTCTCGAACGCCGGTCAACTCTGTATCTCCATCGAACGCATCTACGTCGATAGCGACGTGCGCGAGGACTTCCTCGATGCCTTCGTCAGAGAGACACAGCGACTCACGCTTGGCGCGGGGTACGACTTCGACTACGACGTGGGGACGCTCGCGTCCGAAGCCCAGTTAGAAAAAGTCCAATCGCACGTCGAAGACGCCGTAGAGAAAGGTGCGTCAGTACAGACCGGCGGGCGGCGACGCGACGATGTCGGCCCGTACGCGTACGAACCAACAGTGCTGACCGGCGTGACCGACGAAATGCTGTGTGCTGATGCGGAGACGTTCGGACCGGTCGCCGCAGTGTATGAGGTGTCGGGTATCGCTGACGCCGTCGAACGTGCGAACGAGGGACCGTACGGTTTGAACGCGAGCGTCTGGTCGGGTGATACAGCGCGCGCCGAACAGGTCGCCGCACGCATCGAAGCGGGCACCGTGAACGTCAACGACGGCTACGCCGCAGCGTGGGGGTCGGTGGACGCACCGATGGGCGGCATCGGTGACTCCGGAATCGGCCGACGGCACGGCGAAGTAGGAATGACGCGGTTCACTGAGTCGCAGACAGTAGCAACCCAGCGTGGACGGCCGCTTACCCGCCCATCGGGTGTCCCCCCGCGGCTTTGGACCTTCCTGCTGAACGCCAACGAACGGCTAGCGAATCGGCTCACTGCTTGGCGACGGAGCGGCTGAACGCCTTTCTCAGCGGCGTTCGATTCGGTCGGGGTTTGGAGTCGGCACACATCCGCCGCTGACCGGCGGGAAGAGGGCGAGTTCGTCGCCGTCGCTCACTTCCTCCGAGAGCGACGTGTCCGCACCGTTTCGCAGGAGGTTCACGTGGTCTGCGAGCACGCCGTCGTCGAAGACACGGGTGCGAAGACCGTCGTGGTTGTCCAAGAGTGCGTCCAGTGCGTCTTCGACTGTCGCATCGTCGGCGACGGTGACAGCGGTTTCTCTCTCCCCCGCCACTTCTGCGAGATCGGCGAACAAGCGCCACCGTACGGTCGTCATACGTCGATGTTCTCCGCCGCGGCGTGATGAGTATTGCGCCACGAGCGAGGAGTTCGGCTATCGACCCTCAGTCGTCGTCCGAAAGGTCGGTCCCCGCTACCTCGCCCCGTTCATCCATCTCTGCTGACTTGCCTTCGGGTGCCGTCGCCGCCCGCGCGATGCGCCGAATCGTCTCGGGGCGAGCAACGAGGAACAGGATGTCGCCAGCGGCAAGTTCCCGCGACCGGGATGGGATCGTTTCGACCGCACCGACGGACGGCCGGACGGCGATGACGGTTGCGTCGAGACTTCGCAACGTCTCTCCGACGAGTTCACTCCCTGTTTCGACGGGCACCGTCTCCATCGTTTCGTCGGCGCTCCGGAGCAGGGAGGTAAACTCGTGTTCTGCGCCGGGGTCCGACGGAAGCGTCACGAGGCGGTACGGCTCCTCATAATCGAGTTGTTGGGCGTCGCTCTCGTCTACGATGACTGTTGCGACGTCGTCCGCCGTCGCACGGAGTTCCGCGCCGACGACTCGTTCGGGCGTCCCGTCCTCGCCCGTTCGCCACAGTTGGACGGCGTCACCCGCAGATGCACCGGCACCGGGATCCGCGTGGACGGCGACGGCGGCGACACCCGGCGGCATCGTCGGCCCCAACCCGGCGACGCGGCGGCCGAGCGCCAGATACGAGACGTTTCCTGCGTCGTCGAGTTCTGCGTCTACGTGGCCGACGCCGTAGTCTTCTTTGATGCGAGTCACCAAGCGGTCCGTCAGTGCTTCGCGTGTGAGGCGACGCGGAAACAGGAGCCGTTTGCCCGCCATCTCCGCTTTCCTGTCTACGGGAACGGGGTCGTAGCCGTCGATGTCAGCTATCTCGGACGCTTCTTCCGGCAGTTCGACCGCCGTGACACGCCCAACTGTTCGGACGATGCGACTCACTTCGGCGTCTATCGACCGCGCACCGGCGACGGCGAACACGTCGGTGGCGATTCGGTCACCGACGGACCGCCCGACGGGCGAGGCGACGAGAGCGGCAAGGAGAATGGTCGAGTTCAGAAGAACCGTCGCCGGATCGAACACCTCCGTCGAGCGCTCCGTCGTCGTTCTGAGGAGCCCAACAGCGTTGAGGTAGAGTGCCGCCGAAGACCCACCGAACAGGGCGGCCAACCACCGCGGAATGAGTTCGCGGGTGTACCAACGGTATACGATTGCCGCCGTGGCGGAAAGCCCGGCTGAGAGGGCGGCGAGTCCGACGACCAGCGGAATCTCTTGTAGGAGACCGCCAACCAGTCGAAGGACCGAATCGAGTTGGAGAGGGAGGCTCACGACACCACCTCCGTGAACGTCGTGAGGTCGGAGTACGCGCCGACAACGATCAACTCGTCGTCGGATTGTACCGGTTGGTCGCCGCGGGGGGCAACGGTCCACCGGCCATCGCGTCTGACCGCCAAGACCACCACATTGTACGTCTCTCGGACGTTCGCCTCTCCCAGCGTCGTGCCGTCGAGGACGCCGTCTTCGCGGGTGGTAAGCCGACGGAACCGGTTGCCTGTGCGGCGGAGCAGCGTCACAAGTTCGAACTCACGGCGCACGCCACGCGAGCGGACGAGAAGGGCGACATCGTCGGCTGAGAGTATCTCCGAGGCGTCCTGCCGTCGGACTGCAAGCGTGACCCGCGCCTCGCCACCTGCCGCTGTGGGAACCGCTGCGGGCGGCAACGGAGCGTCGGTACGATCACCACCGTCAGACCGGAGGTCCGACGAAGCACGCGAATCAGCGGGTTGTTTCCAACCAGAGCGACGACTTTGCCCGCCGTCTGTGGCGGCCACGTCTCCGGACTGGGTTTCTTTCGTTCCGTCTACGCCGTCTGCGACGCCGAGAACCGTGGCGTGGAACGTCTCTTCGCCCGCGAGAACCATCACCTCGTCGCCGCGAGTGGTCCCCGTCGGGACGAGCGCGGTGGTTGAGACAGCACGCTCACCGGGACTGAGTCGTTTCGAGAGCCCGCTCATCGCCGGCGCGGCCGCAATCGTCGCCCGAGCGCGTTCGTCCAGCGTCACATCGGCCTCCGCGAGATCGAACTCCGTTCTGAGGCGATCCTCGACCCGTGTCTCCAGTTCCAAAAGCGGTACGTCAGCCGGAAACGTCCACTCACTCGTCCGAATCTGGTCACGGAGTGTCGCCGGAAGTGGCGGATAGCCCTCCACGTCCGCAACTTCACCGACCACGGTCACACGGACCTGTCCGCGTCCGCCGACGAGTTCGACCACGTCCGAAGACAGCGTCCGGGCGGTGAGTTCGCGCAAGGAGAGTTTTCGCGGGAGGTTCGCCCCCATCTTGTCACCGAGGCTGTGCGCGTACAGCGTCACCATCAGCACGACGAGGAGGGCGACAGTGAGACGAACTTGGTCGTCCGAGACGGTGACCGCCGGATCAGCGAGGGCGAGGAGGCCGCCGTTGAGCCCCGCGATAGCGACACCGAGACCGACGACAGCTAACCCCGGAATCGTGATGCCGGTGAAGTACCGGAAGGTAAAGCCGAGCGCCCACGCGATGAGTGCCGGAACGAACCCCGTGAGGACGCCGAGGTAGAGACCGTAGAGCAGTTCGACTGGGAGCGACTCCATCTGCACACGTTTCTCGGCGGGAACGGCTTACGCTTATCGCCCACTGTCACTGTCGCGTCCGTTAAGTAGTAAAGTCGCCACCGGTCGGGTATGGTGATCGAACGGGAGTGGGTTGGTGCACGCGCGTCGATGGTGTTGACGTTCCTCGTGGGCGCACTCTCCGTCGCAACGGGTATCGCCAATATCACCGTCACTATCGACGCTCCCGACTTCGTACTGTTCGGTATCACCCTGCCCGGCTACGTCCAGCAGATCACCGCGTTCACAGGCACGCTTACCGGCTTTCTCCTTCTCGTCACCGCGTTCGGCCTTCGCCGACGCCTTCGAGTCGGGTGGTATGCAACGATGGTGCTGTTTCCCGTCACTGTCGCGCAGGGGGCGTTACAGTCAACTGAGCAGTCGATTCCGCTCATCGGTCTCTCGACGATTGCGTTCGTCGTCGTCGGCTTGAACTTCCGGGCGTTCGACCGCGAGTTGCAACTGACGACGACGCAGGTCGCCGCGTTGACTGCCCTCGCTGGCGCACAGGCGTACGGAACCGTCGGCGCGTTTGCCTTGCGTGATCCTCACTTCGACGGTATCCACAACCTCTTGGACGCCTTTTACTTCTCGTTGGTCACCGGCAGTACGGTCGGCTATGGCGATATCACACCGGCACCGACCTCGGCCGTCGGCGAACTGTTCACTCTCTCGGTGATTCTAGTCACCGTTTCGTCGTTCGCCGCCGTCCTCGGTGTCGTCTTCACGCCACTCATCGAAGCGCAACTCTCCAAAGCACTCGGACGCATGACAGAAGAACAACTCGACCTCCTCGAAAACCACGTTCTCGTCCTCGGTCACGGGGACCTGACGGAACCGATTCTCGAAGAACTCACGCAGAAGACGGACGTTCTCATCCTCACGCCTGACGAGGAGCGAACGCGTCGGTTGACAGACCGTGGGTACACCGTCCTCACCGCCGATCCGAGCGACGAAGACTCACAGATTCGCGGACGCGTGAAGTCCGCACAGGCCGTCGTCACGGCGACGAACAACGACGCCGAGGACGCGCTCGCCATCCTCACGGCACGGCAACTCAACCCCGAGGTGACTATCGTCGCCGCCGCCACCCACCGCGAGAACGTGAACAAACTGAAGCGGGCGGGTGCGGATACCGTCATCAGTCCGGCGGCGTTGGGTGCGCACTTCCTCGCGGAATCCGCTCTCGGAGGCGAGGGCGTCGAAGAGTTAGCACAACGGCTGATGGCTGAAGAACCGTCGCAAGACGGTGACGCACAGGACGTTCTCAGAGACGAGGACGACGCTTAACGAACTAACTCGGGACCGCCGGCGACACCCTCAGAGGTCGCCGCGGTCGAACACGGCCACGTCGCACTCGACTTCTCGAATCCGCTCGAACGTCGGCGGAGCGACGAACCGCGAGGCCGCAGAGCGGTTCTGACTCGATCCGAGGACGACGAGGTCGTACGACTCCGCGTTTGCGGTGAGGAACGACTGCACATCGGAGCGCGAGACGCGCGTCTCAAGCGGCGTGTCAACCGTTTCGACGAGGTTCGCCAGCCGCGTCTCGGCCCGCCGCCGCTCTACCTCGCTGTTGATACAGGTCGTGACGCTCACGACGCCGTTGCGCCCGGTGAGGCGGGTCGCGAAATCGATCATCGCGTGGGCGGTGTCACCCGGCCGCGACACCAACACGAGGATCCGCTTCCAGCGCCGCGTCTCACACACTGAGCGAAACGCCACCGCGTCCATCGGACTGCGGAAGATACCACGGACGTAGTCCGAGAGCAAGCCGCGGTCTTCCTCGTAGGGCGTTACGATGAGGTCACAGTTGGCGTTCTGTGCGGACTGAATCGTCGTCGAAAGCGGGTCGCCCGCGGCGACGACGACTTCGCAGGGAACACCGACGTGGGTGCGGATGTCGGCGGCACACGACTCCAACTCTGCGACCATTTCGTCCGCTTCGACCGGGAGGTTGTCATCGTCGTCACCGTCACTCGTAGCGATATCGACCGCCTCGGTTTCGGGCGATTGCCCGGGATCCGACTCGTTGACGATGCCGAGTAACACCACTTTCCCGGCGTCGTGGGCGGCGGCGAGGCGCGAGCCGAACAGGGCCGTCCGCTCGGCGTCTTCGCCGCGCATCGGAATGAGGACGTGGTCGTCGCCGCGAACCGTCTCGTAGAGGTACTGTGCGCGTTCCTCGTAGAACTCCTCGCGCCAGACGACGAACGCGCCCGCGACGATCAGCGAGGCGAGAAAGATGTTGACGACGTACGCGACGGCACTCTGTGTCTGCGAGAGTTCAGTCGCCGGATTGGAAACGAGCGTCAGCAGCGCGGTCGAGAACGCCGATGGTGCCTCTACGCCCGCACCCCACGTGACGACCCCGGTGAGGAATACCGCCAGTACGGCGCTCTCGGGATGTGGTATCGTTGTCTGCGGCGCGCCGTACACCATCTCGGTGAACCCCACCGACGCGAGACCGCACACCGCACCGGTAGTGAGGCTGCCGACGAACTTCTTCGGACTCGCGTACTGTCCCTCGGGGTCGGAGAACAGCGTGTACGTCCCCGACGCCAACGGCGGGAACAGGAGGTACGAGAGTTTATCGATAGTGGCGGTGAGGAACGTGACGAACCCGATGAGAAGCGGGACAAAAAGCAGGATCGAGAGATGCAGTAAGTTGTTCGTGTTCTCTAGCCAGCGACGAAACTCCGACAGTTCCCGGCGTTCGATTCGCCGGAGGCGGGCGACGAACGTGGACAGTCGGGCCACGAGGTCGGCCGCGAGTCGTCGGAGTCGAATCATGCCTACGCGAGCGTCGTAACCGCGTCTAGTGTCAGCGTGATCGCTCGCTCGACGTTATTCTTCGCCTTCTCGGGGAGTTCCTCGTCGGAGTCTGCGCCTTTCTGCGTCCCTTTCACGAGATTGCCGTCAACAGTACAGATTGCACCCGCACGGAGGCCCCTGCGTCGCGCAAGGGAGAACACCGTAGCCGCCTCCATCTCGATGCCGAGGAGACCGGCCTCGTTCCACGCTTCGACGTAGTCGTCGGACTCGTTGTAGAACGCGTCGTCGGAGACGATGGGTCCGACGTGGACCTCCTCGTCGTTCGCTTCCGCCGAATCGACAAGGGAGGTGAGTACGTCGTAGTCCGGCACTGCCGGGATAACTTTCGACTCGTAGCGTCTGGTGGTTCCTTCCTCCTTTGCGGCACCCGTCGCCACGATCATGTCGCCGATTTCGACGTGTTCCTGCAAGGCACCGATAGTGCCGACGCGGATGAACGTCTCGACACCGACGCGCGACAGTTCCTCGATAGCGATAGCGGCGGAGGGACAGCCGATACCCGTCGAGCAGATCGTGAGCGGGACGCCATCGTACGTCGCGTTAACAACCTTGTACTCTCGGTTCTGCGCGACTTCTTCGACGTTCTCACACTGCTTTGCGATGCGGTCCACACGGCCGGGGTCGCCGGGGATAAGTGCGATCTCTTCGACGTCGCCTTCCTCGACGAGCAGATGCGGTTGCTTGGCCATATGTGAGCCTCACGCGATGGCCTGAAAAACGACGCGATCCGAGAAGCGACAGTCGGATTCGACGTGATCGATGCCAACACACAAACGGATGATTTCGGCCGGTTCATCGCTCCCTAACCGATAGCGACCACAGTTTAACGTCCGTGAGAATCACTGTATCCAACTGATAACTAAGACTATTGGTGTCTTCCCACATAGTGGCCGTCGAAGGCCGTTCCGCATCCGGGAAAATCCATCCCATCCCCGCCGGGCAGGCGTTTGCCCCACGTCCCCCTGCGTACGAATCCCGGGCGGAACTGTCCGGTCACCGTCCGACACACCGGCGCATCGGAGCGCGCAACGAGGCTCGGTTCGCACCGACACGAGTTTCCCCGGTTCACTCGCGTGTCCCCGATTCGCCATCACGGCTCTCGGCACGGTGCGTCGTCGGTGACCACTTCGGCGGTATTCCCCCTTCAGCATGTCACTCACACGGGAGTCGAACGGAGCAGACGTACAGCGGACTGCCCCCGAATGGCAGTTCGTCGTTGCGAGTATCGCAACGCGTCGCACGCTGGCGATTGCGACGGTGTTCGCCGCCGCGCTCGGTTTGCTCCCGCTTTACGAGTCCGTGTGGTGGTGGGACCTGCTCACTCACACGCTCGCCGGTGCGGTCATCACCGGGTGGCTCCTCATCTCTCGCTGGCGCATCACGGCCGTCCTCCTCTTTGTCGCATGCTGTTCGGGCGCGTGGGAAGTCGCCGAATACGCGACCCCGACCTACGTCTTCATCGCCGGAAATCCGACAGATACCGCACTCGACGTGATGTGTAACTTCGTCGGGTCGGCCACCGCCGTGGCCGCCTTCGGTCTGTATCAGTCACGGCTTGGCCGGACCGCCGATGGCGGTCGCAGTCACAACGCCCGTCGTCCGTACAACTCCCGTCGTCCCGAATCGAACACTGCCTCGACTGATGATTGACGGCCTGTGTGAAATCCTCACTGCGAGCGTGTGCTACCCCCGAACTCGGTTTCGAGAAGCTCATCTGTTTTTCACGTTCGACTGCATGTCCCTCAAAACGGAATATCCGGTGACATGAACGCTCTCAGCGCTGAAAATCGGGGCGTTGCTATTATGTATCCCAACCTCGCAGGCACAGATGAGAATGCGGGACAGATCGCATCTGAACATCGATAATCGGGCGAGAGTGTGGGGGCACATTCTCGAGGCACTGTGGCGTCGTGGAAACGTCGAAGCCGAAAGTATCGCAACTGAGTTCGAACTAAGCGTCCGCGAGATACGTAGTATCTGCTCGGAGATGGCGGATTTGGGGTGGTTAGAACTTCGAGCGGAGAGTCAAAAGTGGGTTGCTGGCGAGTCTGCGGACGAACTGCTGAGCAGTTATCCGGCGCTCAAAGCTGATGTCGAAGCAAGCGGTACTTCACACCGTGAACACGAGTCGGGTCGTCAAGAGCAGCTCGCCCATTAGCTGACTCGCTGGTTCGCTGGGGTGTCCGTTTCTGTGAATTAGTTCGTGAGTACAGAACTGGGACGGCGGCCGCTACAAGCCTGCCGTGAGCAGTGGCAACACCACGACCAACGTCAGGCCGAACACGAACGACGACCGTAGCCACTGCCCTCTGACTGCGGTCGAACGCTCCTCGTAGACGCGCTTGCCCGCCCTCGGGAGGACGAGATGTGCGAAGAAGCTGTAGACAAACCCGACGACGACCACCGTCGCAACCGCGTGTGGAAGTACCAGCATCGATCCGACGGAGACGAGTGGCGGGAGTAGTGCCGCGAGCGCCGTGTACGCGACAGCGTAGAGAATACCCGCGAGGACGCCAGCGCCGTAGTGCGTGACGTATGCGTCACCCTCCGACACTTCGTCAGGCGTGGTACCTCGGAGGATCGAAGCGGCGATATAGGCGGGTGTGAACCCATCTTCCTGCCTCGACATCGGGACGCCCATGACGAGGGCGGCGACGAAACCCGAGAATGCGCTCAAGACGACGAAGACGAGCATACTCTCGAGTGACCCGGAAAACGGACCGGGTAGTGTGAACGACATTAACCCACCTACGAGGGGGTGAGGGAAAAGCGGTCGGTCGATATCACTCGCCGAGGAACGCCTCTATCTCATTCCACGAGAGTCCTTCACGCGCGCCGGGGACGCGCGAGATGAACGCCCCACAGGCGTTAGCGACGGCTAAGGCACGTTCGAAGTCGTCTCCGGCAACGCGCGAAGCGATGAATCCCGCAGCGAACGCGTCGCCCGCGCCAGTCGTATCGACGGCGTCGATTGGATAACCGGGATGTGCGACGCGACCGTCCGGCCGTCGAACCTCCGCACCGTCGGGTCCGTGTTTGAGGACGAGCGTCTGGCCGTCGAGGTCGAACGCGTCGAGAGCGAGGGCGGCTTCGCGGTCGTTCAAGAACAGGTAATCAACATCGGAGATCATCACTTCGTATCCGCGGTCGCCGATGCGCCTGCCGGGGTCGAAACTGACCGGGACGCCGACGCTCGCCGCTCGGTCTGCGAGTTGCTTGGCCGTCTCCGGCCGTTGGCTCGTGAGATGGAGATGGTCTGCGTCCTGCAGCACTGATTCGGGGAGGTCCGCGGCGTCGAACGCCTCGTTCGCGCCCGGACACCCTAATACCATCACCTCACCAGTGGGCTGGACGACGATGTACTTCGTCGTCGTCTCCAGTTCGTCCGTGGTGACGACGTGGTCGCAATCGACGCCCTCTGCGACTAACTCCGCACGCGCGGCGCGTCCGTGTTCGTCGTCGCCGACGCTCCCCAGTAAGGAGACATCCAGACCGAGGTCAGAGAGACCGACGGCGACGTTGGAAGCGCTTCCGCCGCCCGCCGTAGAGCGGGATTCGACGGTCGCTTCACCGTCGAGTTCGGGGATCGAATCGACACGGAGGGTCACGTCCCAGTTGACGTGACCAGCGCAGACGACGCGTGGCATAGTCAGATCAACATACTTCTGCCGGCACCTACAAAAAGCCAACTGCAGATCCGGGGGCGGTGGCAAGCGTCTCAACGACTTGCCGTGCCGAGCGGCGACTCGACTACCTGATACGCCGAGTGACTTCGTAGGCGACCGTCGCCGGCAGAGTCACCGCGAGGAGAACGAACGTTATCTCTTCGACCGTCGGCCCGGAACGGGTCAACGTACTGTAGAAAACGAGTGCGCCAGCGGCGAGGACGCCGACGACGGTGGCCACGTACTTCGGGTCGAACCACGAGGCGGTCGTCTTGGAGGGAGACATACCTGAAATGACAGTCGCCGCGAAGGAAATAAGCGGCGCTCAAAACCGGTGTGTCCCGGCGGCGGTCACGGACTCAGATTGAGTTCCGTCACAGATGACCCTCACGCCCCACCGAGAATCGTGAACAGGATCAGGTTGTGTACGCCCGGCCCGAGACCGACTGCGGCGACGAATCCGAGCAGGAGGTTCCCTTCCGTCGGATCCTCGCGTACGTAGTCTGCAAACAGCGCGACGATGCCCGAGACGATGACGAGTTTGACGAGGACGAACAGCCACACCGTCCCGAAGAACGGTTCCGTCGGGAGCGTGGCCGCGAACTCGATGATCGCTCGTGAGAGCGGCGTCCGTTCGGAGAAGCCGAGAAGATCGATGCCGACAGCGGTTGAGACGGCATCGAGAGCATGTCCGAAGACGGTGAGGATACCGACGGGAGCAGTGATACGCGCGTCGGGGAGGACGCGGGTCAAGATAACCCACGCGCCCGCGCTGACGACGGTGGCAACGACGAGGCCGATAGCTGGGACAACGGGAGCGAGCGTGCCTTCAGACGCTCCAACGAGAAACGCGGCGGCAACGGCGACCGCCGAGAGAACGGTTCCGACGCCGGTGAGAAGAGGAACGAGCGCTTCTTCGGCCCACTCCGCCGCCGCGACGAACGTGCCGATTCCGAGGACGCCGACGGAGAGATAGACGGCGGGCGTGCCGCCGAGTGGGTGGATGACCGGTGGGAGCGCGTTCACGACGTAGAGAACGTGAACGGCGGACCCGAGGATCATCCACGGCACAAACGCGAGGATACGTTGCGGCGTGACTTCGGGGCGGCGGCGGGCCACCGCGGCGACGACGACGCCGACAGCGACGAGGAGACCGACGAGGTACGGAAGTGGCGGCAACGCGAACCCTTCGGGAAGTATCGCCATGCTCTGTGGCGCGGCGGGTGGCGGTGAAAGCCTTACGAAACCCCCGTCGCCTTGCGCTGCAACTGTACTGCCTGCCCCCTCGAACTCGGGTATTCGAGTCGCTTTTAGGTCCTGTCGCCGTCGCTTCACGCATGGACCGCACCGAGTTCGCCGCACGCATCGATCACACCGTCCTCGGCCCGGAGACGACGTTCGCGGACGTGCAGACCGTTCTCGACGAAGCCGACGAGTACGGCATGAACGCTTGTATTCCGCCGTGCTACGTCGCGGAGGCGTCCGAGTACGCGCCCGACGTGACGGTCGCAACCGTTGTCGGCTTCCCGCACGGCCAGCACTCGACGGCCGCAAAACGCGAGGAGGCAGTCGATGCGTGGGAGAACGGGGCCGACGAGTTAGACATGGTGATCAATATCGGGCGTCTGAAAGCCGGCGCGGACGACGCCGTCGAAACCGACATCGCGGAAGTCGTCGCCGCCGTTCCGATTCCGGTGAAGGTCATCATCGAGACAGCACTGCTCACCGACGACGAGAAACACCGCGCCTGCGAGGCGGCCGCCGAGGCGGACGCCGACTTCGTGAAAACCTCGACCGGGTTCGCCGACGGCGGCGCGACGGTCGAAGATGTCGAACGCATGGCCGAGTACCTGCCCGTGAAGGCCAGCGGTGGCGTCGGATCCTACGAGGAGGCGATGGCGATGTTCGACGCGGGCGCGGAGAGAATCGGCGCGTCGTCGGGTGTCGAAATCGTCTCGGGCATCCCCGAAGCGTAGTCACTACAGCCGCTCACTTGTCGTTGGGAAGCCCTCTTTGGTGGGCGGAAAACGGTCCGGCCCGTGCCATCCCGTCGCTCCTGTGTTCGGCCCCAACCGTCGGCCTTTTGGCCGCGCACGCGTGACCTCAGTACGACCGAATGGCCCGATACCATATCGAGACGTACGGCTGTACCTCGAACCGCGGTGAGAGCCGAGCCATCGAGAGCGCGCTCCGCGATGCCGGCCACTACCGTGTCGAGGAACCCGAGGAAGCCGACGTCGCCATCATGAACACCTGTACGGTCGTCGAGAAGACGGAGCGCAACATGCTCCGCCGGGCCAAAGAGTTAGAGGAGGAGACGGCCGACCTCATCATCACCGGCTGTATGGCCCTCGCGCAGGGCGAGGAGTTCCACGAGGAGGACGTAGACGCCCAGATACTCCACTGGGACGACGTTCCTTCGGCGGTGACGAACGGGGAGTGTCCGACGCCCGGTCCCGGAACCGAACCCGTCTTGGACGGCGTCGTCGGTATCCTCCCTATCGCTCGCGGCTGTATGTCGAACTGCTCGTACTGCATCACGAAGTTCGCCACCGGGCGCGTCGATTCCCCGCCCGTCGAGGAGAACGTCGAGAAGGCGCGGGCACTCGTCCACGCCGGAGCGAAGGAAATTCGCATCACCGGGCAGGACACCGGTGTCTACGGCTGGGACAAAGGCGACCGAAAGCTTCCGGAACTGCTCGATAGGATCTGCTCGGAAATCGAGGGCGACTTCCGCGTCCGCCTCGGGATGGCGAACCCCGGCGGTATCCACGGCATCCACGAGGAGTTAGTCGAAGTGTTCGACCGGCACGACAAACTGTATAACTTCATCCACCTGCCGGTGCAGTCGGGGTCAGACACGGTTCTCGAAGCGATGCGCCGCCAACACCGCGTGGACAAGTTCGTCGAAATCGTCGAGACGTTCGATGAGACGCTCGACTACTGGACGCTCTCGACGGACTTCATCGTCGGCTTCCCCACCGAGACGGAGGCAGACCACGAACAGAGCATGGCGCTCTTCAGAGAAGTTCGTCCAGAGAAGGTGAACGTCACGCGCTTCTCGAAGCGACCCGGCACCGACGCCGCAGACATGAAGGGTCTCGGCGGGACGGTCAAGAAGGAACGCTCGAAGGAGATGTCCGAGTTGAAGATGGACATCGTCGCCGAGGCGTACGAGTCGATGATCGGTGAGACGCACCGCGTCATGGTCGTCCGAGAGGGGACGGGCGACTCGGTGAAGTGCCGCGACGAGGCCTATCGGCAGATAATCGTCCAGAACGCCTCCGAACACGGCATCGAACCCGGCGACTTCCTCGACGTGGAAGTGACGAGTCACCAGACAGTGTACGCGTTCGGAAAGCCGGTCTGAATTCGGTTCTCATACCGGCTAAAGAACGGGGTCTCGGGGACCTCCCAGCGATGGTGGACCCGACGGTAACGGCGCTGACGCGGTTCGTCGGATAAAGCAGGAACTCACTCGTCACCCTCACTGCCGCCATCACCGCCGATCCGGCGGTACATCCCGCGCGAGGCGGGAGCCGTCGGTTCGAATCCCCACCGCTCGTAGAATCCGTCTACGTCCGCCATGAGGTTCACGTAGGCGTATTCGGGCGCTTCTCGGTCGAGGTAGGCGACGAGTTCGTCCATCATCGCCGTGCCGAGTCCCTCGCCCTGATGTTCTGGGTGGACAACCATATCCGTGATCTGGTAGACGGTTCCGCCGTCACCGACGATTCGTGCCATCCCGACGACCTCGCGTCCGTCGCCGCTCTCGCTCCCGGATTCCACGCGGACGCCGAAGACGGAGTTCGGCAGGCCGCGTCGGACACCGTCGAGACTGCGGGGTGACATCCCGGCCGCTTCGCGGAGGGCGCAAAACGTCTCTGCGTCGGGAACGTCGCGGACGAGTTCGTAGTCGTTGTCCATGTCTGGGCGTCACGGTGGGAGCGCAAGACAATTTGCATCCGGGCGAACCGCCGACCTTTTGCCGGTTGTTCGCGGACAGTTGGTCGATGGCTGACGACTCTGGGTCTCGAATCCCTGTGTACGTCCGCGACACTCTCCAAACTCTCGCGGCCGTCGTTTTCGTGGGTCTCCTCCTGTTTGCCCTCACGGGCGTCTGGCCGCCGATGGTCGCCGTCGAAAGCGGAAGCATGGAACCGCATATCGACACCGGCGACATGGTGGTCGTCTCCGACGCCGGTCGCTTCTCCGGCGCGTCTGCCGACGAACATGGTATCGTCACGTACGCCGAATCCGACGGCTACTCCCGGTTCTCCGGCAAAGGTGACGTGATCGTCTACATGCCGCCCGAGCGGACGGGATCACCAATCATCCACCGCGCGCGGTTCTACGTCGAGAGCGGTGAGAACTGGTACGACAGGGCCGCTCCCGACGCTATCGCGCCGGGAATCGACAACTGCGACGAACTGACGAACTGTCCGGCCCCGAACGCAGGCTACATCACGAAAGGTGACAACGTGAGACAGTACGATCAGGCCCGCGGTCTCGCACGGCCGGTCAAGCCCGAGTGGGTCCGCGCGAAAGCACAGGTCCGCGTTCCCTTCCTCGGGTGGGTCCGACTCGCTATTGCCGGCAAAGCCTGAGACCGACGTGCGAACCCGTCACTTCTCTCCGGTTCGTTGCTCGAATAGCTGTTCTGTCCGGTCGTCTTCTTTCCACTCGCCGAGTTCCTTCGGGTCGATGTGGACGAACACGTCGTCCACTTCGGGGAGTTCTCCGATCGATTCGACGACTTTGCTTTCGATATCGTGAGCCTCGAACAGCGTCATATCGCCTTCCACCTCGATGTGGAGGCTCACGTCGATTTCCGGACCGACGTAGTGAGCGACCACGTCGTGTGCGCCTTTCACCTCCGGGTGTTCGAGCGCGCGGCTGAGAATCTCGGCCGTCAGTTCGTCCGGCGGTGCCGCGCCCACGAGATAGTTCACGTTGTCGCGGACGATTTCGTACCCCGTGTAGATGATGCCGAGCGAGACGACGCCTGCGGCGATGGGGTCGAGGATCGGAACGCCTGCACTGGCACCGAGGACGCCGACGAGAGCGGCACCGGCCGTGAGGATGTCGTTTCGGTTGTCGAGTGCCGTCGCAATGATGGCGGGTGAATGCGTTTGTTCCCCAACCCGGAGGCAGTAGCGATAGAGGCCGTACTTTACGCCGCCGGAGACGACGAGGACAGCGACGCCCGTAACACCGGCAGATCCGCCGTACGTGCCGTTCAATACGGATGTGCTGGCGTTCCAGAGGACGCCCGCACCGGCGGCGAAGACGCCGACCGCGACGAACAGCGAGACGAACGGTTCGATTCGCTCGTGTCCGTGGGGGTGTTCGAAGTCCGGCGGTTGCGTCGTCAGGTAGAGACCGGCCAGAACGATGACGCTGTAGACGGCGTCGGACGCACTGTTGACGGCCTCGGAACCGACGGCGAGGCTCCCGGTCGTCCACCAGACGCCCGCTTTCGCCAGCGCGAGACCGACGTTCACTGCGAGGATGACGAGCCCGACCCGTCGCATCACTCGGCTTCGGTCTCCATTCATCACCGAACCGTACCGACGGCAGGCAAATGATGTTTCCTACTCGCCACCGGCGGTGCAGTTCAGTTTGCCCGCCACCGCTGACAAAACCGGTTCAGCTGTCGGACGGGAACTCGAAGTCGAGTTCGACGGCGTCGTTCGAACCGTCTACGCTGGCACCTTCTTGGGCGGCAAACGCCTCGTGGAGGCGGTCGAACGTATCATCGAGGGCTTCGACGATGACCTTCGTGTCGCCGATGACGGGCATGAAGTTCGTATCGCCGTTCCACCGGGGAACGATGTGCGTGTGCAGGTGATCCTCGATGGATCCGCCAGACGCGCCGCCACCGAGGTTCTCACCGGCGTTAGCGGCGTCCGGTCCGAGAGCGTCGTTGAGGGCATCCACTGTCCGTGCTTTCAGTCGCGCGTGATCCAACAGTTCCTCGTCTGATAAGTCGCTCCACGACCCGGAGTGCCGATACGGGATGACCATCACGTGACCGGGATTGTACGGATAGTTGTTCAGTAGGACGAACGAGTGATCGCTCCGCGCGACGACGCGGTTTTCTCTGTCGTCGTCCGCGTCGGGGAGGGCACAGAACGGGCAGGCGTCGCCGCCGTCCGCGTCACTCTCGCCGTCGCGTTCCACCCATTCAATACGCCACGGGGCGAAAATTTGATCCATATCCCCCAATCGGAACTGACAGATTTAGTGGCGACGAATTAGTGGCGGTAGATCAGCGGTACCGAAGTCGCAGGAGAGACGTGACGATTACTCGGTCAGAATCTCACAGCCGTCTTCGGTGACGATGATCGTGTGTTCGGCCTGACTCACGAGTTCACCGTCGTCTTCCTTCAGGACGGGGTAGCCGTGCAGGACGTTCTGCTGTTTGAGACGCTGGATAGCGATATCAGCACGCGGGGCGTCGATCCACCGCGCGGCGAACGGGAGCGTCTTGTACTCGTCTTTGACCTGTTCGAGAACCTGTCGCGCCGAGCGGTTGCGGACCGACCGGTCGCGTTCGAGGCTGTAAATCTCCTCTTTTGCACCTTCGGTGACTTTGCCGGATCCCGTCGTGGCGAACGGTTCGATAGCGACCACGTCGCCGACTTCGAACTCGATGCCGCGTTCTGCGCCGCGGTTCGGAACGTTCGGACCCGTGTGGGCGTCCCACTGTTCGACGCCGTGCCCGGAGAGGTTCAGGACGGGCGTGTAGCCGTACCCGCGAATCACGTCTTCGATCTCCGCGCCGACGGCACCTGTCTGGACGCCGGGGGCGACGGCATCGAGGGCGGCGTCAAGCGCCTCCTCTGCGGCTTCTTTCAGTTCGGCGTTACCGGAGAGGTCCACTGTGACCGCCGCGTCGGCGATGTAGCCGTCCACGTGGACGCCGCAGTCGAGACAGACCATGTCCTCGCCGAACTCGGTCTCGTCGTCGCGCCCCGGACTCGCGTGCGACGCTTCCTCGTTCACGCTGATGTTGACCGGGAACGCACAGCCGTCTGCGAGTTCGTAGATTCTGTCTTCGGCGTACTCGGCGACTTCCAAATGCGTCACGCCCGGTTCGACCATCTCGGCCGTCTCGTCGAGAACCTGCCGGAGGATCTGTCCCGCCTCCCGGTATTTCTCGACCGTCTCCTCGTCGAGGGGTCCGATGCTCATGCCCTCTCGTTTGCGCGAGCGAATGAAAGAGGTTGCGGACCCCGCTCCGTCCGCCGAACACGGCGATTCGAGAGGGAACGCTGTGGGTGTTCGAGTCGGCTCTGACGCTGCGAGCAACCTGCACCGGACAGAGTTTCGATTCCTCGCGTGTCTATATACCGCACATACGCGCTCCTAGCAACGGTTTATTAGCTTCGTACCATCCCGTCAGAGGAAACGATGAGTCAGCCAAGGTTCGACGCGGACGTACCACACCGACGAATCGACGTGGACGACTGGGACGGCGTCTACGTCGTCGGCGACGTCCACGGATGCCGGGCGGAATTGGAGCAACTGCTTGACGAACTCGGCGTCACGGAGGACGATTTGGTCGTCTTCGTCGGCGACTTGGTCCGCAAGGGTCCCGACAGCGCAGGCGTCGTCTCGTTGGTTCGCAATGCGGACAACATGTTCACCGTCCGCGGCAACAACGAGGAAAAGCTCATCCGCGGGACGAAGGAACTCGATGCACTCTCCGGAGAGCAACTAGCGTGGATTCGGAACCTCCCCGTCGCCATCTCGTGGGAAGATTCGCTCGTTGTCCACGGCGGCGTGGACCCGCGGAAACCGTTGGCTGACCACACCATCGATGAGTTAGAGAACGTCCGAGCACTTTCCGATGCGGACGGCGAACCCTACTGGTGGGAAGTGTACCAAGGACCGTCCCGCGTTTTCTTCGGCCATACGCCGCTGTCTGCCCCTGTCGCCCGTCGTCACGCCGTCGGACTCGACACCGGGTGCGTCTACGGCAACGAACTCACCGCTTACGACTGGCGCGAGGACGAGTTCGTCACCGTCGCTCCCGATAAGACGGTACAAGAACGCGCGGAGTCCAAGTGGGTCAAACCGGTCGTCGTCCCGATGCAGTGAACGGTGTTGTGAGATAACGCACCTGCCGTTCGTTTGTGCCTGTTTGTGAGTGAGACCAGTCCTACGCGGCGTTTGCCTCGGGAGACGCATCGGCATCGTCTTCGTCGAGGAGCAACACGGTGTACTGCCCCGAAAGCCACGCGAGACCGTTCAGGATGTTCAACGTCACGATACCGAGGATCACGCCGAGTCCGGCAACAGCAAGCGCCTCCGAGAGCGTCGTCACCTGCCACGAGGTGAGTCGGAAAGCGGTACGGACGCCGACAAGGAGACCGTCCCAGCCGAGGAGCATCTGGGGTCTGAAGACGGCCGGTTCGGAGGTGACGATGCCGACGTACACGCCCGGTTGGTCGTAGACGAACGGGATCATGAGAAACGAGACGGCCGTCGTGAGAAGCGACATAATGGCGGTAAAGGAGATAAGTCCCAAGATGAGTTTGCTGGCCAGATAGAAGACCGCCTTCCACGTCCGCTGGCTGACGACGAGTTGTTTCACTCGTTCGACGAGCGGGCCGTCGCTGGATGTCGTCGGTGAACGAACCGAGACGCCCAACAGGAGCGTCGCTAGTTTCCGTTCGACGGAAGCGAGACCGAGCGCGGCCGCGAGGACGAACAGGAGGATTGGGATCCCGATGACGACGAACGTGAGACTGACGCCGACGCTAAAGCCGATAGAGAAGAACAGAAAGTAGAGCAGACCGAGCGGAAACGCCAGTGAGAGATACAGCAGATTCCGGTACGTTTGGAGCCGCAGTGGCGCGGTAACCGCTGACCGGACAGAAAGCGTCGGCCCAACTGACGCGCCGGAAAGAGCGTCGCTTAACATGGTTTACGAGTGACACTCTCGCCGGGAGAAATAAACGTTCCGCGCAGTCGCTGAGCGAGAAAGTGACCGAACACTGTTACAGAGAGCGGCGTCAATGCCCCTGACGGAGCCGGATACGTGTGGAACATCAGCAGCCGCCATCGCTGCCAAATCAGCCATCGTCACTCTCTCAGCCGTCGTCGTGAGTTGCGTCCGAGGTGTACAGGTTTTTATCGAATGACAGGAAAGCAGGAATCGATGAGTACGGGCGACCGGGACACGGACGAGGAACTCGTAAGTCTCCTCGACGACCGGTACGCCCGCGAAATACTGGTCGAGACCCGTGAGGAACCACGGTCGGCCGACGCACTCAGCGAGGCGTGTGACGCGTCAGCTTCGACCATATACCGTCGCATCGAACGACTCCGCAAGCACGACCTGTTGGAGGGACAGCAGCGACTCGACCCGGACGGACACCATTACGAGGTGTACGCCGCACGCCTCCGCAAGGTTACGATTGAACTGACGCCCGACGGGTTCACCGTGACGGTCGATTGCGAGGAGGACGAGGAAACGGCCGCAGATCGGTTCACAAGCCTGTACGAGGAGTTGTCCGGAACATGATAGGCCAAGTGTCGGTAACGGGCGGGTCAGCTCCGGTGGTTCTCTCCGTCTTTACCCTGTTTGCAGCCTCGCTCGTCCTCTCGGTGTTGGTGACGTATCGCTTCGCACGCGGCTACCTCCGGACGGGAACTCGTCCGCTGTTACAACTGGCCGTTGGGATGCTCCTGCTTGCGGTGGTCCCGATACTTCTCAGAGTCTCTCTGACGACCGCTGGTATCGATTCGAATATGCGCATTCTCGCAACGAGCGTCAGCGAGTTGTTCGGTCTCCTGACTATCCTGTACACGATTTACGACCAATGACAATAGCCGTACTCTCCACCGTCACGACCGCACTCACCGTCGTCGTCGGCGTGTTCGTCGCGTCGCTGGCCTACCGCGGCTACCGTCGCAACGACAGCGAGACGATGCGTGCGCTCGTCGTCGGTATCGTCCTCATCGCTGTCGTTCCCGGTCTCGCCACGACCGGTCTGCCGGCCGTCGTGGAGGTAAACGACGCGGGAGTCCTCCTTGTCGCCCTTCTATCGCACACGCTTGGCCTCGTCGCAATCTATCGTTCGCTGGACTAATCGTATTTATATTTTTAGACGAGTTGCCCGCCCGGCGAGTCGTCGGGAGTGTATACCACCTTCTTGACCGATGTATCGAGTAGAGGCAGATGACAGACACAGCATCTTCCACCGACAAAGGACTGATACGCCGATTTTTCGGCGTTCCGTTCCGCGTACAGACGTACAAGAACCTGGTGTATCTCGCGCTCGGCTTCCCGTTCGGACTCGTCTCGTTCGTCACGTTGACATCCGGACTGACTGCCGGAGCGGGGCTTTCGGTAACGCTCATCGGCATTCCCATTCTTTTGGCGACCATCGCCGCGGGAACTGCCTTGGCGAGCGTCGAGGCCGGACTGACTCGCGCCCTTGTCGGCGTGAACGCGTCGCCGCCTAAGGCTGCCGCTGCTGTCTCGAACGGAACCGCGTCCGATGACGATATCATGGCGGCGATCAAGCGGTTCCTCGCCGAGCCGTCGACATGGACGAGCCTCCTCGTCGCCTTCCTGTGGTTCATCTTCGGACTCGTCGGATTCGTCGCCCTGACGACGCTCTCGTCGCTGTCCCTCTCGATGCTCGGTGCGCCCGTACTCCACCTCTTCGCGCCGGGCGTGGATATGATGGTCGGCCCGTACGTCGTCGATACGCTGTCGGAGTCGGCCGCACTCACCGCCGTCGGTATCCCCCTGACGCTCGTCTCCCTCCACGCATTGAACGCGCTCGCGTACGCCTTCGGTCGTATCACGGCCTCGCTTCTCAACGTGGGCCAAACGGCCGAGAACTGATCTCCCGGTTCAGTTGCGTACCGCAGAAGAGTGATTTTGACGACCGACGACCGAGTTTCAGAACAATCGTCTACGAGATTTTCACGTCGCCGTTTTCCGACTGGACGCGGAGCGTCGGACCACCGTCACCGACGGTACCCGACACGTGTTCGTCCGAGACTTCTGAGTCGTCGAGCGTCGCAGAGACGGATACGTCGCCGTGAGCGGTCTTCCCGACGACGCGGGCGTTGAGTGACTCACCGAGCGACGCCCGGGCATCACCGTTTTCCGTCTCGATACGGGTATCAGACCGCAGGGCGGAGACCTCGGCGTCTACATCCCCGTTCTTCGAGCTCACACCGAGGATACCGTCGCACGACTCCGTTCGCGCGTCCCCGTCCGTCGTGTGGACCCGAACGAATCCCTTGACACCGATGGCAGTCGCATCGCCGTCCTCGGTTCGAACATCGGCGTCTCCTGTCGTCTTGCGGGCGGTGGCGTCGCCGTCCTTGGTTCGAACATCGGCGTCCCCTGTCGTCTTGCGGGCGGTGGCGTCGCCGTCCTTGGTTCGAACGACGACGTTACCCGTCGTTTCGTGGGCCATCGCATCGCCGTCCTCGGTTCGAACATCGGCGTCTCCTGTTGTCTTGCGGGCGGTGGCGTCGCCGTCCTTGGTTCGAACGACGACGTTACCCGTCGTTTCGCGGGCCGTCGCATCGCCGTCCTCGGTTCGAACGACGAGGGACTCGCTCGAATCCGAGTCGGAGCGACTCCCGGGTCCGACGAGGTCCTCCACGAGCACGTCACCGTTCTCCACTCGCGCCGATTCGACAACGATGGACGGATGGGCTTCGACCCGAAGTTGGACCGTCGGCAACGACCACAGTCTGATTCCGTCCTCGGTCTGGGTTCGCACGGTAGCCCGACCCTCTTCCGCCGTTGCTGAGAACGCCACCGCAGAGAGCGAACTGAGTATCGAGGACGACTTCTTTTCGACGTGCGCCCGAACGGTCCGCTCAGAAAGGTCGTCGTTCGGCGTGACCGTCACGTTACCGACATCGGCGGCAACCACTACTGATTGTACGTCCGTCAGGGTCTTTTCGTCCGTATCTCGCTTGCCGACGAACGGCCTTACTTTACCGGTACAGCCCGACAGTCCGCCGATTCCGATAGCAGCAGCCGATAGAAATGCGCGGCGGCGGAGGGAGGGACTGCGAGAAACGTCAGTGGTAGCGTCGTCCATACCGACTGTATCTTGTCGAAGTGTCACTTCAATATCCCCCGTTCGTTGCTGATTGGACGACCGACCCCCACGTATTATATGGGAGAAACTGCGCTCAGGGGAGTACCGATGCAACGAGTGTTCGCAGATACTCGATTTCTTCGGGGAAAATGCCGTGTCCACGGCCCTCGTACAGATCGAACCTCGTGTCGGCGTCCATCCGGTCGAACGCCGCGATGGTTTCCTCCGCACGCGATTGGGGCACGTGCGGGTCGTCGTCGCTCACGCCGAGGAAGACCGGTGTGCCCGCCATCGATCCCTCGAAGTCGAATGCCGCTCCCTCAGGTCCGACGAATCCGCCCGAGAGAAGGACAACACCGCCGTAGCGACTTGGGTGCTGCGCCACGTACGAGGAGGCGAGACAGGCACCCTGCGAGAAGCCGACGAAGATGATCTTCTCGTCGTCGAGGCCAGTCGTCTCGCGCGCCTGTTCGACTGCCCGATTGAGATGCAACAGCGCCGACTGGTAGTGCGGTTGGTTCGACTCGGTCGGTGCCATAAACGAGTTCGGGTACCACGTTCCGCGCTGGGCCTGTGGAGCGACGTAGTGGACACCGTCATCGTGGAACTCATCTGCAAATGCTAGCATTCCGCGCGCTGTCGCACCGCGGCCGTGGACGAGAACGACGACGGCTTCGGCGTCTTCTGGCTCTGTGCCCCCAGTCAGAATCGGCTGGTCAGCGTGTGGATCAGCGGCCGACATCAGTTGGACACCTCTCCGGCGACGGCATCGAGTGGTGGCAGGTGCGCCGCAATCTCCTCGCGGTCGTCCGCCAACCACGGGGGAAGTTTGAGTTCGGAGCCGAGCGATTCGACCGACTCGTCGGCGGTGAATCCGGGCCCGTCGGTGGCTATCTCGAACAGCACGCCCCCGGGTTCGCGGAAGTAGATCGACTCGAAGTACTGCCGGTCTTTCTGCTGTGTGACGTACTGCCCCGCCGCAGTGAGTTTTTCGCGCCATTCCATCTGCGTCTCCGTGTCGGGCGCGCGAAACGCGACGTGGTGAACCGTCCCGGTACCGGGGCGGCCGCGAGGCGGTTCCCGTTTCAGCAGGTCTACGACGGTTGCTCTGTCGCCGTGGGCGACGTAGCGCACGCGGTCGTCCGCTTCGTCGCCGCGTTCGAATCCGAGGAGTTCGAGGACGCGACCCGTCGCATCGGGGGCTTTAGATTGGAGCGTCACGCCGAAGAACCCGCGAATCGCGGCCGCTTCGGGAACTGGGCCGCCTACCCACGGTTCGATATCCGTCTTCCCTTCGATCAGTTCGAGCGGCTGACCGTCGTCGTCCTCGAACGGGAGCACCTCCGCACCGAATCGGTCTTCGACTTCGCCGACGGTCACATCGTGATCGGCGAATCGCTCCCGCCAGTAGTCAAGGCTCCCTTCGGGGACGGCAAACGACGTTGCGACTGCCTGTCCACGGCCGGGACGACCGGGGCGGCCTTCTCCGAACGGGAAGAACGTCAGAGCGGTTCCGGGCGACCCCGTCTCGTCACCGTAATAGAGGTGATACGTGTGCGGGTCGTCGAAGTTGACTGTGCGCTTGACGAGGCGAAGTCCGAGAACGTCAGTGTAGAATCGGACGTTCTCGTTCGGATCGTCCGCAATCGCGGTGACGTGGTGGATTCCTGTTGTGTTCATCGTGATCGAGGACTGGCGCGTTGCCAGTTTCACTCTGATACTTAGTACGGAACCGAAACCATATGTACGTTCCCGGACGTACGGGACACCAGGTGACACGAATGCCCCCGGAAGCAGACGACAAATACAACGAGCAGGCGTGCAGCGTCATCGACTCCATCCAACAGATCGGTTCGCAGTGGCGACTTATCGTCCTGCACGACTTACAGGACGGTGAAAAGCGGTTCAACGAACTGAAACGCTCTACCGGATCGAGTTCGCGGACGCTCTCGCGCGTCCTCGACGACTTACAGGAACTCGGATTCGTCTCGCGGCGACTCGAAGAGGATGCCCCCGTGGCGACGTACTACTCACTCACGCCGAAAGGCGAGTCGCTCGCACCCGTCTTCGATGAGATAAACTGCTGGGCCGACGAGTGGTTGACCGAGACGCCCGCGGGCGAGGATCCAGCAACAGTCGATGGCGAAAGCGAGCACGCCGAGACGGCGACCGCCGAAAGCGAGTAACTCGTCGGATCCGGGGGTCAGTCGCTCTGTTCGGCACCCGAATCCTCGCCACGGCGGGCGCGGAGACCTTGTCTCGTAAACTGTGGGTCACCGCGAACACGAACGCCGCGTTCGCCTCGGAACGCCCGATAGAGGAGGAACGCGAGCGGTGGGACGCCGAGGGCGACGACGCCAGCGGTGAGTTGGTTCTCTAACGCGTACAAGAGGGTTACAGCGAGGAGGTTGCCGCTCAAGAGGATGCCCGAAACGATCTTTTTCCCGAACGCGGTGACGGCGTCGGAGTCTTCGAGGACGACGTTCACCCGCACGTCCTCGCGCTCGACCAACCCGAGCACCGAGTTCAGTTTCGGCGGTACTGATAGAACCGTTCGCGCTGTTTCCTGTACTTGAGCGGCCGCGTCTTCGGCGTACTCGCGGACAAACCGTTCTTGGACCGAGGAACCGCCTGCCTCACCCTCGATACCGCGTTCGCGGACGTACTCCGTCACCTCGTCTACGAAGTCGAACTCGGGAACGAGTGTCCGGCAGACACCCTCTAATACCGTCGAAACGCGGACGACGAGAGCGAGGTCCTGCGGGAGTCTGAGTGGGAAATCGTACAGCGTTTCCTCAAACTGCGACACCAACTGTTGGATGCGGTATTGGTCTACGTCCTGCCCCCGAAGCGTCTCGATAGCGACGGTGAACGTCTCACGCATCAGTTCTCTGTTGGCCGTCGGGTCCAACGCCTCCATAGCGATGAACGCGTCTATCACCCGGTCGATGTCGTCGCGGGCGACACCGACGTAGAAATCGTACATGTGGTCACGCGTTGCGGGACCGATGCGACCGGTCATTCCGAAGTCGTAGAAAATGAGCGTGCCGTCGGACTGGACAGCCAAGTTTCCCGGGTGAGGGTCGGCGTGGAACGCGCCGTCTTCGAGTATCATCTGGATATACGCGCGTTCGAGGCGGCGAGCGAGTTCTTCACGGTCGATTCCAAGCCGTTCGATCTCCCGCACACGGTCGATTTTGACCCCTTCGACGTACTCCATCGTGAGAACGTTCTTCGTCGAGTACGCCTCGCGTGGCACGGGAACGCGAATTTTCGGGTTGTCCGAGAAGTTCGAGCGAATCTCACGAAGCATCGCCGCCTCGTGGGCGTAATCCATCTCCTCGTGAATCGTGTCGGCGAACTCGTCGGCGAGATTCTCGAACGTGAACCGCTGGCCGGGATGGGCGAACCAGAGGAGAACAGGCATCAACGTCTCCACGACGCGCAGGTCCGCCGCTACGACGCGGCGGATGTCCGGTCTGAGTATCTTGACGGCGACCTCCTCGCCGTCGACAACCGCGGTGTACACCTGACCGAGACTCGCACCGCTGATTGGTTCGCGGTCGAAGTGGTCGAACACCTCCTCGACGGGACCCAGTTCCTCCTCGATGCGCGGGTGGACCGTCTCCCAGTCGTCCGGCGGCACCTTGTCTTGCAGTGAGGAGAGTACTTCGACGTACTCGCCCGGGAGCGCGTCAGGGTGCGTCGAGAGAATCTGCCCGAGTTTGATGAACGTCGGACCGAGTGAGATGAGACTGTCGCGGAGATACGTCGCTCGTTGCCGTCGCGTCGCGGAGTCGGGTCGGCGGCGACGCCCGAACAGGAGGAATCGCCGCCTGTCTCGCGCGATGCCGACAAACAGCGGGAGGAACGTGCGGATGACGACGAGAAGTCGCCACAGCGACCGAAGCGTAACACGCAGACCGGACGGCCGCTCCGCGTCTGGCTCGGGGACGTCAGCGGGAGCGGAACCATCGGTAGACCCGGTAGCGTCAGCGTGTTCGGCCGCCTCGGCGGACCTCTCGGAATCGGGTGCCGACATCTAGGGTGGGTTTCATTCGGGGGCGCGAAGGTAAAAAGGACCCCGCCACGGCGTGCGTCGAAACCCTCCGAGAAAGTGGAGACTAATGCTTTCCCCGGACCGAACAGAGTGTACATCTGAGTACACTGCTGAGCTACACACCAACAGTTACTGCAATTGACGATAATATGGTGAACAGTGTGTTGACAAATAACGGATCTCGAATACGGATCGTAGAACTGTGTCTCTCAGTCGCTTGTTTAGTGGTCTTCTCTTCGGTTTTCTTCGTTCCGCCAGCCGTGCAGACGGCACTCTCCGATACGCTACTTGGCAGTGTATTTGGTGTGCTGATTTGGGCTTCTCCAGCGTTACTCGGTGGAGTCACCCTCTATAGAGCTGTCTCTCACGGCCGCAGTTTGGGTTCCTATGTAACCGGCATCCTCAGCGTCATGATACTTCTACTCGTGATTCTAAACGTTCGAGCAGTGATTACCACAGACGGTCTCTTCTCCTACGGTGGCAGAGGGATGTTCTTCGGTCCGCTGATCGCCCTCTGTATCGGTTCGGTCCTCGGATTGGTCGTGCTGATCGAAGAGTTGCTTACGAACGACACCGACCAACAGCGGAAAAGAACTGCGTGACTACTGGGTAACGGTCATCCAGCCGCTCACCCCACGAGAAACCCTATATTTTTTGCGTCGTCCCATGTCGAAGATGGCATGAGATTTACATTACTCGGGACTGGTGACGTACTTGGTGTCCCACCGCCGTTTCAGACACTGGCAGATGCTAATGCGGCAGCGCGTCGCCGTCGATGTGGCGCGCTCATTGAGACCGAGACGACAACACTCCTGCTCGATGTTCCACCGGAGTTCCGTGACGGGATTCGACAGGCTGACGTCGGTAGCGTAGACGCGGCGTTCGTGACCCACTGGCATCACGATCACGTCGGCGGCATCGATGACTTAGCTCTTACCGCCCGGTTCCTCGATATTCCACTCTATTTGACGGCGACTGCGCAGGACCGGTTTGCCCAGGAGAAACCGTACCTAACCGATTCGGTCGCCATCCGCAACCTCATGCACGGGGAACCGGTCACAGTGGGTGATATCGAAATCACTCCCATTCCGGTCGCTCATGATCGCCCGGAGTGTGATACGCTCGCGTTCCGACTTGAAACGGGCACGGAAACAATGGTATACGCGCCGGACTTCGAGAACTGGTGTCCCGATATGCCGGGCGGTAAGATGTATACCAACGCTGATCTCGCGGTTCTCGAAGCCACGCCAGCCATCGCCCCAGAGCTGTTGTCGTCAGACGTACCAACCCCGGACCCAGTGACAAAAGCGGCGGCATCACGAACGGTTCTGACCCATCTCAACGAATACATGCTGGGGAAGAGTACGGCGACGTTGGAAGCAATGGCGGCTGAGGAGGGGTACGAGTTGGGCGAGGATTTTGCCAGTTACACGGCCTAAGAAAGACTGCTGTGTGAACCACTACTGAACGGCCGCTTCTGGAAGGTGAACGGAAACCGCTCCCGGGGGATCAGACGCCTTCGACCAGTCGCTCCAGATGCTCCGGCGGCACCGCACCGCGCGCCCCGTATCCGTCGTAGGCGAACGTCGGCACGCCCGTCACGCCCTGTTGGTGAGCCTCGGTGAATTGCGCACGAACCTCCTCGCGGAGGGCATCGTCGTCCAGCGCCGAGCGTATCTCGTCGCCCACAACGCCGGCGTCTTCGGCAAGTTTGACGAGCAGTTCTTCGTCACCGATATCCGCGCCGTCCTGCCAGAGCGCGTCGAAGATGGCAACGTCGAAGTCGAGCCACGTCTCGTAGTCGTAGTGCTGTTTGACGTAGTAGGACGCCATCTGCGCGGGAAGCGAGTCGATGTCGGTATCGACGTCGAGGTCCATCTCCACGCCGTACTTCTCCTGTAGGCGACGGACGTTCTCTTTGGCCTGTTCGTAGTACTCGTCGTCCTTACCGTCGTCCACCGAGTGGTCGATGGTGCCGTCGGGATTGCGCTTTTGACTCCGGAGGTCGAACGGATGCCAGTCGATTTCGAGTTCGTCTTCGCGGGTCGATTGATACCGTCGGAGCGATTCGCGCCCCAGATAGCAGAACGGACAGACGTAGTCGGAGTAGACTGTGATTTGCTCCGCGTATTCGGCGGACTCAGAGTCGCTCATAGATTCGGTAGGAGACGACGACGGTAAAAGAACGCGTCCGGGGAGCGACTCGCCGGTAGCTCTACCGACGTAGCGATCACCGGAACGGGAAGACAACCTCCGTATCAGATGCCGTACGTCACGCCCGTCAGATCTTCCGAGAGTTCCCACAAGCGGTGGGCATCGTCCTCGTCGTGCGACGCCTCGCTGGATGCTGCAGTCCCGGGGGAGCCGCGCATGCCGAACAGTCCCGTCGGACCGATGTACGACCCGCCGCGAACGTCATCAGCAGTGGCGGCGTACAGCATCGGTAGCGCGCCCATCTCGGCGCTCTGTGCGAACACACGGTTTGCGAGTCCCATCCCCAGCTTTCGGACGAACGACCCCGCCATCTCCGGGCCGCGACGTTGCAGATTTGTCGCGGCGTATCCGGGATGACAGCCGACGCTGAGGACGCCTCCCTCGCCGACGCGTTCGAGTCGCCGCTGGAGTTCGTAGGCGAACAGGAGATTCGCCAGTTTGCTCTGCGCGTACGCTGCCCACTTATCGTAGGAGTGTTCGGCCATCGGGTCCGAAAAGTCCATCTCGCCGTTCTGATGGATGCCACTAGACTGGGTGACGACGCGCGTTTCGGCCTCGGTTTCGCGGAGTCTATCGAGGAGGAGACCGGTGAGCGCGAAGTGGCCGAGATGGTTGACGCCGAACTGCATCTCGAAGCCCTGTTCGGTTTCGCGGCGCGGAATCGCCATCACGCCTGCGTTGTTGGCGAGGACGTGCAGTTCGTCGAACGTGTCGTGGAACCACTCGGAGAACCGACGGACTGAGTCGAGGTCCGCGAGGTCGAGTTTCGCCAACGTGAGGTCGGCATCGGCCACCGCGTCCTGCACCGCGTGGGCGGCCTCGCGGCCGCGTTCGGGACTCCGGACGGCCATCACGACGTGTGCGCCTTTCGCCGCCAACGCCTTCGTCGCCTCGTAGCCGAGGCCGCTGTTCGCGCCGGTCACTACCACCGTCTTCCCCGAGCAGTCTGGAACGTCGTCGGCAGTCCACTGCGATGACATGAGACAACTATACGACACGACGGCAGGTAAGTTCGTGGCTCGTGGGGGCCACGCGACTCGCCGCGAGTCTCGAAGACTACCGTTCGGCGACGCCGGTCTGCATCCCTTCGGTGTTGTACGCGCTGCCGACGCCTTCGTCGTCCGCGACGATGACGCCCGCCCCCGACCCGGTGAGTTCGGCGAACTCCTCGATAGCTAACTCGGCGGCCGACTGCGCGTCCTCGCCGCGTTCGAGGTGCCGAACCGCACGCCGGGTGAGCGTCGTCTTGGCGATATCCTCGCCCGCACCCGTCGCAGAGGCGGCCCCCGCGGGAGCCGCGTAGAACCCGGAGCCGACTTGCGGCACGTCGCCGACGCGTCCGGCGAGTGCGAACCATCGCCCGCCGGTGGAGGTGGCGGCAGCGAAGTCCCGCCCGTCGAAGGCGACGGCACCGACGGTGTCGTGATCCGAGAGGTCCGCATCGTTCGAGGCGGTGGCACTCGACTGACCGAATTTGTCGTCTAACCACGCCAAGTGATCCTGAGACGTTCCTTCTGGCGGGGTCGCGTCGTTCCAGCGTTCGCGCGTCTCGGGCGTGAACAGGTTCACGTCCGTCTCGATACCGAAATCGGCCGCGACATCCACGGCAGGGTCGCCCGCGACGAAGATATGCGGCGTCTCTTCCATGACGACGCGGGCAACGGAGACAGCGTGTTCGACACCGTCCATGCCCGCCACCGCGCCCGTCTCGCGGTCGCTCGTCATCACGCCGGCGTCCGTTCGGACCCGGCCATCGGATTGGACTGCACCGCCGACGCCAGCGTTGAACGCGGGGTCCGACTCCATGACCCGGATAGCTGCCTCGACGGCGTCGATTGGCGTTTCACGGGCGGCACCCGTTTCAGCCGCTTCGTCAACTGTCTGTTGTCTCGGATCCGGTTCGTCTGGGACGCCACCTGCGCCCCCGTGAACGATAACTCGCATGGCACCGGCGACGATAGGGGAGGTCAAAACAGCAACGACTCCGGTTCTCGGCGTGGCGGTCGAGTCACGATTGCCGTACAACAGGGATGAAGCGGCGACGCTCGCCGGAAGCGAGAGAACGGCAATACTTTACCGTCGGTCAGGAAACAGGGGATTGTTCATGAGCTACGACCAGATCGAAGTTCCCGAGAACGGGGAGAAGATCACGCTCGCCGACGAGGAGACGGGTGAGCTGTCGGTTCCCGACAACCCGATTATTCCGATTATTCACGGCGACGGTATCGGCACGGACGTCGGTCCGGCCGCACAGAAGGTACTTGACGCCGCCGCAGAGGCGACCGGTCGCTCCATCGAGTGGCTCCGCGTATACGCAGGCGAGTCCGCCCGCAAGAAGTACGACGAGAACCTGCCCGAGGACACGGTGCAGGCGATCAAAGACCACCGCGTTGCGATCAAAGGCCCGCTCACGACGCCTGTTGGTGCTGGTTTCCGCTCGCTCAACGTCGCGCTCCGCAAAAAGCTCGACCTCTACGCGAACGTCCGCCCGACGTACCACCTCGACGGCGTCCCGTCGCCCGTCAAGAACCCCTCGGCGATGGACATGGTCACGTTCCGTGAGAACACCGAGGACGTGTACGCCGGCATCGAGTGGGAAGCCGGTACCGACGAAGTCCAGCAGGTCAAGGAGTTCGTCGAAGAGGAGATGGGCCACGACGACGTCATCCACGACGGCCCCGTCGGCATCGGAATTAAGCCTATCACCGAGTTCGGAACGAAGCGTCTCGTCCGCGAGGCCATCGAGTACGCCATCGAGAACGACCGCGACTCCGTCACCCTCGTCCACAAGGGTAACATCATGAAGTTCACCGAGGGTGCCTTCCGTGACTGGGGCTACGAACTCGCCGCAGAGGAGTTCGGCGACGTCACCATCACCGAGGACGAACTCTGGGAAGAGTACGACGGCGAGAAGCCAGAGGACAAGATTGTCGTCAAGGACCGCATCGCGGACAACATGCTCCAGCAGCTTCTCACCCGCACCGCCGACTACGACGTCATCGCCACGATGAACCTGAACGGCGACTACATGTCTGACGCCGCAGGTGCTCAGATCGGTGGTCTCGGCATCGCACCCGGTGCGAACTTCGGTGAAGGTCTCTGTCTCGCAGAACCGGTCCACGGCTCTGCACCCAAATACGCCGGCGAAGACAAGGTCAACCCGACCGCGATGATTCTCTCCGGCCGTCTCATGTTCGAGTACATGGGCTGGAAAGACGCTGGCAAACTCATCCGCGACGCAGTCGAGAAAACCATCTCCGAGGGCGACGTGACGTACGACCTCGAACGGCAGATCGAAGGCGGCAACAAACTCGCCACGAGCGAGTTCGCCGAGAAGATCGTCGAGAACATCAACGAACTCGCGTAACCGAGTTTTCGACCGCCGAACTCCCCACATATTTTGTTCGTCGCTGACGGCCTCCCCGTATGTCTCCTAGCGACGGCCCCGCGGGAATGCTCCACCACGTCGAACTGTACGCGGCGGATCTCGATTCGGCAATCGAGTTCTACGAATGGTTTCTCGGTGAACTCGGCTACGAACGGTACCAGCGATGGGAGTCGGGCCAGTCGTGGAAGTTGGGACCGACGTATCTGGTCGTGGTCGAAGCGCCCGACGAGTACCGCGACAACGATTTCCACCGCCGGACGCCGGGGCTGAACCACCTCGCCTTCCACGCTGAATCGCGGGCACACGTAGACGAACTCACCAGACAGCTCCGCGAACGCGGTGTGACGATACTCTACGAGGATGCCCACCCGTACGCGGGCGGCGACGACCACTACGCCGTCTACTTCGAGGGTCCGGAACGACTGAAACTGGAAGTCGTTGCGCCATCGTAACTACTCGGCCCGGTCGGCTATCGCCCGCGGCGAACTGAAGGATCAACGCCCTCAACCGTCTCTTTGCCTCGATTAAGTCCATGGTACAATTTATATAGATGCTAGTTGGCATGATCTGGCGTGAGCGCACGACCGGTGCCAAGGTTCAAATCCGACGACGCGGAAGCGAGCGTATGTACGCGGTGGTCGGCTGTTCAGAGTGCGGCAGTATGTGGCTGCTCACGGACCCGAGGCAGTCGAAGACGGCAAACTGTCCGCGCTGTGGACGGACGCATCAAACGAAGAAGCTACGGAAATTCCTCGAAACTGAGGATCGAGAGGCGGCTAGGCAGGCGCGTGCGGCCCTCCTCGCCAAGAAACACGGCGACAGCGAGGCGTTCGCCAAAACGGCGCACATTTCGGAGATGGAATCGCTGGTCGAGGAATCCGGCATCGACGACGCGGAGTATCTCGAAGCATCCGGTCTCGACGCCGACGAGGTCGCGTCAGCGGGTGAACAGGCGATGCAGGGTCAAACGTCGTCTTCGAACCGGCTCGACGTGGTTCGGGAGGCCCTCCGCAAAGAGGACCGACCGACAGAAGAGGAGGTGGTCGCTTACGCCGAGGAACACGGCGTCCCCGGCGAGGCGGCACGCAACGTCCTCGAAAAACTGACTCGGCGCGGCGAGGTGTCCGAGTCGCGCGGGCGGTACCGGTTGCTCTGAGACGACGCTGAGAAGAGGCGAGTTGAGATGTACACTCGGGTCGCTTAAAGCAGACCGAGCAGTTTCAGCGCGGTCAAAAGCGAGACGAGGACGCCCAAGACGAGTTTCACGAGTCGGAGGAGCCGCGTCGCCGTCCGGATGTCCGAAGAGTCGTCATCCTCGCTCTCGGCATCGCGCGCGTTAGCCGTCGCGTCCGACGGGCCGGAACCAGCGGGAACCATCGCTGGTGCGTTCGTTCGGGGGGACATGACACGGAACGTCCGCGGCGGGGCGGGGAACCCGCCGCGAACGTGTTCGTAGTGACGGACGAAAGACGGGTAAAAGCGAGCCATGGGTGCGCGGTGAAAGTGACCGGTTCGGCGGAAGTGAAATCGTGTCGGTGATGTCACCGTCGGACAGACCAGAAACGAAACGCTTTGTCGGCTACTCAACCGACGAGGAGGTATGACTGACTCGTTGCCCGCGCCCGTCGGCGTTATGGTGCGCGCGCTCGTCGCGGCCTGTTTCGTCGGCGGCGGTGTCGTTGCTCTCCTCGACCAGCGGTTCGTCCTCGCCGGTCTCGCTTACCTCGTGGGCTATACGATCCTCGCCGCGGCGGCGATCATACAGGGACAACGCCGTCGCGGGGCCGGACTGTCGCTCTCCGGCCTCGGGTGGGTGTCACTCGCACTCGGCGTCGCCGCCGGATACGCGACGGAGACCGGTCTCGCGCTCGTCGTCGGAGGTGTCGTACTCCTCGTCGTCGGAACGGTGATCGTCGTCTGGCCGTTCGGCAGCGAGATGACCGGAACAGACGAGACAACGGGCTGAGGATCGAATCGAAGGCGCTGCCGTCTAATTCACTTTTCACCAGTCTCCTCGTCGCCAGCCACCTCGTCACTACGCGTCGTATCGATACCGAACAGTCGATTACCGCCACAGAACCCTGTGGCGGCGTTCTGGAGTAACCCGAGACCCGCGAGTCCGGTGATGGCCGCCGTCGTTCGCCGTCCCACGCGGAGGGCCGAGACGGCGACAGCGACTAACCAGACACCGAGGACGCCTCGCAGGATTCGGTCGGATTCACCAACGTTCTGTCGCATATGAAGATGACTGGACTCCATGGCGAAGTCGATTCAGCCGAATACGTACGAGGGGTTTATCTGTCCCGCACGGAGCGTCAAGCGCGGCCGCCGTCTCGCAGCGACGTTCCCCGACGACGTTTTGTGTTCGCGTGTTGGGGTGGTCCGTATGAAGCGAGTCCGAATCACGCTTTCCCCACCCAACGCGTATCTCCCTCCCGTCTACCGTCTTCTCACACAGCAGGCGACGTATCTCTCGGAGGTGTACATCGTCAACTGGAACGTTACGGAACCGCCCGTCGGTTTCTTGCTTCTTGTCCGCGGAGCGTACGAGCGACTCGGCGACGAACTCGAAACCGCCGAGAACGTGCGCGACTTCGAGTTGTTCCCGAACGGCGACGAGGAGGCGTACTGCTTTCTCGCCGCCGACGGTATCACCGCGGGGCGCGCGCTGTTCGAGAACTTCACGCGAGAGGATATCCTCACCGTACCGCCTATCGAGTGTCACGACGACGGGAGCAGTACGTTCACGCTGGTCGGGACTGACGCCGCGATACAGGCCGCAGTCGAGGGCGTCCCTGAGGGCGTGACGGTGACTATCGATGCAGTCGGGACAGGGCGAGTCGCTGCGGACGACCCCGGAAGGTCACTCTCGCCGCGGCAACGAGAAACGGTGCAGGCCGCACTCCGGGTCGGGTACTACGACGTGCCCCGCGAAGCGACGACGGCAGCTGTCGCAGACGAAGTCGGATGCGCGACTGCGACCGCGTCCGAACATCTCCGGCGGGCGGAGCGGCGCGTTCTTTCGTCGCTGTTCGGCGAGTAAGCGGTGTGCGGGGACACAGCGTACGAGGCACCGCAAGCGCGAACGCCGCGCTACCGTCCGAGTTCAGCGTGCGCGCTGGAGAGGTGCCGCGACGCCAGCGCGGAGAGCAAGGAGAGTTCGCCCGCCAAAGAGCCGACAGCGATAGCTTCCGCGAGAGCGTCGGCGTTCGATCCCGCGGGGTCGCCGCCGCCGCGGACGCCCAGTACGTCGAGTCCTTCGGCCTGCGTCGGGAGTTTCGTCCCGCCACCGACGGTACCGACTTCGAGGCTGGCGATGGAGATGGAGACGTAGAGGTCACCGTCCTGCACCTCGGCAGTGGTGATGGCGTTTGCGCCCTCCACGACTTGCGCCTCGTCCTGCCCGGTGGCGAGGAACATCGCGGCGACGACGTTTGCGACGTGGGCGTTGAAGCCGAGACTGGCCGCCTTTGCGGAGCCGACGAGGTTCTTTCGGGTGTTGAGTTCGGCCACCGCTTCGGGGGTCGTGTGCAGGCGGTCTTCGACCACTTCGCGTGGGATGGTCACGTCGGTGGTGACCGAGCGCCCGCGTCCCTCGACAGCGTTGATCGCCGCGGGTTTCTTGTCGGTGCAGAGGTTGCCCGAGAGGGCCACGAGGGAGGCGTCCGTCTCGTCCTCAACGAGTTCACAGGCTGCCCGTGTGGCGATGGTGACCATGTTCATCCCCATCGCGTCCTTCGTGTCGTAGCGGAAGCGCAGGTGGACAGAGTTGCCGACGACGTACGGCGTCACGTCCAGCAGTTCGCCGTGGTTGGTCGTCTCCTCTGCCGCCTCGCGGAGCGCGTCACGGTTGTCGCGGACCCACTCGACCAGCGCCTCGGCCTCCACCACGTCTGCGACGCGGAACACCGGCGCGCGGGTCATCCCCGATTTGAGGATGCGCACGTTCGCGCCACCAGCGTCGTTCAGAACGGAACAGCCGCGGTTGACGCTGGCCAGCAGTGCGCCCTCCGTCGTGGCAAGGGGGAGGTAGCGTTCGCCGTCGAGTCGGCCGCCACGGATGCGGACGGGTCCGGCGACGCCCATCGGCACCTGTACGGCTCCGACCATGTTTTCGATGTTCGGGTCGGCACGTTCGGCGGGGAAGCCGTAGTCGCCGACGACATCCAGCGAGGCGTCCGACTGTTCCTCAACGAGGAGACGACGGGCGGCCGTCGCCGTGTCTGCGTCCGTGTGGTCTTCGAGTTCGTGAAATCGCAATTCGCCCGCTCGGACGCGTTCGGCAAGGTCCTCGGCCGCTGAAGGAGTAGAATCGGTCATGCCCCCGAGTATTTTGCGCACTCCCTAACCGTTATCGGTCGCTCTTCGCGTTCCCATCGTAACCGCCACCCCAACGGTTTTGCTCGTCCCCGTCACGTCGTGAGACATGACCGACGCCGCGGACCTCGTCCTCCTCGACGGCGAGATTCACACGCTTACGGACCCGGACGAGACGTACGAGGCGATGGCCGTTCGAGACGGCCGAATCGTTCGCCTCGGCGAGAGTTACGACGTGCAGTTTCTCGTCGGCACCGACACGGAGACGATAGACCTCGCTGGCGACGTGGTCCTTCCCGGCTTTATCGACGCCCACACCCACCTCGACATGGTCGGCCGATCACTCGTCCACGCTGACCTCTCGGGGGCCTCCGGTCCGGACGACTGTGTGGACCGTCTCCGCGCCCGGGGCGACGAATTGGCGTCCATCTCCGACGCCGGAAACGGCAACGAGGACGACACCGACGAGTGGATTCTGGGCTACGGGTACGATGAAAGCACGTGGGACGACTCCCGGTACCTCACGCGCGAGGATTTAGATGCTGTCTCGACGGACCAACCGGTTGCCGCCTTCCGCGAGGACATGCACGTCGCCTCGCTGAACTCCGTCGCACTTGCCAAGCACCGCGACGCGATGCCGGACGCCGACGTACGCGCTGAAGGAGGGAATCCAACCGGCGTTATCGTCGAGGAGGCAGTTGACGTGGTGTACGAGGAGATACAACCTGACGAGGAGCAGACAGAGAAACTGCTCCGCGCTGCGCAGGCGGCAGCCAACGAACGGGGCGTCACCGGCGTCCACGACATGACGCGCACCTCCCACAAACCGAGCGTCTACCGCGAGTTAGACAAGGCAGACGACCTGACGCTTCGCGTCCGCATCAATTACTGGGCGGACCACCTCGACAGCGTTATCGACGCCGGACTGCGGACGAATCACGGGAGCGAGATGGTCCGCGTCGGCGCGATAAAGACGTTCACCGACGGGTCGTTCGGCGGGCGGACGGCGAAACTCTCGGAACCGTACAGCGACGACGAGACGGAAACGGGGACATGGGTGGTAGATCCCGAGGAGTTGGCCGAAATCGTTTCTCGGGCGGACGCGCACGACCTGCAACTGTCGGCGCACGCTATCGGTGACGAAGCGGTCCACGCCGTCCTTGATGCCTATGAGGACTGCGAGAATCCGGAAAAAAGCCGTCACCGCGTCGAACACGCGGAACTCGCGGACGACGATGCAATCCGACGGTTTGCGGAGTCGGGAATCGTCGCCTCTGTCCAACCCAACTTCCTCAAATGGGCCGAAGCGGGGGGCCTGTACGACGCGCGCCTCGGCGAGAGACGAACGAAGACGAACCGCTACGCCGCCTTCACCGAGGCGGACGTCCCACTCGCGTTCGGAAGCGACTGCATGCCGTTGGACCCGCTTCTCGGCGTTCACTGGGCGGTTAACGCACCTGCCGAGGAACAACGACTGGGCGTCACCGAGGCGCTCCGCGCGTACACGACCGGCGCAGCGTACGCTGGATTCGACGAGGATCGACTCGGTACCATCGAGACGGGCAAGAAAGCGGACCTGACGATTCTGGCTGCGTCCCCGTGGGAATCCGACTCGATACGCGATATCGACGTTTCAGCGACTATCGTTGGCGGACAAGTCGTCTATGACCGCGACGTGTAGACCCCGAGCGACACACTGAACAAAAATTTTCTTCAACAGCACCTATCGGTGAGTAGTTACTCTCTCCCGAAATAACGAGGAGGTGCCGTTCTGGTGCGAGTGATTACCGCATAGTACGAAGCGGCAATCGATAGTCTGAAGAAAAATATTTTTCATCGGTCGGGTTTGAGGAGACAGTAACCCTGAGACGGGAAACCTATGGCACGATTAGAAACAGCGGGATTCGAGTCGGACCTGAGTCTCTTCAAGTACGACAACCTCGAACGGCTTCCGGAGGCGTACCGGGACCTGACCGAGGCGGACAGAACGACGAGAATCGAGGCGGCGCGCGAGGAACTCGGCGACGACGTCATCGTCCTCGGGCACAACTACCAACGCCGCGAAATCGTCGAACACGCCGACTTCATCGGTGACTCTTACGAACTGTCTAAGCGCGCGGCGGAGTCTGACGCGGAGTACGTCGTCTTCGCCGGTGTGACGTTCATGGCGGAAAGCGCGGACATCATCACCGACGACGACCAGACAGTGCTTCTCCCCTCGATGGAGGCGTCCTGTCCGATGGCCGGGATGGCAGAGGCCCTGCAGGTTGACGCCGCGTGGGAGCAGATAGACGCCGCCACGGGCGACAGAGACGTGATTCCGATCACGTACATGAACTCTTACGCCGACTTGAAGGCGTTCTGTGCCGAACAGGGCGGCCTCGTCTGCACCTCCTCGAACGCCGCCGACGCGTTCGAGTGGGCGTTCGAACGCGGCGACGTGGTGCTTTTCCTCCCTGATAAGCACCTCGGCCGCAACACCGCCGCCGAACTCGGAATGGACTCTGTGGCCGAGTGGGACCCGTGGAACCCCGAGGCACCCGATGCGACGGACGTGGCCGACGCCGACGTAGTTCTGTGGGACGGCTACTGTCAGGTTCACGAACGCTTCCGCGCCGAACACATCGAAGAGGTCCGCGAGGAACACGACGCGAACGTTATCGTCCACCCCGAGTGTCGGAGAGAAGTCGTCGTCGCCGCCGACGAGGCCGGTTCGACGAGCCAAATCTGCGACACCATCGCGAACGCTGACCCCGGTGAGACGTGGGCTATCGGCACCGAGATCCACCTCGTAAACCATCTCCAGCGGTGGCATCCCGAGGTGAACGTCGTTCCTCTCTGCGGCGACGCCTGTATGGACTGCAACGCGATGCGACAGATCGATCCGAACTACCTCACGTGGTTGCTCGAATCGCTCGCTGAGGACGAGGTACACAACGTGGTCGAAGTCGCAGAACGCGAGAAAGAACTGGCCGCAGTGGCCCTCGAACGGATGCTCGAACTATGAGCGAATCGACCACCGAAACGGGAGCAGATGCCCGCGAGACTGACGTACTGGTCGTCGGGTCTGGCATCGCCGGGTGTGCGGCGGCGCTCGCCGCGGCCCGTTCGGGCGCGAACGTCCTCGTAGCGACGAAAGCCACCGCGCCCGAAGACGCCTCGACGGACTGGGCGCAGGGTGGCATCGCCGTCACGGGCGAGGACCCGGAAACGTTCCGTGAGGATGTTCTCGATGCGAGCGACGGCACCGCCGACCCCGAAGCGGTCGATATCCTCGTCGGTGACGCCCGCGATGCCGTCGAAGACGTTCTCGTTGACACGATCGGCGTTCCGTTCGACGGCGCGCCGGCGGGAGCAGGGCTCGACGACTACGACCATGGTCGGGAGGCGGCCCACTCGGAGCGTCGCATTCTGCACGTGAACGCCAGCACCGGCGGGCACGTCCTCCGTCCGTTCCTGAACCATCTCCGCGACCACGACGGCGTGACGTTCCTCGAAGACGCGATGGCGCTTGACTTCCTGACGCACGAGGGACGCGTCCACGGTGTTCACCTCCTCCGGGAAGGATCAGTCGAACCGGTGTTCGCCGGTGCGACGGTGCTCGCTACGGGCGGCATCGGCGCGTGTTACGGCACGACCACGAATCCCGACGGCGCGACGGGTGACGGCGTGGCGATGGCCGCGTTCGCCGGGGCACGCATCGCAGACATGCAGTACGTGCAGTTCCACCCGACAGCGTACCCCGGAGACGACCCGTTCCTCGTCAGCGAGGCCGTTCGCGGCGAGGGTGCGGTTCTCAGAAACGGCGAGGGAGAACGGTTCATGCCCGGCGTTCACGACGACGCCGAACTCGCACCACGGGACGTGGTCGCCCGCGCTGTCAAGGACGAACGCGACCGGACCGGCGAGGTTCGTCTCGACGTGTCGCCGGTCGAACCGGACTTCCGAACCGAATTCCCCGATTTAGCTGAGCTATGCGACGAACGCGACGTGGATCCCGAAGACGGAATTCCGGTCGCGCCCGCAGAACACTACCTCTGCGGTGGCATCGCCGTAGACGAACGCGGACGGACGACGCTGGACCGCCTGTTCGCTGCGGGCGAGTGCGCCCGAACCGGCGTCCACGGCGCGAACCGCCTCGCTTCGACCAGTCTGCTGGAAGGACTCGTCTGGGGACTTCGTGCGGGCGAGACGGCCGCGGACGCAGGCGCGGACGCCGCAGAACGGATCGAAACGCAGGAACCGCTCGATAGTGACCCGGAACTACCAGACGAGTTCGCTTCCGCGAAGTACGCTCGCCTCCGCGAGACGATGGACTCAGCCGTTGGCGTCGAGCGAACGCACGCCGACCTCGAACAGGCCCGCTCGACAATCCGGCGTCTGAAAGGCGAGGTTGACGCCTACACGCGAACCCGCGTCTCCCGGTCGCTGTACGAACTCCGGAACGCGACAGTGTGCGCCCTCTTGGTCGCGCGGGCGGCCTCGGAAGCCCCCTCGGCCGGGTGTCACCACGTCGTAGACGCGGATGCCGAAGGATCGGCGAACGGAGGGGCGCGTGCTGACGACTGAGACGGTCGAACGGTGGCTTCGAGAAGATGTCGGCCACCGCGACGTGACGAACGACGTGCCCGGCGAGACGACCGGGCGATTGGTGGCGAAAGAGTCGGGCGTCGTCGCCGGACTCGACGCCGCCGTGACCGTCTTCGACTACCTCGGCGTGGCGGCGACGCCCGCCGTTGACGACGGTGCGAGCGTCGAACCCGGCGCTGTCGTCCTCGAAACGTCCGGACCCGCCCGCGAGACGCTCCGCGGCGAACGCGTCGCTGTCAACGTCGTCGGCCACGCGTCCGGTGTCGCAACGCGGACGCGACGAGCGGTCGAGGCCGCTCACGAGGCGAATCCGGACGCTCGTGTCGCCGCCACGCGGAAGACGACGCCCGGCCTCCGCGGTGTCGAAAAGCGCGCCGTCGTCGCAGGCGGCGGTGACACCCACCGACTCACCCTCTCGGGGATGGTGATGGTCAAGGACAACCACGTCGCCGAGATGGGTCTCGAAGGAGCCATCGAGCGCTTCCGCGAGCGAAAGTCGTTCGCCACGAAACTCGAAGTCGAAGTCGAGTCGCCCGAGATGGGCGCACGCGCCGCCGACGCGGGTACAGACATCGTTCTCTTCGACAACCTCTCGCCCGACGAGGTGCGCGACGGCGTCGAACGACTGCCCGATAGCGTCCTCGCGGAGGCGAGCGGTGGAATTACCCTCGACACCGTTGCAGACTACGCCGCGACGGGCGTGGACGTGGTATCGATGGGGTCGCTGACGCACAGCGCGCCGAGTCTGGACTTCTCCTTCCGGACGGGCGAGACATAACGCCGAACGTCGAGAACTGCTGTCAGTTCTGCTTCGGTGCGAAGGGTAATCTTCTCGGTGGCGGAGCGTCCACCACCGTCAATGGCCCAAGCGTTCTTCGAACGTCTCGCTGACCGCATCCAACAGACCGACAGCGTCGTCTCGGTCGGATTGGATTCTGACCTGTCCCGTATTCCTGACCACCTGCACGAGAAGGACCTACCGCGTTGGGCGTTCAACCGACGTATCATCGACGCGACGCACGAACACGCCGCGTGTTACAAGCCGAACGCCGCGTTCTACGAGGACGCCGACGGCTGGCGGGCGCTCCGCGAGACCATCGCTTACGCACACGGAAAGGACGTACCCGTCCTCTTGGATGCAAAGCGCGCCGACATCGGCAACACGACTCGCCAGTACGCGAAACTGCTGGATGAGGTAGACGCAATCACCGTCAACCCCTACATGGGCCGCGACTCGCTGCAACCCTTCCTCGACCGGGGCGACAAGGGCGTCTTCATCCTCTGTCGAACCTCAAACCCCGGCGGCGAGGACTTACAGGACCTCGAACTCGATTCGGGCGAACGGGTGTACGAACGAGTCGCCGCTCTCGCGGACCTCTGGAACCGCAACGATAACGTCGGCTTGGTCGTCGGCGCGACGGCACCTGACGAGTTGGAGTCGATTCGAGAACAGGTCCCGGACCTTCCGTTCTTGGTGCCCGGAATCGGCGCGCAGGGCGGTGACGCCGAAGCCGCAGTGGAGTTCGGGCTGGCTGACGGCGTTGGTCTGGTGAACTCCTCGCGCGGTATCATCTTCGCCGGAGAGGACAACGGAGAGGAGTTCGCGCGCGGCGCTGGCGACGCGGCGCGTCGGCTGAAAAAGCGACTCAACCAGTACCGCGACAGTCAGTAGACGAGACCGACCGTGTAGAGGTGGTCTCGGAGAGCATCTTCGTCTGTGAACATCGCCTCGCAGGCCGGACACTCGTAGTCATCTACTGCTTGACTCATACTGGAAACATACCGTGGAGAATGGTAGCCGTTTTGCCCATCAGATTCGGTGAACGTCGTCTTCGTCCACCTCGCTTCCGGCGGGTGAGATATCTCCCCTCCCTGAACGGTCGGCACAGCGAACACAAAGATTGCTGGCCCGGTCGAAATGGTCGTCGCACGCCGCCGTTCCGCACTGGACGCAGGTGTGCGTGGCCTCACGCGACTCACACACCTGACAGAGTCCGGAGAGGCTCATACGCGGCACTAGGTTCGGGAGGTATCTACTTCTTGGGGGTGGCGAGACGCTTACAGTCCTCCGAGTCCAACCCAGACTGTGGACCGGGACACTCTAGTGATGGGCCTCGCGGCGGTGTTCGCCGGCATCGCTATGCTCCTCATTGTCCTCGGTTTCGTCTATCAGTTGTTCCTCCTCGTTGCCGCCGTCCCGTTCATCGTGACTACGTACCTCATGTGGGACCACGCCAGCGGGAGGTTCCAAGCGCGGATTCGACAGGAGCAAACGCGGAGACGGGCACGATCCGGCCCGAACGCCGCCTCACGTGGTCCGAACGACTTCGAGGGATTCGGCCCCGGCCGTCGGTCAGCGACGAACACCGACAGTCGTAGAACCGGACGACGCTCTCGACGCACGACTCCCGACCAATCGCCGGACAGACCGTCGGCGAGAGAGGCGTATCGAACCCTCGGACTCGACCCCTCGGCGACGACCGAGGAGGTCAAAGACGCCTACCGGCGCATGGTCAAAGAAGTCCATCCCGACACTGAATCGGGGAGCAAAGAGGAGTTCAAGCGAGTGAATCGCGCGTACGAGCGACTCTCAGACTGAGTCTCTGATTTGGAACCGCGTTGGAATCGCTCCGAACTCGTTCGCTACATTCCGTGGCTGAGAGTCACATCCTCGCCCAAAATACGTCCACAGAACTCTACAGAGACCATATCTCTATTGTGATATGGATTACCACGACACGGAAAGCGTTTTAGCCAGTCCTCTCATACCCGCGCCCATGAGCGCTGATCGGGCCGTCTTGCACGAGGCCCTTGAGCGCGGCGAAGAGGAAGGCGGAAATATCGAGTTCAAAGAACGACTCTCCCGCTCGGTCCACCTCGCAGACGGCCGATTGGAGAGTCTCGCCGCTCAACTCCGACACCGAGTGCTATCCGGCGACGGGACAGCGACGTACGTCGTCGGCGTCACAGACGATGGTGGTATCGCGGGTATCTCTCCCGACGCATTCTCCGAGTCGATGGACGTGCTTTCCATCCTCGCTGACGAAGCCGGAGCGCACATCGAAGACGTAGAGACATGGGGCGTCGGAGAGGCCTCATCTAACGGTCTCGTCGGCGTCGCCACGGTGAAAGAGGGAACCGCCCTCGATGCGGACGACGATCACATCGTCGTCGGCACGGCGGGTCACGTAGACCACGGTAAATCGACGCTTGTCGGTTCACTCGTCACGGGACAGGCCGACAACGGAGAGGGCGGAACGCGCGGCTTCCTCGATGTCCAACCGCACGAAGTCGAACGCGGTCTCTCCGCGGACCTCTCGTACGCCGTCTACGGCTTCGACGACGACGGTCCCATCCACCTGCACAATCCACACCGAAAGTCCGACCGTGCCCGCGTCGTCCAAGAGTCGGACCGACTCGTTTCGTTCGTCGATACCGTCGGCCACGAACCGTGGCTTCGCACCACGATTCGCGGACTCGTCGGCCAACGCCTCGACTACGGCCTTCTCGTCGTCGCGGCGGACGACGGCCCCACGAGGACGACGCGCGAACACCTCGGCATCCTGTTGGCGATGGAACTGCCGACTGTCGTCGCCCTAACGAAGACGGACGCCGTGAGCGACGAGCGCGTTCTGGAGGTCGAACGTGAAGTCGAACGCCTCCTGCGCGATGTCGAGCGAACGCCGCTTCCCGTCGAACGCCACGGCGTCGAAGCGGCCGTCGAGGAGATCAGTTCCGCTGTGGTTCCCGTCGTTCAGACGAGCGCGGTGACGATGGACGGTCTCGACGAGTTGGACTCGTTCTTCCAGCGACTGCCGAAGACCACCTCGGAAGCCCGTGAGGACTTCCGGATGTACATCGACCGGACGTACTCGGTGACCGGCGTCGGCGCAGTTGCCTCCGGAACCGTCAACTCCGGAAGCGTCGAGGCAGGCGACGAACTACTCGTCGGTCCCATGGCGGACGGGTCGTTCCGCCAAGTGGAGGTGCGCTCTATCGAGATGCACTACCACCGCGTGGATCGAGCGAAATCGGGTCGTATCGTCGGCATCGCCCTGAAAGGTGTGAAGGAATCGGAGATCGAACGCGGAATGGTGTTGTTGCCTGCTGACGCCGATCCGACGCCAGTTCGGTCGTTCGAGGCGGACGTGATGGTGTTGAACCATCCGACGCGCATCCGTGACGGTTACGAACCGGTCGTCCACCTCGAAACCGTGAGCGAAGCCGTCGTCTTCCATCCCGACGGCGGGCAACTGCTTCCCGGCGACACCGGCCACGCGACGGTGGAGTTCAAGTTCCGTCCGTATCTCGTCGAGAAGGGACAACGGTTCGTCTTCCGCGAGGGAAGTTCGAAAGGCGTCGGGACCGTCACCGAGATTCACGAGGGCTGATGCGGGCGGTTGTAACGAGATACTGGTTATCGCGACCCTAGAGAGCCACCGATTATCGCGGACCCGGTGAAACCGTCCGTGAGCGATCACCGGGAAAAGACGGCACCCGTCCGCATGAGAGTGTCCGCCTCGTGCGGCGTCTCCGTGCATTCCGACGCCGGCGAGTCCCGGGCCAGTACGAGCGTTCAGTTATCAGAAACAGTAATCTGTTCTGAAAGCTTTTGTCGCTCCCGCCGAGAGGCAACCCATGGAACTGTGTGGGTACGCGTTCGGCCGGGTGTGTGACATCGAACCCGACCGGACAGAGAGGGGCGTAATCGATATCCACGTCCCGCAGTCGGAGTACGCAAAGCGCGACGAGAAGGCCGTTCACGACTACGGATGGGGACCGTTCTGTTCGTTCGGCGTCCCCGACGACGGGACGCACTGTTCCGGCGTCTACGTCATTGCCGTTGCGGACGAAGTCGTCTACGTCGGTGAGACGAAAGACCTCTACGACCAGTTTACGAACGGGTACGGTCGCATTTCGCCTGCGAACTGCTTCGAAGGCGGGCAGGGGACGAACTGTCGGCTGAACACCGGCATTTTCCACGCCGTCCGTGCCGGTGATCGGGTTTCTATTCACCTGCACGCGACGGACGACTTCGAGGGAACAGAAGCGGAAAACCGCGCGCTTCGCCGAATCATCAAAGACGACCTCATCACGGCGATTGACCCCGAGTGGAACAAAAACACCTCCGACGAGACGAACGAGACAGCGGATCATCCGACGGCGGTGTCAGAGCCGAAAGCAGACCGTCCAGAGAATGCGCCGGACCCGACGGCCGATTGTCTGGAGGAAACTCCCGAATCGACGGCGGACAGACCGGGCGAGACTCCAGAACCGGCGGCAGACACGTTCGAGTTCCGAGAAACGACCCGACCGGACGACGCGCCGACTGGCGAGTTCTCGGAACTGTACGACTACCTCACGGAGCACGAACGCGATAGCGTCGAACGGACGTTTGCGGAACTGGAAGTCGTCCTCGATGCACCGCTTCCGACCGAGGCCCGGCGGTGGCAACGCTGGTGGACGAACGACCCGCTGTCACACCCGCACTCGAAGGCGTGGCTTCGGGCGGGATACAAGGTAGCCGACGTGTCGCTTCCGGACGGCCAAGTCAGGTTCGAACGGCTTCGAGACAGCTCGCGTGCGTCGGATACAGCGGAAACACCGCAGGTCGGACGCGTCTCACCAGGGCGGCGGGAGTAACGCCGAGACCGATTCGATTCGGTCGTCGGGACCCGGAGCGTCATCGGGTATCGGTTCGATGTCCGCCGAGGAGTCGGACACCCACACCGAACCAACTCCTGCCGCGTTCGCCCCGGCCACGTCCGACTCGACGGAGTTACCGACGTGGACGGCATTCTCCGGAGCGACGTCGAGTCTGTCGAGAGCGAGGGCGAACGCGTCGGGAGCGGGCTTGGTTGCCGTCTCGTGTCCCGCGTACACGACAGTCTCAACGTACTCGCCCACACCGCTCGCATCGATTTTCTGCGCCTGCGCGTCTTGCGGGCCGTTGGTGACGACGCCGAGACGGTAGCGTCCGGCAAACGTTCGGAGGACGTGCTCGGCACCGGGAAGGAACTCGACGTTCCGGTGGTCGCGTGCCTCGGCGAACGCGTCGGCAACTTGCCGTCCCGTCTCAGGGTCGTACCCGCGTGACTCGCAGATGGCGGCGAAACACTCACGGCGGAGTTCCGCCATCGACGACGTTCTATCAGCAAACTCCTCGAACCGGTCGTAGTACGCTTCGACCGGGAAGAGGTGGTCCGTCCCGCACGCCTCGAACGCCTCGCCGAGGAGCGACCCCGGTGATCGACGGTAGCGAACGAGGGTGTCGTCCAAGTCGAACAGGACGGCTTCGACAGGTGGTTCGGTCATAGATTCGAGTGAAACGGCCACCTGCAGGAGTGTTTCCATGGGTGATCGCTCGACCGTTGCTATCACCCCGGGACCAAACACACGACGGTTGACGACGCGACAGACACCAGCCACACCAGCGGCCGAGTTCATGACAAATACATAGAATAAAACCAAGCTCCTCTTTATAGAGATTCAATGGAACGCCGAGCATTCCTCCCCGGAACTTGTGCAGGGCTTGTTGCTGCTAGCGGTTGTCTGGGAATCGGAGCGAGTACGCCGTTCGTTACAGACAGGGAGGTGAATGTACTCGAACGCGGCTGTGGGGAGAAACAGAACACTACATCCCTTGAGTACGATAAATCGGCCGACCAGCTTCATTTTGCGGGGACCGTCTCTGGGACGACCAACTGTGGAGGCCTCGATATTTCCTATGCCTACAACGAGTCATCAAACCGGGTTATATTGGCGGAGAACGAATCGACAACAGAGTCGGCTTAATGTCTTCAGAAGTAGGATTGGGTCTCAGTAGTTGTTAGTTCGGACCTCCTTTTAGTCAGAAACTTGAACAAACAACTGTTAACCGTCGGCACGCCTATCATCGTGACATGGTATCGCTCGCGGCACTCTTACTTATTGTCCTCCTCGCGGGGACGGAACTCCTCTTCACCGGACTGGACGTGTTGAACCTCAAACACGGGGCTCGCGCGATCCGCGAGTCGGAGTCGTGGGTTCGAGAGAGCCTCGACGTGGACGACCCAGACCGCATGCTGGCCTACCAGCGGCAGAAGACGACGCTATCCCGCATACAGTCGTGGCTGGGTGTCGTCCTCGTCCTCGCCGTCGTCGTTTCGGGTCTATTCGGTGACGTTGTCGGGATGCTCACCGAAACCGGCCGCTCGACGGTCCTACAGGGAGTTGGTCTCCTCATTGGAGCCGTAGTCCTCTCACGGCTGTTTGGCGCTCCGTTCGACCTCTACGAGACGTTCGTCGTCGAAGAGCGGTTCGGTTTCAACAACCAGACGCTCGGTCTCTGGCTCCGCGACTTCGTCATCGGACTCGTCATCTCAGTCGCTTTCTCGGCCGTTATCGGCGGCGTGGTCCTCACTGCTGTCGAACGGCTTCCGACACTGTGGCCCGTCGCCGGATGGGCTATCGTCGTCGGTTTCTCGCTCCTGATGATGGTCGTCTACCCGCGGTTCATCGCGCCGCTTTTCAACGACTTCGACCCGATCGAATCGGGAGCGCTCCGCGACGCCGTTGACGACGTGTTCGACCGCGCCGGATTCGAATGCGAACAAGTGTACGAAATGGACGCGAGTCGGCGCTCTTCGCACTCGAACGCGTACTTCGTCGGCTTCGGCGAGACGAAGCGCGTCGTCCTGTTCGACACGCTAGTCGAGCAGATGGACCACGACTCCGTGCAGGCCGTGCTAGCGCACGAACTCGCCCACTGGAAGCGCGGGCACATCTGGAAGCAGCTCGGTGCGTCGGCGGTCCAGATGGGTGTCGTCTTCGGCTTCCTCTGGTGGGTCACGACCTCCCAGTGGGTGTACGAAGCGTTCGCGCTCCCAACCGTGACGTACGCCGCACTCGCCATCGGCCTTCTCTACGCCGGACCGATGCTGTCGCTTCTTTCACCACTCACGAATCGCCTCTCGCTCGCACACGAACGCGAAGCGGACGACTTCGCCGCACAGACGATGGGCGAATCCGAGTCGATGACGCGCGCGTTGACGACGCTGGCCGGCGAAAATCTGAGTAATCCGTTCCCGCATCCGTGGTACGCCGCGTTCCACTATTCGCACCCGCCGATTCCGGAGCGAATACGCCGGCTTAGAGATGGGACTGACGGAAGCAGCCGCGACGAATCGACGGACTCGGCGAGTAGCGTCTGAGGTGGTTCAGCGATCAGCGTCGAGTGCGTTGGCCGCGACGTATCCGCCGTCGCGCCGCTCCGCTAAGTCCAGCAACACCGCCCAGTCGAGAATCCGCCCGACGCGTTCGGTCCACACGTCGCGCCAGTTCTCGGCCGCACGATGGTGTTCCCAGACGGGCACGCGGTCCTCGAAGCCGTCGAACACGTCTTCGATCGTCTTCGGGTCGTCGTCGAGGAGCGCAAGCACGTCCGAAGCGCCGTACACGCGTCGCTCGAAGGCGTCCGTGAGATGCGCTTCAGTCGGGTCAGTCTCTCGCCGGACGAAACTTCCATCGTCCGTCTCGTCGGCCAGTTCCATCGCCCGCAGGAAGGTGAGCCACGTCCGAGCGACGTCTCGGCTCTCGAAATCGAGACGGCGCATCAACCGGGCGCAACAGTCGTCTTCCGTACCCGGGACGAGCGGGACTGCACGCTGGGCGTCCGCCACGAAGTCGAGTTGCGCCGGAGCCTCGGGGACGAGTTTGAATTTCACGGTTGGATGCCGAACGACTCCGCGAGGATTTCTTCGTCCGTTTCGCCGTGGACGTACGTCGGGCCATTTACCACGTCAATGGTGACTTTCGCGGGCGCGAACACCGTCGCCGGGATGTCGTAGAAGTCCCAGTCGGCCTCCTCGAAGATCTGCTCGAACGGCGTCCCGTACTCCTCACCGGCCGTCGAGGGTACCTCGTCGAAATCGTCAAAGTCCTCGGTGACGGTGAGATGGACCTCGCCGCCGTACGCGAGCGCGTCGTTCGTCCGACCCATCGCCACGCCTTCGTCGTAACTGACGGGAGCAACAGGGGCAGCGCCGAACGCAGAGAGAATCTTTCGTGGGTCGTAGCCGAGTTCGAAGAGGCGGAAGACCGCAAGTTCGGCCGCTCGTGCGGCCGCCGTCACGCTTCCGACTGTCGAACCAGTGGCGTACGTCGGCAGGAAGACACCGCTGGGTTCGACGCCCGCCGTCTCGGCGACGTGTTCTGCCACTTCGTCGTCCGGCAGTTCGATGCTTTCGACGCCGAGGACGGTCAGGTCGAACTCGTCGAAGTACTCCACTTGGTGGAACTCGTCCTCCTCGGCGACGAGAGCGCGGGCGGGACCCGACCCGAGTCCTTCGAATCCGGACTCGAAGGCGAGTTCCCAGCCGGCTTTCTGCGAACAGAGGAGCGCAAGCGCGGGATGGTCGGTCTGAACTTCGATGTAGGGGCGAGGCGCACCGGCAACATCTCCCATCTGCGATTGAATCGTGGCGAGACCCGCCGTCTCTATCTCCGAGAGGAGGAGTCCGGCTTCGATGCCGCCCTCAGCATTGACGCCGAAATCGAGGACTGTCGCCCCTGTATCCAGTTCGTATACGTCTACCCGAAGTTCGTCGGCGAAGTCGATGGCCTCGTCTACGAGTTCGATGGCCATGCGATTGATAGAGTCCATAGACGCGGATTAGTCGTCACCTCGTAAAGACGTTGGTAGTCCGAAAGCGTCTCGACTGTCTCTCACTCCTCGCGTATTCGCTTGGCCTCGTGTCCGAGGTGTTCTTCCACTGCGTCCACTTTGTCCTGCGCGCGTTGGTCGGTGGTGCGCTTATCGTCAACCTTGAGGAATGTACTCACCCGGTCGCCTTCGACGGCTTTGTGCGCTGCGCCGACGGCGTCTAACAGGGTGTCGATGTCGTCCGCTTCGATCACCGTCCCCATCGGATTCGTCTCGTAAGCCACGTCGAAGTCGTCCAAGGCGGCGACGGCCTTGGCGACTTCGCCGGACATGCTGTCTTCGATAACGGGGGCGACGCTCAGCATTGCGATGACGGTCATATGAGCGCTGTCGCACGCACGGGTCAAAATGGTAGCTGTCGGTTGGCGGAATCGATCCGCTCGACGGAAGGCGGCTGAGGCGGGTGTTTTTCTCAGCCGCTTTCGTATCCGTTGCTATGACCGTGCTGTCGTTATCCGAGATGCCGCGTGTCGAACGAGGCGTTTCTCTCCTCCGGGCACTCGTCCACGAGATTCGGACCGAGAAGCTCACGTTCATGGCCGGAAGCATCGCCTATCACGCGTTCGTCTCGCTTTTACCTCTCTTTTTGCTCCTCCTCGCTATCGCTGCAACCTTCCAGAATCAGACCTTAGACGACAGCGTTCGAACCTTGGCGGGCGTCGTCCTCACAGAGGGGACGCGCGATGACTTCTTTGCGGAGGCGACGCGAGCCACACAATCGACCGGCGTGTCGTTATTCGGCGGTGCCGTTCTCCTGTGGGGGACGCTTCGTATCTTCCGCGGTCTCGACACGGCCTTTTCCGACATCTACGAGTCAGAGGCGTCGAACACGTTCGGTGATCAGATCAGAGACGGTATCCTCGTGCTCCTCACCTTGGCTATCGTCCTCGTCATCGGATCCGTCGTCAACGACGCCGTCGGTACCGTCTCCTCCGGTACGGTCGCATGGTTGATCGGACGACTGTTCTTGATTCTCGGTCTCTCTCTCGCACTCTACCCCATGTACTACGTCTTTCCCGACACCGACGTTAGCCTCCTCGAAGTCGTTCCCGGAACGCTCACGGCCGCTGTCGGTCTCACCGTCTTCGAGTCGCTGTTTCAACTGTACACCGCCGTGTCAAACACGGCTCCGAACAGTAGCGTCGTCGCCGGCATCTTGGTCCTCCTGACGTGGCTCTACTTCAGCGGCCTCGTCATCCTTCTCGGTGCGGCCGTCAACGCCGTCCTCTCGAATCGCAGCCGTGACGTGAACGTCGAACCCGTCTTCGGCGGTATTCCGCCCGAGGCGAAGCGTCATGACGGTGTCTCCCGAACAGAACTTGTCGCTACCGTCGAACGTCTCGATAAGACCCTCTACGATGCCGAGAACGTGGTTGTCACCGTTGACGGCGAGGAAATTCCGATTCCGTCCCCGGACCGCGTCGTCTCCGATACCGAATCGCTTCGGTTCCTTCCCGGTGGTGCCGTCAGCGTCGAACTTCGGTGGTCACCCCGTGATAAGTGACTGAACTGTCGGATCACGGCGCGGCGTGGACCGACCGCAAGACCACGTTCACCTCCCCCGGAGCCGACGCCACGACGAACGACTTTTTCTCCCGAGCGCCGAACGGCCTGTATGTATCTCTCTCACCCCGTTCGTCGGATGCGCAAGCAACCCTTCGAAGACGAAACAGCGACGCTCGTCGTCGAACTCGACGAGGCTGATCAGTCTGACCTCGATGCCGCACTGGATGCCGCCGACGGCAGTCTCGAACGCGAACTCCAACTGGGGTCGCTGTTGGTCACGATGCCGGAGACGAGCGTAGACGAGTTCTGTTCGATGGACGGACTGGCGCGTGTGGAGACGGCTGACACGCTGGGCTTAGCGATCGACGACGGGGAGTAACCGAAACGCTCTCAGACCTCCCGACTGCCGTGCTCGCCAGCTAACCGCGTCGCCAATCGGTCAACGAACCGCTCCTCTCAGCAGTTGTCGTGATGGCTACGCGTCAGTCGTCGGTATTCGCCCGACCTGTCTCGTCGTCACGTACCTGCCCCAGCATCTCGTGCATTCCGATCACGAACGCGGGGATGACGACCATGAACAGATGTTCTTCGAGCGGGATACCGAACAGTTCGATGCTGGTTCGGAGCGGGATGGCGAAGACACCCACTTCGAGCGTGTACCAGTCCCAGAGATACGCGACCGGATAGATGGCAGCGATGGTTACCGCCGCGCGTCGGACGGCGTTCGCACGGAGCAAGAGTGCCAGTGCGATTGCGCCGAACAGCACCTCTGTGGCAAGATAGGTGTACCTGCCGAGAACACCGATATCCGGGAGCGAAAGCCCAGTCAACGGTCGAAACCAGACAGCGAGTACCAACAGCGCGAGGAAGACGTACGTGCCGCGGACGAGAAGCATCGTCGCTAGCTTTGGCCCGGCACGGCGAGTGACGAGGGCGACCAGTCCGAACGCGAGCGCGGCGACAACCGCAAACGGCGGGAAGAGGCCGTCGACAGTCAAGAGGAGGACGGCAATCAGCCCAGCCCAAAACAGACTGTGAGCGAACCGGCGGGCGCGGCGGGGGCCGAGGACGACAGCGACAGTCCGTTTGTCGATACTGGCATCGTAGTCGTAATCTTTCGCGTCGTCGATTACCTTCACACCCGTCAGGAGGACGAGAAAGACGGACGCAAACGCAAGTGGTTCCGGCGATAGCGCGCCAGTCTGGACGTAGTAGCCGCCGGCAATGGCGAGCGCGATACCGACCGGATAGCCGACGGTGGCGGTGACAGGGTTCATGTCCAGTTGCGGGGCGTGTAAGAAGCCAATGACCCACGTTGGGAGGGTCACGACGGCGGCACCGATCCCGACGGCCGCCCAGAGATAGCCGAGACAGCAGAGGAACCCGACAGCGGCACCGACAAGTCCCAAAACGCATCCCCGTTTCGTCATCGGATGGTCGTCGTCCTCGCCGCGCACGTAGAAATCGACGAGTCCATCTTTGACGTGTGCGGTGTAAACCGCGAAAAACATCGCCAGTACGTGGACGAACGCGGGACCGAACGAGATATCGCCCGCTAGAGCGGCACCGAACAGCGACGACGCTAACGGTGGCAGCATGAACACTGGATGTACCTGCGATGCCAACGCCTTCGCCGCGTTCGTCGCCCCCGTCCCGTGACGCGAGATGGCCATACGTACCCGTCGGGCGGACTCTCCATAAGCGCGGTTGCCGATACCATCCCCCAAAGAAACGCGGCGCGGCAACAGCCCGTGATTCTCTGTCACGCCAGAATTCGAGCCACGGCCGTTCCGCTCATCACCATACGGAAAGCCACCACACGGAAAGTCACGAGTACCGCGATGCGATGAGACGCACCGCTGGAAGGTGTGAGTATCAGAGAAGTGCGCTGGCTGGGATTTGAACCCAGGTTGTGACCATGGCAAGGTCACGTGATACCACTACACTACCAGCGCATCACGGCGCGTCCGTCGTCGGACTCGCGTTACTTGATTCGAAGCGTCGCCGGTACAAATAACACACGACTTCGGATGCCACGCGTGCGTGCGAAGAAACAATTAATTGCACTGTGAAATTGACGACCCTCGCTATGCTTCTACCACGATATCAGCGATCATCCCGACTGATTTGTGTGGCTCACACCAGTAGTGGTACTCTCCCGGAACGTCGAACGTGTGTTCGTAGGTGTACCCCTCGTCGTAGAGTTCGCTTTCGTCGCCGGGCGTACCCTCCCAATTGGCTCCTTCGGGCTGGTTTCCCACGACGATGTTGTGATTGTCGGACTCCCAGACGAACGTCACTTCCGTGCCAGCGGTGATCGTGAGTGGTTCGTCGGTTCCGGGGGTAAAGACGAACTCTCCGTCAGGGCCGACGCTAACGGTCGCGGTGGGAGTTTCCCCATCGGTTTCTGTTGTTCCCGAGTTCGCTTCTGGTGCTCCCGAACATCCACTGAGACCGACAAGTCCGACAGCCGCAAGTGCACTACGGGAGAGATACGCCCGACGCGAGACCTGAGACATCTCAGTCGTGACTACGTCCGGAAATCAGATGAGGGTTTGGTATTCAATGACACACCAGTGTCAGAAACCGGTCGTGAGCACGGAGAGCCATCACAGAACACAGAGAAAACGGTTCCCCGAGGGGAAACGCACCGCTGGAAGGTGTGAGTATCAGAGAAGTGCGCTGGCTGGGATTTGAACCCAGGTTGTGACCATGGCAAGGTCACGTGATACCACTACACTACCAGCGCACAGTGGCGTATCGCTGCACATCAAGGTAGTGCGAGGTTGATAAATAAGGCTTGCGAATCGGGGTGAAAACAACGTGTGTCGTGTGCCCGACTCGCGTGGTTTCAGAAGTGCCGAATCTCCCGTTGGCGTGGGTGTTACGACCTCACAACGTCCGAACTTATTCGCTACCCTTTTACGGGGGGATCCGGTACAAGCGGTACAGTCTAGACGTGACGATGAAGGGCTCGGTATGACACTCAGCGTACTCGTACCGTCCTCCCTCGTCCGAGAAGCCGAGGACAAACGCGAGGCAACTCGCAAACTCGGCTACGTCGCCCGTGCGGCGACGGTTTTTCGGGCGGACCGACTCATCGTCTTCCCAGATCGGGAAGGCGAGCGTCGGTGGGGACGGAAGTTCGTCGAGACGGTGTTGCGGTACGCCGTTACGCCACCCTACCTTCGAAAGGAGGTATGGGGGCACCGCGATGAACTTGAGTACGTGGGTGTCCTCCCACCCCTGCTCGTTTCGTCTACGACCGGCTCCGAATCAGACGATTCGGGGTCGTTACAACAGGGAATCGTGACCGAGGTCGGACCTGACGGCCGCGTTCGGGTCAATTGCGGAATGCAACACCCGATCTCCCTCTACACGCCATCGGATATGATGGTGAAAGAGGGGGAGCGCGTCGCCATCAGGATCTCTTCGCGAGAACCGGTCCGTGCGCGGATTGTGGACGAGCCCGTTCCAGGGTTCGACGTATCCCGCATGGACCTCGAGGAAGCACTCGGCCGCGCCGATGCGGGCATCACCATCGCTACGTCCCGCTTCGGTGAGTCGCTGACGGTGCCGAAACTGGCGGATCTCTCCCCGCGAATTGAGCGGGAAGGGGCGACCGTCGTCTTCGGTTCACCCGGTCGTGGGCTTCCAGACATCCTCGGCATCGACGCCGAGGAAGTCACAGTCGAACCCTCCGACGGTCCGGGGTTCGACCTCTGGCTCAATACGATTCCGCGACAGGGCAGCGAGGTGGTGCGAACTGAAGAAGCGATGTTCGCCTCCCTTGCGTCCCTGACACTCACGGAGTGAACACATGCCACAACCAAGCAGACCACGTAAGGGTTCGATGGCCTACAGCCCGCGCCAGCGTGCGGCAAAAGAGGTCCCGCGCATCCGGTCGTGGCCCGACGACGACGGGTCCCCCGGACTGCAGGGCTTCGCTGGCTACAAGGCAGGGATGACCCAAGTGATGATGGTCAACGACGAAGCCAACTCCCCCCGAGAGGGTATGGAGGAGGCCGTTCCGGTGACCGTCGTCGAAACCCCGCCGATGCGAGCTGTTGCTGTTCGAGCCTACGAAGATACGCCGTACGGTGCGAAGCCGCTGACGGAAGTGTGGGCGTCGGAGTTCGTCGAGAACCTCGACCGTACCCTCGACCTTCCGTCCGAGGACACGTTTGAGGAAGACGCAGACGACCTCCGCGCCGCCGTTGAGGCGGGCGAGGTTGACGACATTCGCGTCATCACCCACACCGTCCCGGCTTCGATGAAGAACATCCCGAAGAAGAAACCCGACGTGATGGAGACTCGCGTCGGTGGTGGCTCCCTGCAGGAGCGTTCGGACTTCGCCCTCGACCTCGTCGAAGAGGGTGGCGAACACTCGATGTCCGACGTGTTCCGCGCAGGCGAGTACCTCGACGCCGCAGGCGTCACGAAAGGGAAAGGAACGCAAGGCCCCGTCAAGCGGTGGGGCGTCCAGAAGCGGAAGGGTAAGCACGCCCGTCAGGGCTGGCGGCGCCGTATCGGTAACCTCGGCCCGTGGAACCCCTCCCGCGTCCGTTCGACCGTTCCGCAACTCGGTCAGACGGGCTACCACCAGCGGACCGAACTCAACAAGCGCCTCATCGACCTCGGCGATGGCGACGACGCCACCGTCGACGGCGGCTTCGTCGGCTACGGCGAAGTCGATGGTCCATACGCGCTCGTGAAGGGTTCGCTTCCGGGGCCGGACAAGCGGCTTCTGCGGTTCCGCCCGGCCATCCGGCCGAACGACCAACCGCGCCTCGACCCCGAGGTGCGCTTCGTCTCTACCGCATCGAACCAGGGATAAACCATGCAGGCAACAATCCGAGACCTGAACGGCGACGACGCCGGTACGCTCGACCTTCCCGAGGTATTCGAGACGGCCTACCGTCCGGACCTCATCAAGCGTGCCGTCCTCGCCGCGCAGGCAAACCGAAAACAGGCGTACGGAGCCGACCCCTACGCGGGGATGCGAACCCCGGCAGAGTCGCTGGGTAGCGGTCGCGGCATGTCTCACGACCCGCGTGAGAACGGTCGCGCCCGCCGCGTTCCCCACGCTGTCAGCGGTCGTAAGGCACACCCGCCGAAGGCCGAGAAAGACCAGGGTAAGGAAATCAACAAGAAAGAGCGAAAGCTCGCCGTCCGCTCGGCGCTCGCCGCCACGACGGACGCCGAACTGGTCGCCGAACGCGGCCACCGCTTCGACGAGGACCTCGACCTTCCCCTCGTCGTCTCCGACGACTTCGAAGACCTCGTGAAAACGAAGGAAGTCGTCTCGCTCCTCGAATCGCTCGGCGTCCACGCTGACGTTGAGCACTCCGAGGACAACAAGAAGGTTCGCGCCGGTCAGGGGAAGGCACGCGGACGCAAGTACAAGCGTCCCAAGTCCATCCTCTTCGTGACCAGCGAGGAGCCGTCGAAGGCGGCTCGCAACCTCGCAGGCGTCGATGTCGCCACCGCGTCGAACGTCAACGCCGAGGACCTCGCGCCCGGTACGCACGCCGGTCGCCTGACGATTTTCACTGAGAGCGCAGTTGAGGAGGTGGCCGACCGATGAGCGTCGTCCACCACCCGCTCGTGACCGAGAAGGCGATGAACGAGATGGACTTCGACAACAAGCTCCAGTTCATCGTCGATCTCGACGCTGCGAAGCCTGAAATCGTCGAAGAGATCGAATCGCGCTACGAAGTGTCCATCGAGAAGGTGAACACGCAGGTTACGCCGAAGGGCACGAAGAAAGCAACCGTTCGTCTGAGCGAGGACGACGACGCACAGGAAGTCGCCTCTCGCATCGGAGTGTTCTAACAATGGGACGACGAATTCAGGGCCAACGTCGTGGTCGCGGTACGCCCACCTTCCGGGCACCGTCGCACCGCTACAAGGCCGAACTCTCGCACAAGAAGGCTGAATCGGAGGATACAGTCTCCGGAACGGTCGTCGACATCGAACACGACCCCGCCCGCAGTGCGCCGGTCGCCGCCGTCGAATTCGAAGACGGCGACCAGCGTCTCGTCCTCGCTCCCGAGGGCGTCGCGGTCGGCGACACGATTCAGGTCGGCGTCTCCGCGGAGATCAAACCCGGAAACACGCTTCCGCTCGCCGAAATCCCGGAAGGGGTTCCGGTGTGTAACGTCGAACGGCAGGTCGGTGACGGTGGCAAGTTCGCTCGTGCATCCGGTACGAGCGCCCAGCTTCTCACCCACGACCGGCACGTTGCCGTCGTGAAACTTCCGTCCGGTGAGGTCAAGCGCCTCAACCCGCAGTGCCGCGCTACGATCGGTGTGGTCGCTGGCGGTGGCCGGACGGAGAAGCCGTTCGTCAAAGCAGGAAAGAAGCACCACAAGATGCGCGCACGCGGTATCAAGTGGCCGCGGGTTCGCGGCGTCGCCATGAACGCGGTAGATCACCCGTTCGGTGGCGGTGGCCGCCAGCACCCCGGTCGCCCGAAATCCGTCTCGCGTAACGCACCGCCGGGCCGCAAGGTCGGCGACATCGCCTCAAAGAGCACCGGTCGCGGTGGCAAAGGAGGTAACTAACAATGAGCTCGGAATACCGAACCGGCCGTGAAGGTGAGGAGTTCACCTACCGCGGCTACACGCTCGACGAGTTGCAGGAGATGGAGCTCGACGAGGTCGTAGAACTGCTCCCCGCACGACAGCGGCGAAGCATCAACCGAGGGCTGACGCTCCAGAAGGAGAAGCTCCTCGAGACGGTCCGCGAAGCGGACCCCGAGGAGACCGCAAACTCGCCCATCCGAACGCACCTGCGCGACATGCCCATTCTGCCGTCGTTCGTCGATAAGACGTTCGCCGTCTACAATGGACAGTCGTTCGAGCGCGTTCGTATCCAACCCGAGATGGTCGGACACTATCTCGGCGAGTTCCAGTTGACCCGTAACTCGGTCGAACACGGGCAGGCCGGTATCGGAGCGACCCGGTCCTCGAAGTTCGTACCGCTCAAATAACCCATGGGAATCAACTACAGCGTCGAGGCCGATCCGGACACCACCGCCAAGGGGATGCTCCGTGACCGGCCCATCAGCCTGAAGCACAGCAAGGCCATCTCGCGCGAGATCAAGGGCATGACCGTCGAGGACGCCGAAGAATACCTCGACGCCGTCATCGAGGGCGAGCGTTCCGTTCCGTTCCGCCAGCACAACACCGGTGTCGGGCACCGTTCCGACATCGAAGGCTGGGACGCGGGCCGCTACCCCGAGAAAGCGTCGAAGGCATTCCTCGAACTCCTGCAGAACGTCGCAGCCAACGCCGACGAGGCAGGGTTCGACGGTCGATCGATGGAGATCATGCACGTCGCCGCGCACAAGGTCGGAGAACGACCCGGTCGTAAACCCCGAGCGTTCGGGAGTGCAGACCCCTTCAACACCACGCTCTGTGACGTCGAACTCATCATCGAGGAGGTCGAGGAATAATGGCTGACGAACACCAATTCATCGAGAACGGGCTCCAGCGCTCGCAGATCGACGAGTTCTTCGCAGAGGAACTCGGTCGTGCGGGCTACGGCGGCATGGACGTCGCCAAGACGCCGATGGGCACCCAGATCGTGCTCAAAGCCGAAAAGCCCGGTATGGTCATCGGCAAAGGCGGGAAGAACATCCGCAAGGTGACCAAGGCACTGGAGACGCGCTTCAACCTCGAAGATCCGCAGATCGACGTGCAGGAGGTCGACGAACCCGACCTCAACGCACGCATCGTCGCGGATCGTCTGGCGAACGCACTCGAACGTGGTTGGTACTTCCGCAAAGCGGGCCACACGACCATCGACCGCATCATGGACGCTGGCGCACTCGGCGCCGAAATCGTCCTCTCCGGTAAGGTCACGGGTGCCCGCTCGCGCGTGGAGAAATTCAACCGCGGCTACATCAAGCACAACGGCGAACCCGCCCAGGAGATTGTCGACGAAGGGCAGGGCGTCGCTGTGATGAAGCTCGGCACCATCGGCGTGACGGTGAAAATCATCCCGCCGGGAGCCAAGCTTCCCGACGACTTCGAGATCGAAGAGGACGCCGACGTGGAACCGGTCGAGCAGGCCGTCGAATCCGAAGGCGTCGAGGAGCTCCTCGAAGACGAACCCGAGGAGATTCCGGACGTCGCCGCGGACCAAGAGGAAGTCGAGGTCCCCGACGAGGAACCCAGCGAAGTCATCGACGAGGAGATCGTCGAGGAAGTCGTCGAAGAGTCCGGTGACGTTGAGTCGGACGCTGAGACCGACGAGTCCGAAGACGACGAAGAGCCGGCCGACGAAGCTGAACTCGACGAGGAGGTCGAGGCGGAAGCCGAAGACCTCGTCGCCGAGATGGAAGCGGCCGACGAAGATGAAGACGACGAGGAGACGGAGGAATAACACATGGCAATCCTCTACACCGCAGAGATCCGCGACATGACGCCCGCAGAGCGCGAGGCTGAAGTCGAAGAGCTCGAAACGGAACTCCTCAACGCGAAGGCCGTTCAGGCGGCTGGTGGTGCACCGGAGAACCCCGGACGCATCAGCGAACTGAAGCGAACCATTGCTCGGATCAAGACGATCCAGCAAGAAGAAGGCGACTTCGATGAGCAGTAGCTCATCGGACCGTCAGACGAAGTCCGACGACTTCGACGACGAATAACGAATCAATGGCACTGACACCCGAGACGCTGACGCGACACGAACTCAACGGCCTCCGAGTGGAGGTCGTTGACGCCGCTAACCCCGACCTCGTCGGGATAGCTGGCCGTGTCGTCGTCGAGACAATGCAGACGCTCCACGTGGACGTGAGCGACACGTCTAACGGGGGAACACGGGTCTGTCAGGTGCCCAAGCAGGGTGCAACCCTGCAGTTCGAGATTCCGTCACGGGACACTCGTCCCACACACACAGATGAAGCCGCCGACGCCGAGAAGGCGTCGGGGACCACGTCCAAACTTCGGTCGGAAACTGCTGGCGGATTGGAAGCCAGTCAGTCTGGTCGGCCTGCTGAGGATTCCTCAGCGGCTTCTCGGACATCGTCCGGGAATTGCGAGGGCGTGGCCTACGTTACGGTGGATGGCACACGTCTGCTCTCACGACCCGCCTTGCGAACAGAGAAGGCAGGTGACACAACATGGCGATAGGACTGAACGTAGAAGAACCGGAGGAGGCTTGCTCCGACGAGAACTGTCCGTTCCACGGCTCCCTTGCCGTCCGCGGACAGACGATCGAAGGCACAGTCGCCTCCACTGACATGGACAAAACCGTCGTTGTGGAACGCGAATACGACGTTCGCGTCCCCAAGTACGACCGCTACATGAAGCGGCGTAGTCGCATTCCGGCCCACGCACCCCCGTGCATGGACCTCGAGGAAGGCGACACGGTACGTATCGCAGAGACCCGACCGCTGTCGAAGACGAAGGCGCACGTCGTCGTCGAGACGCTCGGAGGTGAGGAGTGATGGAGGCGCTGAAGGCCGACATCACGAAGGGCCTCGCACGAGGCTCGCTCATCACGTGCGCTGACAACACTGGCGCACGCCAGCTGAAAGTCATCAGCGTGAAGGGTTACTCAGGAACCAAGAACCGACACCCCAAGGCGGGCATCGGCGACCAGGTCACCGTTTCGGTGACGAAGGGTACGCCCGAAATGCGCCGCCAAGTGCTCGAAGCCGTCATCGTTCGGCAGCGGAAATCGATCCGCCGACCGGACGGGACGCGCGTGAAGTTCGAGGACAATGCCGCCGTCATCATCGACGAGATGGAAGAGCCTCGCGGGACCGAAATCAAGGGTCCCATCGCACGCGAAGTTGCAGAGCGCTTCGGGAGTATCGCCTCGACGGCGACGATGATCGTATAGACCATGACGAAGCAACCACGCAAACAGCGAAACGAGACGCAGAACGCGCCGCTTCACGAGCGACAGAAGCAGGTCCGCGCGACGCTGACCGACGACCTCCGAGAGGAGTACGGCCAGCGCAACGTCCGCGTCAACGCAGGCGACACGGTGGAAGTTCTCCGCGGCGACGCCGCCGGAACGGAGGCAGAAGTCACCGACATCGACCTCAAGGACGCGGTTGTCTACGTCGAGGATGTCACGGTCGCAAAGGCCGACGGCGAGGAAGTTCCTCGTCCCCTCGACGCGAGCAACATTCGCGTGACCGAACTGGACCTCGAAGACGAGCGTCGTGAATCGCGTCTCAAAGCGGAGGATAACGAATGACGCGACATCAGAAGCGACTCTCGGCACCGAACTCGTGGCCGATCGAACGCAAAGAAGGGACGTTCACGGTGAAGGCCAGCGCCGGCCCGCACGGTGAGGCAGGGGTTCCCCTCCTCATCCTGCTTCGGGACGTGCTCGGCTACGTGGACAACAAAAAGGAGGCGCGCTACGCGCTCAACCAGGACGGCGTCCTCGTTAACGGTGACGCCATCTCCGACGAGCAGCGCCCCATCGGGATGTTCGACATCCTGGCGTTCACGGAGCGAGAAGAGTACTTCCGTGTCTTCCCCGACGAGGGTGGACGCCTGACGCTCACGCCTATCGACGCGTCGGCGGCGGACAGCCGCCTCGGCAAAGTCGTCGGCAAGCAGAGCGTCAAGGGCGGCGCGACGCAGCTGACGCTGCACGACGGCTCGAACGTCCGCGTCGAGGAAGACGAAGAACCCAACCAGTACAGCTCGAAGGACTCGCTCGTCATCGACAACGAGACGAAGGAGATCGTCGCACACTTCCCGTACGAGGAAGGCGCGCTGGTCACCGCTGTCGATGGCTCCCACGCGGGCGAAATCGGGACGGTCACCGAAATCACCGTCACGCCCGGGAGCGGGAACAACTCCGTGACTGTCGAGACAGAGGACGGCGAGTTCGAGACTGTCGAACAGTACGTCGTCGTTATCGACGAGAACTTCACGGGTGATGACGAATGAGCGAGAGCGAAGTCGTCTCTCACGAGATGCGCGAACCGCAGATCGAGAAGGTCGTCGTCCACATGGGCGTCGGTGAAGGCGGTCGGGAACTGGCTAACGCCGAGGAGATCCTCGAAGAGATCACCGGCCAGCAGTCGGTCCAGACCATCGCCACCCGTGCCGCGACGCAGTTCGGGGCACGGAAGGGAGACCCAATCGGTGCGAAGGTTACGCTCCGTGGCGACAAGGCCGTCGAGTTCCTCGAAACCGCGCTCCCGCTGGCCGACATCTCGGCCAAGCAGTTCGACGAGACGGGCAACTTCAGCTTCGGTGTCGAAGAACACACCGAGTTCCCGTCTCAAGAGTACGACCCCCAGATCGGTATCTACGGGCTGGACGTGACGGTTAACCTCGTCCGCCCCGGCTACCGCGTGAAAAAGCGCGACAAAGCGTCGCGTAGCATTCCGTCGGCACACCGCATGAGCGCCGAGGATGCAACTGCCTTCCTCGAAGCGAACTTCGACGTGGAGGTTGCAGAAGAATGAGCGAATCAGAGACAGAACAGACGGGCGAGCACGCATCGCGCCGCACTGGTCAAGAAAACGAGTGCCGTCGCTGCGATCGTAAGCAGGGTCTCGTCGGAAAGTACGACATCAATCTGTGTCGCCAGTGCTTCCGTGAGGTCGCCCGCGACATGGGATTCAAGAAGTATCGATAACAATGGCAGGAAATGACCCCCTCTCCAACGCACTCGCTGGCGTGAACAACGCCGAGAGCGTCGGGCATCTGTCGCACGAGATACAGCCCGCCTCCAACGTCATCGGCTCCGTCCTCGAGGTCTTCTACGACCGCGGGTACATCGACGGCTTCGAGTTCGTCGACGACGGCAAAGCCGGAACGTTCGAGGTCGAACTGAATGGCGCTATCAACAAATGTGGCGTCGTCAAGCCCCGCTACTCCGCGGGCGCAGACGAGTTCGAAAAGTGGGAGAAGCGATACCTCCCGGCCCGTGACTACGGGACGCTCATCGTCACGACGAGTCACGGCGTCATGAGCCACTACGACGCCCGCGAACAGGGTATCGGTGGCCAAGTAATCGCCTACGTGTACTGAGACAATGAACCGAGTAGAAATCGACATTCCGGACGACGTCTCTGCCGAGGTCAAGAATCTCGACCTGACCGTCGATGGACCGAACGGGAGCGTTACGAAGACGCTCTGGTATCCCGACATCAGCGTGACCGTCGAAGACGGACAGGTCGTCATCGAATCTGAGGAGACGAACGCGAAAACGAACGCGACTATTGGCACCTTCGAGAGCCACGTAGAGAATATGCTCTACGGCGTCACCGAGGGATGGGAGTACAAGATGGAAGTCTACTACGCCCACTTCCCGATGCAGGTGAACGTGCAGGGTGACGAGGTCGTGATCGAGAACTTCCTCGGCGAGAAGTCGCCGCGACATGCAAAGGTCCGCGGCGACACGGATGTACAGGTCGACGGCGAAGAACTGGTCCTGACCGGCCCCGACAAAGAGGACGTCGGGCAGACCGCAGCCGACATCGAACAACTCACCCGCGTGAAGGACAAGGACACGCGCGTCTTCCAAGACGGCGTCTACATCACGCAGAAGCCGCAGACAGGAGGAGCCTAAATGTCCGACGAAGAAATCCAAGAACTGGAAGACATCAGCGGTGTCGGCCCCTCGAAAGCTGACGCACTCAGCGAGGCGGGTTACGAGTCGGTCGAAGACGTGAAGGCCGCAAACCAGTCTGAGCTTGCGGACGTCTCCGGCATCGGTAACGCCCTCGCAGCGCGTATCAAAGCCGACGTCGGCGGCCTCGAAGTCTCAGAAGAGACCGAGGCCGAAGTCGAAGAGGAAACCGACGAGGAAGAAGCAGTCGAAGAGGACGTTGAGACGGAACTCCGTCCCCGCGGCCTCGCCGACAAGACGCCGGAACTCGACGACGAGACGGCTGCCGCCCTTACGCAGAAACACCGAGAGGGCAAGCCGCAGTTCAACCGGCAAGACTACCACAAGAAAAAGCGGACGCCTACCTCGTGGCGCAAGCCCCGCGGCAACCTCTCGAAGCAGCGCCGCGGTATCAAGGGCAAGGGCGACACGGTTGAGGCGGGCTTCCGCTCGCCGAAGGCCGCCCGCGGACTCCACCCGTCCGGCTTCGAGGAAGTCCACGTCCACAACGTGGACGACCTCGAAGGCGTTGACGGCGACACGGAGGCCGTTCGAATCGCCTCCTCGGTCGGTGCTCGCAAGCGCGAGCGCATCGAGGAAGCGGCAGAGGACCGCGAAATTCGCGTTCTCAACCCCACCTACGTTGAAGTGGAGGTGGACGAATGACCGACCTGAAAGCACAACGACGAATGGCCGCTGACGTCCTCGACGTCGGGAAGAACCGAGTCTGGTTCGACCCTGAGGCACAAAGCGACATCGCGGAAGCCATCACGCGCGAAGACATCCGCGAACTCGTTGACGACGGCACGATCCGTGCCGAAGACGCCAAGGGTAACTCGAAGGGCCGTGCCCGCGAACGCGCCGAGAAGCGTTCCTACGGCCACCGCAAAGGACCCGGTTCCCGCAAGGGGAAGTCCGGCGGTCGGAAGAACTCGAAGGACGAATGGATCAGCCGAATCCGCGCACAGCGTCGTCGCCTGAAGGAACTGCGCGACGACGGACCACTGACGCCGACGCAGTACCGTGAACTGTACAACAAGGCGTCTGGTGGCGAATTCGATAGCGTGGACCGGCTCGAAGCATACATCACGAACAACTACGACGTGGAGATAGAATAATGGCGACAGGACCACGCTACAAGGTGCCGATGCGCCGTCGCCGTGAGGTTCGGACGGACTACCATCAGAGGTTGCGCCTGCTGAAATCGGGTAAACCCCGGCTCGTTGCTCGCGTGAGCAACAAGCACGTCAGGGCGCAGCTGGCTTCCCCTGGACCGAACGGAGACAACACTCACGCGGCCGCCTCCTCGGAGGATCTCGCAGAGTACGGCTGGGAAGCCCCGACGGGCAACCTCCCCAGCGCGTACCTGACGGGGTACCTCGCCGGGAAGCGGGCGCTCGAAGCCGGCCTCGAAGAGGCCGTCCTCGACATCGGCCTGAACACGGCGACGCCCGGTAACAAGGTGTTCGCAGTTCAGGAAGGAGCGATAGACGCTGGCCTCGAAATCCCGCACAACGAAGACGTACTGGCCGAGTGGCCGCGTAACCGCGGCGAACACATCGCCGAGTACGCTGAGCAGCTCGACGAGCCGCTCTACAGCGGTGATTTCGACGCCACGAAACTGCCAGAGCACTTCGACGAAGTGCTTGAGCAACTTCAGGAGGACGCATGAGCCAACGCAACAGCAACGGCTGGGAACCGCGGACGCGGCTCGGCCGAATGGTACAGGAGGGCGACGTCACCTCGATGGAGCAGGCGCTGGAGACCGGACTTCCGCTCAAGGAAGCCGAAATCGTCGATCAGCTCCTGCCCGGTCTCGAAGACGAGGTGCTCGACATCAACATGGTTCAGCGCATGACCGACTCCGGTCGGCGTGTGAAGTTCCGTTGTGTCGTCGCCATCGGGAACCGCGACGGGTTCCTCGGCTACGCCGAGGCCCGAGACGACCAGGTCGGCTCGGCCATTCAGAAGGCCATCGACGTGGCGAAGCTGAACATCATCAAGGTTGACCGCGGCTCCGGTTCGTGGGAAGACTCTGCTGGTGGCCTGAACTCTCTGACGCGCAAGGCGGAAGGGAAAGCTGGCTCCGTGACGGTGGAAATCATGCCCGCACCGCAGGGCCTCGGCCTCGCGGCGGCAGAGACCGTCCGGAACATCCTCGAACTGGCCGGCGTGCAGGACGCGTGGACCCGCTCGAACGGGAACACGCGCACGACGGTCAACCTCGCCAAAGGGACGTACAACGCGCTGAAGAACGCCTCGCAGTCGCGCACCCCGCGACGCGCACGTGAGAAACAGCGGGAGGCGGGTAACTGATGCAAGCAGTCGTTCAACTTCGCGGCGACGTGAACATGAGCGAAGCGACGCACGACACGCTGAAGATGCTCAACATCCACAGCGTGAACCACTGCGCCCTCGTCCCCGAGTCGGACACCTACCGTGGAATGATCACGAAGGTCAACGACTACGTCGCGCACGGTGAGCCGAGCGTTGACGTGGTCGAGACGCTGCTCCGAACCCGTGCAGAACCCGAAGAGGGTTCCGACACGGTCGATGCCGAGTGGCTCGAAGCGAACACCGACTACGACGACGTGACCGCGCTCGCGGAAGCGCTCATCGACGAGGAGACGACGCTGCGCGAGCAGGGTCTCTCGCCGGTGCTGCGCCTGCACCCGCCACGCGGCGGACACAAAGGGCAGAAGCACGTCACGAAAGAAGGCGGTCAGCTCGGCAAACACACGACCGAGCAGATCGACGACCTCCTGGAGGATATGCGATGACCTCGAAGAAACGACGACAGCGTGGATCCCGCACGCACGGTGGCGGTACGCACAAGAACCGGCGCGGTGCCGGTCACCGCGGTGGCCGCGGCCGCGCGGGACGCGACAAGCACGAGTATCACAACTACGAACCGATCGGGAAGCACGGCTTCAAGCGCCCCGAGGACGCGAAAGATACCGTCGTCGAAGTGAAGGTTCAGAAGCTCGACGAGGACGCCGCACTCCTTGCAGCTGACGACCTCGCTGAGAAAGACGGTGACGCATACCAGATCGACGCACGTGACGTGGCCGAGGACGGCTACGAGGCGGACGTCGTGAAGGTGCTTGGTGGCGGACAGGTTCGTCAGGAACTGCACGTCGTCGCCGACGCGTTCACGGCCGGTGCCGTCGAACTCCTCGAAGGAGCTGGCGGCAGTGCCGATCTCTCGGAGCGTGCCGAAGAGGCACAAGCCGAAGAAGATAACACGGACGACGAGGAAGACTCCGAGGAGTAACCAATGGGATGGAAGGAGGCCGCCGAACCAGTGCTGACGCGGATGCCAGCAGTCGCCAGACCGGAGGGACACGTTCCGTTCCGCCGGAAGCTGGGTTGGACTGCCGGGATCCTCGTGATGTATTTCTTCCTGACGAACGTGACGATGTTCGGCCTGCAGACGCAGGGTCCGGGTGGGGACTTCTACGGACAGTTCCGTAGTATTCTCGCCGGACAGCAAGGGTCGATACTCCAACTGGGTATCGGTCCCATCGTCACGGCGAGCATTGTCCTCCAACTGCTCGGCGGGGCCGACCTGCTCGGCCTAGACACCGACGACCCGCGTGATCAGATCCTCTACCAAGGGCTGCAGAAGCTTCTGGTGGTCGTGATGATCTGTCTCACCGGGCTTCCGATGGTATTCGCTGGGGGATTCTTACCCGCAGACCAGCAGGTCGCGCAGTCGCTCGGCGTCGGCGTCGGTGGTGTCAAAACCATCATCTTCGCACAGATGTTCGTCGGCGGCATCCTCATCCTGTTCATGGACGAGATCGTGAGCAAGTGGGGCGTCGGTTCCGGTGTCGGTCTGTTCATTATCGCGGGAGTCAGCCAGCAGCTCGTCGCCGGGCTGTTCAGCTGGCAGGCTCTTGGCGGTACGTCCGGGTTCTTCCCGACGTGGTTCGGCATCATCACCGGCGCGGCCGAAATCGGCTCGCCGCTCTCGCCGGGCGGCCTGTCCGACATCTTCCTCGGACAGGGGCAGTTGCTCGCGCTCTTGACGACGTTGTTCATCTTCGGCATCGTCGTCTACGCTGAAAGCGTGCGCATCGAAGTTCCGCTCTCCCACTCGCGTGTGAAGGGCGCCCGCGGTCGCTTCCCAGTGAAGCTCATCTACGCGAGCGTCCTGCCGATGATCCTCGTCCGCGCACTGCAGGCCAACATCCAGTTCCTCGGGCAGATCCTGAACAACTGGACCGGCCTTCCGGCGTGGCTCGGAACCTACAGCGACGGAGCGGTCACCGGGGGCCTGTTCTACTACCTCGCACCGATCCAGTCGCGCGCCGACTGGATGTGGTTCCTGGGGTACACCTCGCAGGATCCCGCGCAGATCCTCCTGCGCGTCCTCATCGACCTGGCGTTCATGATCGTCGGTGGCGCTGTCTTCGCCATCTTCTGGGTCGAGACGACGGGAATGGGTCCCGAGTCCACCGCAGAGCAGATACAAAACTCCGGGATGCAGATCCCCGGCTTCCGACGGAACCCGCAAATCATCGAGCAAGTGATGGAACGGTACATCCCGCAGGTGACGGTTATCGGCGGTGCACTCGTCGGACTGCTCGCAGTCATGGCGAACATGCTCGGCACCATCGGCTCCGTCTCCGGAACGGGACTGCTGCTGACGGTCTCCATTACGTACAAACTGTACGAGGAGATCGCAGAAGAGCAGTTGATGGAGATGCACCCGATGATGCGCCAGATGTTCGGAGAGTAATCCCGAATATCTGCGGCCTGACGGCCAAGCATTCGACCGAATTCATTTTTCAGAACACGCTGACAGCCATCCGGGGAGCGGCGGCACTGCAGTCATCGGAAGCGTGATGCTACGTCTCGTCACCAGTGACCGAAGAACGGGCCGTTGCTATCGTTGGCATCATGATCTAACGGCCGTGATATCGTTGCAACTGCGATGCTGTCGTCACGACCTCTCGTGTATCAGACTGCCCTCGGAAATCTGTACCAGTGGTCGGCCAGACACCATTAGTACACCTCAGCGTCGTCGTCATCTAATCGTGAATGTGGGGTCTCGAATCCGCAAGTGGCACAGATGAATAGATCAATCGTCGCGCTCGCGTGCGTATCTGTGGACCCGCATTTGGGACAGTTCGCGTCGGCCGGGTCGTACATGTCTTAACATTCACAATCACGTACTATATCAGTTGGCCCGCAACTGGCTACATCTCAAGCTCGACGAGAGCGTAATACTAGGCTTCTCACCTCCAGTATCCTCACTCCAGCAGAGAGCCCACAAGGAAAACGACACGTTGGTGATGTCGCTACGTGTTGTGGCTGCTATTCGGTCGTGACCGTCGTATGGGTATGAACCATCGTCGCACGATGTGTGCCCGTCCCGACTTGGAAATGAATAGTGTGGTCGCCCGGTTCGTACTCGTCACCCAACTGTTCTGCGAGGTCGATTCGTCCGCTGGTCGATCCGTCACCGAAGTGCATGTGGCGTGCGTCGGTCGGGATCACCTCGCCGACTGGAACGTGGTCGGTATCGATGAGCGCGTGGAGATGCCCGGCGTTCGAGTTGATGCCTTCACTAACCGGTTGAATAGTGTAGTTCTCGGCGGTGACATCCCACTCGACGACACTGCCATCGACGGTCGTATCGAGACTGAGGCTGGCCTCGTCACGAACCGTTACCTCGACGGTATCAACCAGATCGATCGCTTTGTGCACGCCGTCGCCGACCTGCAGATGGAGCGTGTGGTCGCCCGGTTCGAGTTCGAGAACACCGTCCGTCTGACCGGTTCCGTAGTGGATGTGCGAGTCGTCTGTGGGAATTATTTCACCCGGCGTGACGGGGTCGGTGTCAACGAGGATGTGGTAGTGGCCAGCGCCTTCGATTACTTCACCGGCTTTCTCGATCGTGACGCCGTCCGCAGTGGCCTTCCATTGCACGTACGTACTGGTGAGTTCCGCATCCGAGGACGGCACAGCAAACGAGATGCTAGCGTCGGGGCCGACGCCGTTCATGTACGTCTCGGATTCAGTCGTCGTCGCCTCCTGCGTCTCGGTCGGCGTCGCTTGTTCTTCCGTCGTCGTCCCTTCGGTTTCGGTCTCGGTTCCTCCCGACTGGTTTCCGCTACAACCGGCGAGACCGACAGCGACTGCGCTTGAAATCGTTCCGACGAACGCCCGTCTGGAAGTGTTATTATAAAGACACATTCTCGTGTGTACTCCTCGCCGAGGAGCGAACTATAATATTACGGCTTTGAACTGTTATGGCTCACAACACAAGTCCATCGTCAACGCGCACGACCTCGCCGTTGACGTAGGATGCGGCGTCGCTGGCCAAAAAGCGGATTACGTCCGCGATTTCCTCGGGTGTGGCAACGCGGCCGCTTGCGGTATCCGTCTCGACGGCCGATTCGTGACCCGATGAGGATGCCAGCAAATCGGTGTCGGTGTATCCGGGAGCGACGGCGTTGACGCGGATGTCTTTTCCGCCGAGTTCGCGGGCCGCCGAACGAGTGAGTCCGAGGACGCCGGCCTTGCTCGCGGCGTAATTCGATTGGCCGGCCCACCCACGCTGGGCGGCGACGCTCGCAACGTTGACGATGCGACCGCCTCGGTCATCGCACCGCAGCATCTGTTTCGCTGCTTCTCGCGTGCAGTAGAACGTGCCCGTGAGATTCACGTCGATGACGCGCTGCCACCGTTCGGGCGTCATCCGGAGTAACAGACCGTTGTCCATCACTCCGGCGTTGTTCACGAGAATCGTCGGGTGACCGTACCGCTCGGTAACGGTCTCGAAAGTCGCCGCTACCGCGTCGAAGTCGGCGACATCAAACTGTTCGACTGCGGTTTCGGTGGGGAGCGCGGCCAACGCGGCGGCAGTTTGCTCTGCGGCCTCGTCATCGTCGTGATAGGTTGCGACGACGGTCGCCCCCCGTTCGGCGAGTTGCTCTGCTACTGCACGGCCGATGCCTCGCGTTCCGCCTGTGACGACTGCGACCTCGCCGTCGAAGTCGTCGGTCACGCAAACACCTCCTGAGCGTTCGCGGGCGTTTCGAGTGTGAGACAGTCGGCGTCCGGCGCGATTCGTTCGACGAGCGTCGATAGCACCCCGGCCGGCGGGAACTCGACGAATCGCTCGATGCCCTGTGCGCGAAGTTCTTCGACGACACGGACCCAGTCAACTGCCGACGTAATCTGGTTCGACAGGTCTCGACGGGCGACGCTCGGCTTCGTGTACACTTCGCCGCTCACGTCGGAGACGACCGGAATATCGGCTTCGCGGAGCGTCACGTCGGCCATCGCCGTTTCGACACAATCGACAGCCGACGCCATCACCGGTGAGTGGAACGCCGCACCGACATCGAGTTCGTGGAAGCGAACCGTCGTCCGCTCGTCGAGTCGCTCCTCCACCGCTTTCACTCCCGCAGTGGTGCCGCTGATGACGGCCTGCTTCGGTGCGTTGTACAGGGCGATACCGACATCCTCCCGGCAGGCACACGCTTTTTCGACCTCGTCTCGGGTAGCCAGGAGGACAGCAATCATCGTTCCCGGGCCATCAGCCGCGGCCGCCTGCTCCATGCAGTTCCCCCGCTGGTGCGTGAGTTTGGCCGTCTCGGCAGGGGATATCGCCCCCGCAGCCCCCAGCGCGGTAAAGTGGCCGAGACTGTGGCCGGCGACGAGCGTCGGTTCGACATCGAAACGAGCGGTGACGCCCTCGTAGACCGCGAGACCGGTCGCCAGTAACACCGGTTGGGTGATACTCGGCTGTTGTAGCTTCTCTGTTGTTCCTTCGAAGCACAACTCCGTGAGGTCGATATCAAGCGCGGAATCGAGACGGTCGAACAGCGCACGCGTCTCGGGCCAGTCGTCGTAGAACGCTCGTCCCATACCGACGGTTTGGCTTCCCTGTCCGGGGAAGAGGAACGCTGTTCCGTCGAGCGTGGATGGTGAATGTTCGGTCGTCATTGTGGTGGTGTGAATCAAATACGGCGATTAGTGGTTCGTCTCGCTGTACCGACGACAGTCACCGATCCGATGGCGTATCCTGCGGTCTGATCGTGGGTCAGACTGACTGCGATGTCGGCAGTCTCGGGCTGGACGTCGCATGCGTCAAGTGTCGCATCGAGCGCGTCGGATGCGACGGGAGCCAGTGACAGTCGAGGGCCGTCGGGTCGGCGGTCGATTTCGATGGCGGCGGTCGGGACACCGGGTGAGGAACCGGCCAGCGTCTTCAGGAATGCTTCTTTGGCTGCCCAGCGGGCGGCGTAGTGCTGCGGTGGGTCGCCCTGCGCCTCGCAGTAGGCCTGCTCGGCCGGAGTGAATACTCGGCCGCGGAACGAATCGCCGAACTCCGCAAGAAGGTCGGCAATGCGGTCGATAGCCACCACATCGACGCCGTGTCTAACTGTGGGGCCAGTGTTTCGAGCGACGTCGGGCGCTTCGTCGGACATGGTCACGGCTGCTCGAAGACGAGTGCGCCGTTCGTTCCGCCGAACCCGGCCGACGTGCTGACAGCGACGTCAACGTCCATCGCTCGGGCTTCGGCGACGACCGGCAGATCACAGTCTGAATCGGATGTCTCGTAGTTCATCGTCGGCGGAATCGTTCCCTCGGCAATCGTCTGTGCGACGATAGCGGCTTCGATAGCACCGGCGGCCCCGAGTGCGTGTCCGAGGTGGCCCTTGACGCTCGTGGTTGGCGGCACATCCGTCTCCGAGAACACCGTATTGAGGGCTTCGGCCTCACGCGCGTCGCCAATCGGTGTGCTCGTCGCGTGCGCGTTAACGTGATCTACGGCGGCCGGGTCTCTGCCAGCGTCCTTCAGCGCTCGCTCGATACATCGGCGGAGCCCATCTCCCGACTCGGCCGGGCGCGTGACGTGGTGTGCGTCAGCAGATCGGCCTGCACCGGTCACGGCCGCATACGGGGTCGCGTCACGCTCACGAGCGTGGTCGCGCGATTCCAGGATGACAATACCGCAGCCCTCCGCGAGAACCAACCCGTCTCGGTCGGCGTCGAACGGGCGACTCGCCGCGGCAGGGTCGGCAGCGCGAGTGCTGAGCGCCCGCATTGAGTCGAAACTCCCGACGCCGAGCGGCGAGATTGAGGCCTCAGTTCCGCCGGCGATGACGACATCGGCGCGTCCGCGCCGAATATCGTCGGCTGCGGCCGCGATGGCGTGGGTGCCCGCCGAACACGCCGTTCCGGGTGCGCGGTTCGGTCCCTTCGCGCCGACAGCCATACTGACGTGCCCGGCCGCGAGGTTCGTCAACGCGCGTACGAGGAACGACGGGGAGGGACGAGAACCGGCCGCGGCTTCGATCTCCGAAAGTCCAGCCAGTCCGGAGCCGATGCTGGTTCCCGCGCGTTCCGGTGTCCACGCGGGATCGACGGGATCGAATCCGGCGTCTTCGAGCGCCTCGGCAGCGGCGGCGACGGCGAACTGCGTGTACCGCCCCATCGTTCGGTCGTCAATGCGGTCGTCGGACGTGTCGGCCGCTGGGTCCGTTCCGATCTCGCATGCGACGTTGGCGCGTACGTTGGCCTCGTCGGGATCAAACCGCGTTATCGGACCCGCGCCGCTCCGCTCGTCGAGCAGTCCCGCCCACGTGCTGTCGGCTGTCTCTCCGAGCGCGGTCACCAGACCGATGCCTGTCACGACGACGTCCCGTTCCATGTTAGGTCCGCTCGGTGACGTACGCCGTCAGGTCGCCGACCGTCTCTAGCTCTTCGAGGTCCTCGTCGGGGATGTGGACGCCGACGTCGGCTTCGATGGCCTCGGCGATTTCGACGAGGTCCAGCGAATCGGCATCGAGCGTTTCGCCGTCGAACGGTGTCTCGGCGTCGAAATCGCCAGTATCGACGCGCAATCGCTCTTCGACGATGCCTTCGATGTGGTCCGTGGTATCTTGGCTATCGGCCATGTGCTGCGGTTCGCTGTCTGTTGTAAAAATTGCCCGGTTTCCGTAAGTCTGCGGTAGCTATCACGTTCTCAGGGCGTCAGGACCACTTTTCCGACTGTCTCGCGGTTGGCGAGGGCGTCGTGAGCCTGCTGTGGCTCCGAAAGCGGAACCGTTCGATCAACGACGACTTCGACCTGACCGGACGCGAGATGGTCGATCACGGACGGCACAGCTTCGAGTACGCGTTCTGGGACATGGTCGAGCGCGTGTTCGAGATGGTAGCCGATGACGGATTGATTCGCAAAGAACAGTCGCGGTGTCGCCACAGTCGGCACTGAGCCGCTCGCCATCCCGAACGTCACGATTCGACCGACTGGCGCGAGTGCCTCGACGCTGGCAGCGAACGCGTTGCCGCCGACGCCGTCAACGACCAAATCGACACCATCGGTTCGGGACAGGACCGCGTCCGCCACGTCAACGTCCGTGTAGTCGATGGCGTGATCGGCACCGAGGTCTCTGGTGAGTTCACGCTTTTCGGCGGTACTGGCGGTGGCGAGTACGGTCGCTCCGGCGGCGTCTGCGAACTGGACGGCGAGTGAACCGACGCCCCCTGCTCCAGCATGGACCAATACTCGCTCATCCGGTGACAGGTTGCCCCACTCGTGGAGGACGTTGTGGGCGGTCAACCCTTGGACCGGCAGCGCGGTCGCCGCAGCCCATGAGAGCGATTCCGGGATCCGGAACGTCTGTTCGGCTGGTGCGGTCGCGCGTTCTGCGTACCCCCCGCTCGACGTGAGTGCGGCAACCCGGTCACCGACCGCAAGGTCGCTCCCGGCTGGAGCGGTCCTGACAGTTCCAGCAACCTCCAATCCGGGGACGAACGGTGGCGACGGGCTATCGGGGTAATTGCCTCTGCGTTGCTCGATGTCGGCGAAGTTGACGCCGACGGCCGCGACATCGATGCTGACCTCGCCCTCACTCGGTGTCGGCGCTGGTCGGTCCGTTATCGTCAGAACGGAACTGTCTCCGTATTCGGTGACTTCGACGGCGCGCACGGTCAGTTCACCGTCCCATGCTCGGACTCGGCTCCACGAGAGAGTTGCGCCAGTCGGTCACGTCGCTTCCGAACTGCGAACGCGGTGAGGTCGTCGCTGTCGGGACCGGGGAGGCGTCTCCAACCCATTCGCTCGACAACGGCATCGACCGGTTCTGCGAGCGTCTCGACCGTTTCCTCGACGAACGACCGCTCGACTGCTGTACGCTGGAGGAGTTCAGCGAGTTGATTCATGCCGTACCCGACGTGCCGTCCCTCGTCCTGCCGAACGTGACTGATTCCCTCGACAAGGCCCGGAAGTGACGGTCCGTCCGTCTCCGGGTCGAACGTCGCCTCGATGGCGTGAAACCCGGTCTGACCGAAGACGCCTTCGACCGTCAGGTGGTAGTGGCAGTACGCGTTGGCGCGGTTGGTTGGCGTATCGTCGTCGAGGAGTTGGTTCATCGCCGTTTCCGTCCGATTGAATATCTCCTCGTAGGCGGCAGTGAACCATCGGTCGGCCGTCGGATCGGTCGGGTCCAATCCGCGGGCGTCTTCCGCCGGTCTGATGACGTCTTTCCAGTAGCGCTCGAAGAAGGCGGCATGCTTGGCCTCCTCGTAGATGTGGCTGGCGACGAATCGTTGGTCGGTTTTGTTCGTCGTAGTTGCGGCCAGCGGAACCAGATCTTCGGTCACGTTCTCCTCGCCCGCGCCGAACATTGCAATCGTCGCGCGTAACTGTGTAAACGCGCTCCGGCCGAGGTCGGAAATCGCCGCTCGGTCGGCAGCCAAGTCTATCTCGTATGGACTCCAATGGCGCTCGGTCGCGTGCCTGAAGTATCGCTCTGCTCGCCCCCGATTCTCCGCAGACATATCCGCTCTGTTGGACGCTCCGGTGAATAAGACTGGCCGTTCCACTCGCTCAGCAGAGCGTCAAACGTAGTCGTTGACTGCCACGTCCGCAAGCGAGTCGAGACCGCCGAGGCGGGCGCTGCGTCGAAGGCCGAGTTCGCCGACTTCGTCCGGGGAGATGCTGAGCGCGTAGGCGTCCACTCGTTCAACGTTGAGTCGCAGGGCGGCGAGGGCACGGTGATGTCCGTCTACGAGGACAGTCTCCGGGCCGTAATCGACGACGATGAGCGGTTCTGCGAGTCCGTTCTTGAGTTCGTACGTCCGGCCTTCGAGTTCGTCGGCGAACACTTCCTGTTGCGTCGGAATGAGCGACGAGACGGCCACGTTTCGCTCGGTGACACCGACGGCGGTGGCGTGCGTCTGTTCGAGCATCTCGCGCGTCCGCTCGACTTTCGACCGCGTCGTCCGTTGTATCTGGCTCCGGACGGCGTCGCCGTTCGAGAACGTACCGAGCAGTTCCCCTGCGTCGTTCACGACGGGGAGAAACTGCTGGCCGCTCCGGAGTATCGCGTGCGCGGCGTCCGTTACCGACGTGTCTGGACCGACGACAACGAGTTCACGACGCATCACCGTCTCGACGGGAGCATCGTCTGACACCGCTAACAGGTCGCTCGCGCCGACGTATCCGAGCACCGTCCGCTCGCCATCGCACACCGGAAGACCGCCGTCGTTTGTCGCTCCGGCGAGCGTTTCGACCACGTCCGCCACCCGGTCGTCCGGACGGGCGACCTCCACGTCGGTCGCCATGTACGCACCGACGCGAACGTCATCGAACTCAATCGGCGTCATTGGCTGGTCGTCGTGCTTCGGGTAGGTATAGTTCACCCTTGAGTCACATTCTGTCGCAGGCAGAGACGATAGCCGCGAGTACTTACCAATTGCATCTAGTGAAAATCACGTCATCACTCGGAGTTGTTGAATGGTCTAAATATCCATCAACCGGTGAGTTCAGCCTCCAATAGCCAATATCAAATTTAGTATTTGGCTACGAAGTTTTATATTTCAGTTTATCTCATCTGAGATCGTCGGCGCGTGGGCGCGGTCCCCCGAAGCCCGCCCGGCGGGCCGACGTGTGCGGCCGCTCCGTATTGACGGATGCCGTCACACTCACACACCATCCACCAACGCCACACGAACCCAATCGCCATATCGGCTTTACCGACAGGTCGTCGTAACGGACGACGACTATCGAACGGTGGGGCTCCCCCCGAGGGCCTCACCGTCTCTCGGCCGGCCTGCCGGGTTCCACCCACTCCCGGTCTGGTTGCCATGCGGTCGCGTTGGGACTGCCTACCCCCAACGCGGACCACCGTTCGGCCGACTCGTCGCGTGAGTCGGTATCTGTCGCGCCTCGGCGTGACCCACCCCCGATGGGTCCGCCACTACCGGCGCGACGGCGTTTGGTTTCTCTCTTCGAATCTACTTTCTAAGACGTGTCCCGCGGCAAACGTTTAGCCACTCGCCTCGGTAGAGGTGGGTATGAACGACGCCATCACGGGCATGGAGGGCGACCTCCGGAGTAACGGAATCAGCGTCGAGTCCCTCCGGGTGGGTGAGGAGACGGTGACGGTAGCGTACCTCACGGCGTTCCCTGACGTACACGTGAATCACGCCGAGATTGGTCGCGTCCTCACGACGCTCATCGACAGAGCGGAAGCGGGCGAGTGGGATCCGATTCGCGTCGAAGCGACCGTTCTCCGCCACGAGAACGACGTGCAGGGAACGTGGCACGCCGAGGCGGCGTGGTTCCACCAGTATCTCGACTACGAGTTGAGTGACGAGGATTTCTCCGAGTTAGTGTTACAGACGCTCGATGAGGAGGTATCGGCGTGACGCGACCGTCCGGTCGCGGCGAGTGGGAGCGGGCAAAGGAGTCCGAACACGGCAACTTGCAGGGAGACAACCGGCCGTCCAGAGAGTCGTTTTCGAAGGTGACGATGGGGTTCGACAGCGGCGACGAGCGGTGTTCAGGGTGGCTCTACCGCCCCGACAGACCTGCTGAACCGCCCGTGGTCGTCATGGCTGGCGGCCTCGCCGGCGACCGGTCGTTCGGCCTGCCGAACTACGCCGAACGGCTGGCCGAAGCGGGATACGCCGTCTTTCTCTTCGATTACCGCAATCACGGAGACAGCGGTGGCGACCCGCGAAACCTCGTCTCGCCGTCGCGCCAGCGAGCCGATTGGGAGGCGGCTATCGAAGGCGTCCGCACGAGGGACGGGTTGGATACCTCGAATTTGGTTCTCTGGGGCACCGACCTCGGCGGCGGGCACGTCCTCGATGTCGCTGCGGACGACCCCCGCGTGCGCGCTGTCGTCTCGCAGACGCCGATCCGCTCTGGGCGAGCGTTTCTGACGACTCGGGGATATGGCTTCCTCGCCAAAACCGTCTTTTCAGGCATCCGCGACCGTCTCCAGTCATTCGCGGTCGGTCCGTACACCGTCCCCATCGCAGGCAATCCCGAGGAGTTCGCTCTCGTCTCGACGCCGGGTGCGCGCCGCGGCTATCTGGATACAGTCCCGTCGGACGCCCAGTGGACCAACGAGACGCCCGCGCGGTCACTGCTGAATCTGGCGCGATTCTCAGCGGGAAGCGACCTCGACAGCGTCACCTGTCCGGTTTTGCTCTTCGGCGGGACGCGTGACGATGTGGTACCCATCGAGTCGGTAGCCGACGCTGCCGATGAGATCTCGGATGCGACGTTCGTCAGCCTCCCTGTCGGGCATTTCGACACCTACGAGGGATCGGGACTCGACCACGTGATCGGACACGCCGTCGCCTTCCTCGACGCCGAACTGGACAACTGAACCGAGTTCGGTGTCAAAAGTCAGTCATTCCCTCGATAGGGCGTGACATTCTTGGTCTATCCCCGCACACCTTCAACAATGACTGCAATCCGGACCGTCGAACTGGAGGGCCACATCATCGACTCGGGGACGTTGCAACAAGCGTTCGGCCTCGTGATGGACCTCGGAGGCGACTTCGAGGTCGAGGAGTTCAACGTTGGGAGGTCGAAAACCGACACGTCGTACTGCCGGATGGACGTGACGGCGGAGACAGAAGACGACTTACAGGAGATTCTGCACGAACTACACCAGATCGGTGCGAATCTCACCGACGCGGTCGATGCGCACGTCGAACGCGCGCCCGCAGACCAAGTTGTCCCACACGGTTTCTACTCGACGACCAACCACCCGACGAAAGTGAGATACGAGGGCGAGTGGGTCGAGGTGGACGACATCGAGATGGACTGCGCCATCGTGATCAAGGAAACTGAGGACGGCACTCGCGCGTACACGAAGGTGCTAAACGCTATCGAGAAGGGCGACCTCGTCGTGACCGACGAGGCGGGCATCCACGTGGACCCGCCCGAACGTCCCCGCGACTCGTCGGGACCGTTCGGATTCATGCAGGGCGGCGTCTCCTCGGAGCGCCCTTCCGAATCGCTCATCGAGGAAGTGGCCGAAGCAGTCGAGGAGACGAAATCACAGGGCGGAAAGGTCCTCGTCGTCGCTGGACCGGCGCTCATCCACGCGGGCGCGGGCGACGACTTAGCGCGTCTCGTCCGCGAGGGGTACGTGGACATGATTTCGGCCGGCAACGGCTTCGCCACGCACGATATCGAACGCGGTCTCTACGGCACTTCACTCGGGATGGATATGGAGACGATGGAACACCCACGAAAAGGCCACAAACACCATATCTACACCATAAGCGAGGTCATCCGCGCGGGCGGCATCGCGGAAGCCGTCGAGGAGGGTCTCATCCAGAGCGGTATCATGTACGAGTGCGTCCAGAACGACGTTCCGTACGTCCTTGCGGGATCGATCCGTGACGACGGTCCGCTGCCGGATACCATCACCGACGCGGTGGAGGCACAGGGAGCGATCCGCGAGCAGGCCCACAAGGCCGATATGGTGTTGATGCTCTCGACGCTTCTGCACTCTGTCGCCGTCGGTAACTGCCTGCCCTCGACGACGAAAGTCGTCTGCGTGGACATCAACCCTGCAACGGTCACGCAACTGCTCGACCGCGGGAGTTCGCAAGCTATCGGGATGGTGACCGATATCGGAACGTTCGTCCCGACGCTCGCCGATAAAGTGCTGGGAGAAAACACCGCCACGGACGGCGGTGAGGACGACGCGGACGGAAATCGAGATACCGGCAGCCACCGAGGCGACGGACACGGGGACGGCGGTTCACCCGGCGGCCACTGTCCCGGCCGGTAATCGACGGTCGTCAGTCCACCCGTTCGAGGGGTACGACCGCCATCGGAACGTTCGAGTTGAGCAGAATCCGCTGTGCCGTACTTCCGAAGACGACTTTTGCGGTCGGGTTACGCTTGCGGACGCCGATGACGAGTTCGTCGGCGTCAACTTCCTCGACGTAGGAGAGAATGTCCTCGTCGGCGTCGTTACCGCGGACGAACTGGTGCGTCTCCACGTCGGCAAACCCGCCAAGCCGGGAGTCGACGACGTTGAGTGCGTCCTCGCCGTCGCGCACGTCCTCGCTCGTCGTATCGTCGCCGCCGGGAAGGGAGTTCACGGCGTGAACGATATCGTTCGCTCCCAAGCGCGGCAAGAGGTAATCGCAGAGGACGGCACTCGTATCGACGTGGTTCGTTGCCAGAACATACGTTGTCATACCTCACGACGCGTCGTCGGATGGTAAAAATCCACCCCTTCGAACGGGGGGACAAAATGACATCAGAACAACATCAACACAAAGCCTATGCCGAATTACTGATTCTGGACTGATATGGACCGCGACACCGCCCTCGCCGGAGCCGCTGTCGGGGTGACCGTTCTCACTCTTATCGCCGTCGTGATAGTACCGGGTGTACTCGCGGACCCGACTGAGGACGGTCCAGTTAGCCCCGGTCCCACTGACATTTCCGAAACGAGTATCAGCTACGACGAGTCGGCGGTTCGCGGTGAGACAGTGACACTGGGCGTGGAGACGCGCGTTCGGCACAGCGGGAATCCAACACCGAATGTGACGCTGTTAGTTCGGGCCGTAGACGCCGAGTCTGGACTCGTGAAGACGACACAGACCGTCGAAGTTGGAACGCTTCGGGACGATGGAGAGACGGCCGTCCCGACGAACGTAACGGTCGAACGCGCCGGCGGATACCACATCGAGACGGTCCTGTTTCAGGACAACAGGCGCGTGGACCGGGCGGCAAAGACCGTCCGCGGGTTGGAGGCGCTGACACCGACGTACGCGCGCACGCCAGTCGTGTTCAGCGACCGAGCGGCACTCCCACCGCTCTCGGTCTCAGTGAGCGACACCGCGTCGAACCGGACGACGTTGGACCTCGCGGCGTCGCTGACGAACACGGGCGACGCACCCTCCGGGGACCTCGCGGTGACGTTCGTCCTTCGACAGGCCGACTCGAACGTGGTCGCCGCACGGACGACAAGTAGCGTCGGCGAAATTAGACCGGGTCGAACCGCAACGACGACCGCGACGGCGACGGTACCGTCGGGCTACAACTACTACCTCGACGCCGTGTTGACGCGAGACGGCGTCGTGGTAGACACCGCCCGCACGGCAGCCAACCTTGACCCGACGAGGCGAATCTCCGTCAACGAGACGGAGCAAGCGGTTGAGTTCCGCGTGGAGGATTTCGAGATGGACGACACTGAGAACGCCGGCGGACAGCAAACGGAGGCACCGGAGGGGACGGCGACTTCGCAACCCGGATTTGGCGTCGCAGTTGCAGTCGTCGCTCTCCTCGCGGCGGCGCTTTTAGTACGGAGGCAACACCGATGACCGACGAAACTGAGCCGACGGCGGCAGAGACGGCGAATCGACCGACGGACGACCGGACTCGAGCGGATGACCGAACCCGAGCGAGTGAGCCGGACGACAGCGGCGACAGCACCGTCAGCCGGCTGGTCACGGTGTTGAACTACGCGATTCTCGGTGGATTGCTTCTCCTCGCGGTGATCGCAGCGGTTCAACTGTATCTGTCCGTCTCCCGAACCGTCACCACGTTCGTCGTCTACGAGTACCGTGCGCCAGTGTTGGCGGCGTTCAATCTCGTCGTCTTCCTCATCGCCGCACTCGGCATCTCGGTGCAAGTGCGCCGCCTCACTGCTTCAGAAGCCGACGACGCCGACACCTGAGGCGACGAGCGAACACCGACGAACTCCCCGGATAGTAGGGCTATTTGTATCTTCGAAATTTAGGGTTGCCTAAAATGAAGCGACATACAGAACAGTTCGTCGGTGCGCTGTTTCGAGTTCTCGCAGACGAGGGTCACGACGAGGTACAGAAGCGGCTTTTGGAGTCGTACCATTCGAAGGCGTCTATCGACCGAGACGAACTCGCAGCGAACATGTTCTCCGAACTCGTCACAGTTCTCCATCAACATCTCGACACCCGTGACGAAATCGACGTTCTCACGACTGCAACGCGGCATCTTCTCAATCGCTTCTCGACAGTCATCGGTGTTGTACCCGTGGCCATTGTTGTGGTCGATGCTGCCGGCCAAGTCCAGTTGTGGAACGAGGGTGCAGAGCGAACGTTCGGATGGTCGGAGTCGGAGATACTCACGCAGTCGTACTTGGAAACGCTTTCTCCACCGACGGACCTCGCGGAGACGGTTCGTGGCCGACTCGAAGCAGGTGAGCGACTCGATGGGGTCGAAACCCGGCACCAGCACCAAGACGGGTCGATACTCGACGTTCGGTTGTGGGCGGCACCGCTCAGTCACCGCGAGAGCGGGTTCGGCGGTGCGGCGTTCGTCGTCAGCGACATCACCGAACAGAAACAGCGCGAGCAACGCCTCGCCGTGCTCAACCGTGTGTTGCGGCACAATATCCGCAACGACGTGAACGTCGTGCAGGGGCACCTCGACATGCTGATCGACTCGCTTCCGGAGAACGACGAACACGCCGATGTGATACAGCGGCGACTCACGAACATCATCGAACTGAGCGACGCAGCACGGTACGTCGAGCAGTTACAGAGCGATGGAATGAGAAGTTTCGCAACGCTGGACCTCGGGGCACTCCTCCGTACTCGTCTCGACCGGTTGGATAGCGAGTATCCCAACGCCGAGATTCACGCAACGATGCCCGAGTCGCTGCGCGTCGCCGCACACGAACTCCTGCCGTACGCACTCGACAACATTCTCGAAAACGCGCTCAAGCACAACGATTCGGGTGTCCCGCACGTCACGGTCGATGTGCAGACCGAAGACGACGACCGTCGGACGATCCGTATCGAAGACGACGGTCCCGGACTCCCCGAGACCGAACGGGAGGTGCTGACGACGAGAACGGAGACGCCGTTGACACACAGCGCCGGGATGGGGTTGTGGCTGGCGAGTTGGATTCTCCGTCATTCCGGCGGTGACCTCACCGTCGAAGACGGTCAGTCCGGTGGCACGCGTGTGACGATTCAGTTGAACGCACCGCCCCAGTGAGAGGTACAATGAAGAGACTGCTTAGACGACGAACAGCCACGCAACGAAGACGATGACCCCGCCTAAGAGCGTGCTAACGACGGCGTGAACGCGGAGTCTGTCGAGGAGAGCGTGCGCGTCGCCCTCGACGGAGAGGTGGTCGTGAATTTCCGAACCGATCTCACACCGCGGGAGGAAATCCATGGCAACGTGAAGGAACACCCCAGCGGCGAACCCGAAGACGACGCCGCGGAACGGTCCCGACCCCGGGAGGACGATGATACTCGCCAGTATCGCGGCGATACCGAGGGCCGCGGCGGGGAGGAGGAGCGAAGATGCAGTGCGGCCTTTCGAGGTGAGACGGCGCGCCGCCGCGTATCCGGCGGGTCCCTTGTGCGAGACGATAGCGAGTCCGAGCGTCGGCCCGAGATCCGGCATGTTTCCGTAGACGATACCGATGATAAGGCCCGCAGAGAAGGCGTGTGCGGCGAGTTCTGCGACAGTTCGATCCACGGGAAGGTCCATGTGCGCGAGACGGTGACCAACGGTGTGGGATGCGAATCCGACGAGAAGTCCCGCGGCGATGCCGAATCCGCCGTACTTCGGGTGGTGGTTAATCGCCTGCGGGACCAAGAAGACGGCCGCACTCGTCACCATCGCACCGCTGGCGAGGCCATAGCCCCAGACGAGAGCGTTCGCTCCCTCGTCGTGATGGCGGACGCCGAGCGGTGCCGCGAGTGCCATCGCCGCGAACGCCACCCACGTGATTCCGAGGAGTTTCCACGCGCCGACGCTCGCCGCGTACGCTGAGAGACCGATGAAGATGACGGTGGCGGCGACACCGACACGTGAGATTCGTGTCACGCTGTTAATTCTGGCGTATCGGTTAATAGGAGTCACGATATTAACACAGCCAGTCGAGTTCATAACAATGTCGATCCCGACCATCTGAAATGAGTTACGTCCACTGCGGCGTCGGTGCCGAAAAAGAGTCAGTTCACACCACGCTTCTCCGTTTTGCCGTCCCTCGTCGCCTTCTGCTCCTCACCGGGTCGCCTGCTTCCACGCCTGTCGGTCGAGACGGCCGCCGTCGAGTTCGTCTCGGTCGGCTTCGGTGGCGGCCCACACGTACATCGGTGCGACGTCGTCGGCGTCACGTCCCTGACCGTCAGTTAGCCCGGTGGCAACCAGTCCGGGGTCAACGACACCGATAACGGGTGCAACGTCGGCGGCGAACTGTCGGGCCAGTCCCTCGACGGCCGCTTTCGAGACGGCGTACGCGCCCATACCCGGCTTGGGATCGTGTGCGATGGACCCCGACGGAACGAGAACACGCGTGTCGTCGTTCACGTGCGGCAGCGCCTCACGAACTGCGGTGAAAACACCGCGAACGTTCGTCCGGATGGTGTCGTCGAATCTGGTGTAAGACTCCTCGTGAACCGGCATCTCACCTGGAGTCCCGTGGTTCACGGCGGCGTTTGGGACGAGGACAGCGATGCCGTCGTCGTCGCCGCTTCGTGCAGCAGTCTCCATCAGTCGTTCGACGTCGTACTCGTCGCGTACGTCGGCGCGAACCGCCTCGGCGGATCCGGGTGTGTCTGCCACGTTCGCCACGACATCGGAGAGCGCATCCTCGTCGCGGGCACAGCAGACGACGTGTGCGCCTTCCGCAGCGAACGCCCGGACAAGGGCTACGCCGATTCCCCGACTCGCACCTGTTACGACGACCGTCTTTCCTGACACGTCCATACGTCCGCTTCGGACGAATCCGAGGTAAAGCCACAGCTTCCGGTCCCCGATATCGAACCTCTCACAGTCAGTCGATTTATAGTTTCATCGTCCCTAGGAATGCGATATGAATGCTGTCTCGGACCTCTCCGTCCTCGACGGAACGTCCGTGGTCGTTGTCGGTGGGGGATTCGGCGGACTATCGACGGCGTGTTACCTCGCCGACGCCGGTGCTACCGTGACAGTACTTGAGAAAAACGAGCAGTTAGGCGGCCGGGCCAGTCGTCTCGAACGGGACGGCTTCCGCTTCGATATGGGACCGTCATGGTACTTGATGCCAGACGTGTTCGAGGACTTTTTCGGATACTTCGACCGAACGCCTTCGGACTACTACGAACTCACGCGACTGGACCCCCACTACCGAATCTTCTTCAAGGACGGCGACCGGGTTGATATGGTTCCAGACCTCGAACAGAACCGCGAGACGTTCGAGGCGTACGAACCCGGTGCGGGCAAGCAGTTCGAGAAATATCTGCAGAAGGCCGAGAAGAACTATGAGGTGGGGATGGAACATTTCGTCTACACCGACCGGACGAAACTATCCGATTTCGCAGACTGGGACGTCATCAAGAACGCGCGGGGCCTGTCGCTCATCGGGTCGATGCAGGACCACGTCGAGAAGTACTTCGACCATCCGAAACTCCAGCAGATAATGCAGTACACGCTGGTGTTCCTCGGCGGCGCGCCGAACAACACGCCCGCGCTGTACAACCTGATGAGTCACGTAGATTTCAACATGGGCGTCTACTACCCCGACGGCGGCCTCGGCGGCGTCGTGGACGGGATGGTCTCCTTGGGCGAGGAACTCGGCGTCGAGTTCCGCGTCGAGAGCCCGGTAAACGAGATTCGCGGCCGCGAGGAGGCGTTCGTCACGCGCACCGAGGACGGCCGGGAGTTCTACTCCGACTACGTCGTCAGCGACGCCGACTACCGGCACACCGAGATGGACCTCTTACCCGAGGGCAAGCGGCAGTACGACGAGGATTACTGGCAGTCGCGGACGTATGCACCCTCCGCTTACTTACTTTACCTCGGCGTCGAGGGCGACGTACCCGAACTCGAACATCATACGCTGGTCCTGCCGACGGACTGGGACGACCATTTCGAGAAGATATTCGACGACCCGGCGTGGCCCGACGACCCGGCGTACTATCTCTGTGTTCCCTCGAAAACGGACGACACTGTCGCTCCGGAAGGCCATTCGAACCTGTTCGTTCTCGTCCCCATCGCGGCAGGATTGGACGATACGCCCGAGCAACGCGAACGCTACCGTGATCTCGTCTTAGACGACATCGCAGCACACACCGGAGAGGACCTACGGGACCGAATCGTCCTCGAAGAGTCGTTCTGCGTAGACGACTTCTCCGACCGGTACAACGCGACGCAAGGGACGGCACTCGGTCTCGCGCACACACTCCGACAGACGGCACTCCTCCGCCCGCCGCATCACTCTGAGGAGGTTTCTGGCCTGTACTTCACCGGGTCGTTCACAACGCCCGGTATCGGCGTCCCGATGTGTCTCATCAGCGGCCAACTGACGGCCGAAAAGATGGCCGAACGGATGGCGTAATGAACGCACGCGGCCGACTCGAATACCTGCTCACGCTCTCGCGCCCGCGGTTTTGGCTCTACCTCGCCGGACCCGTCGCCGTCGGCGTCGCCTTCGCCGCAACGGCCGTGAGCGACCTGCTCAGCCCTGCCGCCCTCGTCCTGTTCGGCTACTTTCTCCTGCCGGGGAATATTCTCCTCTACGGCGTCAACGACGCCTTCGACGCCGACGTAGATGAGGCGAACCCGAAGAAAGACGACAGAGAGGCGCGGTGGCAGGGCGACACCGTCGTCACCGCCGTCATCGTCGCGTCTGGCGTTCTCGGTCTCGGACTGTTCGCTGTCGCCCCCCGACTCACGTGGCCGTACCTCGCCGGATTCTTCCTCCTCGGCGTGGAGTACAGCGCGCCGCCGTTCCGGTTCAAGACGACGCCGTTTCTCGATTCGGTATCGAACGGTCTGTACATCTTGCCGGGCGCGGCGGCGTTCGCGGCCGTCGCCGGACAACACCCACCACTCTCTGCCCTCGTCGGCGCGTGGGCATGGACGATGGGGATGCACACGTTCTCTGCCATCCCCGACATCGAACCGGACCGTACGGCAGGTATCCGCACGACAGCCACATTTCTCGGCGAACGTCGAACGTACGCGTACTGTTTCGCCTGCTGGCTGGTTGCCGCCGCTGCCTTCGCGCTCGTGGACTGGCGACTGGGTGCGGTGTTGTCGGCGTACCCACTCGCTGTTCTCGCCGTCGCCCGCTCCGAAATCTCAGTCGAACGTGCGTACTGGTGGTATCCCGTGTTGAACACGGTTATCGGCGCAACCCTCACAATGGGTGCGCTCTGGAGATTGTTCTATGGTTGAAGCCGACGTTGCTCTCGCAAATCGGCTCCCGACCACGCGCGAGGAGTGGGAGTACCGGCTGGACCGACTCGTTCGAGAGAACCGCTTTACCATCTCGGTGTTCTTTCCGCTGAACGGTATCGTACTCCTCCTCGCCAGCGCGGAGGGCTGGCTTTCGGGGACCGTTCTCGCCCCGTTGGCGTTCAACGGCCTGTTTATCCTCTTCGGGACGTTCGTGATGCGCTCGCCCCTTCTCGTCGGCGTCCTTCCGCACACGACTCGTCGTGGGGCAACCGGCGTCGGCCTGTTGACGCTGTACGCGTACCTGATCGAGTACACCGGCGTTCACACCGGATTCCCGTATGGACAGTTCGCCTACGGTGTTGCCCTCGGACCGACCGTTGGCGGCATCCCGTTGGGTCTGCCGGTGTTTTTCGTCCCTCTCGTGATGAACGCCTACCTGCTGTGTTTGCTTCTTCTCGGCGATAGAGCCGAACACACAGTCATCCGTCTCTGTACGGTCATCATTGCCGTACTGGCGATGGACGTGGTGTTAGATCCCGGCGCGGTCGCTCTCGGGTTCTGGGCGTACACCCCGCCGGGCGCGTTCTACGGCGTTCCGCTCTCGAACTACGCGGGGTGGGTCCTCAGCGCGACCGTCGCTGTTATCCTGCTCGATTGGGGATACGATCAGCACATTCTCCTCACCCGCCTTTCGGAGTGTGAGTTCATGCTCGACGATCTCGTCTCCTTTGTCATCCTCTGGGGCGGCCTCAACGCGTGGTTCGGCAACTGGCTTCCCGTCGCTGTTGCCGCCCTGTTCGGCCTGGGACTTCTGAAGACCGAGCGATTCGACTCGCGGGTGTTTCGATTCAGTCAGCGGAAACGGTCCGGAAAGAACAGTTCGGAGTGAGCGTCGTTGACGCGACGCCAGCTACTCTCCGCGGGTGAAACTGCGGACCCAACTGGACAGTCGGCCGCCCAATAGACCCGGCGACCGGGAAGCGCCAGAATGCCCGGGGTCGTGATGAGAGTGATCCTCGCTCGAAGGGTACGGAACGACACTCACTTTCCGGAACACCGTTTCGGGGTCCTTTTCGACCGCCCAGTAGGCTCGCGTTTTGACGAGAAGCGCAAGCTTCCGCGCCGTCGAGAGCGACGGCGTCACCGAGAGTACATCGTAGGCGCGCTTGCGAATCGCGCGGTGGTGGTCGGCGTACAGGACCGCAGCCAGAAGCACGGCGAACTGGCAGTCTTCGGGGAGGTACTGGATACCGTGGACGCCCTCTCGATAGAGCGCTTCCGTCCGACGCATCTCCTCGCGCATCACCGCGCGGAAGTTCTCGTCACAGCGGAACGACTGGAGTTGTTCCTCGGTGACGCCGTGTTTTTCGAGCGTCTCCTGCGGGAGGTAGACTCGGTCCCGTTCGACGATGTCCTCACGCACGTCGCGCAGGAAGTTCGACATCTGGAACGCCTCGCCGAGGGCCGTCGCGTGCGGACGTGCTTTCTCCGCGTTCGGGGTCTGCATGATGTCGGTCATCATCCGTCCGACGGCGGCCGCGGAGCCGTCCATGTACGTTTCGAGTTCGTCGTACGTCTCGTAGCGGCTCTTTGTGATGTCGGAGCGCATCGCATCGATGAAGACGTTCACGTCCTCGTCCGCGATGTCGTACTGCTCGCGGAGTTCGGCAAACGCCGAGAGGACGGGGTCGTCCGTCTCGTCTCTCCCTAACGCCTGCGCACGAAGTTGCTCTAACCGTTCGCGTTGTGCCGACGGTTCGGCGGTTTCCTCGGCATCTACAACTTCGTCTGCGACGCGGAAGAACGCGTAGAGAACGTACGTCGCATGCCGGACCCGTTCCGGAAGCACCCGTGTTGCGAGGTGAAACGTCTTGCCGGTTTTACGCTGAATCGCCTTGCTTTGCTGGATCTGTTCCTGTTTTACCATTGTAGGATATCGAATGACGGCACCCTCGGAGCGATTGCAACGCGCCCACACATCTGCCAGACACTATTAACACTCGCAGTGACATAACCGTTCGTGACAAGCCTTAACTTGATACGGACCTACACCGTGGTATTCAGTCAAAAACGCCGTACAATGAGTCGATCGACGGTGGCACTCCCGAAACGATTCCGGCTACCAAAAAGTGTCACTGCAATCATATATCACGCCATGTGTCGGACAGACGTACTTACAGTGTCGGTGGGCCATCGACGTGCCGCAGAACGGGCACGGACGACCGGGAACCGTCTCGGTGCTCTCCGAGTCAGTCACACAACCGGCGATGAACGGGATGCGCAAGTAGATTGCTATCGGCGGCGGCCGATCCGAAACGGGGAATTCGACCCGAATTTTGAACAAGACTCTTAGGCGTTGCCGAGGAGGAACGATACGGTAGTCACGTCTGTACGGTATCGCCACACAACCACACGATGTCGTGCGGTCAGTTGTGGATCCCGTTTCAGACGCCGCAAACAGTCTCGCTCACGAACGACGGCCGAACACAGTCGATGGAAAAGGCGCTCTGGTACCTGTTCGCGGGAACAAGAGGCGGTGAGAACCGCGTCCGTATCGTACACGCCCTTTCGGATCGACCGATGAACGCGAATCAACTCGCCACTGAACTGAACGTGGGATACCGGACGATACGCCACCACATCGAACTGCTCGAAGAACACGATGTGGTCGAGGGCGGCGACAACGACTACGGGAAGTTGTACTTCCTTACGGACCGGTTCGAGACGTACCGAGACACCTTCGAACAAATCACGGAACACGTAGACTGATGGCAATGGAAACAACGATTCAGGCGGCCAGTGCGCTGGCGGGAGTGAATATCCTCCTTCTGGTCGCCCTCACCGCAGTGTGGGTGAACAACTATCGAACGTTTCGGACGCCGCTCATCTTGGGTCTCGTCGCCTTCGGAGCGGCGATGCTCGCAGAGAACGCCCTCGCACTCTATTTCTTCTTCACCATGCAGAGTCTCTACTCCGGCGACCCCCACGTCCAACAGGCCGTGTTAGCCCTTCGATCCCTCCAACTGATCGCACTCGGTTTCCTGACGTATGTGACCGTGCAGTGACGGCGCGCCGGACAGTCGTTTCTTGTCTCTCGTCTCGCTCCGTCTGTTCTACTTTTTCGCCCGTCTACTCAGCTGACTTTCTCGGAAAGCAGCGCGAATTATGAACAGACTCGACACGGATCTCGAAAAACGACTTTTCCGCCGCTCTGCCTCCGTTCTCTTGGAGGAATTCGATGTCAAACCAACAGCTCTCGACGACCCGACGGGCGTTCCTCGGTGCCGCGGGCGTCGCCGCCGTCGGCGGTCTCGCACTCGGTGGGTCGGCAGTCGCACAGAACGAGGCACGTAACGGCGCGCGTCGCTACCGCGTCACTGTCACAAACCTCACGGATTACCAGCCGTTTACACCGCCAGCCGTCGCGGTCCACCGATCAGACGTTGAACTGTTCTCGGTGGGCGAGATGGCCAACGAGGCGGTCCAACAGGTCGCAGAGAACGGTAATCTCGGGCCGTTCTCGGAACTCGTGGATTCGACGGACGCCATCCGTGGTTCCGCTGTCGGGAGTGGCCCGCTCGTCCCCCGCACGGACCCGGGTGAAACAGACCTTCCGTACTTTGCGGAACTACACGTCTCCGCGGACGCCAGCGCCCGTTACCTGAGCTTCATCAGTATGCTCATCGCCACGAACGACGGCTTTACAGAGGTACAAGGAGAATGCCCCGAGGCTTGACCTCGGGGTTGAATCCGACACTCCGTGAAACAAACCATTAAGTTAACACACTTCTAACCAGCAGACAGCGATGGAATACAGTCACCGCTACCACGCTTACCCGACACAAGCAGTAGCGGAGCGACTGGAATACCACATCGACGTTCATCGCCAAGCGTACAACTACACTCGGTACGAATACGAGAACGTTGACGCCGACAACATCGGGTCAGCGTACAAACACCACTACCGACTCCCCGATTGGAAAGACGAGTTCTCTGTGTTCTCCGACGTGAACTCGAAGGCTCTGCAACGAACCGTCACACGGTTCTATCAGAATCTCTCGAACCTTTCCAAAAAGAAACAGAACGGAAACAAGGTTGGGAAGTTGAAGTGGAAGTCTCCGACTGAGTACCAGAGCATGACGTATTCGCAGTCCGGCTTCGAACTCAAAAACACGAGTGGCCGACACGCGACGTTAGAACTCTCCAAAGTCGGAGATATTCGTATTCGCTACCACCGTGAAATCCATGACCAAGCAGAAATCAAGGAAGTCACCATCAAGAAGGAGACAACCGGAGAGTGGTTCGTCTCGTTCGGCCTCGAAACCGATGATGCTGACTTGCCTGAGAAACCCGACGTGGACTCGCTCAACACGAGCAACAGCGTTGGAATCGACCTCGGCATCCTCAACTACATCCACACAAGCGACGGCAAGACCGTGGACTGGCTCGACCTCGAAGACGACTACGAGCGCCTCCGACGAGAACAGCGTAAGTTGTCTCGAAAGGAGAAAGGATCGAACAACTACGAGAAACAGCGAGTCGAAGTAGCGAAGGTGAAGCGTCATATTCGTCGGAAGGTGCTGGACTACCAGCACAAACTCACGACGTGGCTCGTCAAGGAGTATGACGCCGTGTTCGTGGAAGACCTGAACGTCCAGTGTATGCTTCAGGACGACGGGAACGCTCGGAACAAGCAGGACGTGGCGTGGCGACAGTTCATCACCTTGCTTGAATACAAGGGAGACTTGCACGGAACGCACGTCGTTCAGGTTGATGCTCGGGGCACGACGAAAGAGTGTGCGTCGTGCGGTGTAGAGACGGCGAAACCTATCTGGGTTCGTGAGCATTCGTGTCCGGCGTGTGGGTTTGAAACGGATAGGGATGCAAACGCTTCGTTGAACGTCTTGCAGAGAGGCTTTTCTGCATTAGGGCTGGGATGGCCCGAATCAACGCCCGTGGAGACTGCGCTCCCTACGGATACTCATTCGGTATCTGCAAAGCGCGTCGTGGAAACGGGAAGCCTCGGGGCTTGACCCCGAGGCGATTCACCGGTCTCGATACGGTTCGACTTCCGAGCGACGTGAACGCGTCGCTGACGTACGTTGCAGCCAGCTACGACGCCGGAACGGAGAAAAACACGGAGCGGTTTGCCGACTTAGTGCCACCAGCCCAGACGCTCACCGGTCTCGACTGGGAAGGCGAAGGGACTGGAATGAGTGACCCGGACCTCGCCGAAGACGGAGTCATCACGCCACATCCGGGCATCATGGGCGTCGGTGATCAAGATCCGGAGCGATTCGGCTGGGACGACCCCGTGGCTGCGGTACAGATCGAACGAATCGAGTGAAAAAATCGCTTCCGGGGCGATAGCCCCGATTCGACCAGTTACCGGGTTAGCACTCCGACCAACCGCAGGACTCGCAGGTCTTGCAGCCTTCGGAGTAGTAGAGCGTCATGTTTCCACAGTCGGGACACTCCGGACTCTCGCCTGCGGCCAGCAGGTCGTCCATTGCGTCGTTCTCAGACTGTACGCCCGGTTCGCCGTTCGGATCGTCGGCGACGGACGCGCCGCCATCTGGCTCGGGTGCGTCGGTACCCTCAACGTCAGCCCCCGCTTCCTCTGAGACCTCCGTCAGGTTCTGCTGTTGCGGGTAGCCCTTGTCGATTTCGCCGTCGAGGTAGCGACGCATCGCGGTGCCGATAGCGTCCGGGATGCTGTTGATCTGCTCGCCTTTGTCCCATGCGACTTTCGGGCTCCGGATGCCTTGCAGTTCGCTGGCAATCTCTTCCGGATCGACGCCCGAACGGAGCGCCGTCGAGATGGTCTTGGCGAGCGCCTCTGTGAACGAGGCGGTGAAGCCGCCGGAGTTACCGATGTTGGCGAACAGTTCGAACGGTCGTTCGTTGGCGTCCTCGTTGATGTTGACGTACAGCTTTCCGTAGCCAGTGTCGATGCGCTGGGTGACGCCGTACAGCACGTCGGGTCGGGGCTGTTTCTTGCCGAGATCGACCTCGCCGTCGGCCGCCGCGAGCAGTCGCTCGATCTCGCCGTCGAGTGCGTTGCGGACTTCCTCGTTTTCGAGGAAGCCTTCGATGCCGCCGAACACGTCCTCGATCTGTTCGATCAGGGTCTCTGCGGCCTCGCCCTCGTCAGCGAAGTCAGTGTTCTTTGCGCGCGTCGTCAGCACCTGCTTCGAGCGCGTGCCGTCGCGGTAGACGGTGACGCCCTTTCCGCCGTTGTTGTAGATGTAGCGGTAGACTTCGTCCATGTCCTCCTTCGAGGCGGAGTTGGGGAAGTTGCAGGTCTTCGAGATCGCCGAATCGACGCCCTTCTGACAGGCACACTGGACCGCTGCGTGGTCTTTGCCCGAGAGGTCAGAGGTGACGACGAACAGTTCGCCGATGGCGTTCGGAACCGTCTCCAGTCCCTCGACACCGTCGAACTCGTTGTTCGCCATCTGCTCTTGGGCCTCCTCTTTGACTGCGTCCACGTCGATGTCGTTCGCCTCTAAGACGCGGAGGAAGTAGTCGTCGAACTCGACCAGCATCTCGTCGCCCTGCACGTCGTCGGAGACGTTCTTGTAGTAGGCGACGTTGTAGATGGGTTCACAGCCACCCGTCGTGTTGCCGACCATCGACGTGGTGCCCGTCGGGGCGATAGTCGTCGTGTTGTGGTTGCGGATGGGGAAGCCGTCTTCCCACTCGTCGGCGTCGAGACCGGTGTGATGCTCGAACCACTCGCGGTACTCGGTCGGGTCCGCGAACTTCGAGTCGTCCCAGTCCTCGAACGTCCCGCGTTCCTCGGCAAGTTCGTGGCTGGCCCACTTCGACTGGTGGTTGATGTGGGTCATCAGCTGCCGGGCGACTTCGTTTCCGGAGTCGGAGCCGTAGCGGATACCCAGTTGGATGTACAGTTGGGCCAGGCCCATGACACCGAGACCGATCTTTCGCATCGCACGGACCTTCTCCTCGATCTTCTCGACCGGGAAGTCCGACATCGTGACGACGTTCTCCAAGAAGCGCGTCCCGTTGTCGATGCGGTGATCGAACTCCTCCCAGTCGATGGCTTCCTCGAGGAAGGCGTCTACGGCGTCCTCGATGGAGTCGTAGTCGTCGCCGTTCTCCGCTTGCCAGACACGCCAGTCGGGCGCGTCGAGGTCGGCGAGCGTCGAGAGGTTGATGTGGCCGAGGTTGCAGGCCTCGTACTCTTCGAGCGGCTGTTCGCCACAGGGGTTCGTCGCAAGAATGCGGTGTTCGGGGTGTTTCTCGACGTCGAACGAGTGCTGCTTGTTGACGCGTTCGAGGTAGATAACGCCCGGTTCGCCGTTCTCGTATGCGCCATCGACCATCTGGTCCCACAGTTTTTCTGCGGGGACCGAGAGGACTTCGCCGACTTCGACGTGTTCGCCGAGACCGAACATCTCGTATATCTCCTTGGTCTCGGGCGTGGCGATGTGGGGTTCCTCAGTGCGCGGGTTCGTGAAGACGAACTCCTCACCGTTCTCTAGCGCCTCCATGAAGTCGTCGGTGATGCCGACAGAGATGTTGAAGTTCGAGAGGTGGCCTTCGACGGCGTTGCGGAGGTGCTTGGGGACGCGACCCTCGTCGTCGATGAGTTCACGGGCTTCCTCCAGCGCGTCAGCGAAGGAGTTGTGCGTGAAGTCGTCGGGGTCGTTCAGACGGAGCGAGTGAGCAAGAGAGACGTCCTTGTTCTTCGCGTGGATGAACTGGATCACGTCAGGGTGGCTGACGCGCATGACGCCCATCTGCGCACCGCGGCGTGCGCCGCCCTGCGCGATGGTTTCACACATCTGGTCGTACGTCCGCATGAACGTGATCGGACCAGAGGCGATTCCGCCAGTAGAGCCGACGGCGTCACCGTACGGTCGGAGCTTCCAGAAGGCGTACCCCATCCCACCGCCGGATTGGAACACTTCCGCGGCCTCCTTGGCCGTCTGGTGGATATCGGTGATATCGTCGCCGGGAGAATCAACGAAACAGGCAGAAAGCTGCTGGAGTTCGTCGCCAGCGTTCATCAGCGTCGGCGAGTTCGGCATGAACGACAGCGACTCCATCATATCCTGGAACGTCTCGCGCTTGTCCTTGACAGTCGTGCGGATTTCCTCGGGGAGTTCGGGGACGATGGTGTCGTAGGCGAACTTGTTAACGTTGTAGACAGAGAGCGTCGTCTCCGCGTCGTCCTCGGCGGTAACTCCCTTGCCGAACACTTCGGCGGCGAGTTCGTCACGGCGCGGATGATCGGGTTTCAGCTGATCCGGCGTGACGGTAATCTCGACGTCCTGTCGCTCGGCCTCGTAGACCGCTTCAGCGAGCGAGATGTTCTTTGCGACGCGTGCAAACAGTTCCTCCTGCGTCTCCGTCAGGTCGCCGTCGGCGTTTTTGCGCAGATAGCGTGCCGGGAGAATATTGTGGTACGCGTTCGCAGTAAGTCGGTCTTCGAGCGTCTCCCCCTCAGTTCGTTTGATGGGCAGGACGAGCTCGTCCGCCGAAAGATCTGCACGACTCATCTACTGTTCCTCCCGCCCAGCATCCCCACACTGGACGATTTCGAATCGGGTAGCTAACTCAGTTCCGGTCATTGTAACGATGGCTTGTAATTGTGGGTGCGTCCGTTAAGGCTTCGGTATCGGAGCATCCGCGCCCCAATTATCATATATATGTCATTCTGTCGGGTCGGCACCCATCGAGTCCGACAGGGCTGCGTCTAGGTATGTGCTATACACCAATAACGCTGGCTGAAGCGGAGTGAAAGTAATCTCAAAAGCAGGAAAATCAGCAGACAGCAGTACGATATCCAAGAGAACTAAAGGGGGGTTAAATCAGCGATGTAATCGTCAAAGATCGCTCTTCACCGATCTAGATTTGGGTATTTGAAGTTCATATAGTACCGACCGGCACCAATACTATCAGAATATTTATCTACATGATGATGCGAGTTAGATTCAGCCGTTAGTTCTAAATTCTGCAAAAAACCCCAGTACTTGCTTGGTAGGCCGATGCGGGCAGTTCAACGTTGATTCGCGGTTGTAAGCATCCGCGTTAAGGCTTCGATATTCACGTCTTTGCGTCCCAAACTGTCTGCTTTCGTTCACTCTTTCAGATTGGAGTCAGTTGAGCTGATCGCAGACGTACGGACGACGTTGGAGAGCGGGCATACTCTATCGATATTTCGCATGATCGTACTGATCTCTCGGTTAAATTAGCAAATAAAGTAGATTGTACACGAGAAAAAGTGAACTGTTCTAAGATATGTTGGGTGCTATGCCGACCCAGCAAGAGACGGAACAGCGAAATCGGGGTGACAACGAGGTGCCGACAGACAGAGCGTGCATGGACCCAGCGGGTGCCGAGGAAACTCCCACAGACTTATTCACTCCGCGCGTAATATCCCGGCCATGTATCCTGCACTAGCAAGTGTCCTCACGACGCTCGCAGCCCTCCCGATGCAGTTTGGCGGTATGTTGCAGACGCCACTCGGTCAGGCGTTTGTCGTCGTCATCGCTATCGCGGCTGTCGTCCTTATCGGGCGACTCGTTCTCCGTGTCGCGTGGCGTCTTGTCACTATCGCGGCTGTCGTCATCGGCCTCCTGCTGTTGTTCTCTTTCTTCGGTCTGGGCATCTGACCGTCAGCGCGAACGGACAATCACAACGCGGATATCCGGCCTTACGGCGACGCGACCGCGCGTTCATTTCCCACGGCTTGCAGGAAGTTCCGCACCACGTCGTGGCCGACGCCAGTCAGGACGCTTTCTGGGTGGAACTGCACCGCCTCGATCGGATACTCGCGGTGGCGAACGCCCATCACGAGTTCGTCACCGAAGTGGTCCGTCGTCGCCGACACCTCGAAACACTCGGGCACTTCGGTCGCGACCAGCGAGTGGTAGCGTCCGGCCTGAAACTGCTGTTCGAGACCGGCGAAGACTCCGTGGCTGTCGTGTTCTACCGGGAACGCCTTGCCGTGGATGGGTTCGGGTGCGTGGCCGACGCTACCGCCGTAGACGTACACCGCCGCTTCCAGACCGAGACAGACACCGAGCGTCGGTATCGACTTCGAGAGCGTCGTCAGCACCTCGGTCGTCACACCAACGTCGCGGTCGTTCTTCGGGTGTCCCGGTCCCGGACTAATCACGATTGCGTCGGGGTCGAGGTCACGAATCTCGTCCAGCGAGGCGGTGTTCTTCCGTACTTCAACTGCGATTTCGTCGTCGCCGATGCGTTGCTCAGAGAGGTACTCGACGAGATTGTACGTGAACGAATCGAAGTTATCTACGACGACGACACGAAGCGTCATCGGCTCACCTCCTCGACTTCGGGGGCGTCTCCCCCCGTCCCGTCGTCTGTTGCCTCGCGTTCGATGCGTTCGACCGCCGCGAGGACGCCACCCATCTTCTGTTCGGTCTCTTCGTACTCTGCGGCCGGATCGCTGTCAGCGACGAGTCCTGCGCCCGCGCGAACGGAGATTACGTCTTCCCCGCCCCGCCGTTCGACCGTCGCCGTCCGAATGACGATGGCGAAATCGGCGTCACCGGACCACGAGTAGTAGCCGACACCGCCGCCGTAAACACCGCGCGGCGTCAGTTCGAGGTCGTCGATGATTTCCATCGCGCGAACCTTCGGCGCGCCCGTGAGTGTTCCAGCCGGGAACGCGGCTCTCGTCGCGTCGAAACTGTCGCATTCGTCCGCGAGCGTTCCCGTCACCGTCGATTCGATGTGCTGAACGTGGCTGTACTTCAGGACGTTCATGAACTCCTCGACGCGGACACTCCCGGCCTCGCTCACCCGGCGTACGTCGTTGCGCGCGAGGTCAACGAGCATCGTGTGTTCGGCGCGTTCTTTCCCGTCGGCCAGCATCTCGCCCGCGAGGCGGCGGTCCTCGACGGGACTCGTCCCACGTTTGCAGGTGCCCGCGATAGGATTCGAGACGACTCTGTCGCCGTGAACGGAGACGAGCGTCTCCGGACTCGCGCCGACGATGTGTCTGTCGTCGTGGCGGAGCAGGTACATGTACGGCGAGGGGTTGACCGCGCGAAGCGCCTCGTACAGCCCCATCGGGTCCACTTCACCGCGGAGCTCGCGCACGCGAGAGATAACACCTTGATAGATATCGCCGTCGAGGACGTGGTCTTTCGTCCGACGAACTGCGGCCTCGTACTCCTCGCGCGGTCCGGATGACTCGCTCGTGCGGACGAATCCCCCCGTTTCTGGCGTCTCGGCGTCTCGAAGCGCCGTCGCCACGTCCTCAGCTTCAGCGCGGAGTTCGTCGTACACTGCCTCGGGGTCGTCATCGGGAGCGACGACGGGCGTGAGAACGAGCGTCGCCGTCTCCTCGGCATGGTCGAACGAGAGCGTCTTCGTCGTGAGGACGAACTGCGCGTCCGGGGTGTCCGTTTCGGGGCGTTCGACGCCCACCTCCGCCAGCCAGAGGTCGTAGACCGCCTCGTAGGCGAGAAAGCCGACCAGCCCGCCGCGGAGTCGTTGTCTGTCGTCGTCAGGGAAGCCGACGCGCGGGAGATCCGGAAGCGCGCCTCTGAGGCGGTCTAATACGTCGCCGCCGTCGGGAGTGACGTATCGTGCCGCCCGGCCACCGAGCGTTTCGACCGAGGCCCCGTCCGGGCCGACGGTGATGACGGCGTCGGGGTCGTAGCCGACAAACGAGTAGCGGGCGTGTCTGTCTGTCGTTACGTGCTCCGGCGCGAACGCCCCCGCGGGGTCGCTGGAGGCGGTTTTCTCCGCGCTCTCCAGCAGGAAGCCGTAGTCGCTTCGCTCGGTAAGTGCCGCGTAGGCTGTCAGCGGCGTCGTCGTCGGTAGGTCAGCGGTGAGGTGTGCGACGACGGGGCCATCTTCGCTCTCGACCAGCGAGACGAACTCCTCGCGCGAGATGGATAGTCGGTCGTCTGCGACGCCTTTGACGGACGTCACGCCGTTGCCCTCCGTCTCTCGGCGGCGTTCGCAACAAATGCGCGGACTGCATCGTGGTCTTTCACCCCGCCGCTGGATTCGACACCGCTCGCCACGTCCACAGCGAACGGGTTTACCGTCTCGACTGCCTCAGTTACGTTTTCCGGCGTCAATCCTCCCGCGAGGACGACCGGCGCGTCAAGCTCGGCAGTCGCTTTCGCCGTCTGCTCCCAGTCGTGCGTCTTACCGGTACCGCCCGCACCCTTGTCGCTCACGGAATCGACAACGATGGCGTCCACCGCGGAGTCAAGGTCGCAGGCGCGTTGTGGCTGTTCGGCGTCCACGACGGCGGCGATCCGCGCATCCACTCCAGCGCGAATCGCGCGGAACTGTTCGGCATCGAACTCGCCGTGGATCTGAACGACATCGGGTTTCACCCTCGATCCAACCTCGATGGCCTCAGAGACCGTCTCAGGCATCGTGACGAGCGTCGTCGTGAGAAACGGCGCGGCGGCAGCAGCGAGTTCGGCCGCCCGGTCGAGCGAGAGTTCACGCGGCGTGTCCACAGGAACATCAGCGATGAAGCCGACGGCGTCCGCGCCCGCCCGTTCGACGGCGCGAAGGTCAGATTCGCTGGTGACGCCGCAGATTTTGACCCGTACCATTTCTCAGGCCTCCGCCGACTCCGCGTCGGCTGTTTCGACGTCGGTGCCGCAGAGGTCATCGAACGTCGCAGCGGCCGCGCCGGAGTCGATAGCGTTCGCGGCGGCCTCGGCACCCTCGGAGATGGTCTCTGCGAGTCCGGAAACGTAGATTGCCGCGCCCGCGTTGGCGAGGATGATATCGCGTTTCGGGCCGGTCACCTCGCCCGTGACGATACCGCGCAGGTCGGCGGCGTTCTCTTGCGGCGTGCCGCCCGCGACAGCCGAGACAGGGGCCGATTCGAGGCCGATGTCTTCTGGCGTAACGGTGTACTCTTCGATGTCATCACCGTGGACTTCAGCGACGACTGTCTCGTCGTGGAGGGCGATTTCGTCCATGCCGGATCCGTGGACGACGAGCGCGCGTTCGACGGACATGTGTGAGAGTGCGCGCGCGAGAACGGGAACGAGTTCGGGGTCGTAGACGCCAACGACCTGTGCTTGCGCGCCCGCGGGATTCGTAAGCGGGCCGAGCGCGTTGAAAATCGTCCGCATGCCGAGTTCCTTCCGCGGGCCGATGACGGCCTTCATCGCGGGGTGGAACACCGGCGCGAGCATGAAGCCGATGCCGTCGCGTTCGATGGCCTCCTCGACGGCCGGCGGTTCCGCCTCGACGTTTGCGCCGGCGACTTCCAGCACGTCCGCGCTCCCGGAAGAGGAAGAGACAGAGTAGTTCCCGTGCTTTGCGACGGCCGCGCCCGCCCCGGCGGCGACGATTGCGCTGGTCGTCGAGACGTTGATCGTATCGTAGTCGTCGCCGCCGGTACCGCAGGTGTCCACCAACGGCGTCCGGTCGGGTTCGATGGTTCGGGCGGCGTCGCGCATTCCCTGTGCGAAACCAGCGATTTCGGTCTCGGTCTCGCCTTTTGAACGAAGGGCGGTCAGTAGTGCGCCGATTTGCGCCTCTGTTGCATCCTCGAAGACGAGTTGCGCCGCGTTGCGCGCTTCGTCCTGCGTGAGATCTGTGCCCTCCGTCGCGCGTTCGATGTACGTTTGGATCGTCATTGTAGAGACACCGATGTACGTGTTCGGGTTACGATGTACAAATAAGTACACTGGCTTAAGCCTGTCGGGGTCCGGAATCGTCGGACTTGCTGGGACGGTGGTACGTCGTCGGATTCCGTCGCCCGTACGCCGTATGGAACCGAACCACGCAGAAAATCGGACGACAGCATCTCAATTCGCAACCCTTAATTGTATCCCCGGGAAACGAGTGAATGCGCTCAGACGGGCGCGATGTACGCAGCAAACCGGGTTGGTGGTCTAGTCTGGTTATGACACCTCCTTGACATGGAGGAGGCCGGCAGTTCAAATCTGCCCCAACCCACTTCCTCTTCGCTTTCAATTCACATAGCGGATCGCTACGCGGTTTTTGAACTCTCGCTGGCACAACTGATTCAAGGCAGGTGTTCGGGACACATTTTCATCCCATAGCACCGCCAGACACTCGGCGGTGCGGTCACGTCGAAGACGCGGTAGCGTCGAGCGACGGGGAGAACCGAACCGGGTTACATTCTCCGTTCGGTGTGGCTACGGCACCTGATCAAAATATTCCGCTTCCGCGCGGCGGAGAACAGTGGACACGGTAGCATTGGCTATCCTAATTAGGAGGCAGTTCTCTGAAAAGTCAGAGAAAGTTAATTAACTGATTATAACAATTTCTGAGATAATGACGACAGAAGTCCGTCAATTCATTTACTTAGATTCGCAGGCCGTGAATAGTCTTCTTGCGTCAATGTTTATGGCTGTTCCTCAAAAGGTAAGGGACGTTGCAGAGGAAACTGATGTAGAGGGTTCACAACAGAGTGGTAAGGCAGGTTTGAATCTTGGATCGCTTCTTAATTTAGGGGTGGAAGGTACGAGTAGCTCAGAAAATACAGAACGAAACTTGTCACAAACTGACAAGCACGTCAATGATCAATATCGGTTCAGTCTACTCACACGAGCTTTGGATGAAAACGACGGTCAGACAATTCATAAGATATCCGAGGAAGACGATTTTAATTCGATAACTGACGGAGAAATTGTTCAAATTACAGGAACCTGCAAAACAGACCCGTTGTATCCTCTCTTAGGGGCACTTGAGTATATCACAAAAGCAACCTCAGAAGCCCCGCCGGGGAACGGGTTACTGGCTCAAATTATGCAAAGTCAGTCCGATTTTGGACAAGCTCAGCAAGCATACCAATTACTATATGGTGGGTGGGTTGGACTGAAAGTTTCTCCTGATTTCACGGATTATAGTTGTGGTGTAGTTCTTGACGAGAGACAAACGTGGGTTAACAGCTATCGAGGATTTCGTGGCGAAAACGAGTATACGATCTTAGGCCGCGTACAGGAGCAGTTAGACGAAAAAGAGATCTGGGATTTGGTCGAAGCTCTCAGGGTTGTCAATAGTGCCACCTCTGATGATGAAGCAAGTTCTAATCGAGCGGAACTTGTTGCGAAAGTGATGGATTCTATAGAAGAACAGCAGGAAGAACAGGATAATCAATTCAAGCTTCCAGATCTGAATCCGGGTGACTTTATAATTGAAGGACCAGGGATGGTAATCGATCCAATCGCGATCTACTGGTAAACCGTCGTTTGATTGGTTTTCTGAATCAAACACCTATTAGAATTTGAAAATAGAACAGTCATCAACGGTCACTTGATCGCTATCCCAGTTCCCCTCCCGCCCCATAAAACTGAAACCGTAAAATCCCTGCCTCCACCGACCGCATCCGCTCCACACGAATCTCCTGACCGGCGGCCTCATACGCGACGAACACGTACACGCCGTCCGCATCAACCAGTCGGCCGTGATACGCCTCGAAGACGCGAAACCGTCCCTTTTCCCGTTCTGTCGGTTCAGCATCGCCGCTTTCACCTCTCGGATGTCCGTGATACCCGTGAACTCCGCTCTCTCCTCAAATGTGCCCGCGCCGCTCTCAGAGTTGAGCGACAACGAGGCCACCAGCCAGTCGAATCACTCTCGCGGATTATCCGGGCGGAACCACGTTGCGAATCCGGTCGGGTCCTCCTCGTTCTCGGCCCGGAACTGCGACCACTCGACAGCGATTTTTCCGAGTACCATCGCCCCCGCGACCAGTTGCTCGAACTCGAAACCGAGACGAGCGAATTCAGTCTGCGTGATCATGAGGAAGGACGCCAGCGTGAGCATACCGACAGTACTGAGCAGTACCACATAGGAGGCTGCAAAAACGAGGAAGCGGCCGGGTATTTCCAGTACCATGTATGCGGACATCTCCTCGTACTGCTTTTCCCGGAAGAATTCACGATAGAGTCGGTACCAGTCCGAGAGGATCATCCCAACCGCTGTTAGCGCGATCGACGGCGAGCGGAGGGACTTGAGTATGTCCGGAGATGCAAACAAGAAGAAGCCCAGAATAAAGCACCCCGCGATGAGCAACGTCAGAACAAGCCGGATGTTCCGCGGATAGATCGGTGGAAGCGGCCCGGGGACTTCGACGGGAGCAGGTTCGCGCTCCCACTTTTCGTGGCGCTCGACGTCGGGACCCGTACCCGGGAGGTAGAAGCTTCTGCCATCGAGCACAATCGGAAGTTGAGCGAACAGCGCAGCGACACTGTACCCGAGGAGTGCAGTCCCAATCTCCAGCCAATAGACCGCCAGTAGCTCACCGACGCGCCAATCGAGGAGGAGGATCCCGAAAAAGGGAGCAGATTCGCCACGAGCGTCGGGAGAAACGACACCGAACTCGTGTTCGTCCCCTGATTCGAAAGCACGATCCGAAATCAGCCGACGAAACGTCATAAGCTCTCGGTTTGGTGTATCGGAGGGCGTTCAGATTTTATCGGAGGGATATTCTCAGATTCGATACCGAATGTGCCCAAACAGAGCTGGTTTTTGATACCGGTGACGTAACTGAACCCGTTGTTCCGTATCCGACGAGTACATAGGAATTATGGTAGGTCGGGATAGTTCTCACGTATGAAACTATCACCGACGCTGAGACGAGTCCACCAGTTCTCGGTATCCGGTGTGACCGCCGTTGGTGGCACGCGTCCGGTCCGAACTGCCTGCGGGTCGATACGAGAGGAGCGGACACACAGCGCGAGGCTCCGTTATACCGAAACTGTAGCGAGTTCGCCAGCGGGGACCGACGCGTGAGTGACACGTTAGCGTACAAGGATGCGCTGAAACTCGTGAATACATCCGACCGGTTTTGCGTGGCCGTCCACACTGGGGACCGCGTCGATTACGTCACTCGGAACCGGTACGGCCAGCTTACGGTCGAAACGTACGTCGATGCAGTCGGTGAGCGTCGAATGATTCCACTTACCGAAGCGCGGTTCGAGGACCTCGTCGATCGATACACCGCGTTCAAGGAGTCGATAGCGGAGAGTCCGTTTTCGGGATACGACGAAGTCCAGTGCGACGACGACCGCTGAGATCACAGAATCGTGGTATCGGCGTTCACACAGTTCCGAGAGGAGCAAGCACGACAGAAGCGAGACAGCGGCAGTCTGACCGAACATTGGCCCGTTTCGACGGGACGTTACGACCACGAACAAGCTCTTAACCTCGCCTGCCTCAATTGCCGTATGACACCCGCGAGTGCATGGGACGAGCGGTGATCCCTGACGCCCCCGTTCGTGTACTCTACGTCGATGGCGACTCCGACTACGCGGACCGAGTTCGGAGTTCCCTCGTCCGTGAGAGTCTTCCGTTCGACGTACAGACAGCTCCCGATGCGGAGTGTGCACTCGAACACCTCCGAGAGAGCGACGACGTTCACTGCATCGTCAGCGAGTACCAGTTGCCGGACACGACAGGGCTGGCGTTCTACGACCGCGTTCGGGAGTTCTCTTCGGACCTTCCGTTCATCCTGTTTACTGCGTCGGGGAGCGAGGAGATTGCGAGCGACGCGGTATCCGCAGGCGTCACCGACTATCTACTGAAACGCGAAGGGTCAGACCAGTTCGAGGTCTTGGCCGACCGAATCGGAGATGCGGTTTGTAGCTATCGGACGGAGCGCCGTATCGAATCCGAACGGCAAGCCGTCTTCGACCGGATGGCAGATGCGTTCTTCGCCGTCAACGCCGACTGGCACGTCACGGTCCTAAACGAGCAGGCGAAGACCGTTCTCACAGCCGCGATGGACGACGATATCGGAGAGATAGAAGGACGACATCTTTGGGAGGAACTCCCCGACGCCGTCGGGACAACCTTCTATGAGAAGTATCACGAAGCGATGGAGAATCAAGAGCCGGTGTCGTTCGAGGAGTACTACGAACCGCTCGACACGTGGTTCGAGGTACGAGTGTACCCGTCGGAGACCGGCCTGTCGGTGTACTATCGGGATATCACCGAGCGGTACCGCCAGCGCGAGATGCTCGAATCCCGCGAACGCGTTCTGCGTGAGATGCACGACATCATCGCCGCTTGCGAGAAATCGTTCACAGAACAGGTCGAAGCAGTACTCGAACTCGGCCGTGAGGAACTCGGAACTGAGTACGGGACGCTTTCGGAGATACGCGGCGACGACTACATTTTCGAGGTCGTCGCCACCGACGATGAGCGTATTCAGGCCGGTGATGTTGTTCCTGTGTCCGTGACGAACTGCGAGCGATGCGCGACGGCCGAGAAAACGCTCGTTCTCGGAGATATCAGTCAGGATTCGGCGGGACGAACGGGCCAAGACGAGTCCGACGACTGGGGAATCGCATGCTATCTCGGCGCGCCCGTGTTCGTCGATGACGACGTGTACGGGACGTTTTGCTTCTACGGAACCACACCGCGAGACGACCAGTTCTCGGAGTGGGAAGTAACGCTCGTAGACCTGATGAGCCGGTGGGTCAGCTACGAGTTACAACGCCGGCAGACGAACGAGAAACTCCGGGCACAGAACGAAAAGCTGGGACAGTTTGCCTCCATCGTCTCACACGACCTTCGGAACCCGCTGAACGTCGCCCGCGGACACATCGAATTAGCACAAAACGAGTGTACCAACGAACACCTCGATGCTGTAGAGCGGGCGCACGACCGAATGGAGACGCTGATCGAGAATCTCTTGACGCTCGCCCGGAGCGAGGAGCGTATCGGCGACACCGAACTGGTGAATCTCGCGGAACTGGCCGAGCAGTGTTGGGAGACCGTCGAAACGGGGACGGCGTCGCTCGATGTCGAGACTGACCGGACGCTATTGGCCGATGAACCCCGACTCCGGCAGCTGCTCGAAAACCTCATGCGGAACAGCGTCGAACACGGGTCCACGAGCAACCAGTCGAACCCCGGTCACGCGGCCGACGCCGATGCTGCGGACAGTCAGCGCCAGTCGAAGAAGGTCGAACGCGGTGCCGAATCGGTGACTGTTCGGGTCGGTGACGTGGAGGGTGGCTTCTACGTCGAGGATGATGGACCGGGAATTCCACCGGACGAACGAGCGTCGGTGTTCGACTCCAGCCATACGACCAAAACAGAGGGGACCGGCCTCGGCCTCGCTATCGTTGAAAGAATCGCCAAGGGGCACGGCTGGTCAGTGTGCGTCACCGAGGGAACCGGTGGCGGGGCGCGGTTCGAGTTTACCGACATCGAAACCGTGTCGGAAGCGCTGTGAGTGTTAGCGAGTGTTTCCCGTGCGTTCCGTCCGCAACAATGTCTCCGCGACATCGTTCGATTCTTCCGTCCGACACAGAAAACGGGGCTATGGGCTTTGGTAGCTACGACGAGTCCGAGCAGGAACGACAGCAGTCGAACGAGGACGACGACGCCGAGGGTATCACAACCCACGAACACGAACACGAGGGGTCCGTCACCGTCGAAAGCGACGTTTCCACGGACGCCCTCATCGACCGACTCGGCGAGATGAAAGACGAAGAGTAACGTTCAGCGCGGAGGCGACGACATCCGCCTATCGAGGGGAAGCATATATCAGATTTCGAAACGTACGCCGAGAGCGTGGAGTCTCGACACCGCGTCGTCGTCGGCGATGCACGAACGATGAGCGATATAGCCGACGACGCCGTCGAACTCGTCGTCACCTCACCACCGTACCCGATGGTCGAGATGTGGGACGACTTGTTCTCAGAACTCACAGACGAAGCGGGACCCGCGCTCCGTGACGGTGACGGTGAGGCCGCATTTGAGGCGATGCACAGCGCCCTAGACGACGTGTGGGCTGAAATCAGCCGCGTCCTCGTACCGGGTGGAATCGCCTGCATCAACGTCGGCGACGCCACTCGGACCGTCGGCGACAGCTTTCGCGTCTATCCGAATCACGCCCGCGTGACGGATGCGTTCGTCGAACTCGGCTTCGAACCGCTTCCCGACGTGCTCTGGCGAAAGCCGACGAACAGCGCGGCGAAGTTCATGGGCAGCGGGATGATACCGCCGAACGCCTACGTGACGCTCGAACACGAGTACGTGCTGGTGTTCCGCAACGGCACCGACTCGCGAGCGTTCGACCCCGGAGAAACGCGACGCTACGAGTCGGCGTACTTCTGGGAGGAGCGAAACGCGTGGTTCTCGGACGTATGGACGGACGTGGCCGGAACCGGTCAGGAAGTCGCCGCACGGACGAGAGCACACACCGGAAGCGGCGACGGCGAGATTGCCGATGGTGGCAACGTCTACGACCTCGATGCCGAGTCCGGAGACGAACTCCGCGAACGGACGGCGGCGTTCCCGTTCGAGATACCGTACCGGTTGGTGAATATGTACTCCGTCTACGGGGACACCGTGTTGGACCCGTTCTTCGGCACCGGCACGACGTCGCTGGCGGCGATGGTCGCCGGACGCGACTCCGTCGGCTACGAACTCGAAGACGCCTTCGTTGACGCGTTCGACGCCCGGGCGACGGGTGCGCCGACGCTCTCGCGTGAGGTGGTCGAAGCGCGACTTGATGACCACCGGGAGTTTGTCGAAAAGCGCATCGAGAAGGGCAGTCCACCGGGATACGACGCTGAAAACTACGATTTCCCGGTCGTGACGAAACAGGAGAAAGAACTGCAGTTCCGCGTCGTCTCGGACGTACAGCGCGACGGCGACGAGTGGATCGCCACACACGAGACGGTGTGACGCGTCCGTACTGCGGAATCAGGCCGGTTTTCCGTCGAACTCTATCTCTCTGGCGCGCCGACGAATCTCGTCGGCATCACCGGTCTGGAGGCCGCCGAACGTCTCGTCGTACACGACTTCGCCATCAACCATGGTGAATTCGACGTCGTCGCCGTGTGCGCCGAAGACGAGATGCGAGAGCGCATCGTGAAGCGGCGTCGCACGTGTGATATCGGTATCGAGCGCGACGATGTCGGCTTTCCATCCTTCGCGGAGTTCGCCGACATCTTCGAATCCAGCGGCTTTTGCGCCGTTTATCGTCGCCATCTCGAATATCACCTGTGCGGGCGTCGCCTTCGGATCGAGGTGCTCGACCTTCTGAAGCAGACTCGCCTGTCGCATTTCGGTGAACGGGTCGAGCGTGTTGTTGCACGGTGGGCCGTCGTTGCCGAGTGCGACGGTGACGCCGCGGTCGAGATAGTCCACGATGGGCGCGATGCCCGAGGCGAGTTTCATGTTCGAGGAGGGGCAGTAGGTGACGTTCGTCCCCGTCTCCGCCAGTAGTTCGCGTTCCGCTTCCGTGGTGTGGACGCAGTGAGCCAGCACCACGTCTTCGCCGGTCAGACCCACCTCGTGAAGCCATTCGATGTTCCGCATCCCGGTGTCTTCCTCGACGGTTTCGATTTCGTCGTGGTTCTCGCTGGCGTGGGTGTGGATGGTCACGTCGTCGTACGTGTCTGCGAGTTCGCGCGCGCCGCGCAGGCACTCCTCGGAACAACTCACGGCGAATCGCGGCGTCACCGCGTAGCGGATCCGGTCGTCGTGACTGCCGTGATAGGTCTGGAGGAGTCGTTCAGTTTCCGCGAGGGCCTCGTCGGTGTCTTCGATGAGGCCGTCGGGGGCGCGTTGATCCATCATCACCTTACCGAGTCGGCCGCGAATGCCGAGTTCGCCCGCCGCCTCGAACGCCGTTTCGGCGTGCGAGACCGAAAGGTGGTCAATGACGGTCGTCGTCCCGCTTTCGAGCAGTTCGAGGTAGCCGAGTTCGGCCGCTGCGCGCATCCCGTCTGCGTCCAGCGATGCTTCCATCGGGAGGACGTGGTCGAACAGCCAATCGAGGAGTGCGGTGTCGTCGGCGATGCCGCGGCCGAGACTCTGGACCGAGTGGACGTGGCCGCCGATGAGCCCCGGAATCAGGAGGTCGAACTCGCGGACCTCGTGGTCGGGGTGGGCGTCTGTCACCGTCTCTCGGTCGCCGACGGCGCGGATACGGTCGTCAACAACGACGACGGCACCGTCGGCGATGACGGTCTCGGAGTTGGCGATGACGGTTCCGGAGAGGAGCATGTTCCCTCACGTTCCAACGTGTCCGCGGTAAAAGCGGTTGCGAAATTGTGGTAGCCGGTTCAGCAGGGACGAGCGACGTTCAGGAGATAAACGGCGGCGATCCGGTCGGCAGGGAGATGAGCCATAGACTCAGAGCCGTGTAGCCCATCATCACCAAGACAAACGGATACTGGCTCCGAATCGCTTGGAGGCGACTCGGGAACAGGCGGTACGCCGTCGAGTGTGCGATCCAGATCGCAAGGAGGTGACCGCCGAGAACGAACGCGATATTGAGCATACTCACCCACGACGGAAGCGTGAAGACGAGCGGATTTGCCGGCGAGGAGAACGGCGCAGAGAGGACGGCAAAGAGCGAGGGCGACAGCGACAGGAAGAACGCGAAGTAGTGCGCAAGGTGGTACCCCGCCGCGATAGCGAGGAGTGGGGGCGCAAAGCAGATGGCGAGTTCCCGCGCTTCGCGGTACGTCTGTAGACGTGACGCCGATATCCGGGCGGCGAGGACATATGCGCCGAAGAACGCCGCGAAACCGAGAAGGTAGAGACCGCCGTAGACGGCGAGCGGTGGAAGACCGGCGTTGACGAGAGCGCGGACGACGCTGACTCCCTGTTGGGTCGTGACGAATCCGCTGAACGTCAACTCCCAGACGAGGGCGATAACGAAGGCGATGTCGCTCATCCCGGTCACGACGCGACCGCTGTTGCTGTGATCGTCGCTATTGCCGTGAGCGTCAGTTCTGTTGCTGCCATCGCTCTTGCCGTCGTCGTACTCGCGCTCCGCGTACTCGTCGTCAACCAGACGCATTCCCGGCAGGTGGGCATGGAGCGTTCCGCGGTCCCACGAGAAGGGTGCGACACGGCCGTACAGTCGGAAGAAGACCGAAACGGGATCCACGTTACGGAACCACGGACCAGTACCGAACGCGACAGCACCGACGACAGTGACGGCGGAGTAGCCGAGGACGGCACTTGCGAGAAGCGCGGGGCGGTTCGTCACGCCGGTCGTCGTTTCGATCCAGACGAGCGCGAGCAGACCGGCGACAGCGGGCCATCGCTGCAACTGCTGGGGGTACTCAACGAATCCGTTCGGGAGTCGCGCGGCGACAGTTTGCCACGGATTCAGCGCGGACCACACGTCGCCGACGAGGTACGTGAACATCGTGAATCCGGCGCGCATGCCTGCAAAGACGACGACGACCGCGAGATTCACGGTCGGTATCTGCGGACCGGCAACCCCTCGGTAGACGACGAGTGCGAGCAGACCGATTCCGAGTGCGTTCAGCAGACCGGTTCCGACGCGGCGTGCCGTCTCCTGCGCTGCGAACGTCCGCGTCCAGCGGTGGATTCGCAGGACGAACCGCCTATCGGTGACGAAACTGGCGAGAAGGGCGGACGCGCCGATAGTCGCACCGCCGGTGGCGACGTAGAGCCACCGGGGGACGCTAAGCGGGTCGCGGGACGCCTGCCCGAGCCCGACGGCGGCGTTGCTGGCGGCGACGCCGCGAGCGAGGAGAGCGACGCCGATGACGGCGAGACAGAGAGCGAACGCGCGAGCGACAAAGCGGTGGCGTGTCACAGACAGGTCACCCCGCAAACCAGATATACATGAACAGGTAGCCGAAGTACAGGAGGACGAGGACGCCAAACGCTCGGATTCGGAAGGAGCGAATCTCGCGTTCCTCCTCTCGATAGGCCTCTCGATACGCCTCCTTTTCTTCCCCGGTGAGGACGCTCGGGTGACGGACGCCCCGGTGCAGGACGAGCAGGCGTGATTCGGGGAACGCGCGTCCGCAGACTCGGCAGGTGTGACTCTCCACCCCAGTTGCCCGTTGGTCCGTTGTCGCGTGTGTCGTTTCCGTCATGTTGTCTTTCAGGTGTGTCAGCTCTCAGTTGCGTGGTCTCGTGTGCCGTTCGGTTTTCGTTGCGTGGTTGGCGTCGCACCAGCCTGAGGCTTTCCGTTCTCTCTCGGGAGCTGGTGACCCGTCACTCGGAAATCGAGAATCATTACTCGGGAACGGTGAACGTTACCGGATCCATGTCGATGAACGCCGTCTCGTAGCCGTCGTGCCGCGCTATCTGCGGCGGGGTGGCGACCGAGACGCGGAGTTCGTCTCCGGGTGCAACCGACTCAACGGTCGCCCCGTAGTGGTAGCCGAGTTCCGGGTCAAGCGTTTGAGTCAGATCCATCTCCGAGACGGTTTCACCGCCACGGGAAAGCGTTGCGTCCAGCCCCATCATCGGCAGGATAATACCGTTATACGGTGTCCGCGGCGACACGTACAGATACGCGCCGTCACCAAATCGGTCGCTGTTGGCGTCGTCAGAATCGATGACGAACGTATGGAAGACGGCGTCTCCGCTGGTCGCCTTGCCGAGATGGCGGCCCTGAAGGGAGTCGGCCGCAAGCGCGCGGCCGACCGGGACACCGGACATCTCCATCGGTGGGATGGTTCCGGGCTCGCCCGGGTTTTCGGGCCGTTGGATAGAGACGTCGTACAACTCGTCGGTGTCGAACGTGATGGGGAACGTCGCCGTCTCGGCCGTCTCGAACCGCCCCGCGAACGATCCGGTCCGTTTGAGCGAGACGCCGCCGATGCGGACGTGTACCTCGTACTCGCCCTCGCCGTCAAGCTTGTAGTTCGACCCGTAGTGCAACCCCATCTTCTGGGAGAGCATCGGGTAGGCGATTTCCTCGGTAACGGCACTGCCGTTTCTTGTCACCTCGATGGTGACGCCGGAGTCGCGTGGAAGGACAGTCCCCGTTTCGGCGTCCCACAACGTCACCATGAGATGGACCGAGTCGTCTGCTCTCACGACGGTTTTCGAGAACTCGGTGTTCGTCAGCGTCCAGAACCGATGCGGATAGGAGTACGTCAATGCGACGCCATAAGGACCGGCTGTCGTCTTGCCGTACATCTTCATCCCTTCGGTAATTGCGGGCACGTAGACGGCATCCGGGCGGTCCTCGACAAGCGGGGGGTCCCGCCACGCAGACTGTGTCTCGAATCCGAGCGTGTCGAGGCACCCGGCGGTACCGACGAGCGTGCCGGTTCCGAGCGTTCCGAGAAGTTGCCGACGAGTGATGTGCGGGGCCATGAGAGGTCTCTCACCCGTGGACGGGCGAGCGTAGTTGACGACAGTAATGGGTGAACCGGAATGACGCTTGCGAACCGAATACGCGTTTCGACGGCAACTACGTCCGTATCGAACAGCGAGAAGAGGCAGTCCGCTACTCCAGATCGACCTTGTGCTGGAACGCTCGGTAGACGCTAATTCCGGTTTCTGTCAGGGCGACGTTCTTCTGTTTGCCAGCCGGTTCGAGGCGAAGATAGCCCTTCTCGACGAGCGGGTCGATGATGGCGGCGTCGAGACGGCGGTATTCTGACTGTCGGCTCTCGGTCGAGTAGTTAGTGAGGAAGGGAAGCCCGTAGTCGTTCGCGCGCTGGATGAGACTCCGCTTGTTCAGCGTGTAAGGGTTTTCGACCGTCTGTTCGTACAGGTAGCCCATGATGTGAACCTGTTCGCGCGTCGGCGCTTCGATGGGATAGTCGGGAACTCGGTCGATACTAGCGACGCCGTTCGAGAGCGGTTCGTCCTCCACGTCGTGGCCGTAGGACTCGGGTTCGACGCTGTAGGGGAGAGCGGCGGTCGTCATGCAGGCGATAGCCGCGCCGACGGCGGCGACGTTCGTCCCAGAAGAGATGTTGACGAACACTTGGTCGTCGTCGTGAGCTGCCGCAATAGTGGTAGTGACGCCCATTACGTCGTAGACGTTGTGAATATCGACAGGAACGCCGCGCGCGTCACAGAACTCGTCGAGTTCCTCGCGAACCGCGAGTTGGTACGCTGTCGAAGACGACCACGAGACGTTCTCGGTGTCGGGCGAAGACCAGTCGGCGTCGGTATCGACGTCGCCGTGGTCGTCGTCGGTCCGGTTCGGGTCGTTCACAAGAAGGTAGACAACGTCTGCGACCTCTGTTCGCACAGGTTCGACGACGCGGTCGCGTTCGTAACCGAGTGGTGCGATATGCACCCGTCGGCCGGAGGGAAGTCCGCTATCCATAGTCGGAATGGCCGGAACTGCTACATGAATCTTCGGAACGGAATACGCGAGCCGACGAGAACGCGAGCCGACGAGAGATGTGGGAGGTCACTGGTAGACCGAACCCGACGAATAGAACGCCATCTTATCAGTAGTTCGAGAGCAGAGAGATTGGCGGTGGGTGAATGAGTCGATTAGCGATGGTGAACGGGCGAATTAGCATGTGATCGGGCGAATTAGCATGTGATCGGGCGAATTAGCGGGGGAAGGGCGAATGGATCAGCGAGGGTGGAGGGCCGATCTGTCAGCGGTCGAAGGGCGGACGAATCGGGGATGGGAGGTTGCCGGTCAGTCGGCGGGGGGAGCCGACATTCCGGCACGGTGGAGGCCATCCCGAACGGGAGGAATTCGGGTGGCCAGGGGAGGGGCGAACCGTCGGGAGACCAAGGCGACGGTGAGGTGTCGGAGACACCTGCACACGTCCATCCGACGCGGGAAGCGTCGGGCTGATTGAACGCGTGCAATTGTACGAAGTCGCTTGCTGATAGTCCGTGTTGACACGTTGATACTGTGACTATCGGAACTGTTGAAAACACGCGAGCATTCGCTACGGAATCGAGCAGCAGGGCACGATAGCGGGGTTAGAAGGGTCTCAGTCGGCGTTGCACAGTTCGACGGGTGACGCTTCGAGCGCGTGCACATTGCCATCACCCTTGATGACGATTCGGTATCCAGCGTAGTCAAATTCGAGGACGCTCGGCGAGGCGTTCGGCTTGTCGAAAAGGGTGACGAGCGCGTCCGGGTCGATGGCGGATGCAAGCGGTGGAATCTCGGTTACGCCGACGTTCTCTAACTCTGCGACTAACGAGACAATAGACGCCGGTAGCATTTCAGAAGTAGGTGGTTCCGTCTGTTCAGTACCCATACACCGGCAGAAGATAGAACGGAGTATAAATTCTCCACCTATCTGCAGATTATGCGAAATTCGTGTCTCTGAGATACTATATCCGGTATCTAGCTAGTCATCTGCTTTCGTGGGAGACGATCCCACAGAGAGGTCGCCATCGGTCGATTGCGATTGGCTGTTCCCCACATTTTGGGCCTCACCGCTGACTTCGAAGCGTGCAAGTGAGGTTTCGAGACGGGCAATATCGTCCTTCAACGTGCTCAGTTCGTTCGTTACGTCGCCGACGGCAGCGGTCTGTTGCTCGGCGGCGGCGGAGACCGTTTGTGCCTCAGCAGTCGTCTCCTCGCTGATACCTGCGATTTCGTCGGTCATCGACAGGACCTCTTGAGAGGAGTCCGCTTGGTCGGCGGTCGCGTTGTCGATTTCTTTGGCGCTCACCGCCGTATCCTCGACCCGTTCGACGATGCCGCCGAGTGATTGGAGCGCTTCGTCCACAGAGTCGGCACCGTCGTCTACCTCCTCGCGCATCCGTTCGATGCTCCCGACCACTTCGTCACGCTGCGTCTCGATCTCCTCGATAAGCGCGGAGATGTCGGCCGCCGAAGACTTGGTCTCCTGTGCGAGTTGTTTCACTTCGTTGGAGACGACGGCGAAGCCTTCGCCCGCCTCGCCCGCTCGTGCGGCCTCGATGTTGGCGTTCAACGCGAGGATGTCGGTCTGCTCTGCGATCTCGGTGATTACGTCTACAATCTCTCCGATCTCTCCGAGTTGTTCGTCGAGTTTGTGGACTTCCTGTACGGTTCGTTCGGTCTCTTCGCGGATATCGTCGATGCCGCCGAGAGCGTTCTCGGCCGCGCGTTCGCCCTCGTGACCCTCATCCTTCGCGCGCTCGGCCAACATCACCAACTCGTTGGCCGACGAGGAGATTTCCTCGATAGACGCCGAGAGGTCGTTCACTTCGTCGGACACGGAGGCGAGGTTGTCGCTCTGTTGGCTCGCTCCGTCGGAGATCTGTTGAATGGCGCTGCTGACCTCTTGGCTGGCCTCGTTCACCTCATCGGCACGTTCCGCCAAGCGCGTCACGAGATCCGATACGTCGGCGCTGAACGCACGGGTCCGCTGTACTGTCTGTTCGACTTCATCCATCATTTCGTTGTAGGCGGTAGCGATAGTTCGCATGTCCGCGGAGTCCGAGTCAGCGTCGAGACGAACGGTCAGATCGCCGTCGGCGGCCTGTACCATCACCTCACTGTAGGATTCGGCGTCGTCCCGCTGGTCCTGCAAGTCATCGCGGAGGTGGGCGACGCCGATGAGTACATCACCGAACTCGTCGCGTCGGTCTGTTGCCAAGTCAACGTCAAGATTGCCGTTGCGGAGTTCCGAAACCGATGCGGCGAGACCGCGGAGCGGTTTCACCGTGTTGAAATGGAGTAAGACGCCGAGTCCGAGGAGACCGGCAAGCGCGAGAACGATGAGGATAGCCATATCGATGCCGACGCGACGAGAGAGCGACAGCACGGACGACTTCTCTGCGTGCAGAAGAATCGCCTCACCGTTGTCGAGTTTCGCGTGTCCGACGAGATGCGTATTCGACGTGAAACCGGAGATAGCGCCCTGTTCGACGACACCGCTTTCACTGTTGGTCAACGTCGAGAACGATTCGCTCTCGGCCGCCGGATAGGTTCGTCCCGGTGCACCGCCACCGGTGCCGTAGACGATGGTTCCGTCGTCGGTCACCAGTTGGGTGAACGAATCGTCCACGTCGCCGCTCATCAGACTGCCTAGCGCGGACGCTTCCGAGACGAGGACGACCGCGCGAGGCGTCACCGACGGGAGGCGCTTGACGAAGGCGACGTAGCCCCGGCCATCCTTCGTGTAGACGTGCGTCCGGTGCACCGTTTCAGTATCGGAGAGCTCTGCGTTCTCTGAAACGGGAACCTCACCGTTCGGAAACAGCGTGGTACCGACTGCGTCGGACTTCGTGGACCCGGCCACCGTGCCGGACTCCAGATTCAGTAGATATAATCCGGACACGTCGTCGGGCATCGATTCCATGTGTTGTGTGAGCGCGTGATTCGAGCGCTCTGTCTTCACACTGTTAACACCCGTATCGCGGGCGACCACGGATGTCAGCCGCTTGCGCTCTTGTTCCCACTGTTCGACCTGTATGGCCTCTCGCTCGGCGGCGGCCTGGAGGTTTGCGCGTGCGTCCTCGTTCAGTTCCGATGCCGTCATCGAGTACTGAACACCGGCGACGCCGGCGACGACGAGCATGACGATGAGGAATATCGTCCCTAACTGTCGCGTGTAACTCTGTGCAATCGCGTCCGGGATTCTCTCGGACACGTCCTGTACGAAATCTACCATTATATCCTGAACACCAGAACAGCGCGATAAAACTGACCCACGAGATATCAACACTGATAACCTAAAATTGGGGTATCGTGGCTTCATTCACCAAATATCGTGGGATAGGGTGTCAATTCATCCACCGTATTATCATAAATGGATATGATCGTCAAGCGTCGATAGTGACAAGTATTGCTACTGGTTTCTTCCCACATGGGCTGGGAGATCACGTTTCGACTTCTCCTGACTGCGTTCTGCATCGTCGCACCGACGTTGCTGTACGTCGGTCTCGTCCGCGGCCTCAACAAACTCCGTGAGGATCCGTTCGTCGAACGGGTGTTGCTGCGGATGGACGAGCAGTTCGAGTCGGGGACGCGAGCGTCCGGCGGTCCACCGCAGTCGTTTCTCTCACTCTCGTCGTCGCGTTCGTCGGATCTCCCTCACGAGGTGACCGACCGAACCTCGAACGTTCCGTCCGGTGCGACGTGTTCGCGGTGTGGCGCGCCGAACCCGTCTTACGCGGCGTTTTGTGACGTTTGTCTCGCGCGGATATCGGACTGAGTGGATGCTACAATCGGAACCGTAATGTCAACTTGGTTCAAGAATTCGATCGATGCCGCCTTCCAAGCCATTCTTCGAGCAAGAGACCGGGAAGATCGATACGACTCAACTCCTCGATGAGGCGACTCCCATCGCCGAATTAATCGGCCTGTTCGCCATCCTCGCGCTCATTCCGTTCGCGATTGTGTTTGCATTCCTGAGAGATTCATTGATTGGAATGCCGTTGGTAGTGCTTGCCCAATTCATACTCGCAGTCGGAGTGGCGACTGTTCTCCTGTACGTCATCACTCGCGCCATTCAGCTCAGTAACGAGTGACGAATTCGCGCGCTATTCAGCACGCTCGCAGAATCCGGTCACCTCTGAGGATTTCAGCAGAGCGAAAAAATCAGACCGCGTGCGTGATGCGGCTTAGAGGAAGTCTTCGATGTGGTCTGCGACTTCGTTCGGCGTGTCGCCGACCGGGACGCCCGCGTCGTTGAGGGCGGAAATCTTCGATTCTGCGGTTCCAGTGCCGGACCCCGAAACGATAGCGCCCGCGTGGCCCATGCGTTTGCCCGGCGGTGCCGTGCGGCCCGCGATGAAGCCTGCAACGGGGGTGTCCATGTTCTCCGCGATGTACTTCGCGGCCTGCTCTTCGTCCTCGCCACCGATTTCGCCGCACATGACGACGGCGTCTGTGTCCTTGTCGGCCTCGAACAGTTCGAGGGCATCGACGAACGACGTGCCGATGATGGGGTCGCCACCGATACCGATGGCCGTCGTCTGGCCGATACCGCGGTCGGTGAGGTTCGAAACGACCTGGTACGTCAGGGTTCCCGACCGGGAGACGAGACCGACGTTGCCGGACTCGAAGATGTTACCGGGCAAAATGCCGAGTTTCGCCTCACCGGGCGTGATCAGGCCGGGACAGTTCGGACCGACGAGGTGCGTATCGACTTCCGAGAGTCGCTTGTTCACCTTCGCCATGTCCTGCGTCGGGATGCCCTCGGTGATGGCGACGACGAGGTCGAGATCCGTGTCGAGTGCCTCGAAGACGGCGTCGCCCGCGAATGCGGGTGGGACGAACACGACAGAGGCGTCGGCGTCTTCTTCCTCGACAGCCTGATTGACCGTGTCGTAGACGGGGATGCCGTCTACCTCTTGGCCGCCCTTTCCGGGCACGGCACCAGCGACGACGTTCGTGCCGTACTCCACCATCTGCTGGGTGTGGAAGTTCCCTTCGCCGCCGGTGATTCCCTGTACCACTACGCGCGTGTCGTCGTCAACCAGAATGCTCATTGACCTGCCTCCTGTGCGTTCTCGACGGCCTGTTGGACCGCGTCTTCGAGCGTCTTTTCGACCTCCACGAGGTCCGTGTTGAGAATCTCCATTCCCTCCTCGGCGTTGGTGCCTGCGAGGCGGACGACAACCTTCTTCGGGATCTCGTCGAAGGATTCGAGCGCCTCGTTGATACCCTTGGCAACCTCGTCGCCGCGGGTGATGCCGCCGAAGATGTTGAACACGACGGCGTCAACGTTCTCGTCGGAGAACACCATATCGAGAGCGTTGGCCACGCGTTCGGCCTTCGCACCGCCACCGATATCGAGGAAGTTGGCGGGTTCGCCGCCGTAGTAGTCCACGAGGTCCAGCGTCGTCATGACGAGACCGGCCCCGTTACCGATGATGCCGACGTTGCCCGAAAGGCGAACGTAGTCGAAGCCGTAATCGTTCGCCTTGCGTTCGAGGTCGTCCTCGGCCGCTTCGTCCTCCATCTCCGCGAGGTCGGGATGGCGGAACAGGGCGTCGGAGTCGATGTTCATCACGGCGTCGGCCGCGACGACCTCGCGGTCCGACGTGATCATGACCGGGTTGATTTCGATGTCCGAGGCGTCCTTCGACTCGTAGAGGTCGTAGAGCGTCGAGAGGATCGTGGCTACGTCGCCCGCTACGTCGTGGGGAATGCCCGCCTCGTAGACGACTTTCCGCGCCTGATAGGGGTGCAGACCGAACGCAGGGTCGATGTGTTCCCGAGCGATGGCTTCGGGCGTCTCTTCTGCGACTTCTTCGATGTTGACGCCACCTTCGGTGGAGACCATGGCAACGGGCTTGCCCTCGCCGCGGTCCATCGTGATACCGACGTAGAGTTCGTTCTCGAAGTCCACACCGGCCTCAACGAGCACTTTCTCGACGGTGTAGCCCTTGAGGTCCATCCCGAGGATGTCCTCGGCGGCCTCTCGTGCTTCGTCCTCGTCTGTGGCTATCTTGATGCCGCCCGCTTTGCCACGGCCGCCAACGTGTACTTGCGCTTTGATTGCGGCAGGGTAGCCGATCTCCTCTACCGCCTCCATCACTTCGTCAACCGACGTTGCGAGACGGGACTCGGGCACCGGAATCCCCGCCTCGGCGAAGATATCCTTCGCCTGATACTCGTGGAGTCTCATGCGTCCGTGATTGCGAAGGACGCGCGCTTAAATCCCGTCCATCCGGTAACGATCGATGAACCTAGTTCGCCGCGAGAGGCAGTTTTTTCAGTGCCGCTGTCGCGCCGGAAAGCGAACTACTCGACGGTCATGCAGCGACGCGCGTCACTCCGCGTAGAATCGAACGAGACCGCACTCGGGACACACGTAGGTAACGAGATACGTACTGCCGCGTAAGCCGAGTTCGCCGAGGAACCCATCCGGTTTCAGGCGCACCTTGTCGCGGTTTGCGTTCACGTCATAATCCGATTCTTGCATCGCTACATCGCAGTCGGGACATCTTCTGGAGGGCACAATAGCGCGTTGCCCGCACTCCTTTATCAATCTACGTATCGAACCGTTGGCGCATGCGCGCAGTCAGATTTCACGAACACGGCGGGCCGGACGTACTGACCGTAGACGAGATAGACGAACCCGAACCCGGGTACGGAGAGGTCGTCGTCGAGGTCGGTGCCGCCGGGGTCAACCCCGTCGATACGTACTTCCGCGAGGGCGCGTACGACGTTCCGTATCTCCCGTTTACCCCCGGTTCAGATTTCGCTGGCACCGTAGTTGGCGTCGGTGAGGGCGTCGAACGCTTCTCGTTCGGCGACCGTGTGTTCGGGACTGGCCTCGGTAACGGGATGTCGGGAACCTACGCCGAACAGATTGTCTCACCCACGGAGTTGCTCACACACCTTCCCGAGGAGGTGGAGTTGACCGACGCCGCGGCGTTCGCCCTCGTCGGTACCACCGCATGGCAGGCACTCGTTCACCACGCGAGTGTCGAACCCGTCGAAACGGTCCTTATCCACGGCGGAAGCGGCGGTGTCGGTCACGTCGCCATTCAACTGGCGAACACAATGGGTGCGCGCGTCTTCACCACGTCGTCGCCGGATTACCATGACAAACTCGAAGCGCTCGGCGCTGACGCCGTTTTCGATTACAACCGTGACGACCTCAAACGCGTCATCACCGAGGTCGGCACGCCCGACGTGATCCTCGACACGCACATGGATCACTATCTCCAGTTCGACGCCGACATCGCGGCCGACGGTGCCCGCATCATCGGCGTCGGCAACGATACCGCCGAAGGGAGCTTTACCAATATCGGCGTCACCAAGAGCAAGGAACTGCGCTACCAGTTCATGTCGATGTTCAACACACCCGACCAACCGGCCGTCCTCTCTCGTCTTTCGGATCTTCTCACCCGCGGCGACGTCGAACCAGTGATCCACAGGACGTACGATCTCGAAGAGGCTGGAGAGGCCCAACGTAACGTTATCCACGACGGGTTCGTCGGAAAAATCGTCCTCGTTCCCTGAGACGGGTGTTGTCGTCCCGCACCTCGGTCTCTCCGTGCGTCGCCCAACTGTCCGCGTTCCATTCGCCGCCCCATTTATGTCCTGTGCTGACGAGTAACAGACATGAACGTGGAGTTCGACTTCGACGGACGCGTCGCCCTCGTGACTGGTGCCTGCGGTGCCCTCGGTAGTGCCGTCGCGGCGGCGTTCCGCGACGCCGGTGCGACGGTGGCCGCGGCGGATATCGTCGAACCCGATGACGAAGATTCGCTCCTCGACGTTGACGAGGGGGTTCAGTTCTATCACGGCAATTTCACCGACGAAGACGACGTATCGCACACCGTCGAATCGGTCGTCGAGGATCACGGACGGATCGACTTTCTCGCCAACATCGCTGGAACGTGGCGTGGTGGCGACCCAATCCACGAAACTGACGCCGACACGTTCGATCTGTTGTTCGACGTGAATCTCAAGACGATGTTTCTCGCCTCCAAGCACGCTCTCCCGCACCTGCAAGAGACAGAGGGAGCAATCGTCAGCGTCTCCGCCCGGTCGTCGCTCGAGGGTGGCGAAGGCGACGGCGTCTACCGAGCGTCGAAGGCGGGCGTCAGACTCCTCACCGAAACCATCGCCACGGAGAATCTCGGCACCGTCCGCGCGAACGCAGTCATGCCGAGTGTTATCGACACGCCGATGAACCGTGAGATGATGCCCGACGCCGACCACGACGCGTGGGTTGACCCGGCCGAGATCGCACGGACGGTTCTTGCGCTCTGTTCGGACGCGACGGGCGTCACTTCCGGTGCGGCCGTCCCCGTCTACGGCGAAGCCTGACCGTCGCCCGGAAACGTCTGTCCGACGGCAACCCAACCAACGATGACCGGGGCCGCGGTGGCCGACTGGTGACGCTCGATCCCGGTTCGTAAACCTGTCAGAACAAAGAGGTAGACGACGAACGTTTTCCGAGTATATGTAGACGAGAATAAAATGTCGATTAATCCTCGTATTTTCGCCCGAGCATCGCACAATTTATCAAGTTCAGGTCTGGTAGAGGGAGACAGACATGAGCGAACGAGAAACGTGGGCGACGAGGGCAGGGTTCATCCTCGCCGCCGTGGGAAGTGCAGTGGGGCTTGGGAACATCTGGCAGTTCCCGTTCAAAACGGCGGAGTTCGGTGGGGCAACATTCCTTGTCGTATATCTCGCAGCAGTGTTCGGAATCGGTCTGCCGGCGATGCTCGCAGAGTTCGTCATCGGTCGGCGAAGCAAACGGAACACCATCAGCGCCTTCGAGCGTCTCGACCACAAGAAATGGCGATTTGTCGGCGCGATTGGCCTCCTTACGGGCTTTTGGATTCTGTCGTACTACAGCGTCGTCGGTGGATGGGTGCTCCGCTACGTCGGCGGGAGCATCACCGGTGCGTACTTCGGCGGTGCAGAGTCGTACTTCGGCGCTATCTCAGCCGGTCCGGAGGCGGTCGCACTCCACGCGATTTTCATGACGCTCGTGGTCGGTATTGTCGCGTTCGGCATCGAAGACGGCATCGAGAAAGCAACGAAACTCATGGTGCCGAGTATTCTCGTCATCCTCGGCGCACTCGCTGTCTGGGCGTTCACGCTTCCGGGCGCGTCGGAAGGGTACGGCTACTTCCTCTCGCCTGACCTGAGCCAACTCCGACTCACCGTCGAATCAGCGCCGTCGTTCCCGTGGGTGTCCTTCGGCGGTCCCCTCGCTGAAATCATCCCCTTCGCGGTCAGTCAAGCGTTCTTCTCGCTGTCACTCGGGATGGGTGCGATGATCACGTACGCGTCCTACATTGACGGCGACGAGAGTCTGTTCGGCGACAGCGCGACTATCGTCGTGTTCAACACGCTGATCGGTATCCTCGCCGGGTTGGTCGTCATTCCGCTCCTGTTCGCGCAGGGTGTCGAACCCGGAAGCGGTGGGGCAGGTGCGCTGTTCATCAGCGTCGCAGGCGCATTTGCGAACATCCCGCTCGGACGCGTCGTCGGCTTCGTCTTCTTCCTCGTCGTCCTCGTGGCGGCGCTCTCGTCGGCTATCAGCCTGCTCGAAGTCGTCGTCTCTTACGCTATCGACAACTACGCCGTCTCACGGCCGCAGATGGCCGTCGGCCTCGGAGGAACCATCTTCCTGCTCGGCCTTCCCTCGGCGTGGGACACGGCGTGGCTGACGTGGTTCGACAACCTCGCCTACCAACTCCTGCTTCCGGCATCGGTACTCGGTATCCTCACCTTCTCCGGGTGGGTGTTCGGTCGGCCGGCCGTCGAAGAACTCCTTCGCGGAACCAACTTCGGCGACAGTATCGGCGTGACGTGGCTCTGGCTGGTTCGGAGCGTCGTCTTCCTCGCGGTGATCCTGACGCTCGTCCTCGGTCTGCTGACGCTGTTCACTGGACAGAACCCGGCCATCGTGCCCCCGCTCTGAGGATTCCGGCGGCGGTTCGTTCATCCGCCTACGAATCTTCAGCGAATGAGATATTTTTCGGCTAATTACTGACGAATATCGGCTCCTAAGTGTACTGTTCTCCGTTACATTTGACGTTTGATGGATTCTCGGTCCGAAAGGGCTTTTAGCGCGAAAGTGAGAGTGCGAGTCAATGACACGAGAAACATGGGCAACACGGGCAGGGTTCATCCTCGCCGCTGTCGGAAGCGCGGTTGGTCTCGGGAACATCTGGCGGTTCCCGTGGATCACGGCTGAAAACGGCGGCAGTGCGTTCTTGGCGGTCTACCTCGGCATCGTCCTCCTTGTCGGCGTTCCGGGCCTCCTCGGGATGTTCGTCATCGGTCGCCGGGCGAAACGAAATCCGGTCGGTGCGCTTCGGTCGCTGTCGGGATCGAATCGGTGGGGGTTCGCGGGCGGGTTTCTTATCTTCAGTTCGCTTGTACTCATCTCCTTTTACAGCGTCGTCGGCGGTTGGATTCTGCGCTACTTCGGTGAGAGCGTTGTCGGTCTCGTCACCGGTAACGTACGGTACTTCGCTAATCCCGGTGCAGCGTTCGGTGCGGCCTCCGCCGGACTGGATGCCGTAGCGTTCCACCTCGTTTTCCTCGCACTCGCTGCGGTCATCATCGTCGCGGGCATCCGCGGCGGCATCGAAATCGCCACGAAGTGGATGATGCCCGCCATCTTCACGCTCCTCGTCGGTCTCGGTATCTGGGCCTCCACGCAGTCGGGCGCGGCCGAAGCCTACGCGTTCTACCTCCGGTTCGACGTTTCGACGCTACAGAACAACTTCTTCGGCCTCCTCGGACCCGCCGCCGGGCAGGCACTCTTTACGCTTTCTTTGGGCGTCGGAACGATGATAACGTACGCTTCCTATCTCGACGAGGACCGGTCACTCCCCTTCGACGGAGCCACTATCGCCGTCTTGAACACCATCGTCGGCGTTCTCGCAGGACTGGTCGTCTTCCCGCTCCTGTTCACGCTCGGCATCGAACCCGGTCAGACGGGCACCGGTGCAGGTGCGTTGTTCGTTGGACTCGCCGGTGCGTTCGCTCAACTGCCGGGTGGCACGCTCGTCGCTACCGCCTTCTTCGCCGTCGTCGCCCTCGCGGCGCTCTCGTCGGCGATCAGCATCCTCGAAATCTCCGTTTCGTTCCTCGTAGATGAGTACGGTCTGGCGCGCCGTCGGGCCGCGGGCCTTGTCGGCGGACTCGTCGCCGTTACCGGGTCCGTCTGCGCGCTCGAACCCAGCGTCTTCGGCTTCGTCGCGGGAACGCTCGTTGACATCCTCCTCACTGTCGGACTCGCGGTCTGTCTCGTCTTCGTCGGTTGGGTGATGGGCCGCGATGCCATCACGGAGTTCCGCAACGGCGCGGGATCCCTCGGACAGACTATCGCCACGCCGTGGCTGTTCGGCGTCGGCGTCCTCCTCCCCATCTTCCTCGTCTTTACCCTCCTGACGACGTTCGGCGTTGACGGGAAAATCGGCTTTTGGCCCACTGTCGTCGCCGCTGTCGCCGTCGCTATCGCCGCGTTCGTGAGTCTCCGGAGCGAACGCTCGGTCGTCTGAACGGTCCGCTCGGAGGTCCGTCACAACGACTTCGAAAACAATCCGGTGCAGTGGTTGCTGACGTGCGTGGACGGTCCGCGTGACCTGGCCGCGCCAGCGACTCATCGCGGCGTCTCAGGCGTCTACATTCCCCGACTGGACAGCGAACTTACAGTCGTGCTCGGCATCTCGACGGGATACTTTCCGTAACAGCACCCCCAAAACTGCCACCGCTGCCGTTCCCTGCATACGTCGAACGTCGAACCCTCCTTTGTCGTATTGCGGAAACCCTTTTGCACATCGAACGGACGTTCGTGATAATGAACGCAGGTGGTCCGACGTGACGATGGAGGACCGTATTGACGAACTCCGAGAAAAGCGCGAGCGCGCGCTGAAAGGCGGCGGAGAAGACCGAATCGAGTCCCAGCACGAGAAGGGGAAGATGACCGCCAGAGAGCGTATCGACTACTTCCTCGACGACGGGACGTTCAACGAGTTCGATCAGTTCCGAACGCACCGCAATCACAAGTTCGGAATGGAAGAAAAGCAACTGCCCGGCGACGGCGTCGTCACCGGGTACGGCGAAGTCGATGGAAGAAAAACGTTCGTCTTCGCACACGACTTCACTGTCTTCGGTGGCTCCCTCGGCGAGGTGTTCGCCGAGAAAGTGTCGAAGGTGATGGACAAGGCCGTCGAAGTCGGCGCACCGATCATCGGCCTGAACGACTCCGCGGGTGCCCGCATCCAAGAGGGCGTCCAGTCGCTCGGCGGGTTCGGTGAAATCTTCAGACGAAACACCGAAGCCTCCGGCGTCGTTCCGCAGATTTCGGCAATCATGGGACCGTGTGCCGGCGGAGCCGTCTACTCTCCCGCGATCACGGACTTCACGTTCATGGTGAAGGACACGAGTCACATGTTCATCACCGGACCGGACGTCATCAAGACCGTCACCGGTGAAGAAGTGACGTTCGAGGAACTCGGCGGTGCGACGACGCACGCCTCCACATCCGGCGTGGCGCATTTCGCGTGCGAGTCGGAGGAAGAGGCGCTCGATCAGATCCGACTGCTCCTGTCGTACCTGCCGCCGAACAACGTCGAGGACCCGCCGCGCGTCGAACCGTGGGACGACCCCGAACGCGCTGACGAGTCGCTGAACACAGTCGTCCCCGACGAACCGCGGAAACCCTACGACGCTCACGACGTGATCGACGGCGTCCTCGACGAGGGGTCGTTCTTTGGCGTCCACGAGCAGTTCGCAAAGAACATCGTCGTCGGTTTCGGCCGCCTTGACGGCCACTCAGTCGGCGTCGTCGCCAACCAACCGCGTGTCAACGCCGGGACGCTCGACATCGAAGCCTCGGAGAAAGCGGCACGGTTCGTCCGCTTCTGTGACTCGTTCAACATCCCCATCGTGACGTTCGTGGACGTGCCGGGATTCCTGCCGGGAACCGACCAAGAACACGAGGGCATCATCCGCCACGGCGCGAAGCTACTGTACGCCTATTCCGAGGCGACGGTTCCGCTTCTGACGGTCATTACGCGGAAAGCCTACGGCGGTGCGTACGACGTGATGGCGTCGAAACATCTCGGCGCGGACGTGAACTACGCGTGGCCGACGGCCGAAATCGCAGTGATGGGTCCGCAAGGTGCGGTAAACATCCTCTACAGCGACGAACTCGACGCGGCCGACGACCCCGAGGCCCGCCGCGACGAACTCATCGAGGAGTACCGCGAAGAGTTTGCGAACCCGTACACGGCCGCGGATAGAGGGTTCGTGGACGCCGTCATCGAACCGACGGAGACACGCGCGCGCCTCGTCGAGGACCTGGAGATGCTCCGCTCGAAGCGGAAATCGCTGCCCGACAAGAAGCACGGAAACATTCCGATATGAGCCGCGTGGACGACGTGAACCTCTCCATCCCGACGGCGGCCGACGAGGACGAAGCCGCGGCCATCGCCGCCGCCGTCGCCGCGCACCTCCGCGACCAACAGGTCGCCGCGGCCGCTGCGGAGGATGAGACCGACTCGTGGGACGGCGAACGCTGGTCGTTTGCCGGTCGGATGCGAGCCGTATCCGGATGCGCCGCGCGTATTCCAGATGGCGCGCCGCGCGACGGATGGGCTGCTGCCGGGCGCACAGACCGGTTCTAAACGGTCCATCGGTTCGCGCCGCGACCGGAGCGTTTGCTTCGGTCCGTAGTGACGGCGACCTTATGGTTTCGCACGGCTAATACCTGCGTGTATGCCCGAAGAAACACTGTTCAAATCCGAAAGCAAGCAGAGCCGTGCCGAAATCGCAACGTACCTACGGACCGTCGCGGACGCCCTCGAATCGGGCGATTCGATGACGCTCTCTGCGGGTGAGAAATCCGTAACGATGGAGCCGCCGTCGAATCTGACGTTCGAGGTGAAAGCCGAACGCGAGGGGCCGACAGACGCTCCCGGCGAACTGAGCGTCGAGTTCGAGCTAGAGTGGGACGAGGACAGCGGCGACGGCGGCGGAGACTCGTCGTTAGAGATTTCGTAGGTCGCGTCTCCGGCGCTGCCGCTCCCGTTTAATTCGAGTCAAGAAGTCGTTCGGCCGTCTTATGCCGTCTGGCTGGAGCCGCCTTTCTTTCGCGTGATGTAGCCCGCGATGCGGTTGCGCACGCCCTTGGATTCGACGTTTGTGAGTTTGCTCACGCTCTCTTTGTTCGTCTCGAAGTCCGTGTTGAACGCCTGCGGGTACTTGTCCAGCAGCACTTTCCCGAGTTGCTTGACGTACTTGGGTTTGATAGCCATGCGTAAGCGTATCCACAGAACGCACTAAAACGATTCGTTCCGCCCCGGTCGAGGAGAGAGCGTGTCACGGCCACTATATGACTAGTTCGAGTCACTCAGGCTACTCGAACGCTCTGGCACCACAGCTACTCGATCCGTTCCGCCATCCAGACTACTCGATCCGCTCGCGCCATCCCGACACCTCGTCGATAGTGTCGAACGCCTCCTTCTCTGCCGCGCCGCCGCATTTCTCCACGGTCTCCGCGAAATACTGCAGTCGGGACAGGAGTTCGTCGGTGTCGTACGCGGGCACGTCGAGACGCGAGGCGGCCACTGTGGCGTCGATTACGGCCGCGAACCCGCGGTTGATGGTCGGAATCGCCTTCGAGACGACGGTACTGTCGTGCGGGCGGAGTTCCCACTTCTCCCACCGCGTCCCGCCGCGCTCACCGCCGTCGATGCGCGTTACCTCGACTTCGACCCACGCGTGCGCGGCGTCGAGAACAGGGTCGTCCTCCTCACGGATCGTCATCGCCGCCGAGACGAACTCGCGGGGATCCGAGACGAACTGGATGACCCCGCCACCCCGCCGGTGGAAGTTCCGCCGCGTCCGGGTGTTTCCCCACGTTTTCGCGGTTACCACGCCCGTCGCCTTGTCGGGCGCGTGCAACCCGAGCGCGGCGACGTTCCAGCGGTCGTTCGGGCCGCGCGTCGTCACCACAGACTCCGTGACGCCGCGGAGCGAGACGGGCCATCCGTCGGGAGAGCCTGCTTGTTCACCGTTGCCGCCCTCTCCACGCCCTGTCACACTGATACCCCCCGTTCGAGGGCGACGAACGTCGCCGCGCAGACGATATCGGCGGTCGTTCCCGGATTGATTCCCTCATCGACAAAGGCCGCCGCGAGTTCGGCTACCTTCTCTGGATCGCCGCGGGCCGCGTCCGCCCGACGCCGGACCTCGGCGGCCACCTCGGGACCGTGATTCGTCCGGACGAGCGTATCTTCGCCCTCCGCGAGGAGGTCTACGAACGCGCGGGCTACGCGGTCCGGTACGGGACCGTCGTCCGCGAGAATCGTCTCCGCGGCGTCGAACGTCCGCGAGAAACCGCCCGTCCACTCCTCGGCGTTGCCGTCGCCCTCGCTTGCCGCCATCACGTCGTATAGCGTCGTCTCCCGGTCGCGGAGGGCTGGAATCGCGTCCGACCCGCGGCGTACGTCGAGATCAGCGAGATCTTCCGGCGGATCAGCGACGGCCACGGCAACGTGTTCGAACGCGCGGTAGAAGTCGGCGGCATCGGCGACGGTCGTCGATTCGACGACCTCGGTGACGCCGTCCGGCGAGAGGGTTCCTGCGGCTGCGGCCCGGACGAGCGGGACGAGGAGGAGCAGACAGCCGAACTGCGTGTTGCCGCCCGACTGGTGGCTCATTCCCTCGATGGCGCGCTCGAAGGCGACCCCGACAGGTGCGCCTGACGCCGCGCGTCGGAGGCCTCGGTTGGCTCCGACAGCCCCCGCGAGGAAGTGCTCAAATCGGAGCTCATCGAGGTCGCGTTCTCGGTCAACGTTGCCCGGTTTCGGCGTTCCGGTAACTTCGAGAAGCAGAGCGAGTTGGGCGTTTTCGGCCGGCGTGCGCGGTGTCGAACGCTCGACCGTCACGGCCCCACCTCCGAGATTTCTCCGCTTGCCCCCGTCTCGTCATCGAACCAATCGTCAACCGCCGCGCGGACGCGCCGCAGGACGCGCGGATCGGTGCTGGGTCGGCCGACGCTGACGGCATCCGCGCCGTAGCCGAGGTACTCGCGGACGCTCGCTTCCCCGCGGACCTCGTTGTTGGCGACGACGAAGAGAGAGGAGTCGGAAACGTCGGCGATGACTTCTTCGGAGTCCATCGCATCGACGTGGAGTATCGACGCGCCCGCGTCAGCGACTCGGTCTGCGGTCGTTTCGAGGGAGACACCCTCGATTTCGGCGCGGACTTTCACGCTCACCGTCGCGCCCTCGTCTGCGGCGGCGGCGACGTACTCACAGAGTCTGTCAGTGTCGCGGAGAAGCGTCTCTCCGCATCCGACAGCGCACAGTTCGTCCTGTCGGCAGTGCGCGTTCACTTCGAGGATTGCGTTGCGGTCGGCACAGATGCGGGCCGCACGGCGAACTGGGCCGACGGTCGCGCTTCGGACGTTCATCGCAGCGTCGATGTCGGCGTCCGCGAGAGTGTCGAGTTCGCTTGCGACGAAAGCGAACGGGTCCTCGGGCAGGAACTCGTTCCGGTCGCGCGCGACGAGTTCGCGGGCCGCTTTCCTGCTCCGGTCGTCCAGACTGATGCCACCGAGAAACGCCATCCCGGCGTGCGATTCGGCTTGTCGCGCCCACGCGGCGTCGGCCTCGCCACTGAGACTCGCCAGTGCGACGCGCGGGTCGAACATCACGACACCTCCGCGAGCGCCGACTCGACGGCGCGGGCGACGCGTGCGGCGTCCGCCGGGCCGTCGATCTTCGTATCTGTCCGAACGACCGGCCGATCCAACGCGGTGCCGTCCTCCGTATCGAGAACGAACGCGTCCGCGAACGGGTACGCCTCGGCGACGCCCGCAGTGGACGGGTCGTAGCCGACGCCAGCCATCAGGTCCGCCGCCGGGCCGGAGAACACCGTGTCTTCGACGAACGGCGAGACGGCGACGACGGGAGTTCGGTCGAGGGCGTCGCGGAAGGCGTCCATCGAAAGCATCGGTCCGAGACTCGTCACCGGGTTCGATGGGCCGATAACGACGGGATCAGAAAGCGCAGTCAGCACCGCGTCGGTCGGTTCGGCGTCGTCGGCCCCGCGGAACTCCACGTCCTCGACTGCGGGTTCGGCGCGGCGGTGGACCCAGTACTCCTGAAAGTGCATCGCACCCGCCTCAGTGTGAACGATGGACGCGACCGGATCGTCCGACATCGGGAGCAGTTCGATATCGAGGTCGAAAGCGTCCGCGAGTGTGCGCGTCACCTCAGTGAGCGTGTATCCCTCGTCGATGAGAGACGTGCGCGTGACGTGAACCGCCCTATCCTTGTCGCCAATCTCCATGAACTCGGCAACGCCGGAAAAGCGTCGCCACCGGGAGATTTCCCGGCCCCCCGTCTGTGCGTCGTCCGAAAGGTAGCGCGGCCCGCCGTCGAATCCGGCGGCCTCCGCGAGACGGTGGAGTTCGTCGTCCGTCGTCGTCGTGTCGTCCTCGATTCCCCACCAGCGGTCGGTGTCGAGGACGCCGCCACCGTGAAACAGAACGGTGTCCACGTCGGGGCAGACGAGATGCCCGCCGAGTTCGACGTCGTCGCCCGTGTTGGCGACGACTGTCGTCTCCGACGGACCAAACACCTCGCTCGACCCGTCGAGCAACTTCGGGGTTCCTGTTCCCCCGGCGAGAAACGTGACCATTGAACGGGAGTTGTCCGCCGGACGGTTTGTATCTGACTCTGTTGGCGATGTCTTCCGGTCTTTGTCACTTCGGGACTCCCGATTCCAGTCCTACATCGGTAAATAGCCAGTTTGAGTCCGTAGCATCCTCCGGACGTGGAAGCGACACAGAACGACGACGCCGCTGTCGGAATCTGTGGTGAGTGCGTCCACCATTTGTTGTAAAATAAACACCCTGATAATAATGTTGTTTGGATAACAGTTTGCTGGTTGGTGTAAATTGAATAACATATGGGTGGTCGCTTCGATTGTCGTTCCATGAAAGAAGAGAATACCCGGTCGAGACGATCCGTCCTCCGAACTAGTGGTGCCGCACTCGTAGCCGCAACGTCGGGTCTTGCTGCCATGGGCACTGCTTCCGCTCACTCAGAAGACTACTTTGGAGAAGGGCAGCGAGTCGTTGTTACTGAAGAAGACGCACCAGCCTGGTTCGACGGTAAACCCTGTGAGACGGAGACAGATTTCGGTCTGAACAAGGGTGTGATGGCAACCTGCCAGAATGACCAGCAGAGTCTCAGTTGCGCTGACTTCGTCAAGATTGGCGGACACGACCTCCATGATGATGTATGGGTACACGTCGGCGACATAAGACACGACAACATACCGAATACCAGTTCCCCAAAACAGAGCGACAGCGGCGTGAACTAAATCGGTGACTGCCGGCAGACCGGTCTGCTCGCACGGTCTGCACTGGTCCCCCATTCTCTCTTTACGATACCGCTTGATACGCTGGCGAGCGTTGCTTAAACTGCTAATTCGGGTCTGGTCGGCTTCTGCTAAATCTCCAAGATTCGGACTGCAAGGCTGTCTACTTGTTTTTCGACCCTCGAAATTGAAGGGCAACTGCACTACTCAGCAAATCTGCGCTGCATATCCGAAACGCCAAATACCCGACACCACACTCCCAGTCTAATGACCGCCGTCAAGGACAGCGTCCACGACTACATCTCGCTTGACCCGCTCGCGCAAGACCTCGTTGATACCCCGGAGTTCCAACGACTCCGGCACATCAAACAGCTCTCGACCGTTCGGCTGGTCTACCCGTCCGCGAACCACACTCGATTCGAACACTCCTTGGGCGTCTACCACCTCGCTTCCCGTGCTCTCGACTATCTCGATATCGGCGGTGACCGGGCGCGACACGTCCGCGCCGCCGCCCTCCTCCACGACATTGGACACGGCCCGTACGGTCACCAGACCGAGGAGGTCATCCGCCGCCGGACCGGCGCGCATCACGACGAAATCGGCCATCTCTTGGACGAGACGGATGTCGCCGCAGTTCTCGTCGCTCACGACCTCAACCCCGACCGAATCGCCGCTCTCGTCCGCGGCGACGGCGAACTCGGCCAGTTGGTTTCGGGCGAGTTAGACGTAGACCGGATGGACTATCTCGTACGCGACGCCCACCACACGGGGGTTCCCTACGGCACAATCGACACTGGTCGTCTCGTCCGCGAACTGCGCTACCGCGACGGCGAGTTAGTCCTCGCGGACGGAAACGTTCAGACCGCCGAATCGCTCCTCCTCGCACGCGCGCTGATGAACGGAACGGTGTACCGCCACCACGTGTCCCGCATCGCGGGCGCGATGCTCGAACGCGCTTCCGAACGACTGCTGGATACCGGCGAGGTCGGCATCGATGAGTTCCGGCGGATGGCAGACCACGACCTTCTCGTCTCTCTCAGCGAACACGTCCCCGACCTCGGCCGTCGAATCGAACGCCGCGACCTGTACAAGCGAGCGGTGTGGGCACCCCTCGCCAGCGTCCCTGCCAGCGTTGTCGAGATGGATTACGCGGAAACCCGCTCTGCGGCGCGCGAAATCGCCGACAAGGCGGGCGTCGAACCGGACGAAGTTCTCGTAGACGTTCCCTCACGGCCCAGTTTCAAAGAGTCGCGGACGCGCGTCATCGTCAACGGTGTCGTCCAGCGACTAGAAGAGGCCTCAGAACTTGTGGCGGGACTCCGCGCCGCCGAACGAACGCAGTGGCGAATCGGGGTGTATGCTCCGGCAGAGGCGGCCGACGACGTGCGTGACGCCGCCGCCGACGTACTCGGACTCGCCGAGGTTCGCGTCGGCCTCGCGGAGTAACCCTCGATTCGCGCCCCCGACGGTTTTTAAGCGAAGACGGACCACACTCCGGTATGGCGACGATCAAGGACAGCGTCCACGACCACATCGAGGTCGAGGGCGTTGCCGAAGCCCTCCTCGACACAGAAGAGGTCCAGCGACTCCGACACATCAAGCAGTTGGGGACGGTGCAGTTGGTCTACCCGTCCGCGAATCACACGCGCTTCGAGCACTCGTTGGGCGTCTACCATCTCGCCTCCCGCGCGCTTACGCACCTCGGGATCGAGGGCGTGCAGGCGGAGCGAATCCGCGCGGCCGCCCTGCTTCACGACGTCGGCCACGGCCCGTACAGCCACAACATCGAGAGCGTCACGTACCGGTACACCGGCAAGTACCACGACGACGTTCACGAACTCATCGCAGAGGGATCGGTCGGTCAGGTCCTCCGCGACAACGATTTAGACCCGAACCGAATCGCTGATCTCGTCGCCGGCGAGGGGAAGTACGGCCAACTGGTCTCTGGCGAATTGGACGTTGACCGAATGGACTACCTCGTGCGTGATGCCCACCACACGGGTGTCCCATACGGCACCATCGACCACGAACGCCTGATTCGGGAACTCACGTTCGTCGATGGCGAGTTGGTCCTCGACGAGGGGAACGTCCAGACGGCCGAGTCGCTCCTCCTCGCTCGCGCACTGATGAATCCGACCGTCTACCAACACCACGTCGCCCGTATCTCGAAGGCGATGCTTCGGCAGGCGACCGAACGACTCCTCGACCAACCCGATTTGACGGCTGCTGAACTCCGACGGATGGACGATCACGACCTGTTGGCGGCCCTGCGGATGACGCCCGAGACGAAGCCGTTCGCGGATCGCCTCGACAGCCGAGACCTGTTCAAGCGCGCCGTCTGGGCCGAGATGGACGCCGTTCCCGACGACGTGATCGACGCCGACCACACGACGTACCGGGACTTCGAGTCGCGCATCGCAGCGCGTGCCGATATCGACCCCGAGTCGGTCATCGTGGACGTTCCATCGCGGCCGTCGATGACCGAATCGACCTCTCGCGTGATGGTCAGCGGAGAAATTCGTCGCCTCGGTAAGCAGTCGCCGCTGGTGTCGGCGCTGCGGACGGCTCAGAAACAGCAGTGGCGCTTCGGCGTCTACGCGCCCGCAGACGAGACGGATGCCGTTGGCCGCGCGGCCGTCGAAGAGATGGGACTGGACATCGACGACGCTCTCATCTCAGACGTGCGTCACGGCGTCCACACGACGCTGGACGAGTTCGCCGAGTGAGGTAGATGAGATGAGATGAGATGAGATGAGATCCGCGGCCGGAAGTCTGCGACCGGAACCGACACATTCCGGCATCTGGGGTCGGGAGTTTGAAGCACCCGCCGCAGGGACTGTCAGTCATGATTGTCGAGGGGACCATCCTCACAGGACGTGACTTCGAGCCCGTTCAGGGCCGCGTCGTCGTCGAGGACGGCGAGATAACGGCCATCGAGGAGGCGGACGTGGACAACTCGAACGTTATCCTCCCGGCGTTCGTCAACGCGCACACGCATATCGGCGACTCCATCGCCAAGGAGGCCGGTGCCGGACTATCGTTGGATGAACTAGTTGCACCGCCGGACGGCCTGAAGCACCGGCTGCTCCGCGCAGCGAGCCACGCAGCGAAGGTCGAGGCAATGCGCCGGTCACTTCGGCTGATGCAATCGACCGGAACGGCCACCTGTCTCGAGTTCCGCGAGGGTGGCGTCGATGGCGTCGAAGCCATCCGCGAGGCCGCCGATGAACTCGCTATCGACCCGGTTGTCCTCGGCCGCGAGACGGCGGCGGCGATGCGAGAATCCGATGGGTTCGGTGCGTCGGGCGCACGTGATTCCGAGTTCGGTGACCTCCGTGCAGAGACGCGAGAGGCGGGGAAACTGTTCGGCATCCACGCAGGCGAACGTGACCCACACGACGTTGATCCCGCGCTCGACCTCGACCCCGAATTCGTAGTTCACATGGTTCACCCCGAACCCGAACACCTCGACCGAATCGAGGCCGAGGACGTTCCAATCGTCGTCTGCCCGCGCTCGAATCTCGTCACCGGCGTCGGCGTCCCGCCCGTCCGCGACCTCTTGGACCGCACCACCGTCGCGCTGGGGACGGATAACGTGATGCTCAACTCGCCGTCGATGTTCCGCGAGATGGAGTTCGTCTCGAAACTGACCGACGCGTCGGCGACGGAAATTCTCCGAATGGCGACGCTCAACGGCGCGGAGATAGCGGGCCTGAACTACGGTGTTATCGAACCCGACCGCGAAGCGAAACTGCTGATCCTCGATGGCGACTCGGATAACCTCGCTGGCGCACAAGACCTCGTTCGCGCCGTCGTCCGCCGCGCTGGACAGGCGGACGTGAAAGACGTCCTTCTCTGAGGCGACTCAGCCTCGGTTTCGTTTCGCAACGATAGTCGTGAATAGTATTAAGAGCGTGAGTAAACTACCTTGCGGTAAGTTACCAATGATGTATCAGCGTATTCTCGTTCCGACTGACGGGTCGCCGGGGTCCGAACGCGTCCTCGAACACGCCGTCGAACTCGCGTCGGTCCACGGTGCGACCGTTCACGCGCTGTACGTCATCAACAGCGGAAGCTTCGCCGGGCTTCCGATGGAATCTTCGTGGGAAGGGCTCGATGAGATGCTCCACGAGGATGCCGAGGCAGCGATAGCGGACGTTCGGGCAATCGCAGAGCGCTCGAACGTCCAAGTCGAGACATCCATCGTGGAGGGGACACCCAGTCGAGAGATCGTTCGCCTCGCAGAGCGCGGTGGCTGTGACCTCATCGTGATGGGAACGCACGGGCGCGGTGGTATCGACAGACTCCTCCTCGGGAGCGTCGCCGAGAAAGTCGTCCGCGCGTCGAAGGTTCCGGTTCTCACGGTTCGCGTTGGCGAGGAAGACACGGAGAGCGAAAACGAAACTGAGGCGGAATCGAAGGCTAACTCCGAAACCAACTCCGATGTGGGGTCGGACGGTGAGACGGAGACGGGAGTCGGTGCAGACTAGTTCTCAGCGTCCGCAGGACGGAGATGCTCGCAGTCGCCCGCGTGAACGACGCGTTCGCCGTCTTCAGTTTGAATGACGAGCGCGCCGGGCACCTGTACGTCAACGGCTTCGCCTTCTACGACGCCGCTCTGTGTCTCGACGCGAACGTACTGTCCCAACGTCGCCGCGTAGTCACGCCACGCCGACAGGATGGCGTCCGGATCGTCGGTCAACTCGTCGAACGTCTCTAAGATACGCTGGACGAACACCCGTCGGTCCACATCGCCCGCTTCGTCACGGACGCTCGTCGCACCCGGCGGGAGCGTGTCCGAATCGACATTTGCGTTGACGCCGATGCCGACGACGACCCACGACACGCGGTCGGCCTCGCCCTCCATCTCGGTGAGGATTCCGGCGAGTTTGCGGCCGCCGCGGTCAGTGTCGTCGTCGGAGACGACCAGCACATCGTTCGGCCACTTTATCGATGCGTCCACACCCGCCTCGCGCGCCGCACGCGTGACAGCGACGGCGGCCGCGAGCGTGTACAGCGGTGCGTGCGCCGGTGGAATTTCGGGGCGGAGGACGAGGCTCATCCAGACGCCGCCTTCGGGCGCGGTCCACTCACGTTTGAGGCGACCTCGACTGCCGGTCTGTTCGGCGGCGATAACGACCACATCAGATGCGTCCGCCGCGGCGAGTTCGCGCCCGCGGTCGTTGGTACTCCCGATTTCGTCGTGAAACTCGATCTCGAAGGAGGCGTCGAGACCGAACTCGACCGCCGCCGCGCCGTACTCGGGCACACCGGTCACGCGGTAACCGTCGTTCCCGCTTTCGATCTCGAAGCCATCCTCGCGGAGGGCTTCCACCTGTTTCCAGATGGCGGCGCGGGAGACGCCGAGTCGGTCTGCGAGTTCCGGTCCGGGTATGGGGCCGTCGTCGAAGGCGCGGAGGAGGGCGCGTCGCGTCTCGTTCATATCGGAGGTCTGTCCGAGGAAGGCAAGAAATGCGCGGTTCTGCACGCAAGACCGAAGTCGTCGGGCGACGAGACTGAGATGATGCCCTCCGAGAAAGAAAAGATGCTTGCCGGGGACCGCTACGACCCGACAGATCCGACGCTGGCAGAGGAACGACTCGCCGCTCGACGACTGACGCGCGAGTACAACGCCACATGGGAAGGAGAGGACGAGCGCCGCGAGGCCATCCTTCGGGAGTTACTCGGCTCCGTCGGTGAGAACCCGGAGATCGAACCACCGTTCAACTGCGACTACGGCTACAACATCCACGTCGGTGACGATTTCTTCGCCAACTTCGACTGCGTGATACTCGATGTCTGCCGCGTGGAGTTCGGAGACGACTGTATGCTCGCACCGGGTGTCCACGTCTACACCGCGACACATCCGCTGGATGCCGCAGAACGCACCTCGGGCAAGGAGTACGGCAAACCTGTCACTGTCGGCGACCGCGTGTGGATCGGCGGAAACGCCGTTCTCAACCCCGGCGTAACCGTCGGCGACGATAGCGTGGTTGCTTCGGGTGCCGTCGTCACCGAGGACGTGCCGAGCGAAGTCGTCGTGCAGGGGAACCCTGCGAAAATCGTCAAAGAACTGTAGCGGATACGTTCGGAGTGAGACGACCTCTCCGAACGGAGTACCGCGGCTGCGCGTCTATTCGAGGACGACCAGCACGTCGCCCATATCGACGCTATCGCCTTCGCCGACGAGGATCTGCGAGACGGTGCCGCCGCGTTCGGCGACCACGTCGTTCTCCATCTTCATCGCTTCGAGGACGCACACCACATCGCCGGAGGCGACTTCGTCGCCCTCCTCGACATCGACGGAGAGGATAGTACCTTGCATCTCGGCGGCGATCTGTTCGCCGTCGCCTTCGATGACGACTTCCTCTTCTTCGTCGGACTCGGCAACGTCGGGGCGGGACCGCGTGGAACCACTACTGCCGCCCGCGGGAGTCGGAATCGCGGGTGCGCCGCGTTCTTCGAGGCTGACCTCGAAGCGCTTGCCGTTCACTTCGACGGTGAAGTCACGTTCTGTGACCTCTTCTTCCTCGTCGTCGCCGGATTCGGCAAGCCCCCACTTCTCGACGGCCTGTTCGATGCGCGAGGTGTCCAGTTCTTCGTCAAGGTACTTCGTCGTGTGTTCGCCCGCCCGGAACGTCTCGTCGGTGAGCATCAGTCGGTGGAACGGGATGATGGTGTGGAAGCCATCGATGTCGAACTCTTCGAGGGCGCGTTCGGAGCGGATAATACATTCCTCTCTGTCGCCCGCGGTGACGATGAGTTTCGCGATCATCGAGTCGTAGTCCGTCACCAAGTCGTCACCCTGTCGGAGCGCATCGTCCATGCGGACGCCGATACCGCCCGGCGGATCGTACGTCTCCAGTGTGCCGCCAGTCGCCGGGGCGAAGTCGTTTGCGGCGTTTTCGGCGTTGATGCGGAACTCCATCGAGTGGCCGTCGATCTCCACGTCGTCCTGCGAGAAGGCCAGTTCCTCGCCGGCGGCGACGCGTAGTTGCCATTTCACCACGTCGATTCCGGTCACCTGCTCGGTGACGGTGTGTTCGACCTGAATCCGGGTGTTGACCTCCATGAAGTAGAACTCGCCGTCCTCGACGAGGAACTCCACCGTCCCGGCGTTCGTGTAGTCTGCGGCATCGACACCGCGGCGGGCCGCCTCGCCGATGCGTTCGCGCAGGTCGTCGTCAAGTGCGGGCGAGGGGGCCTCCTCGATGACCTTCTGGTGGCGGCGCTGGAGGGAACAGTCACGCTCACCGAGATGCCGGACGTTGCCGTGTTTGTCGGCGAGAATCTGGACTTCGATGTGTCGCGGCGCTTCGAGGTACTTTTCGACGTAGACGGAGGCGTTGTCGAAGTACGCCTCACCCTCACGCTGTGCGGTTTCGAGTTGGTCTTCGACTTCGTCCTCGTTGTGGACGACTTTCAGACCGCGGCCGCCACCGCCACCTTCGGCCTTGATCGCGACGGGGTAGCCGTACTCGTCCGCAATTTCCTTTACCTCCTCGGCAGACTCGACGGGTTCAGTCGTCCCCGGAACGACCGGCACGTCGGCTTTCTGCATCAGGGCGCGTGCTTTCGTCTTCTCACCGAGACGTTCCATGGCGGCGGCGGAGGGACCGACCCACGTCATCTCCGACTCCTCGACTTTGGCGGCGAACTCGGCGTTCTCCGCGAGGAAGCCGTATCCGGGGTGGACGGCGTCGGCACCGGCCTTCTCGCCCGCTTCGATGACTGCTTCGTGGTCCAGATAAGAGTCTGCGGCGCGGGCAGGACCAATGTTGTACGCCTCGTCGGCGTACCGCACGTGTCCGGAGTGCTTGTCAGCATCGCTGTAGACGGCGACGGTTCGAATGCCCAATTCCTTGCATGCCCGCATTACGCGGACAGCAATTTCACCGCGATTGGCGACGAGAACCTTACTGAACATTTACCGAGTTATACCCGAAGACGGCACCTCATTCTATCGGTTCCGAAACGCGTGATAGGTTCGACAGATGTCGAATAGTAGAATCGGACGACTGGACGAACGTCCCGCCGACGTTCTCGAACGCCGAATAATGTGAACATTCGTTAAATACGACCCGAATCCAAACGGCCTTATGGGTGTGCCACGGAAAAACACGGCAATGACAGTACAAGTCGGTATCCTCGGCGCGACCGGTGCGGTCGGACAGCGATTCATTCAGCTCCTCGACGGACACCCGACCTTCGAGCTCGCGGCGTTGACCGCGAGCGAAGCGAGCGCGGGCAAGACGTACGCGGAAGCGGCCAAGTGGCGCGTCAATACGCCCATTCCGGACGACGTGGCCGAGATGAAGGTCACCGCGACGACGCCCGAAGCGGTCCCGAACGACGTTGACTTGCTGTTCTCCTCGTTACCCTCTGGCGTCGCCACCGAAATCGAACCCGAGTTCCTCCACGAGGGCTACGTCGTCTCCTCGAACTCATCGAACGACCGGATGGCCCCTGACGTTCCGCTGACCATCCCCGAAATCAACCCCGGTCATCTGGACCTCATCGAGGTTCAGCGTGACGAGCGCGGCTGGGACGGCGCGCTCGTGAAGAACCCGAACTGTTCGACCATCACGATGGTGCCGACGCTGGCCGCCCTCGACCAGTTCGGTCTCGAATCGGTTCACGTCTCTACGCTGCAAGCCGTCTCCGGTGCGGGCTACTCCGGCGTCACGTCGATGGAAATTATCGACAACGCCATCCCGCATATCGGTGGCGAGGAGAACAAGATGGAGACCGAATCCCGCAAACTCCTCGGGGAGTTCGATGGCACGGACGTGAGCCTCCACGAGATGGATGTCGCCGCCTCCTGCAACCGCATCCCGACGCTCGACGGGCACTTGGAGAACGTGTTCGCCGAGACGGCAGAAGACGTGACGCCTGATGAGGCGGCCGAAGCGATGCGCGAGTACTCCGGCGTTGACCTTCACAGCGCACCCGACCAACTCATCCACGTCTTCGAAGATCCCGCGCGACCGCAACCCCGTCTGGACCGCGAACGCGGCGACGGGATGCAGATCTGCGCGGGCGGCCTTCACGAGACGGCGAACGGCCTGAAGTACAACTGCCTCGCACACAACACGATTCGCGGCGCGGCCGGTGCCTCTCTCCTCAACGGCGAACTGCTCGTCGAAGAGGGCTGGGTGTAGGTTAGACGACCTGATTCTGCAGTTCCTCCTCGCCTGCCGACAACCGCTCGACGTTCTCAGCGACGATGTCGGCCATTCGTTCCCAGTACTTCGGCGTGTGGCCGGAGTTGTGAGGCGTGATGAGAACGTTGTCGAAGGTCCACAGTTCGTGGTCGTCCGGCAGGGGCTCGGGGTCGGTCACGTCGAGGGCCGCACCGCGGATATCGTTGGTTCGGATAGCATCGAGAAGTGCGTCTGTGTCCACGATGGGACCGCGACCGACGTTGACGAGGACGGCTTCGGGGGGCATCGACCGGAAGGCATCCGCGTCGATGAGTCCCCGCGTTGTCTCGGTGAGCGGACAAGCGACGACGACGTAATCCGACCGCGCGAGAGCGTCGTAGAAGGCTGCTTTGTCCTCGAATCCGACTACCTCGTCCGTCGGGCCACCTTTCTCGGGCGTGTATCGGACGCCGATAGTTTCCACGCCGAACGGGTCGAGACGCTCTACGGTAGCTTTCCCAATCGCGCCGAGACCGAGAATCGCCACCGTCGAGCCCTGTAGTTCGTACGTCGGGTACGACCGCCACTCGTTGTGTTCGTTTCGTCGCCACGCGACGTGGAACCGCCGGGTGAAAGAGAGAATGCTTCCGATGACCTGTTCTGCGATGTTGGGACCGTGAACCCCCGCGGCGTTTGTGACGGCGATGTCGTGTTCCTCGAACGCCTCCAGCGGAAGATGTCCGGTTCCGGCGAAGACGCAGGCGAACAGGTCGAGATGCTCCGCGTGGGCGAGTGTGTTCTCGTCCAGCGTGAATCCGGTGGCGACGGAAGCACGTTTCAGCAGTTCGCGCTCCTCAACGGGCGTCCGTGCGAGGGCAACGGTCTGCTCCGGCAGTCGGTCTCGAAGCGTCTCCACGTATTCCTCGGCCGGCAGTCCGTGAATCTTCTGTCGAAGCACCGCAACGTCCGGCGACTCGTGTGAACGCATTGTCCTCACGTTTCGAAAACGGCTACAAAGGTCCACCACATCCGACAACGAGTTCCGGTTCGCTTCGTCGGCCGCGATTCAGCGCCATGATCGGCCGGAGGGCTGGACGGTCGTTCTACTGTGAACACGGAGTGTTCGTCCGCGAACGCTTGACAGTCTCATCCCGTCACCAGTTCAGGGGGTTTAATACCGAACCGACGAAGGTGTAGCGACATGGAGCGATTCGACGTTGCAGTCGTCGGTGGCGGCCCCGCCGGGTCGGCCGCCGCACACGCCGCCGCGGAGTCGGGTGCATCGGCGGTGGTGTTGGAGAAAGGGGTACCGCGGGCGGACCGCCCCGACCGCCTCGGTCCCGACTCGACGGACGCCGCGGGGATTCTCGACTACTGGGTGGATATCATGGATATCCATCCCGACGAGATGCCCGACGACGTCGTCCTTTCGACGTTAGACCGGGCGGAGTTCATCGGCCCCAACGAGTCACTTATCCTCCGGGAGACCGGCTTTGACACTTCCTACGACCACTTCGGATTTTGCATGCACCGCGCGCGGTTCGACGACTTCCTCCGTAACCGCGCCGAGACGGCAGGTGCAGAGTACCGCGTGAACGTCTCCGTCCGCGACGTTGAGTCGGACCGCGACGGGTCGCCGCGGCACACCGTCCGCCTCGCCTCCGGTGAGGATATCGAGGCCGATTTCGTCGTCCTCGCTGATGGCCCGCAGCGACAAGTGACTAACAAGGTACTGGACCGGTTCCTCCCGTTCGACATCACCGACCGACTGGCGACGACGAAGGTGAACCACATCGCCTACCAAGAACACCGTCGCCTGCCCGAAGCGGTCGCCCGCGATGTCGAGGGTGCCATCAAGTTCTGGTGGGGATACATGCCCGGTCACACCGCTTACCCGTGGATCTTCCCGAACGACGACAACGTGGCTCGTATCGGCCTGACGATGCCCATCGGGATGGACCTCTCGGATATCGAGGCGCGCGAGAAGTACGAACTCCTCCGCGAGAGCGACGAGCGGATTCCGAACGGGAAAGAGTACATCCGACGCTTGCTCGAACAGGAGTACGGCGACGAGTACGATATCGAGGCGGACTTCCCCATCGTTGAGGGCCGAGGCAAATCGAAGGGGACGGAAACGTACGCTATCTCCTCGACACGGCCCATCGACTCCCCGACTGACGTGGGGATCGCCGTCACCGGCGGTGCGATGGGTGCCACCTCGGCGTTCCACGAGGGCGGCGACCACGTCGCCGTTCGGACCGGTGCCATCGCAGGCGAACTCGCCGCTTCCGGCGACCTCTCGACGTACAACGACCGCTGGAAAGCTGCCATCGGCGACGAAGTGCGCCGAAACGTCGCCTTCGCGGATGTCGTCCGCGGCTACGGTCCCGACGACTGGGACCGCGGCTTCGCCGCCGCACGGAAGATGATGGAAAGTTCCTCGGACAAACTGTTCGACCTGAACATGGGTACCGTCCGTGCGGGCCTGTCGGTCGGACGCGTGGCCACGCAGTACAAGAAAGCGAAGTACAAGTCCCGCAGCGACAAGTACGTCCAGTTGTCCGAAGACGAGTACGCGTACGCCGATTCGTAAGCCGACAGCGGTCTGTGACGAGTCGGAACCGCCTTTATCGTGGACGCGCTACGTCCTTCTGCACACCATTAGTCCCCGCCCGAGTGATCCCACTACGGGAGCGATGAACTGGCGGAGAACCCAGGTGTGCGACATCACGGAAGTCCGCGCCGCAAAGACGGGCCGCCTGACACGAGGGTTTCCCGGCCGACACGGCACGCCGCCACGGGATGACGCCGGTCGTTAGTGTCTCGGGCGACATTTCTGTATAAAACGCGTGAGCTACGAGTCGGACTCGGGTGCTCGAACGGTCAGTACGGGAATCGGCGACGTGCGAACGAGATAATCAGTGACGCTGCCTAGCAGATATCGGTCAAAGCCCGTTCGCCCGTGAGTGCCGACGACGACGAGGTCGATATCCTGTTCTTCGATATACGTGAGAATCGTTTGATGAATCGATGGTCCGTATTCGACCGCTTTCGAGGTTGGTTCCACGCCGGCGTCTGCCGCGAACGCCGCAGCGTCGTCAATCAGTTGCTGGGCGCTTTCCTCCAGCATCTCCATCTGAACATCCACACGGACATCGACTCCCAGCGCTGCGATGGCAATAGCGGAGAGAAGATGCAGTTCGGCTCCCTCGGCGTCTGCAACAGCAACGCCGACGGAGAGCGCTTGATTCGCACAGTTGCTCCCGTCGGTCGGAACGAGTACGTCCTGATACGGGTAGGTGATCGTCCCGTCGTCGTCGGGTCGAATCGTGAGTACGGGAACGTTTGCTCGACGGACAACTCGCTCGGTCGTGCTGCCGATCAGAAATCGTTCAAGCCCTTGCCGCCCGTGTGTTGGCATGACGACGAGATCGATCTCATGCGTTTCACTGTAGTCGATGATCTCGCGGTACGGTTCTCCCGACGTTACCTCTGTGACGGTGTCTACATCACGTTGCTGGGCGTTATTTTCTGCCTCGCGAACAGTTCTCTCACCCTCCTGTACGAGTGTCTCAACATCGTCGTCCTGTCTCCGCAGGACGCTACTCTGTGTCGTATCTGCGACGTTGAGGAGATGTACTGTCGCGTTGTGACGGACTGCGAGATCTAAGACGTGATCGAAAGCGACCACTGCCCCGTTACTGCCGTCTGTGGGAAAGAGAATCTGTTCGAACATGGCCTCAATGACGGTCCGAAGACAGAAAAAACGGGAGTGGACTGGAATCTCGTTGGCTGACTGGAATGAACTGTGCAATTGCTATCCCGGGACTACGCAAGCGCTTTCATCCCGCACGTGGACACGTTCAAGTCCGCCATCAAATCGGCAGACTCGGATCTGCAGAGTTGCGGTGTGATCGTCCTCGGAAACGTCGGCATCGAACAGCTACAACGACAGGACGAGTTCATAGACGTAGCGTCACCGAGCCAAAACTCCGTTTTCTGGCTGACGGATAGTGAGCGACAGCAAACGCCGATCACTCGACTGCTCGGCGTTTCACGAACGTCTCGAACAGGGGTGTGTGGCGGACGACCGCGTTTCGTACGCTGCGCAGCGTTGGTGATTCGAGAAACGTCGCGGCGGCCTCGAAACGCGCCTCGCGCTTGACGCGCCGTACGTCGTCGCGGCGGCGACGCTCGAACCGGTCGAAGGCCGACGACAGGTCGCCGGGACGAGCGGTCGAGAGTTCCTGTGCGAGAACGCGCATCCTGCAACGCGAGTGATGCACCCATTCCGGAGATCGGGTGAACGGCGTGAGCGGCGTCACCGATGAGGACCACGCGGTCGCCGTGCCATCGCTCGCAGGCTACGTCTCGAATTCGGTCGAAGAACGGGTCATCGTCGGTGGCATCGAGGAGGCTCGGCAGTTTCCATCCGATTCGCTCGGCGTGTGTCCGCAGTACATCGCGCGCCGGAGTCTCCGGTAGCGCGTCGAGTCGGGCCGCGAGGTTGAATCCGACCCGGTCGCCGACGCGTGCGACGAATCCCTCGCTTCCGGGTCCCCAGACGCTGACCATCTCCGACCCGATGTCGGTGTCCTGTTCGGTCCACAGCGACCAGACGTAGGTGTCGAACTCCCGTTTCGTCCAGTCGTCGAAGCACAGTCGTCGGACGGCCGAATGGACGCCGTCGGCACCCACGACGAGGTCGAACTGCTCGGTCGTGCCGTCGTCGAACGCGACGGTGACACCATCGCGCTGTTCTTCGATACGTTCGGGCGTCGTTCCCATCCGAATCCAGTCGTCGGGAACCGTCTCTCGGAGGGCGGCGTGCAAATCAGCCCGATGGATGACTAACAGGAGCGTTTTCGTCGCGGGGATCGACACGTGCGAGAGGACGCCTCCGTCGCTCGCCCGAACCGCGAAGCTGTCGGGATCAGTCGCACGCCGTCGGACCGCCGCTGCGCGGTCGAGTTCTTCGAGGACGGTGATGCCGTCACGCCAGAGTCCGAGCCCATATCCAGTCGTCCGCCACTCGGGGGCTTGTTCGACGACAGTCGGTTCGCGGCCTTGCCGCCGTAGGTAGTTCGCCAGCGTCAGTCCAGCTAAACCGCCGCCGACGATCAGTACGTCGGGATGGGACCGTCGCATAGTTCAGACGAACCGTTCGTTCGACAAAAGTGTCAGTGGGTGGTCCCGTATCCACCCGTTCCGGGCGAGCGAACGTCCAACCGTTTTCGGTGACGACGACGGTCAACCGTCGTTCGTCGGCGTCCCGAGTCGCCCCAGAGAAGGTGCCGACTTAGAGATCAGCGACGTCTTCGATAGCGTCGGTCAGGGCTTCGATGCTCGCTACGTCGTGTTCGCCCATGTGCCCGATGCGGAACGTCTTCTCACCGAGTGCCGACCCGTAGCCGTTCGAGAAGACCATGTCGTACTTCGCAGAGACTTCCTCGATGGTTGCAGCCACGTCGATTCCGCGCGTGTTCTCGATACAACTCACCGTCTGGGACTCGTACCCGTCTTCGGGGAACATATCGAAGTGGTTGCGCGCCCACTCGCGGGTGTACTCGGCCATCTCTCGGTGACGCCGACTGCGTTCCTCGTGGCTCTCTTCGAGCATGTGTTTCATCTGCTTGCGGTAGGCCAGCATGATGGGAATCGCCGGCGTCGAGTGAGTCTGACCCTTCCGGTCGTAGTAGTCGAGCGAGCGCTGGAATCCGCCGTACCACGACGCCGAGTCCGTCTCCAGTTCGCGTTCATAGGCGTCGTTGCTGACGGCGCAGACGGCCACGCCCGGCGGCATGGCGAACGCCTTCTGCGACGATGCGAAGATGACATCGATGTTGTGTTCGTCGATATCGACGTAGTCGCCACCCAGCGACGACACCGCGTCAACGACGAAGTAGGTGTCCGGATATTCGGCGATCACGTCGCCGATCTCCTCGATGGGATTCCGGACGCCGGTCGAACTCTCGTTCATCACGCAGGCGACGACATCGTAGTGCTTGTCGCTGCGCTCCAGCGCCTCGCGCACGTCTTCGGGTTTGACGGCCTGTCCCCAGTCGTATTCGAGTCGATCAACGTTCTTGCCCAAGCGTTCGGCCACGTTGGCGTGGCGCTCGCTGAAACTCCCACAGGTCGCCACGAGGATGTTTTCGTCTACGAGATTGAGCGTAGACGCCTCCCAGAACTCCGTCCCCGATGCCGTGAGGATAATCACGTCGTTGTCGGTTCCGAGGAACTCCTTCGTGTCCTCGACGATGGTCGTGTACAGGTCGGTCATCCGGTCCATCCGGTGACCGAACATCGGTTCGCACATCGCCTCGATCACGTCCTCGCGCACCTCGGTCGGACCCGGGATATACAGTTTCTTGTCCGGATAGTCGTCTTTGTATTCGCGTTTCTCGGTCACATAACCACCTGAGTACGCTCTACTGTGACGGGCGATGGCATGGTACTTTTGATTCCTGACCGGGTCGCACACGATGTCACTTTACGAGCGACCCGTCCGTGAACTGCGTGACGACGGCCGACTCCGCCTTCCGTAGCAGTTCGCCCGCGGTACTCTTCGCACAGTCGAGTTCGGCGGCCACAGCTTCGACGGTGCCGGTGCGTGGTACGTCGTAGTAGCCGACGGCCACCGCCGCCTCCAACGCCGACTGCTGCCGTGTCGTCAGATTCGCCGGATTCGACCCTCGCTGAAAATCGTGGACGCGCTCGATTCGCACGTCGAGGAGCGTCCCCAGTTGGCGGTAGAAATCACTCAAGTCAGCCGTTTCCCCGACGGCTTCGAACGTTGCGGTACCGTCCTCGAAGAACGTCACCGGCGGGAGAAACACCACGCTCGCTGATGCGAGGAGGTCGAGAACGTCGTCGTCGAACTCGAACCCCGTCTGATGGGCGAACGCGTACGTTCCGTCGTCGCCCGCGACCAGACTCACGGCTGAAAGGGTGCCGACCGCAGTGAGCAACTCCCGCACCGTCTCGGGGTCGGTGTCGAACCACGAGAGCGTCGTCACGTTCGCTGTCGGTCCCCAGATCAACAGCTCCATGCGCGAGACACCGTCGGTCAGCGCGAGTCGGCGGTGAATCGGATGGGCGAGTTCGGTCGGGTAGCTGACGCCGAACGCGACGCGTTTCACACTGGAGAACTGACGCGGTGACTTATAAAATACCGCACCAGTCCGGCAGTTCAATCACTGACGAGGAGTAAGAACACGTATCCGATGGCAAACGGACACGCAACGCGAATGGGCGGAGACGACGCCGCGGGGGGTGCCGACGTTCGGACTGTCAGCGTAAGCGATGGTCGGGATGTCGCATACGCCGAGTACGGGGATTCCGACGGCGTACCGGTCGTGTTCCTTCATGGGACGCCGGGTTCGCGTCTTCTGGGAGAGATCTTCGACGAACGGGCACGGCGCGACGGCGTCCGTCTCCTCGCACTCGACCGACCGGGATACGGCCGTTCGGATCCGTGGCCGGCGCGGACGCTGAGTGATACGGGGTCGTTCGTCACCGCTGTATTGGACGACGCGGGTGTGTCGCGTGCCGGCGTCGTCGGATTCTCCGGCGGCGGCCCGCACGCACTCGCCGTCGCGGCGACGCACGGCGAGCGTGTCCAGCGCGTTGATGTCGTCGCAGGTGCGGTCCCGCCATCACGTAGAGAGTCGCCGCCGCTGGCGCTTCGCGTTCTCGAAATCTTGGCGAGCGCGACGCCGACGCTCGCACGTGGGTTATCGAGACTGCAGTCGGTGCTGGTGGCGCGGTCGGACCCTTCGGCGGTCGTCTCGCAGTACACCGACTCGCGAGACGCCGACGGCATCTCCTCGGCGGTATCCGAACTCGTCAAGCGCGACTTCGTAGAGGCGTTGGCGAATCACCGGAGCGGGTTCGTCGCTGAAACGCGGACGCTCGCGCGGGAATGGGATTTCTCGACCGGGAACGTCACGTCAGCAGTGCAGTTGTGGCACGGTGGGCGGGACAGCAACGTGCCTGTCGAAGGCGCACAACGGCTTGCAGAGCAGTTGCCGGACGCGACGCTGACTGTATTGGACGACGCCGACCATCTGCGAACGCTTCTGCAGAGCGGTGATCGGATTCTCGAAGAGTACGGCCGAGAGTCCGATGGGAACGAAATCGAATCTGTGGAATCAACGTCGAACGCGGGCCACTCGGCGTCTCGCTCGTAGCCGACGATACCCTGCGTTCGAACCGCCGTTTCCACAGAAACAACGGCTAGAGCGACGAACCCCGACGAGGATTACGACTCGAACCGACAATGCATCACAATTCTGGCTCTTTTTGAAGAGTCTAGAACAAATGTCTAAATATTCCGTGTGTCTCTACGTATCTCGGAAGGTTTATACATATACCGCAGTTGTGTCTATATGCAATGGCGAAAGGTAACGTTGATTTCTTCAACGACACAGGCGGTTACGGTTTCATTTCGACGGACGACGCTGACGACGACGTGTTCTTCCACATGGAAGACATCGGCGGCGAGGACCTCGAAGAGGGAACGGATGTAGAGTTTGAAATTGAAGATGCCCCCAAGGGTCCGCGCGCGACGAACCTGACGCGCCTGTAACTCGGGACGAAACGCCGCAACGGGCGGCGGACGGACGTACAGGGTTCTGATTTTACGAATGATACAACGTACGTAGTTACGTCACTAGCGAGTGGCAGTATGCGATCCGTACGACTCACACGAGTACACTGACGACGGTGAGTGACTTCGCTTGATGGAGCTCTTTGAAGGCCACCACGCCGCCGTCTCGCCATCTCAGTGTCTTTTTTGTCGCCCAACGACAACGAAAGCGCATGACAGTGTCCGACGAGTCGGACCCGTTCGTTTCCCGACTCGATCCCTCGACGCGTCGCACCGCCCGCAAGACGGGCGGTTCGGCCGTCGTCGTTGGTGGAGCCATGGCCGGACTCGCCGCCGCTCACGCCCTCCGCGCACTCGACTGGGAGGTCGTACTGTACGAGCGCCAGTCGTACGCCGAAAAGCGAGTCAACTGCGGCGAGGCGATGACCGGTGCCGACGCCATCCCGCTGCCGAAGACCGCCGAATACGGCTTTGCCAACAAACCGCCCGCGTTCGAGGTAGACGTGTTCACCGGCGACACCGGTTCGAGAACACTCGCGGGAAAGGGCGTTTTCCCGTCCACGGACGCCTACGTCACCGACCGCAACGTAGTCGAGCGAAAGTGGGCCGAACAGGTGGCCGAAGACGGCGTGGACGTACGCGAGTCAACCGGCGTGACGAAGGCGCAGTTCCGCGAGTTCTCCGAGGAGTTCGACCTCGTCGTGGACGCGACGGGGCAACCGTCGATGGCGAGTAAGGTTGACGGGACGACCGACGAGTACGCCGGACGCATGACCGCGCTGAACGCGGACGTGGAGGGTGATTTCTCGGATCTGTACCCGAACTCGCTGATCCTGTTCGAGAATTATCTCGGCTACTCGTGGGCATTCCCCAAGTCAGAGACGCGCGCGAACGTCGGAATCGGGTGGGCACAAGACAACTTGCCGGACGACTACTACGAGTCGTTCGTCGCCGCGTGCGAACGCAACGGTTGGCCCGTCCCGGACCGTTCAGCGATGAACGTCTACACTATCCCGCGCGGACCGAGCCTCGATCCCGACCGGGCGTGGGACGCCGAGAACTGTATCGCGCGCGTCGGTGACGCCGCAGGTATCGCTAACCGCTTTACCGGCAAAGGGATCTCTCAAGCGGTCGAATCGTCGTATCTACTCGCGGAACTTGCCGCGGAGGACCGTCTCGACGACTACGCAAGCGAACTGTACGACCGGATGAAAAACGAGTACCGGCTAGCGTACATCGTCCGCGGCGCACTCGAAGACGGCCGCCCGGACATCCTCGGCGGCGTGATGGACGCCGTCTCCGGTATCGACGTGGAATCGGTGGACAGAGAACCGAAGTACGCCTTTTCGCGCCTCGTCCGTCACCCTGTTCTCCTCGCCAAACTCGCCGCCAACCCGACGATGCTCTCGCGTCTGTTGGACGCCTACACCGACAACTGGGAGTTCAGAAAGCAACACGCGTGAGAACACGGTTACGGTGTTTGCTCACCGCAGTAACACGTCCGCGACCACGGGGAAGTGGTCCGATGGGTATCCCTCACGGGTGCGATCAGCGAGCGTCGCGCTGAGTCGTACGTCGCACTCCCGGACGAACACGTAGTCGATTCGCTCCGTCGGATCGCCAGTAAAGTGATGCATCGTTTTCTCCGGCCCGTGGTGGCCGTGTTTGGCGACGTGCCTCGCGTCCGCGAACGCCTCCGTTACCGCCTCGTACGGATCTGAATCAGGTGTCGCATTGCAATCTCCCGCGAGGATCACTGGACCGTCGAGTTGCGCCAATCGGTCGCGGGCGAGTTTCGCGCCTTCGAGTCGTGCCTTCACTCCGTCGTTGTCGAGGTGGACGCTGGCGACGTGGAACGTCTCACCTGATTCACCTTGCAGCGTTGCGCGCGTGAGGATTCGCGGGAGGGTGGCATCCCAGCCAACGCTCCCCGGTTCTTCGGGCGTTTCGGACAGCCAGAACGTCTCGCTGTCTTCGAGTGAGAATCGAGAGGCGTCGTAGCCGACGGGTACGGACTCGCCGGTTGATGCGGCGTCGTCCGTCTCTTTGGAGTCGGTGGCATCGGCAGCGTTCCCGCCCGTCCGCGGGACGGCAACCCACTCGTACTCGTCGAGTCCGTCGCGGAACGCGTCGAGTTGGTGTTTGAGCGGTTCCTGGAGGCAGACTACATCAGGACGGTGGTAACGAACCAGACGGACAGCGTCGTCGCGGCGGTGCGGCCACGCGTCGGGGCCGTCGTCGTCGGTGTCGTAGCGGACGTTGAAACTCAGCACGCGAACTGGAGGGACTGTCATCGGTTGGGGCGACTCACGCCGGGCACAAGAGAGCCACGACAAGAGAGAAGGGCGTTGTCGGACCGCCTGGCGGTGGCGACAGTGTATTTCGTCTGACAACAGTACAGGATTTTGAAGCAACAACAGTACGGATTTTGGAGCGACAGCAGTACGGGTTCCGGAACGTCCTTACCCGCACGCACCAAACCGCGCGGTATGCAACTTGAGGTTCGGGAGGTGGCCGAACTCTCGCCGGACGAACGCGTGGCGTTCTTCGAACGAGACGCCGGCGTCACCGACGTACAGTCGGACGTGCGGGATATCGTCTCGCGCGTCCGCAACGAGGGCGACGTAGCGATTCGCAACTTCTGTCGCGAGTTCGACGATGTCGAAGTCGGTAATCTCGACGTGACCGACGACGCCGAACGCGCATACGAAGAGATCGACGACGACGTGCGCGAGTCCATCGAGGCGGCCGCGGCGAACATCCGTGAGTTCCACGAACGGCAACTGCCGGACGACTGGCGCGAGACGTTCGACGGTCTTGCGGGCGACGCGGACGCGGCGTCTGGAGAGCAACGCGCCGCTGGAACGCGCGAACTCGGCCGTCGATTCCGACCGCTGGAACGCGTCGGCGTCTACGCTCCCGGCGGGACGGCGGCGTATCCGTCCAGCGTTCTCATGGGCGTCGTTCCGGCGAAGGTAGCGGGCGTCGAACACGTCGCCGTCGTCACGCCGCCGGGCGATCCGATGAATCCCATCACGCTGGCCGCGGCGCACGTCGCGGGCGCGGATCGAATCTACAGCGTCGGCGGCGCGCAGGCCGTCTCCGCCCTCGCCTACGGGACGGAAACGGTGAAAGCGGTACAGAAGGTGGTCGGCCCGGGTAACAAGTGGGTGACGGCCGCGAAGGCAGAGGTTCGTGGCGACGTGGATATCGACTTCCTCGCCGGGCCATCCGAGATTCTCGTCGTCGCCGACGAAACAGCGGACCCGGCGTTCGTCGCCGCCGACTTGGTGGCGCAGGCCGAACACGACCCGAACGCCTCCGTCGTCGCCGTTACCGACGATGCCGACACGGCCGAAGCGATTCTCGCGGCCGTCGAACGCCAGATTGCGGGGTGCGAGCGCGAGGAGACCATCCGTGAGGCGTTCGAGAACGACGCCTCCGGCGTTCTCGTCACGCGTTCGATGTCCGAAGCCGTGCTGTTCGCCGAGGAGTACGCCGCAGAACACCTGTCGATTCAAGCCGAGGACGACGAGGCGTTGCTCGACCGCATCTCGAACGCAGGGAGCGTCTTCCTCGGACCGCACACGCCAGTCGCAGCGGGCGACTACGCTTCGGGGACGAACCACGTCCTCCCAACTTCCGGCGGCGCAAAGCGCTACGGCGGACTCTCTGTCGAGACGTTCCTCCGTTCGACGACCGTCCAGCGCCTCGACGAAGGGGCGCTTTCGGATCTCTCGGAGACGATTACCACACTGGCCGAAGCCGAGGGGTTGGAAGCGCACGCCGAGAGCGTCCGCACCCGCCTCGAAGACGAGTAGATGTCGTTCCGTCCGCGGCCACCGTCGTTCGCCGATGCCTGTGCCCGTGTCATCGCGGACCCCGACGCGGACCACTCCTTGACGACGACACTGGCACCAGTGCAGGCGCGAATCGCTATCTCGCCGGAGCAGATGGCGAAGACGGACGCGTGGGGAGATCTCCTCGGGGCGCGTCTGCCCGCGGATGTCGAACGCGTCCTCGAACTGGGCTGTGGTACGGGAACGCTGTTGCACCGACTGTCAGACGAATACACCGCGCTCGGTATCGATCGCTATTCGGATCTGCTGTCGTTCGCCGCCGCGCGCGGAGAGGCGGCGGTCTGCGGCGACCCGACCGACCCGCCGGTTCGTCCCGACTTCGACGCGGTGTGCGCGTTCGACCACTTCGTCGCGCGCCAATCGCTATCTGCGGTGTGCGAAGGCGCGTACGCGACGCTTCGACCGGGCGGTATCTTCGTTTTCGATGCGCTCTCAGATGCTCGCGCGATTGCCGCGTCCGGCGTCGAGACGTATCGAGGGGCGAGATACGTTTTCGAACGGTCAGTTGACGTGGCGCGCGATCCGCCCGTCGTCCACGCCGACTACCGCGTCACGGACCTCCGAACCGGAGAGACAGGCGTCACCGCAGAACGAACGTCGTTCAACGTGTACGACCCCGAATCGGTGCGCGAGTCGCTCGAAACGGCCGGATTCAGTGATATTCGTGTCGTGACGGACGCCGGAGATGATGGCGAGTTTCTCGTGATCGCGGTTCGACCGGTCGAGACTGAGGCCTGAATCCGGCGTCAATGTTAACAGGTTGTATCTGGTACGTTTTCTCATGAGTACCGAGACGGTCGATGGCGGAACCGACGCCGCCGTGACGGTGACGGAGTCGGCCGCGTCGGAAGCCCTCCGACTGATGGAGTCCGAAGGAATGGACACGGATGTAGCGGGTCTCCGACTATTCGTCCAACAGGGCGGTTGTGCGGGTCTCTCGTACGGGATGCGCTTCGATCACGAGCCCGAAGACGACGACGCAGTCATCAAGCAGAACGGTCTGCGGGTGTTTATCGACCCGGCGAGTCAGAACTACATCGGCGGTTCGACCCTCCAGTTTGAGGGCGGGCTACAGGGTGCAGGCTTCCACGTCGAGAACCCGAACGTCGTCAGCGAGTGCGGCTGTGGCGAATCGTTCCGAACCTGACGCGGGAATTCGTTCTAACACCAGTTGGCCACCGGCTTGCACGAGCCGACAGCATAAACCTTCAGGGGGGTCAAACGGCCTCCATGGCTGCCGAACTCGAATGTGCGGAAACTGACGACGGACGGACAGTGTACATCGACCGCGGGATGGTCGAACGCGGCGCACAAGGACCGTTCTTCGTCGTCTTCGTCACTGAAGACCGAGCGACTCGCTGGGGCTACTTCTGCGGTAACTGCAACTCGCTGGATACGGCGATGGATACGATGGGTCGTGTCGAGTGCAACGTCTGCGGCAACATCCGAAAACCGGACGAGTGGGACGCCGCCCACGAGTAATCTGTCGCTCCCTCCTCCGAGAAACAGATCTGCCGATAGATACTTTAGGGTGTGACAATCCGTGACAACCTTTATGATATGAGGGGTGGTATCGTCCCCTACATGCCCCCTGTCAGCATGCCTCTGTCGGAGGAAGCCCGGTCGATATTCAATCGACTCGGTTACGACGTCTCGGGCGATGGACGCGAGTTCGTCGCAGAGCGCAAGTGGCGGACCGTCCAGGTGACCGTACTCGGCACCGACTCGAACGTGCGTGGCCGACGCGCAATTACAGACGGTGGCGAAGCACGCGAGTATCCGTTTCGATGCTTCGTCACGTGGAAAGAGGGTGCAGGGGATCTTCGCGGACAGCTTACAGACGCCGACCCATCGTACGAATGGGCGGTCATCGGCGTCGATAGCGACCAGCACGACCAGTACGATGTCGTCCTGCCCGAAGCCCGCTAACGCCGACAACGTGGGTTTTCCCTCGCGCTGAACGCCGACCGTTTTTATTTTTCCAGTCTAACTGGTCAGTATGTCGCAGACTGGGCTACGGAGCGTCGTCGAGAGTAGACGCATCAATACCGCTCTCGCGTGGCTTCTCGTCTGTTTTCTCGCTATTGCCGCCGTCGTCCAGTTCCTGAACGGTGAACTGCAATGGGCCGGGTTTACCGTCGCCGTCGCCGCCGTTGCCATCGTCCCGGCGGTCGCCCTCCGTGATCCCACGTCGATGCTTCCGTGGGAGGTGCTGTTCGTCGCTGCCCTCCCCATTATCGGCCGCGCCCTCATTGCCGGGGAACGGCTGGCAGGAATGACGTTCACCGGTCGCGTCACGACGTACCTAGCCGTCGCCGCCGTCGCACTCATCGTCGCCGTCGAACTTGACGTGTTCACCCCGGTTCGGATGAACCATTCGTTCGCCGTCGTGTTCGTCGTCATCACCACGATGGCCGCCGCGGGCGTCTGGGCCGTCGTCCGCTGGTTGTCCGACATTCTTCTCGGTACCGCATTCCTTTTGGACAACCGTCCGAACGAAATCATAGAGGAGGCATTGATGTGGGACTTCGTCGCCGCCACCGTTGCGGGTGTGTTCGCTGGTATCCTCTTCGAGTACTATTTCCGCCGTCGTGCCCGCCTGCACCATCGCATCCCCGAGAGTGACTCCGGTGTGCGACCCGACAGCGATGACGAGGTGACCGACCGATGAAAGGCCGCGACATCTTTCGCGTGACGAATCACCGACTCCGCGACGTACTCCACATCACGGTCCGGCGACAACGACAGGCGACGCGAGCGATGCAGATACTGCTTGGTTTGATGGTCGTCGCCGGTCTCTTGAACCGCAACGGCGGCGTGTTCGTCAACGCGCTCGTCGGCTTCGTCGTCACGTTCCTCCCCGGAATACTCGAACGCGACCACGGTATTCCGATGGACGCCGGATTGACGCTGTGGATAACGTCCGCTGTCTTCCTGCACGGACTCGGCACTGTCGAACTCCCAATCGTCGGGTCACCGTACGCGAGCATTCCGTGGTGGGATCACCTCACACATGCCCTCTCGGCCAGTATCGTCGCCGCGGTCGGCTACTCGACGGCGCGCGCAATCGACCTGCACACCGACGCAGTGGACCTCCCACCACGGTTCATGTTCGTCTTTATCCTCACGTTTACGCTGGCGTTCGGCGTCCTCTGGGAGGTCATCGAGTTCATGATTTCGGTGACATCGAACTACCTCGGAATCGGGTCAGTTCTCACTCAGTACGGTCTCAGAGACACGATGTTTGACCTCCTGTTCGACACCGCGGGTGCAATCGTCGTCGCGGTGTGGGGAAGCAGCCAACTCTCCGGGGTAGTGGCGGCGTTGACCGCACGACTTGGTCGTTCCAGTACTTGATCAGCGTGTGGCATTCTCCCCCGTGCTTTATCTTGTCACGCGATGTATGAATCAGGTGCGATGGTTTACAAGAAGATCACCCTCATCGGACGGAGCAACGAGAGTTTCGACGCGGCGGTAGACGATGCCGTAGACAGAGCGCAGGCAACACTCGATAACGTCCACTGGGTGGAAGTCCAGGAGATGGGCGTCGAGATAGCCAGCGTCGAGAACCGAGAATACCAAGCGGAAGTCGAAGTGGCGTTCCAGTTAGAAAACGAATAAGACCGACGGATTCATTTTCTTTGCTGCGTCACGAACGGTGAATGCCGCGTCTCCTCCACTATTCGGATATTGAGAACGTCTACGATGACCCCGAACGCACCGGATGCCTGTCTGGGTGCGTGCAGTCTCTCTCCGGCGACGACGCCCTCATCTGCGGCACTGGCGACACCACCTCACCGGGCGTTCTCGCTCTCGTCGAACGCGGACGGCAGTCGCTCGATTTCTTCCGCGCCGTCGATGCTGACCTCGACACGTTCGGCAATCACGACTTCGATTACGGCCCCGAGGCGACGCGCGGTGTCGTCGCCGACTCGCCGCAGACGTGGGTCTCCGCGAACGTCTACGACGATAACGGCGACCGATTCGCACCCACCCACGTCGTGCCGTACACTGTCCGCGAGGTAAACGGCGCACGCGTCGGATTCACCGGCGTGACCGATCCCGCGACGCCGTCGCTGAACCCGATGGCGGGGGAACTCACGTTCACCGACCCGTACGCGGCGGCCGAGGAAGCCATCGATCACCTGCGAGACGAAGGCGTCGATTACGTCGTCATTCTCTCGCATCTCGGCGGCGGCGACGACGAACTCGCAGCACGTGTTGACGCCGACGTGATTCTCGGCGGGCACGTCCACTCCGAGCGCCACGAGTACGTTGAGGAGACGCTTCTGCTCCGTCCCGGCGCGAACGGCCACGTCGTCTTCGAGGTGGAGTTGAGCGACGAGGAGGGTGCGGACAGCAGGACAAAAACGAGAGCCACGGCGACGCGCCACGAAACGGCGGACGCCCCCGTAGACGAAGCGTTGGCCGAGATGCTTCGCGGCCGCGTCGAGGCCGCCGAGTTGAACGATGTCGTCGCCACCGTCAACGACCCGCTGGACCGAACGGAAGAGACGGTTTTCGGCGGCGAGTGCGCTATCGGTAACTTCGTCGCCGACGCCTACCGGTGGTCGATGGAGACCGACGTTGGCCTGCAAAACAGCGGCGGAATCCGTAACGGGCCGCCGCTGTCGGGCGAGGTAACCATCGCGGACCTCGTGAGCGTCATCCCGTTCGAAGAGCACGTCGTCGTCGCCGAACTGACCGGTGAGGAACTCACCGCCGTCTTCCGCGAGTGCGCCGCCGCGACGGTGGACTTCGGCGAACCCCACTGGTGGCAGGGTCATCTCAGCGGGGTCGAACTCGTCTGGGACGACGACCGAGAAGCGGTGGTGTCGGCACGTGTCGGCGGAGAACCGGTTGCACCCGATTCGACGTACACCGTTGCAACTTCCGACTACGTCCTCCACACGGACCACGAGTTCCCCACCATCGAAGCGCACCACCGTGCGGCCGAGGGCGACATCCAGTACGAAGTGCTGGCCGACTACGCCCGCGAGGTTGGAATCACAAGCGAGACGGACGGCCGGATTCAGCGTCTCTCGGAGACGGCCGCGGACGACTGAGTACCGACTGTCGGAACGGGAGAAACGAAACAGGACGGAACGGGAGAAACAAGACAGGACGGAGTGAGACGACGACTAGTTTGAGACAATCACCGTCCGGCCGAGAGCGTGTCGTGCCGAAGGGGAAACGTTCAGGGCGGCGGGAATCCTCTGCCATGACGATGACGCGAGTGGTGGTCCCCGTCAGGTATCCGCTGACGAAACACTCGAAAGCGACGCTCTCGGAGGCTATCCGCATCGCAACGGAGCGTGAGGCGGAACTTACGGTTCTGCATGTGGATTTGTACCAAGACAACCGCAGAGTGACGAGAGCGGAGTTGAAACGCGCGGTCGAGCGCGAGTTCGGCGCGCTGGATCGGACTCGATACGTCATTCGGCGCGGGTTCCTCGTGGAGGAAACCATCCTAGAGGAGGCGGCAGCAGAGGGGGCGGATATCGTGGTCATCGGGTCGAAACAGGCGAGTCGCTGGCGGCGGATGCTCCGACGCTTCCTTGACGATCCGGACATCGAGACGTATCTTCGGCAGAAACTCGACTGCACCGTTATCACCGTCCGAGCGGATCAGCAGCCGGAAGTCTGAATCCAAGTCGAGGCTGAATCCAAGTCGAGGCTGAATCCAAGTCGAGGCTGAATCCAATCTGACACCGGGTCCCTGCGTTACTGTTCTTCTTCACTGCGACGTGAGCTGTCCACTCGTGCCCCCGCTTCGGTCCACGACTCGTCGCGTCCATCCGTGACTGCCGCGCGGAGCGACCCGCTGGTGTCGTCGAAGACATGGTGTTGATGCGGATACGCCGCTTCGACGGCGGGTTCGTCTTCGAGGAGTTCGGAGAAGTTCGTCTGTACTTCCGAACGAACGGTGAGGAGTTTGTACGGTTTCTTCGCCCAGTATCGAAGTGTGATGAGAATGCCGCTGTCGGCGTACTCGTCTATGTACGCCGTCGGCCTCGCCGGATAACGCGCGCTTCCGATACGGATGTCCGGCCCGCCCTCGATAACCATATCCGAGTCGCTTGCGGCCCGTTCGAGTAACTCCCGCGCTTTCGGGATATCGGATTCGTACGTGGCAAGGAAGCCGAGACTGAGTCGGAGACGCTCGTCCTCCGCGGAGAAATTCGTCACGAGTCGGTTACGGATTGTGGAGTTGGGGATGACGAGGAACGTGTTGTCCAGCGTGAACATCTTCGTATAGCGGATGGTTATCTCGTCAACGAACCCTCTGCGTCCGTCGTCGAGTTCGATCATGTCCCCGACTTCGTACGGTTGGTCTGCGAGGATGAACAGCCCGTTGATGATGCTCCCGACGATGGGCGCGAGAACGATACCGACGACGGCGGAGAACACCCCCACAGAAATGGCGACATCCCCGAATCGTAACCCCGCGACGACTCCAGCCATCAGAACGGCGATGAGGAAGACACCGAGTCGGACGATGCGGAGCATCACCTGCGCGACGCTCTGTCGGCGGAAGCGACGGGCAACTGGTCGCCCGACGAGGCGGACGACGTAGCCCGAGAGGACGTAGCCGAGGATGACGATCACCGTGGCGGCGATGTACTCCGCACCGGGGAAAAACAGGAAGTCCGGAAGCAACGCGCGAGCGGCCTGTACTCCTTCGGTCGGTGTCGGCGGCGGCGTTGCAGTGCTGGCACCTCCACTACTCGCACCGGTAGTCGTCGCAGTCCCAACAGTACTGCCCCCGGCCGCAGTCTCCGTTCCGGCGGACGGTCCCGCCGTCCCTGTCCCCGTCTGCATACGCCGGACCACGGAAGGGGTGGTGAAAAGGGTTGTAGCTTCGCGGACAGACAAACCCTACCCGAGAACTGGACGATTCCAGAGATGTCACGGACGTTTGTCCGTGATATACCACCGCTTTCTGAAAACCGGTGCTACTCAGTTTATAGTAAACACCAAGGGGTTCGGGTTCGATCGAGGATGTATGGCAGACGAACTCCGGACCACGATGGAGAGCGTCGGGGACCGATTCAACCTCGGCGAGTACGAGATAGATGCGTATCTCGCGGTGCTCGAACACGGCGAACTCACCGCTTCGGAGATAGCCGACCGAACGGACATTCCGCAACCGCGGGTGTACGACACCGTGCGGAGCCTCTCCGACCGCGGGCTTGTCGAACTCCGCGAGTCGCGGCCGATGAAGATTGTCGCCGTGGACCCGGACGACGCGTTCGCGAACGTGCAGACGTCGCTCGATGATCTCATCTCCGAGCTGGAAGCGCGCTACACCGCTCCCGCCCGCGACACCGAGGCCGTTTCGCTCGTCAAGTCGCGCTCGACCATCCTCCGCTACGTCGAGGAGATTATCGAAGACGCAGAGTACGAACTCGTCCTCTCGCTTACCCCCGACCTCCTCCGCCGCTTCCGCGATGACCTCGCGGCGAAGATTGATGATGGCGTGAGCATCGACCTCCTCATCACGCCCGCCTCCCGCGCGCCTGATCCGGCGGAGTTCGATTATCTCGAAGTCGCCACCATCGCCCGTGCCCGCCGCGGTATCACGACCCCCGTCCTCGCCGTCGCCGACGGGGAATATTCGGTCTACGCCACACAGGACGCCCTCCGCGACGACAGAGACCGCTACGGTGTCATCTTCAACCGCTCCGCGCTCGGCTTCCTCGTCAGCGGGTTCTTCGGCACCGTCCTCTGGACGACGGCCGAGACGCTGGCGGCCGACGGCAAGCGCCGTCCGTTCCCCCGTCGCTACGCCTCGATCCGCCGCGCCGTGAAGGATATCCGCGAAATCGACGGCGAGTTCTACGCCTCCGTCTCCGGTCGCCACGTCGAGTCGGGCGACCCGACCGTCGTCGAAGGCCGCGTCGTCACGACGACGTTCGAGGAGAGCGAGGAAGTCGCCTCCTTCGAGATGGAAACCGAAGAAGGAATCCTCGAAGTCGGTGGCCTCGTCTCCGCGTTAGAGGACGTTGAGGCCCAAGAGATCATTCTCGGCCGCGACGACATACCGAACAGAAAGCAGTTCCTGTAGTCCGATAGCTACGTTCGCTACGCTTCTCGCTTTTCACTCGCGTCGCTCTCTACTTGCGCTCGTCGGGTTGCTCTTTATTTGCGCTCGTCGGCCTCGTCGTACACGTAGAGTATCTCGCCGCAGTCTGTACACGCCAGCACCTCGTTTTCGGGTGTGTCGAACGAACCGACCGTTCCGGACCCACAACAGTCGGATGCTGTCGTCGTCTCCGCTGTCGGACCGCCGCAGCGCGGACAGACCTCCAAGAACATCCGGAGCGCCGTCGTCGCGGGCGCACGGGCTGATTCGGGCACGTCGAAGTCGGCCAACGTCCTGACTGCCGCGGCATCGGCAATGGCGTGTGCGCGAGACAGCCAGATGGACTGTCCGTTTCCCTCGACGGTGATGCCGTCGAATCGGGTGCCGCCCGCTGCCTCGAACGGGGCTGCCGCAGCGACCGCCGCCGCCACGCCGTCGTCGTCCCGGTCGCGGAGCGTCGCTATCTCCGCTTCCCACGCCGACCAGAATGCGTCCGACAGAAACAACGCGCCGTCTGCATCCTCTCTGATGACGCCTCTCTCGAACAGGGTGAACAGCACGTCTTCGCCGCGTGTCTCCGCGCTCAACTCGTCAGACCGGCGTTCCTCACCCTCGTCGTGTGCATACTCAAATAGAGACGAGAGACCGAGTCGGGCAACGAGTTTCGGCGCGAACTCGGGCGTTCCGGGGACGACGTATCCCCGGAGATAGACGAGTGCCGCGCCACCGATTGCGACGACGAGCGCAACCGGAACCGAGAGGACGGCGATGGCTGCCGTGATGACGAGCAGAAGCACGACGTTGACGACCGTACAGGGCCAACACCGTCTTTCGCCAGTGTATTCCGGTCGCCGGATCGGGCCGGTGAATGCCATACAGTACCAAATGGAGAGCCGGACTTATGGGTTTCTCGCCGTTCGGCGTCTGATCTCCGGGTATAGATGCTAACCGGCCAATCAGTCGTTCGACGAGGTGCCAGCGGTGGGGGGTGAGACCGTTGCCAGCGAGACTGCGCTTTCGCTCTCGGAGGAGCGGTAAATAGCATCGATGACGCGTTGAACCTGTAACCCCTCTGCAACAGTGTTCATCTTGGGTTGTTCGCCCGTCCGGACGGCCTCCAAGAACAGTTTCTGTTCGGATTTGTGGGTGTCGTTGGCCTGTGTCTCGACGGCCGTCTCTGTGAGGTGGTTGCTGCCGCCGATGCCGGACTCGTAGAACGTCAAGTCGTGGCTACCCCGGTCAAACAGCGCTCCCGCGTCGGTACCGGTGATGTAGAACTCGTCGTTGGTTGGGCGGTTCGTCGCCCATGCGACTTCGAGCGAGATGGTTTTCCCGTCGGCACAGCGGATGAACGCCGAGGCAGAGTCGTCAACGTCGAACCCCTCGGGTCCGGTGTCTTCGCCCCACATCTCGACGTACGCGTAGTCGTCGCGGTTGCCGAACTCCGAGCGCGTGACAGCTGAGACTTCCTCGACCGCGGGGAAGTCGAGGAAGTACAACGCGAGGTCGATAGCGTGGACGCCGATATCGATAACGGACCCGCCGCCAGCCACGTCTTTCGAGGTGAACCACGACCCGCGGCCGGGGATGCCGCGACGACGGACGTAGTTCGCTTCGACGTGCTTCATCTCGCCGAAGCGACCCTCGGCTTGGTAGTTTTTCAGCACCTTGACGGGGTTACCGAAACGGTTGTTGAACCCGACCATACAGATTCCCTCGGCGTCTGCTGCGGCCGCGGCGATTCGCTCGGCGGATTCGAGAGAGTGAGCGAGCGGTTTCTCTAGAAGGACGTCGAGTCCTGCCTCGAGTGCTGCGACGGCGTACTCCTCGTGGAAGCGGTTCGGCGTCGTGATGATGACGGCATCGACGGTGTCGAAGAGAGCGTCTTTCTCTTCGAAGGTCTCGACGTCGTACTCCTCGGTGAATCGCTTTCGTGCCTCTGGCTGGATATCGAGGCCACCGGTGAGTGTCGCGTCGAGTTCGACAATCCTGTCAGCGTGATAGTGGCCGATGTTTCCGAGGCCGACAATTCCGATTTGGATGGGCGTCCCGGTACTCATATGTCTGTGATTTACTATCGCGGTTGTTAAGTCACTCGTTGCGGCTTGGATCTCCGTTTTGTTACTGTCTCGTCAGTATAGCTGTCGTTCGCGTTCCTCGCGTTCTTCTTCTTTTTCTTTCTGTTCTTTCAACCGACGACGCCCGCGGATGTACTGTCGCGTCTTTGGAATGATGGTGTTCTTCAGATCGAGAACGAACGACACGATGCCGTACACCCAAAAGAAGAACAAAACCAGCATCCCGCCGAGGTACATCCACCCGAGTTCGGTGACCATGGATACTAGGTAGTGTGGACGGCATGAATGCTCGGTGCAGCAACGGGCAGCGTTGAACTAGTCATCGCTCTCCGCTGGCGTGCTACTATCTGTACTGGCCGCCGCAGTTGCCGTGAGGCCATGCAGGAGAGCCTCACCAGTCTCCGTGTCGAACAGGTGGACTTTGGTCCTGTCCAAGACGACCGATACCTCCTTGTCCTCTGCGATATCGGAGTCGGGATCGACGCTCATGAGCAACTGGTCGGACATCGCACCGCGCGCCTCCTCGTCGAGACTTACTGTGGCATCCTCGCTGAGGAGGAGGTAGACGAATATCTCGTCGCCCATCGGTTCGAGGACATCCGTGATGACCTCGACCTGTTTCGTCGGGTTGGCGAGCGACGACGCGTCGTCGAGGGTGTACACGTCCTCCGGACGGATACCAAGTGTCACGTCGTCGCCGACGCTGGCACTGATGGTCTCGGGGTCGAAATCGACCTCTATTCGGTCGCCGACGAACCCCATCTCGGTCAACTTCCCATCGGCGAAGTTCATCGCCGGACTGCCGATGAACCCTGCGACGAACAGGTTTGCCGGTTCGTTGTAGCACGTAAGCGGCGGGTCTATCTGCTGGAGTTGTCCCGAGTCGATGACGGCGATGCGGTCGGACATCGTCATCGCCTCCGCCTGATCGTGCGTGACGTAGATGATGGTTGTATCCAGTTCCTTGTGGAGACGCTGGAGTTCCGTCCGCATGTGGACGCGCAACTTGGCGTCGAGGTTCGCCAGCGGTTCGTCCATCAGGAACACATCGGGGTTCCGGACGATGGCGCGGGCGATAGCGACGCGTTGCCGCTGGCCGCCGGACATCTCGTCGGGCATCCGGTCGAGCATACCCTCCAACTGGACGATGTCGGAGGCGCGCTCGACGCGCCGGTCTATCTCCTCTTTGTCGTATTTCCGGAGACGGAGGCCGAACGAGATGTTGTCGTACACGTCCATGTGCGGGAACAGCGCGATGTTCTGGAACACCATCGCTACCCCTCGGTCTTTCGGCGGCAGGTTCGTCACCTCACGTCCGCCGATGAACACCTCTCCCTCCGTGGGCATCGTGAGTCCGGCAATCATCTCCATCGTCGTCGACTTGCCGCACCCCGACGGGCCGACGAGACAGACGAACTCGCCGTCGTTGATTTCGAGGTTCATGTTGTCTACGGCCGTTACGTCCTCGTATCGCTTCGTTACGTCTTCGAGTGTTACTTCTCCCATTGTCTTACTCCTTGAGTGCGCCTGCAGTGAGTCCGCTCACGATGCGTTCCTGGGCGATAATGACGAGAATCGCGACGGGAAGGACCCCGACGATGCTCGCCGCCGCCATGAGGTTGTACGGGGTGTCGAACTGCCCTTGATACTTGAGAATACCCGCGACGATAGGTGCCCACGAGGACGCCTCGCCGTTGTTCATCAAGAAGGAGAAGAAGAACTCGTTGTAGACGCTGATGAACGTCAGCACGCCCGCTGTCGCCACGCCGGGTGCCGAAAGCGGGATGATGACCCGAAACAGCGCGCCGAGTCGAGTTGTTCCCTCGACGCGCGCCGCATCCTCCAACCCGTCGGGAATCTGCCCGTAGAAGGTTGTGAGGATGAATATCGACAGCGGCATGAACAGCGCGCTGAACGGGAACACCATCGGCGCCGGCGTGTTGAACAGGTCCGGCGACGAGACGGTGATCGGTCCGAGCACGATGTCTGTCCCGCCCGTGAACAACTCGAACAGGGGCAGGAAGAACGCCGCTGGCGGGAAGTACGAGATAGCGAGGATGCCGAGCATGAGTGCCGTCCGGCCGGGGAACCGGAGACGACCGAACACGTAGCCTGCAAGACTCGCCAACAGCAGGACGATGACGGTCGTCGCTATCCCCAGCACGAAACTGTTGAACATGAACAGGTGGAACGGTACCCGCTCGAACATGGTGATGAACACCTCGGGATTGAACCCCTTCGGCAACAGTCCCATGTCCCTGATGAGTCGATTCGGCGTCAGTGCCAGCACTAACAGCCAGTAGAACGGGAACAGCGTGGTGACGAGGAAGAACAGCGTCGCTACGTAGAACATCGCTCTGTACGCACGCTTGGGGTTCTTGATGACCGTACTTACCCAGCGCTCAAGCGGCCCCTTTCGTATCTCCGCGTCACCGCCTTCCTCGAACACGCCGCCTTGGTCTTGTGTCGCCATCTTAGAATCCTCCCTCCGCATCGGCGAATTTCACGATGTACACCGAGACGACGATGCCGATGAGTCCTGCCGTCACGAACGCCACCGTCGCCGACGTGCCGTACATCGAGTTGTTGAACGTCGTCACGACCAGACACGATAGCGACGGCACAGTCGTACATCCGGCCATCGTTTCGATGATACCGTAGACACGCATCGCCGCGATGGTGCGGAACAGCATCGCAACTAACACCGTCGGCAGGATGAGCGGGAACGTTATCATCTTGAACTGTTGCCATTTCGATGCGCCGGCGACGCGAGCCACGTCGTACAGCGACCGGTCGATGCTCTGCAGGCCCGCGAGGATGAGCAGTGCCATGAACGCCGTCGTCTTCCAGACGTCGGCCACGATGATGAGGAACAGCGAGTCCGACGTGTTACGAAGCGGCGTGAAACTGAGTCCGAGCGTGTTCAGGATTGCCGGATTCTCCTGGGTCCCGATGAGAAAGCCGATGTTCGGCTGGAACATCAGGAACCAGATCATGCCTTGGATGACGATGGGCACCGCCCATGGAATGATGATTGCAACGCGAACCCACCGCCGACCGCGGAAGTCCTGATCGAGAATGAGCGCCTGTGCGAAGCCGATGATCGTCTCGAACAGGACGCTGAAGGCGGTAAAGACGAGCGTTACCATCAGTGCGCTGGAGTAAATGCCAGTCACGAACGGAAACGACGACGAGAGTCCGGGCAGGAACGCCGACGGAAGCGCAAAGTCACGTGCGCCGGAGAACAGCGCGACGTAGTTTTCGATCCCGACGAACTGGCCCAACCTCGCCGTTCCGGTCAACTGGTCGGCGTACAACGAGTAGCCGAACGTCTGTATGAGGGGGTACACTGCGATGACCAGAAGCAACAGCAGCGCTGGCGTAAGCAGGAAGTACGCGAACTGCGTCTCCGTCAGTGACTCCATCCATCGGATGAAGGAGATGTACGGACCAGTTCTGGTACGCTCCCGAACTGTGTCCCCTGATTCTTGCTCTGTTGCCATTGTATGTCCTGTGTTATCTTATGTCTATCCGAACAGCTAGGCGCTTTGTTCGATCTGTTCGAGCGTATTCTTGAGGTCGGACATCGCCTGTTCGGGCGATTTCTCTCGTGCGTAGGCCGCGTTGACCTCGGTGGCGATTTTACTGGACTGCTGCGGCCAGACGACCGTCACCGGCCGGGGAATAGCGTTCTCACCCGCCACCTTCAGTTGCGAGAGGTAGCGGCCGATGACCGGGACCTCCGCGGCGCGGTCGGAATCGAGCAGGTCGGGTTCCGGCGGAATCCAGCCGATAATCTCGAATATATCGAGCTTGAACTGCTCGGTCATCATCGCCTTCATGACCTGCAACGCCGCCCGCTTTTGCAGCTGTGAGGCGTTCGGGTTCAGGGTGACGTGCCATCCGCCGAGCGCCGCAACTGGACCGCCCGTCATCGGGTACTGGGCTTCCTCAGCGGTCACCCCGTACGGAATTGGCATGACGCCGAGGTCTTCTCCGAACACGTCCTCGGCACCGTTGATGTTGATCGAGTACGGCCAGTTGCGGTGCATGATGGCGTCACCGCCTGTGAACGGCTTGCGCGATGGCTCCTCGGTCCACTGGAGAACTGCCTCGGGAGCGATGTTCCCCGTGATACCGTCGAGCGCGTGTTCGTCGTCCTCACCGTTGATGAGCGTCCGAACCATTTTGATGGAGTCGAGAACAGGTTGCTCGTCTACGGTGACAGGGCGATCCCCGACAGGTCCGAACAGGTTCTCTGCGGGATTGCCGAAGAACGCGCCACCGTACGAAGTCATGAACTCGTTGAAGTCACAGCAGGAGAGTCCCTCGTAGACGGACGCTTGGAAAGTATACCCGTACTGGGTGTCTGGATTGGCGTTCATCGCCTCCTTCGTGATTTTCGAGAACTCCACCCACGACATCGACTCGGTGGCCCACGTCTCGAAATCCGAGTCCCCGTAGCCTGCGTTCCGAAGCAGGTCCTTGCGGTACTGCATCGTCGGAAAATCAGGGAACAGCGGGATGCCGTACAGGTCGCCGTTGGCTCCTTTCGCTGTTCCGACGCTGGCCTCGAAGTAGTTTTCCTCGACGCGGGAGGTCATGCTGTCGGGAAGCGTCTGCGAGAGGTTCTGAAGTTGGTTCCGAGCGATGAACGGAATCGTCCATCCGCTGTCCATCATCAGAAGCGTCGGCTGTTCCCGTCCCGACGAGAGCCACTGCTGATACTGGTTCTGTCGGTTGTTCGTTACTTGAGAGCCGGCGATAACCTCGACGGTGATGTTGTCGGGGAGACCTGCCTCACGCAGTGATTGAAAGATTGCTTCCCTGTTGTTATTGACGCGTGTATCCGCTGCCCACTGTACCGTGACATCCTCGCTCGGCGCTTCCGTGTTGATCGGTGTCTGACTACCTCCGGCCTCCGTTTCTGTCTGATCACCACCTGTACCGCTGATGCAACCCGCCAAGCTGGCGGCAACACCGGACGCACCAGCCGCCTTCACGAATCGTCGTCGTGAGACGGCACTGCGCTTACGGCTACGTCCATGTGTGTCAATGTCATCCATTACAGTTCGTACTGTTTGAATCAGGATTATTTATAGTTTTGGTGCTAGTAACTACAGCTGTTGTAGTAATCTCTGTGTCACTACTTGAATCGGCGATATGAATCATTTTCCAGCGGCTACAGCCACTAATCAATATCTCCTGTTAGCTCACCATACAATATGACAGCCATAACCATAATGTTTATTCGTGAAATAATAACGGGAGACGGAGTCCGCAGTGCAGTCCGACCGAGACAAAACGGCTTTAGTCCCACCTCAGCTATCACCGCAGAGAGATGGAGGCGCACACCCGGGAATACTTAGAGGGGCGGTTCGGTGACTACTACCGAGGTGCCGACGTTGCCCTGCCACCCACGCCTGAGCGCCGCGAGTGGGGATATATCCCGTGGAGTGCCGGGGGAACGACGATGGTCCGACACCAGTCGCTGCTCGACATTGGCAACCTCGGTGACTTTTTGACGCGGACGGCCCCGCAGCACGTCTACTTCTCCGCTGCGCGGTTCAATGATCCCGGTGCGGGGACAATGGACGAGAAAGGGTGGCAGTCGGCCGACCTGGTGTTCGACTTGGACGCCGACCACCTCCCGGGCGTCGACCCCGAGACGACCTCCTATGCGGATATGTTGGCTGCGTGTAAAGACGATCTGTTGAGCCTCCTCGATATCCTGGAGAACGACTTCGATTTTACTGACACACAGGTCGTTTTCTCGGGGGGCCGCGGGTACCACGTCCACGTACGCGACGAGAACGTCCGCGAACTGGACAGCGATGCCAGGCGGGAGATTGTCGATTACGTCCGCGCCATCGACTTAGATGTCGAGGGACTCATCGGCACGGAGTCGAATCGCGGGACGACCCGGCGCGTCCTCCGCCGACACGGTGGATGGGGCGCGCGCGTTCACGACAGACTCCTCGAACTCGCCGAAAATCTGCGCGAGATGGAAGAAGAGGCGGCCCTCGAACGGTTACAGGAACTCCAAGGCATTGGTGAGGGCCGCGCGAAGACGATCTTAGGACAGATACACAACAACTTCGAGGCCATCCGCGAGGGGAACGTCGAGGCGGGCGGTCCCGGTACGCGCATTCTCGTGAATGCCCTCGCCGAGGAGGCGGTCACCGCGGAGACGGCACCGATTGACGAACCGGTAACGACGGACACGAAGCGTCTCATCCGCCTGCCCGGCAGTCTGCATGGCGGGTCCGGACTCCGCGTAAAGACGCTCGAACGCGACGAAGTCGCGGACTTCGATCCGCTCGAAGACGCGATTCCGGACCGCTTCCGCGGAGAAAAAATCAAGATTCGCGTGACCGAACCCGGTCCCGTCGAATTCGACGGCGATAGTTTTACACTCAGTGCTGGTGACCAATCGGTGAAAGAATGCCTCGGCGTCTTTCTCATGGCCCGTGGGCGTGCTGAAAAGGAGACAAAATGAATTTAGACGAGTTACGGAGCGTCCGGCGGACAGAGCGACAGAAGGACAGCCTCCAGCATCTCCGCGACTCGTTCTACGAGGACGTTGCGGACTATATCGCCCAGCAGAAGGCCGAACGGAAGCGCGCCGCCGACCGGGCGGACGATCCGTTCTCGGACCCCGAAGTCGGCCGCCTCACCGACGAAATCGAGACGGCAGAGGATGTCGTCGAGGCGATATACGAACGCCGAGTCGGCAAAGTCGTCAAACTCGCCTCCTTCGCTGCGGCGGACATGAGCGCGGATACGAACGGTCTCACCGCAGAGGAGCGCGACCTGTTCGATGACTTGGTGAGCCGGATCAAACAGAACCGCGAAACCGTCTTGGACGTTCTCGCGGGCAAGCGCTCCGGATCTGCGACGACCACCGAGATGGGGAACACGTCGAGTGGCGGTACTGACGTACCGGCTGCCGAGTCCACCTCGCAGACGACACCCGACGAGGTACCACCCGCAGACCCCGGTACCGACGAAACACCACCGCCACCACCGGAGGTCGATCCGGAGGCGGACTCCCAGACACCAGCGGATGGCGCTGGTGACGTTCTCGCGGACGCGATGGGCGACGGACCCAGCGCGGGAGACGAGACCCCGGTTCGTGACGATACTCCCCCGACAGACACGTCGTCTGCGACTCCCGAATCGATGGCCGACGGTGCGACAGCCACCGATACGGCGGCCACCGATTCGACGGACGGTGACCGACCGACCACCGAGGCCGAAGCCGTCGCGGCCGAGCAACCGTCTAACGATTCTACGGACTCTGCGACCGAGGCGGACGACACCGAACGCGTCACACTCCGAATCACCCAAGACGTGGGTCAGATTCTCGGGGTGGACGAGCGCGAGTACGACCTCGCAACCGAGGACGTTGTGACGCTGCCGACGACGAACGCGGACCCACTTCTCGAACGCGGGGCTGCCGAACGTCTCGACTGAATCGGGCCGTCGCCACTGTCTGGCAAGCCTCGGCCGACTGCCGACCGGCGACGTTTTTACGCTCCTCCCCGACCCGTGAGTCATGCTCAACGTCGGTGACGAAGCCCCGGATTTCGAGTTGCAGAATCAGGACGGCGAGAAAGTGTCGCTCTCGGACTTCGAGAACGAGTACGTTGTCGTCTATTTCTACCCGCGCGCGAACACGCCGGGATGTACCACCGAGGCGTGCGAGTTCCGCGACGCCTCAAACGAGTTCGAGGCACACGACGCAACGGTCCTCGGAATCAGCGACGACCCTATCTCCGACCTCGAAGAGTTCGCGGATGACCACGACCTTTCGTTCCCGCTCCTCTCGGACGAGGACGGTGCAGTCGCGTCGGCGTACGACTCCTACGGTGAGAAAAACATGTTCGGCAACACGTTCGATGGCGTGTTCCGGAACTCGTACGTCGTCGCACCCGACGGGACCATCGCGTTCGCCTACGAAGGTGTTTCGCCTGAAGGGCATGCAGAAGAGATTCTCTCGGACCTCAAAGCCCACCGCGAGTCGAGCGACTAGTCAAACAGTCCGACGCGAGTCCGCAGTAGAAGCCGATCAAGCATGAAGGACGGCAGCGCTGTCACCAAAGTCACTGTCGGATGCCATCGTCAGTTGACTCGTCGGCGTTGCGGTGACAGACGACCCACAGTCCTGCCGTCCCGGCATTCAGTTGTCGTTCGGCGACGTACACGGTGAGAAACGTCCGACCGTGGGCGGCGGTGTCGGACCAGTCGTCGAACGTATCGTTACAGTGTGCATTGCTGCACAGTTGGTGGGGCGATTGCTGACGACAAAAATATTCGCAGAAGAATATTTTTGTACCTAATGTGATATTAACTCGCCGCGGTTTCGATACTAGTTTCGATTCCCGGCAGATTGGCTCTTCTGTGGCACTCTCGGTACCTTCGGTATCGGTTACGAGCTTGGTACTTCGTTAGTATGAGAACGAGGGGGACTACGAAAGCGCGGAGCGACACAACATGGCCACTGACGAACACACCACGTTTCCGGTGAAATAAACCTGCAACTAGTGGTCCGTGTCATTGGGGAGAAGAACGTACCTCTACATAGAAGCACTGAGTGATAAAAGGGCATCGGTCGGCGGAGATTCACCCGCGGTCCCGCGGGTGAATTTCTTGGCCGAGAGTTGGTGGCGAAGTCGCCGTATCTGCGATTACTGGAACGTCCGGCCGACTTTTTCCTCAGGATCGCGTTCGACGTCGCTCTTCTGGAACCGCTCTTCGATTTCCTCGTACCGACGGCGCGTCTCTTGGGTGACGCTCGGGTTGACTTCGTCGAGTGCCGCCTCGAAATGATCCATGGTGACGCGGACGTTGCCGATGGACTCTTCGACTTCTTCGGGTTCCACGCTGTTGATGAACTCCCGACTCGCAGCCATCGATGCCTCGCGGCAGACCGCTTCGATGTCGGCCCCGACGTAGCCCTCGGTCTTGCGGGCGAGTTGGTCGAGATCAACGTCGTCTGCCAGCGGTTTGTGCTCGGTGTGTACCTCGAAGATGGCGTGCCGTGCCTCCTCATCGGGAACAGGCACGTGGATGTGCCTGTCGAGTCGCCCCGGACGCAGAAGCGCCGAATCGATGAGATCCGGCCGGTTGGAGGTGGCGATGACGACCACGTCTTCGAGCGACTCCAGCCCGTCGAGTTCGGTCAGGAGTTGCGAGACGACGCGTTCGGAGACGCCCGAATCACCGGAGCTTTGGCCGCGCTCGATGGCGATAGAGTCAATCTCGTCGAAGAACACCACGGTCGGGGCGTTCTCGCGCGCCTTTTTGAATATCTCACGGACACCCTTCTCGGACTCGCCGACGTACTTGTTGAGCAGTTCTGGCCCCTTCACGGAGATGAAGTTGGAATCGGCCTCGTTGGCGACAGCCTTCGCCAGAAGGGTCTTCCCCGTCCCCGGCGGCCCGTAGAGCAGGACACCCTTCGCCGACTGCATGTCCATCTTCTCGTACACCTCGGGGTACTCCAGCGGCCACTGGATGGTCTCGCGGAGGCGCTCTTTGGTGTTTTCGAGGCCACCGACGTTCTCCCACGTCACGTCGGGAACTTCGACGAACACTTCGCGGAGCGCGGAGGGTTCGATACCCTTCATCGCGTCCTTGAAGTCGTCCTCGCGGACCTCTAGCGACTCCAGGACGTCGGTATCGATCTCGTCCTCGTCGAGGTCCAACTGCGGGCGGATACGCCGTAGAGCGTTCATCGCGGATTCCTTGGCGAGGCTCTCGATGTCCGCGCCGACGAACCCGTGCGTAATCTCCGCGTACTCGTCGAGGTCTACGCCCTCGGCGGTCGGCATGTTCCGCGTGTGGACCTGTAGAATCTCTTTACGGCCCTCCTTGTCGGGGACGCCGATCTCGATTTCGCGGTCGAACCGGCCTCCGCGCCGAAGCGCCGGGTCGATGGCGTCGACGCGGTTCGTCGCGCCGATCACGACGACTTCTCCGCGTTCGTCTAGCCCGTCCATCAGCGAGAGGAGTTGGGCAACGACGCGCCGTTCCACGTCACCGCCAGCCTCACCGCGCTTGGGTGCGATGGAGTCGATCTCGTCGATGAAGACGATGGCCGGCGCGTTCTCTTCGGCATCTTCGAATATCTCGCGGAGTTGCTCTTCGGACTCGCCGTAGTACTTCGACATGATCTCCGGACCGGAGATCGTGTGGAAGGACGCGTCTATCTCGTTGGCGACGGCCTTGGCGATGAGCGTCTTCCCGGTGCCCGGCGGACCGTGCAGGAGCACGCCTTTCGGCGGGTCGATGCCGAGGCGCTTGAACAGTTCCGGGTGCCGCATCGGAAGTTCGATCATCTCCCGGACCTGTTCGAGTTCTCTGTCGAGGCCGCCGATGTCCTCGTAGGTTACCGACGGGCCCTCACTGGTGTCACGACCCTCAGCGCCGTGAATCTCCTCTGCGGGTTTCTGGCTTATCTGGACCTCCGTGGAGTCGGTGATAACGACGGTGCCGTCCGGTTGCGTGGAGGCGATTTTAACCGGCACCGACTGGTTCGAGGAGGCCATGAATCCGAATCCAAGGGGAAGTTGGATGCTCTGCCCCTTCGTGACGGGCTGTCCGGAGAGCTTGTCGCGGATGTACGTCCCGACGTTGCCGCCGATACGGAGGTTCTGCGGCAGGGCGATAGAGACGGTTTTTGCGGGCTTTACGTCCGCGGGTTCGACCTGTACGCGGTCGTCGATGCCGACGTTCGCCTGTTGGCGAAGTCGGCCGTCGATACGAACGACGCCACTGCCGCGGTCCTCGGGGTAACCGGGCCACACACGAGCGATGGCGGTGCCGCCGTCACCCTCGATGCGGATATAATCGCCGCCTTCGAGACCGAGTTCTTCGGCGGCAGCGCGATCAATCGCCGCAAGTCCACGACCAGCGTCTTTCTGCTTCAGTGGTTTGACAATGAGCTTCATTTTTGAACGGTGATAGTGAGTATGCCGTTGTTCGTCGAAACCGACGCGTCCTCACCGGGAAGTTCGAATTCCGTCTCGGTAACTCTGTCGCCCATCTCGGCGACGACGATGGCGGTCGTACCGACGATGTCCACGTCCACCTCGTCGCCAAACGCGCCGAGGTCGGCGGCGACGACCCAACTGTCTTCGTACTCGTAGCGGCGGAGGAATCCCTCGTTGCCGCCGACGAACTGTTGCATATCCATGATATTTCCTAACCAGAGGTTAGCATTGAGAGAATATATACTTGTCGCCGAGAACCGCCCCACGTGGTGGGGGTAGAGACGTTACGGTTGAATTGCGGTTCACACAATTCGGTGATCGAACGTTCCGTGTAAATGGCCTCGGGGTCAAGTGGTTCGAGACGCGTAGCGTCTCGTCATCACGGAAATCAAAGATTTCCGTTCGACCCCGAGGCTTTCGCGTGGACTCCCGGTCTAACTGCCAAGAGCAGTAGACGAATATTCGCCGTTCACGTTCAGCGTCCCGCGATTCAAGCGCACATCTACGGATGCGCCTCCATCGTCCGCGTTTTGCCGACGACGGAGATACTGCAAACCGATGTTCTTGGAAGCGTTGTAGTCAGCGTGGTTCTCGTACCCACACTTCTGACAACAGAACGCTTCCCCAGACCGATTGTCGCTATGGGTAAACCCACACGTCGAACACCGCTTCGACGTGTTGCGTGGGTCAACCTGTACGGCTTCCACGCCGTACTCCTCAGCTTTGTATTCGACGTATTCGTAGAGGCGTCGGAACGCCCATACGTGTTGCCACGTCGCCTTCGGGATGTTCTCCCGAATGTGGGTCAAGTCCTCGAACACGATATGCGAGCAGTCGTATTCGACGGCCTCCTCGATGAGTTCGTTCGCCACCGAGTGCAGATATATCTCGAATCTCCCCGTCTCTTTGTGACCGACACTCTCGATGTTCTCGTGAGCGTGACGCGAGCCGCACTGTTGGAGCGATCCACGGCGTTTCTCGTACTCTCTGCGCCAGTGGTTGAACTCGTCTGCCGACCAGAAGCGCCCTGTTGAAGCGACGGCGAGGTTGTTCACGCCCAAATCCACACCAAGAACTGTTCTGTGCTTGGAATCGGATTCGGGGTCGTCGCTTTCTTCGACCTTCCGCATGGAAGCGTGCAAGTACCAGTCGCCGTCGCGGTACTGTAAGTGCGCCATCCGAAACTCGAAATCCTCGTCGGAGACGTACTTCGTTGGTGGTTTCTCCGAGTCGTCGGGAAGGATGTAATCGCACTCGATACGTCCGTCAACGGTAGAGAGGGAAACGTGGTCGCGGTGGAACGTTGCACTTCGCTTGTCGTACACGGCGCTATCTGCTGAGAAGTAGGGTCGTGAGGTTCTCTCGCCACGCTTGAGGCGTTCAACTCCGCTTTTGACGGCTTCAACCGCCCGTCGAATCCCTTTCTGGATGAGATTCGCGGTGAGGTTGGTTTCGTTGCGGAGTTGGTCGTAGAGAGCTTGTTCGGCTTTGGCTTTGGATGTGACGTGGTATCCGTCGTCGTCACTAGAAACGCCGCGCGTTTCTGGTTGGCAGCCAGATTCTACAGGAATCTGGCGACGCCCGTGCCAGCACCACTCGCTTGCGGTGTTGGCGCAGTGTTTGAACTGCTCGACAGTCTCATGGAGAATCGGATTTGCTCCTTTGGGAGTGTCGAGTTTGATGACGGCGGTTCGACGGTATTCCACTGTGTTTCACATATCGCTGAGAGGTAGCCTACCTTCGTAACGTGGTTTGTGCCCTTAGTTGTCGGCTTCCTCCCCGAGGTCAAGCCTCGGGGCATCCGCCTTGATCTTTTCTGTGAAGTTTATCACCGGACGGCGTGAACGTTGTCTATGGACACCGTCACACACCACGGACGCGAGACGGCGTACCGAGTCTCCGACCGCGGCGCGGCGGGACCGACGCTTCTGTTCGTCCACGGAAGCGGAGGCACGCACGCCGTCTGGAAGTCCCAGTTTCGTCTTTCCGACGAGTTTCCGGTCGCCGTCCTCGACTTGAGCGGTCACGGCGAAAGCGACGATATCGATGCCGAACCAGGATACGAGACGTGTTCTGCCTACGTGGACGATGTCGTCGCCGTCGCTGAGGAAGTTGATGCGTCCGTCTTAATCGGCAATTCGCTCGGCGGTGCCGTAATTCTCACGGCGCTCCTCGAACGAGAAGTCGATGTTGACGGACTCATTCTCGCCGGGACGGGTGCGAAGCTTGCCGTTCTCGATGACCTGTTGATGTGGCTCTCTAATGACTTCCCCCGTGCTGTGTCGTTCTTGCACGACTCGGATCGGCTGTTTCACGACCCGGAGCACGAGTACGCGATGCTCTCGCAGGAAGCGATGCAAGACGTCGGGCGCGCAGTGACAGAGCGCGACTTTCGGACCTGCCACGAGTTCGACGTTCGGGACGAACTCGACGCGGTCGATGTGCCGACGCTGGCCCTCGTTGGTGAACACGACAGGCTCACTCCTCAGTCGTATCACGAGTATTTCTGCGAGGAGATGCCGGACTGCGAACTCGGAATCGTTGAAGACGCCGCGCACCTCTCGATGCTGGAGCAACCCGAGGCGTTCAACACGGCGATACAGGACTTCGTCAACCGCCGACTGGAGTAGGCGTCGTCGCTGTCAGTACAGGTCGTCTAACTCGTCCACGACGTGACTGTGTTCGTCGGCCGGGAAGCCGCCGGATTCGACATCTTCGCGGTACGCCGACACCGCGTCAAGCATCTGCTCGCGGACGTTTCCGTACTGCTTCGAGAACGGCGGCGAGTACGAGGACAGACCGAGCACGTCGTCGACGACCAACACCTGTCCGTCGCAGTCAGATCCCGCGCCGATGCCAATCGTCGGAATCGAGAGGGCGTCGGTGACCTGTGCCGCGAGATTTGCAGGGATGTGTTCGAGAACCAGTGCGAACGCGCCCGCTTCCTCGTGTTTTCTGGCCAAGTCGAGGATTTCGTGGCCTTCATCGCGTGTCGTCCCCTGCTGGGTGTAGCCCGTCTCTTTCACTCGTTGGGGCGTCAGACCGAGGTGTGTCATCACCGGAATCCCGAGTTGGACGAGTCGTTCGGTGAGTTCGACCGTGTGACTTCCCGACTCTAACTTCACCGCATCCGCGCCCGCTTCCTTTACCATGCGCCCGCAGTTCTCGATGCTCGTCGCCTCGTCCACGCCAACGGAGAGGAAAGGCATATCCGCGACGACGAGCGCGTCGTCCGCGCCGCGCGAGACGGCCGCCGTCCGCGATGCCACCTCGTCTACCGTAACCGGAAGCGTCGAGTCGTATCCGAGGTCGGTGTTGCCCATACTGTCACCGACGAGAAGCACGTCGATACCCGCCTCGTTCGCTACGCCGGCGGTCGTCGCGTCGTATGCAGTCAGCATCGTTATCGGCGTCGTCCCCGCTTTCTCGCGTACGTCACGTACCGAGGTCATGTGATATCGGACTCTATTGTTCGTGTTAAGCGTCTCGTTGTCAGTTCTGCCATATCGATTATTAATATTTATATGCGTATCAGAACCGGCACGCATTAACCCCCGACAGACGAACGAGACGCTGTGCCACGCGTCGAACGAACGAACCCCGATGGCGTTGATTACGGGTGGGTGATGCAGACGACGTTCGTCGTCACCATTCTCGTCGGGTCGCCGACCGTCGCCGCGCTCTCAATCGCCTACGAGCTTCCAACGTGGGCCGCGCGCGCCTCGTTTGCGATCCGTGTCGGTGCCGTCATCTGGATACTCACCGCGATTTCCGCCTTCATCTACGCGAAGCGAACTGACGCGGGCGACGGCGGGACGCCACCCGAAGCGGACATCGAGATGGACGACTGACAGGCTAGCCGGGCGAGCGTGAGACGCCGACTCCCGGAAGTACTTTGTCCCAACTCTGTGACCTGCAGGTATGATTGACGACACGATAGAGGAAATCAGGGAGATGCAAACACACAGTTCCTCGGTCGTCGCCGTCAAGGCCACGCGGGCCCTGACGGAACTGCTCGACCGCGACCACGCGACGGTCGAGGAGTACGAGCGAGACCTCGAACGCAACGTCGGGGCGTTAAAGCGAGCGAACCCCTCGCACGCGTCGCTCTACAACGCAATGGAGGGTGTTCTCACTCGCGTCACAGGCGAGGCGTCTACCGTGGACGAAGCGAAAGAACTCACCGAATCGGCCGTCGAACGCGTCGTCGAGGACATCGAGAACGGGAAGTCACGAGCGGCGGCTAACGCCGCGAAAACGTTCAAAGACGGCGAAACGTTCCTCACACACGATTACTCTTCGACCGTGTTGGAAGCCGTCGAAATCGCGGCCGCGGATGGGAACCACATGACCACGTACGTCACCGAGGCACGCCCGCGCTACCTCGGCCGAAAGACGGCACGGACGCTCTCGGGTATCGACCGCATCGAGCCACATCTGATCGTGGACGGCGCAGCGGGCATCTTCCTCGAAGAGTGCGACCGCGTCGTCGTCGGCATGGACTGCATCGTTGAGGACACGCTGTACAACCGCGTCGGCACGTTCCCCATCGTCGCTACCGCGGCGCAACTCGACATCCCCGTCACCGTTGTCGGATCGGGTGCGAAGATTGTCGATGACGGGTTCATCTTCGAAAACGAGATTCGCTCCACGGCGGAAGTGTCGTTGGAACCCGTCGAAGACGTTTTCATCGAGAACCCCGCCTACGACGCGACGCCGACGGAACTCGTAGACGAGGTCATCACCGACGAGGGCGTCCGCACGTTTTAAAAGACAGCTACCGACGCTCCGAAGACGCTCCGAACCGGTATCAGCCTAATCCGAGTCGGCGGCGGCCACGCTTTCGGTGTCGGAGTGGTCCGCACCGTCCCCACCAGAGTTATCTGTACTGTCAGTATCGCCAAGCTCGAAGCCGGACATCGACGCGTACAGTGACGCGTACGTGCCTTCGGCAGCGACTAACTCTTCGTGGGTGCCGTCTTCGACCATGCGCCCGTCAGCAACGGTGTAGATTCGGTCGGCGTCCACGACGCTTCCGAGTCGGTGTGTCACGACGACGAACACGCGGTTACGCGTCGCCTCACGGATGCTCCCGAGAACGGACTCCTCCATCCGCGCGTCGAGGTTACTCGTTGCCTCGTCAAACACCACTACGTCCGCGTCTCGGAGGAGCGCGCGCGCGATGGCCACGCGCTGTTTTTGTCCGCCCGAGAGGCGTACGCCGTCCTCGCCGAGAACGGTGTCGTATCCGTCCGACAACCCCTCCGCGAACGCTGTCACGCCCGCGTCGGCGCAGGCACGTTCGAACGCTGATTCCGAAGCCTCGGGCGCGCTTGCAAGGACGTTGTTCCGAAGCGTATCGTCGAAGATGTACGGGTCCTGCCGGACGACAGCGAGACGGTCGCGCCAGTCGTCAACTCGAACAGTCGAGAGGTCGGTTCCGTTTACTCGAATCGTTCCCGTGTCGGGAGCGTACAGACGAGCGAGAAGCGAGACGATGGTTGACTTGCCCGCGCCCGACCCGCCGACGATAGCAATGAATTCTCCGCGCTCAGCCCGGAGACTCACGTTCGAGACGCCTTGGTCGCCATCCGGATAGCGGAAGGAAACGCCGTCGAACGCGACCGATTCGACGGGTGCCGGTACGTCGGCGTCACCCCCGCGGACGGCCCGGGCAGCAGCCAGTTCGTCCAGTTCGCGGAGCGTCTCGACCAAGTGCGGAAGTTTGCCGTCGAGACCGTATAGTTGTGACTGAAGCGATGAGACACCGGGACCGAGACGGAGCATCGCAAAAAGCAGCAGGCCGACTGCGCCCAACGAGAGTGCCGCCCACGTCAACGCGAGATAGACGGCGACGAGAACGACGACGGCGGCGGCGAATCGGTGGAGATTCGAGACGATGGCCTGGTTGACGCGAAGGCCGACGACGGCGTCGATGTAATCGTCCAACGCGTCAGTGTAGCGTGTCGCGGCCACGTCGTCTAATCCGAACAGCCGCACGTCGCGGATGCCCTGTACGCCCGCCTGCGCGTGCGCTTGAATCTCCGTATTGGCCGCTGCGATGCTGCTTCCCGCCCCGTACGCAGACCCGACGACGGAGCGAACACCGACCGTAATGACACCGAGAAGAGCGGCGACAGCGGTCGTGAGGAGCGGGTCAACGGCGAGAGCGAGGATGAGATACGTAAAGACGAGCAACGTGCGTTCGACCACAGAGAGGACACTCGACAACACCGTCGCCGGATAGTTCGACTGCGTGACAAGCGTGTTCAGCAGTTCGTCGGACCCGCGTTCGTCCACGTACGAGAGGTCCGCATCAAGGATGCCACGGAAGACACCCGTCTTGAGACTGCGGATATAGTCGGCGACGAGTTGCGCTTGCAGATAGCGGACGAACGTCGCCATCCCGAATCGGAGTCCGAGTGCGAGAGCCGCGCCGCCGAGAAGCGTCTCGAACGTGAACGGAACGCCCACAGCGCCGTACGCCGCCGCAAACCACGAGACGACGGTCTGGTCGGACGCCACAGTGAGCGATGTGCGCCCGGCTTCGACCAGCGGAAGCAGAAAGCTCAGTCCGACTCCCTCGAAGACAGCGACGACGAGGCTCAGTGCAACGACCCCGCCGAATCGTGTCGGGTCGTAGGAGATGACAGTCCGAAGTGCGGCGAGCTTCTCTCCGAGCGTCGCAGACGGTGCTTCCGAGGAACGTTCGTCGCTCACCGGCGACCACCCGGGCGGTGTGCCCGCACGGCATCTGTGTGGGTCACCAGTACGTTCATGCGAGAAAAGGCGTCCGAGAGGCGGTTAAGTATGGGTCGCATTACGGGCCCTAGCTGTTCGTTTCGGACGGCGGATTGGACGGTAACAAATAGCAAGTCAGACGAGGCGTGCCGAGCGGAGGAAATCAACAGTCGGAGAGGGACAAATAGAGGGTGCAGGCGAGGAGGACCGAATAAAGAGAGCAGGCAAGAGGACCGAATGGGGGAGCAACGGGATGAACCAACGGACGAGAATCAACGAGGGCAGTCACCAGCGGAAATACAACAAACGAGGATTCTCGAGGATGACTCACCACTGCGAGTATCGATCCACCGACGAATGGGCTACGATTCGTACTGCTTCGGTGGGATGCTCGCGTCGTAATCGTTGTAAGTCTGCGTCTGTTCGTGAACGGTTCCGTAGGTTTCGAGCGTCGGGCGGTCGTACGTCATAGTTCGAGGTCTGGACACCTCACTGGATACCTGTCCGGTTTCGGTGTTAGTTACTCTCGCATGAACTGACAACCCATATATCAGTTCAGACCATATACAATTGTTCACAACCACCAAATACTGTTACCTTCGGGGTTAGCCGTGCCCATACTAGACGCGTTCTATCATCACAGTCTCAATAACCAATGGCGTCTCAGCCGTCAGTTCCGGCAATGAGTCTCGCACGCCACTCGGAGACGGTCGAACTAGACGATCAAACCTATCTTGTCCGGCCGTTTCAGTCGGACGACGAAAGTGGTCTCCGTGGCGTCTACGAGTCGGTAAGTGGCCGGGATCCCGGACACGAGTGGTTCGAGACGATGTACGGCTCCGAGAGTCTATTCGAGGACGCACCCATCGTCGTCATCGAATTCGAGGGAGACATCGTCGGCATGCTCCCGTCAGTTGCGTACCGAGTTCGGGTCGGTGAGAAATCGGCTATCGGCCTGCTCGGACGCGACGTAATGGTTCACCCGGAACATCGCCGCCGTGGAGTGTTCACCGCGGCGACGAACGTCGCTCTCGGAGGATATCTCGACTATGGAGAGGCGACGTTCATCTTCGGCCACATGAACGAACAGTCTCGCCAAGCGTGCGAGGAGATGGGTTGGAACATCCCGTCGATGCAACCGCAGTTCATCCGGCCGCGGAACGTCCGCGACTTCGTCCGCACTCGGACGGGGCAAAATCGGAGTCTCCGCGGGGCGCTGACGGCGACAACGCTTGCGGGCAACACGCTCGTCCACGATGCCGTCCGACGCGAGCGCGGCCTCTGCCGTCCAACTGATACGCTCGACGTGCAACGCGTCGATGGCGTACCCGCAGACAGATTGACTCGACTCCACGAGACGGCCACCCCGGAGACTATTCATCCGATTTTCGACGTACAGACGATTCGAGCGCACTTTTCGGACCCTGATTTCACCGGGCTTCGGACGTACGTCGCCGCGCGCGGCGGTTCGGACGTGGCGGCTCTCGTCGTCTCCGAGCGGCGGTGGCACCGAACACGCTGGCATTCAATCGTCCACGTCGCTCCGCTCTCCGGTGGCAAGACGCGCAAGCGCGCACTCGCCGCGCTTCTCGAACGCGCTCTGACGGACAAAAAGGGAAGTGACAGCGCTACCTCCGCCGACGCTTATCGCGTCGCGGTTCCGTTCCCGTCGGACCTCCTCCGGTCGTTCGGCTTCCTCTCGGACCGGACGTTCCCGATGTCGCGGCTCGAACCGCCGCGACTCTCACTCGGGTACCGCGTCATCAACGACGGACACGGGATTCGTGCGGCGCTCGCCGACGACAGTCACCATCTCTGGCACGTGGCGATGTGAGTCGCCGCATCGGTTCGAGGCAACAATGAGCCAGAGAAAGCAGGGACAGATGAGAGACGGTCTCAGAGGAACTGAATACCGCCCGCCCCTGAACCGAAATCGGTCGTTCGGGGTGGTTACGCCGTTTCCGTGACTTCGGCCAGCCCGGCGTCAACGAGGGTTTCGACGTACTCGCGTACGTCGGCCGCCGCCACTTCCGACTCGATATCGTACTCCTCCTCGATGGCGGCCGCAACGGCCTCGACCGTCTGTGGTTCGTCGATGAGTTCGAAAATCCGCGTTCCGACCGGGTTCATGCCGTGGTACAGTCCGGTGTCGAGGTTTAACAGGAGTCGTTCGCCACCCACGTCGGCGGCAACGACATCGGCGGACGCAACTACCGTTTTCTCGGGTGCAATGGCTGTCATAGTGAGTAGAACGGGCGGTTGCACGATAGTTACTCACCGCGAACCAGTTGTTAGCCGATGGAAACCGAGTCAGCGACTCGCTACGTTCCTCGCCTAGCGGGGTTCGACTCGTCGCCGAAGCGCTTTGACAGCAAGGCGTGCTGGGCGGGTGACACGGTAGAGGCCGTGTAGGGAGTCTGGAAGCGAGACGGCCGCGTAGTCGGCCTGTTGCGGGACGAACGCCAGCCGGCACAGTGTCAGCACCTGCTGGCGGCGAGTGTCACACAACTGCAGTTCGTACCGCGTCCGCCGCCGCCGTCCGCGTTCGCCGTACGCGGCCGTTTCAGGATTCGATGCGACGAACCCCTGTGCGTCGATGACGACGCGACGAACGTTCGAATCCGCGCGGGCGTCGGCGAGTATCTCTGCTGGAACGGGCGCGTCGGCCGTCTCAGCCGCGAGCAACAGACAGGCATGGAGGATGCGGCGTCGGTTGGCGCGCGCTGCACGCGCGCGGAGTCGGTCCCAGTCGATGTCGTTCTCAGAGAGGAACGCCGCGACGTCTACTACCCAACCGAGGCGATTCCAGTAGTGTTTCGCGCCGTGGCGTGCGAGGACGAGAACCGTGTCCTCGTTCGAGAACGTCGGCACCGGGCGGCCGCCGACGAGTACCTCGGTTCGACGCTCCCACGCCGTCTCGAACGTCAACCACGACGGTCTGAGGTCGGTCCCGAGTCGCCAACGGAGTTCGACAGCGACGCCGACGGACGGCGGCCGTCGGGTTGCCACAGTTCTCTCGGGGGTGTCCTCGGAAGGTCGGAAGTACGTGCGCTCGGCAGCGCGTGAGACAAGACTCTCTGCGTCTGTAACTGCCGTTCCGTTCTCGGACCACGGGTTGTAGCCGAGTGATTCGAGGACGGCGCAGGCCTCAGGCACGTCTCCGGGTGGGACGAACAAGTCGAGGTCCGAGAAATCTCGGCGTGACAGGTCGCCATAGGCCGATACGGCGAGAACCGGGCCTTTGTAGACCAGACAACGGAGTCCGGCGTCGGCGAACGCGGACAGGACGCGGTGGAGTTCAGCGACGAACGAGAGGTTTCGGACACCCGTGGCACGGCACCGCTCTCTCGCGCGCGATTCAAACGCGGCGGGCACGTCGGCGTCGGTGAGGTGCGATGCGACCAGTGGTCCAACGCCGAGGTGATGTGCGGCCGTCAGTACCTCGTCCGCCTCGACTTCGGGTGCAAGGCGAGATATCGCCGTTTGCGCTGTTTCGTCGAGTGTCGGCCGCGCCAGCGCAGTCGCCAGCGCCACGGCGTCGTCGTCAGTGTCTGCCCTTTCGTGACCCTTGCGCGCGGCGGATGTGGCGCTCACGAACCGACCTCCTGTTCGATACGGGAGACCACGTCCGGAAGCGCGTCGAACCGTCGAGGACGCGTTAGCGTTGCTACGGGGACCGACTCGACGACAGAGAGACACCGGTCTACGGCGAGTATCGCCTCATCGCGGCGCTGTTGCGTGCCGACTGTGTAGGCGTTCCGCCCGAGTTCCGCGACGGCGGCGACGGACGGAAGCGGGGTCACTGTCACGTCGTCGCCATCAACGAGGCGATAAACTGCCGCGAGCGGTACTGGATCGGAGTCTACATCGGCGGTCCGGTAGAACCGTTCGTCGGGACGAGAAGCAGTTGGCGTATTCTCACCGCCGTCAGTGACCGGGACGAGTCCACCGCCGAGCGTGGCCGCCGCGTCGTCGTGGAGTTTGATGGACGCGAATCCGGGTTGGACGACGGGGCCGTCGTCGGTGAATCGGATGGCCGCCACGTCGTCGCCGAGCGCTCGGTGCCCGGCGGCGGCGAACGCGCCCGCGGTCGTAGATTTTCCCGCACCGGACTCACCGACGAACGCGACGGCACGACCGTCAACGGCGACGACGCTCCCGTGCAAGACGAGGTGGCCGCGTTGGTGCAAAAGGAAGTTGAACGCGGGGCCGAGAACCGTCCAGCGGACGTCTCTCTCGGTAGCGTCGGGCGCGGGGTCCACGACGATTTCGCGCCCTTGACTAACAGTAATGCGACAGGCGTCGTAAAGGAGGATGAACTCCTCGGGTGTCTCGAACGTTACGGCGGGGCCGTCGTCGGGGGTTTCTCCGTCGAACGGCACGGTTCCGACGCGGACAAATACGTCGGCGTCGCCCTCAGCAGATTCGGTGACGACAGTTTCCGGGAGTTCCGGAAACGTAAGCGTCGAGGCAACGTCGAGACCGAACGCGCGGTATCGAAAGCGGCCTCGGGAGTCGGTACGCGTCATGGAAAACAGACGGAGACGTTCGTCAATAAGTATAGAGCGCGTTACGCGTCAAAACCAGCCGTTAGCCGTCAACAATCGATTCGGGAACTCCCTCACCGTGTGAGGTGACAAACACCGGTGCGGGAGCGCCCGTGACTACTCGTCGTCCATCGTGAGCTGACGACGACCCTCGTATCGTCTACGTCTGTTTGTCTACGTTCCGTACGTTTCGGTCGGAGGGCGGTCGTCCATGCTCGGGGGAGTTCCCCATTGCCGAGATAGCCGTCGAAACTGTTAGTTACTCGGCGCTGTCCTCATATTGGCGCGTCCTAACTGCGGCGAGATTCGACCGGAATGAACCAATGCTTGGCAATATCTACCGCATAACCGTTGCGTCGCAGCCGTTCAATTTCGCCGGACAACGAGCGGATATCCGAAATGATTCGGATATGTGTCAGTTCAGTATCCTCTACTATCATAGCCTTCTCAGAGTATTCTCATCATCTGTATTTGGAGATTTAGCGGCGTTTGCTGGTAGAATGGCGTTTGAACTCTAGATATCTGCGTTCGCTAGCAATAATATTTCCAACACGCTCTAGTTCTCTGGTATGATATCTGGGACCAAGGGTTATTTTTGTCGGCTGCTGTGGTGCCCGTATGGGTATCGCACATCTAGTTGATCTCCTCCGGTCAGAGCTGCACGAGGACTTGCGGTGCTGCGTGGAGTATGCGGGTGAGGAGGTTCAACCACATTATCTGCGGTCCGACGTGGACCCAGCTACTGCGCGCGAACACGCGCATCTCCTGCGACGGTTCTACATCGGTCAAGAGTCCGTCCGACGTCACGAGACGAATCCGTCCGGTCCGGGCAGCCTGCGCGGGTCCGTCCACTACTTCGAGGAACTAGTCGCCATCATCGTCCCCTTGGGCACGGACACCACTATCGGTGTGTTCCTCGACGGGGATTCGGCGGTGATTCCCGAACCACGCCTCTCCCAGTTGTCGGAAGAATGGGCAATCGAAGCGTCCGACTGCGTCCGCTGAGGACCGCGAATCGATAGCGACGACGGCAAACTGGCTGGTACCCGCGAATAGAGTCAGCCGTCAGAGCGAAACCCATTCGCCGCTGTCGTCCGACCGCTCGATTGCGTCCAGAATCTGCTGGACTGCGTACCCAGCCTCGAAGGAGGGAGAGAACGCCACCCCGTCGCGGATGGCCGAAAGGAATTCGTAGTTTTCGTGGACGAACGTGTGTTCCCAGCCGAGAACGTGTCCCGGTGGCCACCAGTGGTCGAGGTACGGGTCGTCCGCGTCGGTCATGAGAATCGTTTCGTAGCCCCGATGGTCGGCACCTTTGTACTCCAGTTCGTTCAGCCGTTCGAGTGAGAACCGTAGACTCCCCTCGGAGCCGTGAATCCGGATCGTGTGGTCGTTTTTGTGCCCATCGGCGACGCGTGACGCCTCAAACGTTCCCATCGCACCGTTCTCGAACGTCGCCTGCGCGGAGTAGGCGTCGTCAACCGTCACCGGTCGCGTTTCGTCTGTTCCCTCGACGGGTCGCTCTGCTACGAACGTCTGCAAATTCCCGGAGATACGTTCGATGTCACCCGCGACATCACCGACGAGGAAGCGTGCGAGGTCGATTGTATGCGCGCCGAGGTCGCCCAACGCGCCGCTTCCGGCGAGTTTCGCATCGTTCCGCCACGACCACGGAGCGTCAGCGTCTGTTAGCCAATCCTGCATGTAGCTCCCGCGGACGTGACGAATCTCGCCGAGTGTTCCGTCGTCGATCAGTCCCTTCGCGTATTGAATCGCCGGGACAAACCGGTAGTTGAAGGCACATCCGGCGATGGCGTCGGAGTCGGCGGCGGCATCACGCATCTTCTCGGCCTCGTCCAGCGTCGGCGCGAGCGGTTTCTCGCAGAAGACTGGCGTGTCGGCCTTCAGCGCGGCAATGGATGGCTCCGCGTGGATGTGGTTCGGTCCGAGGTTGTAGAAGGCGTCAACTTCGTCTACGACCGATTCCCAGTCCGTCGCGGTGTGTTCGAAGCCGAGTTCGTCGGCGGCGCTGGCGAGCGCCTCCTCGTCGCGGCCGATGAGCGTGTGGCGGTGGACATCGGGCGCGTCGGGGAAGAACATCGGGAGACGCGCGAGCGCGTTCGAGTGCGCCTTACCCATGAACCGGTAGCCGAGGACGGCGACGTTGAGCGTCATAGTGAGCGGTTCTCACGGCGACGGCTTAGCGTTTCATGTCCAGCAACCTTTTGCGACGGTCCGCTCTCCTCCATTGAGGAGATACACTGTATCCCGAAAAACTGCTGACGAGTCTCTGAGACAGACTACTCTGCCCAGTAGGCCTCGCCGGGTTTGGTGTCGAAGACCGCGCGTCCGAGTACATCCACTGCCTTTTCGAGGCCCTCTCTGGACGAGGTGAGCGAGTCCTCGTGTTCGATGGAAAGTGCGCCCTCGTAGCCGACCATTCTGAGCGTCGAGACCACGTCCTTCCAGTGACTTTCGCCGTGACCGTAGCCGATAGAGCGGAACAGCCACGAGCGGTTCGGTTCGTCGGCGTAGTCGGTGGTGTCGAGGACGCCTTTGATGCGCGACTTGGGTTCGTACACTTTCGTGTCCTTCGCGTGGAAATGGTGAATCGCATCTTCCGTACCGAGGAACCGAATCGCGTCGGTCACCTCGATTCCCTGCCAGTAAAGGTGCGAGGGGTCGAAGTTCGCGCCGATTCGGTCGTTGGTCGCTTCGCGCAGTTTCAGCATCCCCGTCGGTTCGTAGACGAGCATGTTCGGGTGCATCTCGATGGCCATATCGACGCCGTGGTCGTCGGCAAATTCGGCGAGGGCAGACCAGTACTCGATTGCGACATCCCATTGGTACTCGTGGGCGTCGGCGTGCTCGGTCGGCCACGGGGCCGTGATCCAGTTCGGCACCTCGTCGTTCGGGCCGCCCGCCGGAAGCCCCGAAAAGCAGGTGACGGTGTTTACATCTAACTGCGCGGCCAGTTCGATGGCTTCGCGGAGTTCGGTGTCCGCTTCCTCGGCCGTCTCCTCGTCCGGATGCAGCGGGTTGTTGTGCGTGGCGAGCGCGCTCACCTGCATGTCGTGTTCGTCTAACAGGTCGTGCAGTTGCGCCTGCTTGGACTCGTCGCCGAGGTACGCACGCCTGTCGAGATGGTCGTCGCCCGGAAAACCGCCGACACCGATCTCGACGCCCTGAACGCCGATATCGTCCAGATACGAGAGCGCGTCGGCGAGCGATTCGCCACCGAGCGGAACGGTGAGTACGCCGATGTACATACCGAATGCACAGGGTGCGTTTGATTAAATCTTGAGGGGGATGGTACCGATGGGCGAACGGCCTACAGTCTTTTGACTCTCTGTCATAGATATAGAGCCATGCCGACATACATCACACACGTCGATGTCGATGGGGACGAATATCAGAATCCGCAGGAACTCGCGTCGATCTGGGGGTCCATCCGGGAAGATGTCCGGCAACTCGGCGGCGAAATACTCGACACGCACGTGGTTCTCGGCCCGTACGACTTCGACGTTCGGTTCGAGGTCTCGGACGACTGGGAGGCGTTTCAGGTGACGCAGGTCATCGAACGCCACGGTCTCGACACCGAGACGATGCAGGCGCTTCCCATCGAGCGTCTCGGAGAAGTCGTCGAGGACGTTTGAACACGTCCGGAGTGAAAGTCACCGGCGCGGTCGCTCCGACGGTGACCATCAGCCGATCAGCACAGCCTTATCGACGGAACAACTCGGAGAACTTCTCGCGGATACTCGCTTTTTCGCCCAAGCGGAGGTAGTATGCGTCGCCGCCGTCCTCGTAGTAGTTGCTGATCCGGCGCTTGACCTCGAATCCGATGTGTTCGTAAAACGAGAGGGCGTCTTCGTTCGTCGTTCGTGCGTGGCAGGAAACAGAGCGGTGGTCGCGGGCGACTTCAGCGACGAGTCGTTTGCCGTACCCCTTGCCGCGTGCCTCGGGGGCGACGGCAAGAAAGAGAATGTATCCGTCGCGGCGCGCGGCGGCAAACCCCATGAGTGTCTCATCCTCGAAGTAGAGGTGCGTCGTCGCGCGACGGTAGGCGTCCGTGAAGAATCCGTGTCGCTGCTTCAGCACGCCCTCGGACTCCCGGATCCGCTCTTTGAGTTCCCACGCCTCTTCGGCGTGTTCTGCGGACCCCGGTTGATCCACTCGTTTCTCCACGTTGACGCTCACACCGTCGGTTAGAGTGGTCACGAATATAACTCCACCGTCGTTGTGACCGAGACGCGAGAATTTCATAGCGGCCCGCTCGCTGAAAACGGATGCATATCATAGCGGTCCGCTTGCTGACAAGCGGATGCACCCGACGACGACCGGAAGAGAGAGGGTGACGGCGACGCAGATTCGATGACATGAGCTTCGAACTCCGCGACCACACTGCCGACGTGGCCGTCGCCGCGTCCGCACCGACGCGTTCTGCACTGTTCGCCGCCGTCGCCGATGGCCTAGCCGCTGCCGGGTGCGACGAAATCCCCGAGACGGGTGGTGACCGGTTCGATGTTGAGGTCCGCGCCGAAAACGTCGAAGCGCTTCTGTTCGACTATCTCGATCAGCTTATCTTCGAACGCGACGTTCGCGCCGTCATGCCCGTCGATAACGAGGCGTCGGTCGAAGAACGCGACGGGGAGTGGGTACTCACGGGGTCCGCACGCGGCGTCTCACTGGACGAGATTGATGCCCGCGAGATCAAGGCCGTCACCTACTCCGAGATGCGGGTCGAAGAGACGGACGAGGGGTGGGAAGCGTACGTCGTTCTCGACGTGTGATCCGCATGGGGTGAATCTATCTCTATTGTTCGTTATCGGGTTTCTTGCGCCCTCTACCGCCGTGATACGTCCGACGAACTTACCCCTTCTCGGTCGAAGGGAGAGATATGAAACAGAGACCGTTCGCGGCCCAGTTCGTCTCGTTCACCGCAGTTGTCGTCGTCGCCATCGTCGCTGCCACCGGACGAGCGAGCGCGCACGTGAAATACGTCACACCGGGAAGCGAACCGGTCGAAGTCGTCCAGTTCTTACTGACGGCGCTGTCGGATCCGTTCACACTCGCCGTCCTCGGCATCGGCGGCGTTACTGTCGGCGCACTCGTTGCACTCTACCTTCATCTCCGTCCGGCCCGCCGCGATGTTGCGGTGTTCCGTGAGACGATGGCTAGTTATGACGACTTGCTTCCGTGGTTGCTTCGTCTGAGTGTCGGACTCCCTCTCGTGGGTGCGGGCTTCGCTGGCTACTTTTTCAGTCCTCTCGTCCAGACTGCGATCCCGACGTTCACGCGCCTGTTCGGCATCGGCGTCGGCTTCCTGCTCCTGTTCGGATTCGGGACGCGCCTCGTCGCCACCGTCGGTCTCCTCTCGTACCTCGTTGGTCTCGCTTTCGAACCGGCGCTGTTTCTCGCGTTCGAGTACGTCCCCGGGTTCCTCGCCATTGCGCTCCTCGGCGGCGGCCGTCCGAGCGCAGACCATCTCGTCGCGCGCCTCGCCGCCGACGACACTCTCTACTCCCGTATCGATCCGTTTTACCGCGCTGTCGCCGTGCCGTTCGTCCGTCGCGTTGAACCGTACACGTCGCTTGTTCCCGTCGTCCTCCGCGTCGGTCTCGGGATCTCGTTTATCTACCTCGGGATCGCGCAGAAACTGATGAACCCAGGCGACGCCCTCGCCGTCGTTGCCAAGTATGACTTGACCGCTGTGGTCCCCGTCGCGCCCGAACTGTGGATCGTCGGCGCGGGTCTGACGGAAGTTCTCGTCGGCGTTGCACTTCTTTTCGGCGCGTTCACCCGCGGGGCGGCCGCCATCTCCTTTCTGCTCTTTACGACGACGCTGTTCGGCCTTCCGGACGATCCGGTACTCGCTCATATCTCGCTGTTCGGTCTCGTCTCGGCGCTGTTAGTCACGGGTTCTGGCGCGTTTTCAGTGGACGCGTGGCTTCACGAAACCGATGAGAGTCAAAAACACGAAGATACCGCACCGTCCGGTACCTGAGTTGACACCGGCTTACGTCGCTTCCGGAGACTTTCAGCGGACGCGGACGGAATTCTATTCAGTTACCGCGTCGAACCTCTATCTATGACCAAGGATGACGTGAAAGAGTTCGGCGACATCCGCCTCGAACGCGTCCGTGAACACGTTTGGGAGATGCCGCGAGAAGGCGATATGCGCGTGCCTGCCCGCGTTCTCGCCAGCGAAGAACTCTTAGAACAGATTCGGCAGGACAAGACGCTCGAACAGTTACGGAACGCCACGCATCTGCCGGGGATGACGAAGTACGCCATCTGCATGCCCGACGGGCACCAAGGGTACGGTTTCCCAGTCGGCGGGGTCGGCGCGACTGACACAGAAGAAGGCTGTATTTCGCCCGGAAGCGTCGGTTACGACATCAACTGCGGCGTCAGGATGATGAGAACGAACCTGACGTACGACGAACTCAAGGGCAACGAAGAGGAGTTAGTCGAAGCTCTGTTCGCCAACATCCCTTCGGGACTCGGCGGCGGCGGCATCGTCGAGAGCGACGTCGATACCGTTGATCAGGTCCTCTCTCGTGGTGTTGACTGGGCGCTCGAACACGGCCATGCGGTCGAAGCGGACTTGGCCCACTGTGAGGACGAGGGGTTCCGCCCGGATGCAGACCCGGACGCCGTCTCGCAGAAGGCCAAGGACCGAGGCAAGAACCAACTCGGCAGTCTCGGCTCCGGTAACCACTTTCTCGAAGTCCAGCGCGTGACCGACGTGTTCCGCGAGGACGTGGCAACTGAGTTCGGTCTCGAAGAAGACCAGATTGTCGTCCTCATCCACTGCGGGTCGCGCGGGTTAGGGCATCAGGTCTGTACGGACTACCTCCGGCGCATCGAGAAGGAACACGGGGACCTCCTCGAATCGCTTCCGGACAAGGAACTGGCCGCCGCGCCCGCCGGGTCAGATCTCGCAGAGGAGTACTACGGCGCGATGTGTGCCGCAATCAACTTCGCGTGGGTGAACCGGCAACTCATCATGCACCGGACGCGACGGGTGTTCGAACGCGTGTTCGGGCGCGACTGGGAGGAGATGGAGATGGACCTCCTGTACGACGTGGCGCACAACATCGCCAAGAAGGAGGTTCACGACGTGGGGGGCGAGGAACGCGAACTGTTCGTCCACCGGAAAGGCGCAACGCGCGCGTTCCCCGCCGGACGGCCCGAACTGCCGTCTGCCTACCGCGATGTTGGTCAGCCGATCATTATCCCCGGAAGCATGGGCGCGGGGAGTTACGTTCTCCGCGGCGGCGAACACTCGCTTGATCTCACGTTCGGTTCGACGGCCCACGGCGCGGGCCGGACGATGAGTCGGACGCAAGCGAAAAACGACTACTGGGGCGAAACAGTCCAAGAGGAACTGCGCGACCAACAGAAAATCTACGTCAAGGCACAGTCGGGAGCGACAATCGCCGAGGAGGCTCCGGGCGTCTACAAGGACGTTGACGAAGTCGTCCGCGTCTCCGACGAACTCGGTATCGGCGACAAGGTGGTGCGGACGTTCCCCGTCTGCAACATCAAGGGGTGAAAAGCGAGCGACCGACGCCGGCTTACGCCTGCGCCGTGGTCGCTGAGTCGGCACCGCGGTCCTCCCGGCGCTTGTAGAAGTAGTACGCGAGGGCGGCGAAACCGACGAACGCGGCCGCGATTCCCTCCTGCGGAACACCGCCAGCGAGGAGCGTCGTCGTCACGTCTGCGAGGCCGAGAGCGACGAGGACGAGTCCGCCGCCGAGAATCCACGCACGGCTATCGGTTCGGAGTTGTTCGTACTGCCCCGCCTCGATGAGCGCCATCTCCGTTCTGTGTTCGAGGCGCACGATGTAGACGACGGCACCGAGGAACGCGAGGACAGTGAATCCGAACAGCGTGAAGAACGCTACATCACCGAGTATCGACTGCATAGGTGTGAGTGTCATCAAGCCAACAGACGCGCGGTGAGGAGATATACTCCGCTGTGAGCAGTGCTGACTCTCGTATACGCCACGCTACAGCCCGATATCCACGTACTCCGTCTCGGGCACGGGTTCGACCTCGTGTCCGTCCTCGAACCGGACGAACGAGAGGTAGAAGTCGCGGCCGCACGGCACGTCGAGCATCGGATTCTCCACGTCGTCCGCCTCGCTTTGGTCGCCCGTCCACCGGAGACCCGCAGCAGCGCTCTCTCCGCAGACGAAGTTGATTCCGTCCGCCGACTCGAAATCGTCGCCGGGGTCTGTGTACTCCCATCCTACGAGCGGGTAGGGCGTGACGGATTTGTCAGCGAGGTAGCCCTCACGCTGGAGTTCGACGACCGCCCCGCAGTGCGGGCAGTAGTAACTGACCGGATAACTCATCGCTTCCAATAGGTGCCTGTCCGACTTAACGTCCTCGTCGCAAGACCCCGTGAGAACGTCCTCACCGGGCGTGACGGAAGGCGTACAAGTCTGATTCAGACGCCAGAGGGGCCGTCGCCGACGTATCGGAATGCGACGCCAGCGCGTTCTGCAGTCAGTTTGTCCCGCCGGGAGTCACCGACGAAGACGGCATCGTCCGGTGCGGCGTCCATCCGCCGAAGCGTCTCCAACAGCGGTTCCGGGTCGGGTTTCCGCGTCGCAACGGAGTCGCGGCCGACGACGGCGTCCGCGTGCCCCGCGAGGTCGTGCGTGTCGAGCGCGACGTGACAGGCCGCTTCGCAGTTGAGCGAGCAGACGCCCTCGACCTCGAACGTGCCCATCGTCTCGGCGCAGGCGAGTCGCTTCGAGCGTCGCGCCCCCTCCTGTTCATGTTCAGAAAGAATCGCTTCGATGTCCTCACGCATGTCTGACTCGTCCGCGAGGTCTAACATGCCCCAGAGGTCCGTCCCGTCGGCATCGATTCCCGCCGCTCGAAACGTCGCTTCGGCCTCAGTCGCCACGGCACCCCAGTCCACGGCGAGGTGGACGAGCGTTCCGTCGAGGTCCCACACCACCGCGTCGAACGGCGCGAGGTCGCAAGTAGGCATCGCCGGAGGTACGTGGTCAGGCGAAAAGACCCTTCGGGAGCGTCCCGGCCTGCCGTGTTTGGGAGCGTCCCGCCTCGACGTGGTTTCCCTTCGACTGACGCTCTCGACCCGTTCAGTCGAGGACGCCGCGAGCGATGACTTCCTTTTGAATTTCGCTCGTTCCCTCGTAGATGGTCGTGATCTTCGAGTCGCGGTACATCCGCTCTACCTCGAAGTCCGTCGTGTAGCCGTATCCGCCGTGTATCTGGACCGCTTCGTTGGTTACGTCCACGGCCGCCTCGCTGGCGAAGTACTTGGCCATCGACGCCGCGATGCGCGGGTCCTCGCCCGCGTCGTCCTGCCGTGCGGCCTCGCGGACCATCAGGCGGGAGGCGTGGATTTGCGTCGCCATCTCGGAGAACTTGTGCCGGACGGCTTGGATGTCGGAAATCGGGCCGCCGAACTGTTCTCGGTCGTGGGCGTACTCGCGCGCCTCGTCAAACGCTGACTGCGCGAGGCCGACCGCCTGCGCGGCGATTCCCATCCGCCCGCCGGTGAGAATGCGGAACGCCGCAGAGAGACCCTTCCCCTCCTCGGTGAGTCGGTTCTCCGCCGGAATGTGAACGTCGTCGAAGATGAGCGAGGTCGTGTCGGAAGCGCGGAGACCGAGTTTGTGTTCCTTCTTTCCGACTTCGATGCCCGCGTCCTTGGGAACGAGGAACTGCGTGACCGACGAGGGGTCGTCGGGATCCGTCTTGGCGAACAGAATACAGACATCGCCGCGCTGGCCGTTCGTTATCCACTGTTTCTTGCCGTTTATCACGTACTCGTCGCCCTCACGGCGTGCGACAGTAGACATCTCTGCGGGGTTCGATCCGGCGTCAGGTTCCGACAGTGCGAACATCCCGACGGGCCGACCGCGAGCCATCTCGGGCAACCACGCCTCTTTCTGTTCGTCGCTCCCGAATTTGGCGATACATGAGGTGGCGAGACAGTGTACCGACAGGGCAGTCGCCACGGCAAGTTGGCCGTAGGCGACCTGTTCGTTGACGACGGTGTACGTCATCCGGTCGGCGTCGAAGCCACCGTACTCCTCGGGGACAGTCAGGCCCGTCAGATCGAGTTCAGCGAGGCCGTCCCAGACATCCTCGGGGAACGATTCCGTCTCGTCCGCCTCGCGCGCCGTCGGACGAATCTCCTCGACGGCAAACTCTCGAACTACGTCGCGAATCGCCCGTTGCTCGTCGGTGAGTGCCGAACCGGCGTCTGCAATTTCCATACCTCACGGTCGCATCTGTGATGGAAAAAGGTGATCGAATTGGCGCGGTGAGACACGTGCGATCATTACCCACTCCTTCGGTGCGATAACCGGCGGCTCAGGCGTCTTTGAGGAACGACGTCACGTCCGCCGGATCGGCGTCGAGGCCGCCGCCCTGTGCGAACGTCGCGCCGCCGCCGCCACCGCCACCGAACTCGTCGGTCGCCCGACTCACTACGTCACCGGCATCGACACCGCTGTCGGACCCGGCGGCGACGACGAGATACGGTCGCTCTCCCGCGCCAACGGCGGCCACCACGTCCGTCTCATTCTCGTCTCTGACGACATCTTTCGCTGCTTCCCCCGCGTCGTTGCTGTCGAAGCCGTCGATGACACCGACGTGCCACTGCGCGCCGTTCTTCGCCAGCGTTTCGAACTCCGTGATACGCTCTGTGAGAAGTTCAGACTCCAGTTTCCGTCGTTCCGCTTCGATCGACTGTTTCTCAGCCCGCAGGGATGCCGCTGCCTCAGCGGTGTCGTCAACCGACGTTTCGAGTTCGCATGCGGTGTCGAGGGCGGCGCGGTGGACCGTCGCGCGTCGGTCGATGCCGGTCGGGCCGACCGCGAATTCGACGCGGGTGAGCCCCTCGCCGGGGTTCGAGCGGCCGAGAACGGTGACAGGGCCGATTTCGAGCGTGTTCGAGACGTGTGTGCCGCCGCAAGCGGCCACGTCCCAGTCCTCGACGGTGACGAGGCGTATCGTATCAGAATCGCCCATCACGCCCTCTTCGGTCTTCGTGTTGAATGCCACGTCGTCCCGTTCGAACGCCTCCTCAGCGGGGACTTCCTCCCACGAGACGGGGCGGGCATCCCACACCGCGCGGTTGACCAGTCGTTCGAGTTCGACTAGCACCTCGTCGTCGATCTCCGTTGTGGTGACGAAGTCCACGCGTACCTTCTCGGGCGAGATGTCGAACCCGCCGTAGCCGAGGTCCGAGAGGATGCGTCGTCCCGCGCCGTAGAGAACGTGGCTCGCCGTGTGCGCGCGCATGCAGTACGTCCGGAAGTCGTCGTCGATGACGCCGGTGATCGTCTCGCCCTCGTCGAAGTCGGGGGCAGACGCCAGCGTGTGAACCACGTTCCCATCAACCTTCTGTACGTCATCGAGAGGGATCCCACCGAGTGTTCCCCTATCGGCGGGTTGGCCGCCGCTCTCGGCGTAGAAGTACGTCTGATCGAGTGTCACGTCGCGGCCGTCCACGCTCGTCGCCGCGGCGTCGAACTCACGGACGGTCGGCTCCTCAGGGGCACGCGTTAACATGGATTGTGGTGGGCGGTCGTCCGATAAAAAGGGTGCCGTCCCAGCACGGCCAGACGGACGGTTGTCGCGTCCGTATTATTCGTCTACGAGCGTCACGTCCAGTTTCTCTTCGATAGCGCGGACGAGCGACCCGCCGACACCCGCGCGCGTCGCACGTCCCTGTTCGACGGCGTCGATATCCGATTCGTCGGCGTCGAGTTCAGCGGCGAGTTCTTCGACGGTCAGACCGGCGTCCTGCCGCGCCGTCGCAACCACATCGCCGTAGTCGGAGACGAGATACGGTAGTCGGTCCTTCTCGTAGTTCGTTCCCTCTCGCTCCCAGTGCTTCGAGTCGCCCTTCGCTTGGTCGTACATCTTCGCTTGGCGCTGGGCGGCCCGCTTCTTTCGACTTGGTTCGCTGTCCGACGTATCGCTACTGGACGACCCACCCGTCCCTTCGTGCTTGGAGTCGTCGTGCGGTGCGCAGTCCGGGCAGACGAGCAAGTTCGCACCGGCGACGTTAGCGCGGCGAAGTTTCGGCGACGAACGGCCGCAGAGTTCGCAACTGTCGGCATCTCCCCCACCACCCCCGCTTCCGGTCGAGTATTTGGGCATACCCCCTCTTACCGCCTCTACCTTTTTAAAATCGCGGCACCAGTCGGGGGTTCGAGGTGGATACGTCCCCAGTCCATGGAGCGGAAACGCTGTGCTTCCCTCGCCAGAAGTGGCACCGGAGAAACATTTTTGTGAACTGAATTTCTTGGCTTACTGATGGACGAGACGCCGATCACGATTGCAGAGTACAACCCGGAATGGCCCGACATATTCGAGCGCGAGCGACAGCGACTTGCGTCAGTTTTAGACGAGTACACCGCTCGAATCGAACACATCGGAAGTACGTCGGTACCGGGGCTGGCTGCGAAACCAATCATCGACATTACGGCCGTTGTAACGGATATTGACGGCTGTTGGGGTGATTTGGACAAACTCAGCGCCGTCTTCGGCTACGAGTTGAGTTCCATCCCTTCCGATTGGCTGTTCGTGCAGCGAACTGACGAGAGCGGTCAACTGTACAATCTCCATCTCATCAGCGCTGCGGACGACCAGTGGAAACAGGACCTTCTCTTCCGCGAGTATCTACGGACGTATCCGGATGTTCGAGACGAGTACGCGTCCGTAAAGCGTTCGGCGGCCGAATCGAATCCGAACGACATCACCGCGTACACCCACTCGAAAAACGAGTTCTGTCAGTCCGTTCTCGAACGAGCGCGCGCGGATGACACTATCGAGGTCCCGGGCGTGATTCCTGAGGTCTGATACAGACAGTCGTTTGTCTCGGGAGTCACCGTTCGAGAGAAACGAACCCCGAAGAAGGCTCTCCGGAGTTAGCGTCGGAAAGGATTGTGCGTGGGTGATGTCCCGAAAGGGAGATCACCTGCATCGTGTGGTGGTTTGTTGGACCACCTGTGCGATGCGTGGGACCGGATTTGAACCGGCGGACTCCTACGAGACAGCGCCCTCAACGCTGCGCCGTTGGCCTGGCTTGGCTACCCACGCTCGCTGCGTCTTGTTGCACTCAATCGTTGTTCGGGGTAATTTAAATGAGTTTCCTTTCGACGGTGACGTGTCGGCCGTTCGCAGACAGCATTCGTTCGGCATTGTTTTGCTCGTCCGGCCGTCTCGTTTCGATATGGCATTTCGCGTTCGAGACAACGTCCCCGGTGTGGCGGCCGCACTAAGCGTCGTCTCACTTGCACTCGTCTTCGGTGCGGTTCTCGGATACATTCCGGCGTCATTGCTCCCGCACGTTTCGGAGAGTGCCCTCGACCTCATCCCACACGTTAACGCCGTTCTGAGTACGACAGCAATCGTCACTATCGTCTTGGGCGTGCGCGCTATTCGGCGCGGCAACGTGGCCCGACACCGTGCGCTGATGCTCAGTACGCTCGGACTGTTCATCGGGTTCCTTGTCCTTTATCTCTACAGGTTAACCATCCTCGAAGGACCCACGGAGTTCCCCAGTCAGGGGGTGGTGTACCAGTTCGTTTACCTCCCGACGCTGGCCGTCCACATCCTCCTTGCTATCGTCTGCATCCCGCTTCTGTACTACGTCCTCCTCTTGGCCGTCACCCGGCCCATCGAGGAGATCTACGAGACGCGGCACAAGACGGTCGGACGGGTGGCGGCGTCGCTGTGGTTGGTCTCGTTCGTCCTCGGCGACGTAGTGTACACGCTCTTGCACCTCGTCAACTGATCTGGGCTCGGCGATTCGGGCGAGGGTTCGGCCGGGGGGTAATTCCCACATAGTTGCAATTGCCTTTGTTGTTTTTTCATACCTGTCCCTACGACCAACTGTAGTTATGAGACGAATGGGCGCTCCCGGTACTGGATTGTCGCGTCGTGAATTTCTGAAGGCCACCGGTGTGGCAGGACTCTCCGCGAGTGCGGGCTGTACCGCACCCTCGGCCGAGCAACCAGCGGCGAATACGCAGACGACGACGGCGGCGGCGTCCTCGTCGCTCCCGACCACCGCTCCACCGCAGGTGGTGGATGTCGAAGATCAAGGCGGGTCGGTGACGCTGAAAACCAAACCCGCACGTCACGAAGTTCACCCGCTCGACTCGATGGGTGGACCTGTCGAACTCCCGAAGGTGTGGGCATTTCAAGCGGACGACCGGCCGCCGTCCGTCCCCGCACCGATACTCCGGACAACCGAAGGCGAGGATATGGAAGTCGTCCTCGACAACACGCAGGGCAAGCGGCCACACACGGTACACTTCCACGGCGTCCAGAAGGCGTGGAAGGACGACGGCGTTCCGACGACGACGGGAATCACCGTCAAGCCCGGTGAGAAACACACGTATACGATTCCGGCGAACGTGCCGGGCACGCACATCTACCACTGCCACTTCCAGACGCACCGCCACATCGACATGGGGATGTACGGTATCTTCCGTGTCGATCCCAAGGGGTACGAACCGGCCGACAAGGAGTACTTCATGACGCTCAAAGAGTGGGACTCCCGACTCAACCGCATGATGGCGGGCGAGGACATGTCCTACTCGCCGCGGAACCGCAACCCCGATGTGTTCACCATCAACGGGAAGAGTGCGCCGCGGACGCTCCACCCTGAAGACGGGTCGCCAATCATCGTGTCGCAGGGCGACACCGTTCGCCTGCACCTCGTCAACGGCGGCTACATGAGCCACCCGATGCACATTCACAACCACCGCTTCCAGCGCGTGGAGAAGGACGGCGGGACGGTTCCGAAGGCCGCTCGGCACGATATGGACGTGACCAACATCGCACCTGCCGAGCGTCACACCATCGAGTTCACCGCGAACTCCGACCCCGGCATCTATCTCATGCACTGCCACAAGGTCAACCACGTGATGAACGGGAACTTCTACCCCGGCGGGATGCTCTCCGGCGTCGTCTACGAAGAGGCGATGGACACGGACATCTTTGCGACGTTGATGGATTACGCCGGATACAAAGGCTGAATCGACACTGACGCCGGTCGTCATCGACCGGCTATTCCTTCTCACCTGCTTCGACTCGGCGTTGTGAGCGGCGTCGCCGAACAGCGATACACGATGACGACCTCCCCGTTAGCGCGTCGTCACTCACTATCGAATCTCAAAAAAGAGCGGTTCGCAGGGAGCGCTATCGCAGGTGGTCTCTCGAACACCTCGACGTTTCTCGGCGATCAGGCCGTCCGCTCCTTCGGTCCGCCCTCAGTCTGACGGATGGCCGTGAGTTCGCTCATCCGTTTCCGGCGGGCAGTCGTCGTCACCGAGGGCCAGCATCACCGCGACGGCTATCGGTGAAAGGAACGCCCCAAGCAAACTCCCGCCGAACAGCAGTGCCGAGTCGGAGACACCACCGAATGCGCCGGAATTAGAACTTCCGCCACTGCCACCGGCACCGCCGCCGGCGTCGCCGACGAGGACAACACCTTTCATTCCCATCGACTTGTGCGGTGTGCAGGCGTATTTGTAGGTACCCGTCTCCTCGAACGCGTGCGAGAAGGAGTGACCGCTCTTGTTGACCATCTCTGACTTGAACGACCCGTCCTCTGCGACGACGTTATGCGCGCCGCCCTTCCCGTTCCACTCCCAGACGACGGTCGTTCCGGGATCGACGCGAATCGCGGCCGGACCGAACGCGAAACTCGCACCGTTACCTTTTGCGCCCACCTCCACTGTGACTTCGTCGTTCCCCGTCCGGTCAACGACGCCGTCGTAGTTGCTCGTGTTCGAAAACCACGATTTGAGAGCGGCGGGTTTCTCGCCGCCGGATTTCTCCGCCGTCGATTGCGTTGCCGACGACTCACCGCCGACAGCGGCGTCACCGACGACGACGGCACCTTTCATCCCCATCGGCTTGTGCGGTGTGCAGGCGTACTTCCAGACGCCCGCCTCTTCGAACGTGTGCGAGAAGGTGTGACCGCTCGTTCCGACCATCTCGGATTTGAACGAGCCATCCTCGGCAACGACGTTGTGACTGCTACCCTTCCCGTTCCATTTCCAGACGACGGTCGTTCCGGGATCGACGCGAACCGCTGCGGGGCCGAAGCCGAAATTACCGCCGTTCCCCGACGCGCCGACAGTGATGGTCACCTCCGACTGCCCTGTTCGGTCAACGACGCCGTCGTAGTTGCTCGTGTTCGAAAACCACGACGAGAGAGTCGGAGACTGCGCGCTGACCGTCGAGGACCCCACCCCGAGCGCGGCGGTTGCACCGACACCCACAGCCGTACGTACGACAGCTCGACGAGAGAAGCGGTTCGTCGTCATAACGTTCGGATATTGGACTGGTTAGAAAAAGGGGAGACGCAAATTCTCATCGCGTTAGAACAGCGCGAGGCGCGAGTAAGACGGGACGAGAAAGCGAAAGACGACAGGGATCGAGTGAGCGGAGCGAGTTGACTCAGTCGTCAGCCGGAAGCGTCTCGTCGCTGATAGACGGGCGTTCGACCGACCGGTCGGTCGGTTCGCCATCGATATCGTAGGGGTACTCGCTCGTGACGCACCCGAGACAAAGGTCCGCACGAGACTCGCCAAGAGCGGCCGCGATGGCATCGATAGAGAGGTACGAGAGACTGTCCGCACCGATATCGTCGCGTATCTCCTCTGTGGTCTTGTCGGAGGCGATGAGTTCCTCGCGGGTCGCCATGTCGATACCCATGTAGCAAGGTGCGATGATTGGCGGCGCACCGATACGAACGTGAACCTCCTCGGCACCGGCGTCGCGGACGAGTTGGACGAGTTGGCGCGAGGTGGTGCCGCGGACGATGCTGTCGTCGATGATGGTGACAGAGCGGCCCTCGATGGTACTTTTGATGGGGTTGAGTTTCAGGCGAACGGCGCGCTCGCGTTCGTCCTGCGTCGGCATGATGAACGTTCGACCGACGTAGCGGTTCTTCATCAGCCCCTCCGCGAACTCGACGCTATCGTCGCTTTCACGGGGGTCACCGTCTGCCGTGGTTTCGTTGGCTGCTTCGGCGTAGCCGGTGGCGAACGCGCGTCCGGAATCGGGGACTGGCATCACCACGTCGGACTCGACACCTGACTCCTCCCAGAGCTTCCGACCGAGGTCACGACGCGCCTCGTAGACGAGCGTGTCGTCGATGACGGAATCCGGGCGGGCGAAGTAGACGTGTTCGAAAAAGCAGTGGGCGGTGTGCTCCTGTTCGACGAGTTGGTAGGAGTCGAAGCCGGAGCCGTCGGATTCGAGGACGACGAGTTCACCCGGTCGCACGTCGCGGACGAGGTCTCCGTCGAGGGTATCGATGGCCGCAGATTCGCTTGCGACGACGTAGCCGTCGTCAAGTTTTCCGATGCAGAGCGGTCGATTCCCCTGCGGGTCGCGCACCGCAAGCACCGTCTCGTCGTGCATGATGGTGAGCGAGTACGACCCGTGAATGCGTCCCATCGTATGCTTGACCGCGCGGACGAGGTCCTCTTCGAGCAGATTCCGCGCAAGGTCGTGGGCGATGACTTCGGTGTCGCCGTCGGACGTGAACGCGTGTCCGAGATCTTCCAGTTCGTCGCGTATCTCGTCGGCGTTGACGAGGTTGCCGTTGTGTGCGAGGCCGAGTGATCCCGATTTGAACGACACCGAGAACGGTTGGGCACAACAGGAGTCGAGACCGCCGGACGTGGGATAGCGGACGTGCCCGATACCTGTCGTTCCGGTCAACGAGTCGAGGTCGGACTCACCGAACACGTCACCGACGAGTCCCGTCTCGACGTGGCTGTGCTGTTGGAACCCGTCGTGGGTGACGATACCTGCCGACTCCTGTCCGCGATGTTGGAGCGCGTACAGAGAGTAGTACAGCGGTCGCGCGGCGGCGCGGTCCGCGAGCGCGACGCCGACGACGCCGCATTTCTCGGTCGGTCCCGAGAGGTCGTCGGCCGTCGGTTGCTGTCGGCCCGCGTCGCGTCCGGGTGTGGGGGTCTGAGCGTCCCGCCCGTCTGACATACACGTTGGTACGAGAGCCGAGGGCTAAAAAACCCGTCCTTGTGCGTTCTTCACCACTTTCTAACCCCAAATATATACACGAACATGTATACTATCATGATCAACCGAATTATCTGCTCGGCGTCAGGACTCGTGTCTCTGCGGATCGAAAGCGCGGCGCTACTCGGAAACAGCGAAGGCACTGCTGAGAGAGCAGTCGCTCAGGAACGAAGAGAGTGGAAGAAGAATCGGTTCGAAGGGGGCGTTAGTTGTCGCCCGTCTTCGACTGCCACTCGTAGTCACGGCGTTTGGCGGATTTGCCAAAGCCGCACGACGAGCAGACTTTCTTGTTCACGTGGTAGGACTTCTCACCGCATCGACGGCACTTCACGTGCGTCGTTTTGTTCTTCTTTCCTTGGCTCGGTGTTCCGGCTCCCGTCATGCTTTGATGGTGACGACGTTATCGCCGCGTATAATCGTTGTGTCTTCAACCGGCGTAACCTCTATCTCGCCGAGAATCGCCTCTTCCTCGTCAGCTGGCGCTTCGAGGACAACGTTCATATGCTGGTCGTAGCCCGCCAGAGTACCGTAGTACGAACTGCCGTCTTTCAGGTTGACAGTCACGGATTCTTCCAGCGAAGCCTCGAGTACGTCGAGGGGTCGTCCGCTCATGGCAAAGACGCGTCGGGTTTCGGTATTAAATGTGCCGAACACCTGCCCGATACCTTGTCACCATTCCCCATTGTTAGTTTCCTCAACGATAGGTACATAAACGGTGACGACACTTCCTGACCCATTCGGCGCGTCCGCGACACGGAGATGGCCGCCGATACGGCGAACGACGGTCCGGACCAACCAAAATCCCAGTCCGCTTCCGTGGACGAGGTCCGTCTCCTCACCGTGTCGTAGCACCGCGCGTTCGTGATCCGGAATTCCGGGACCCTCGTCGGTGACACATATCTTCACCCAGTTGCCGTCAACGCGTGACGCATCAATGCGGACTTCGGGGCTGTCGCAACTGGTGTGTTTGACGCCGTTCTCGCAGAGTTCGTCGATCACGGCACTGAGGCGGGAGGAGACGTGGACATCAGCGACTTGCTGTTCGATCTGAATCGTCGCGTCGGGCCATCCCATCTCCACCGCTGTCTGTACCTCGTGGAGGAGTTTCGGCAGGTGTGCAGACCGGTCGGTCGTCTCCTCGAACAGCCGTTCTATCTCCGTCGCTTTCTCCGTCAACGACAGCCACCGTTCGACAGCCCGCCCGACGACGTTCGCAGACTCCACGACGGATTCGTCGTCGTGTTGTGCGAGCATCTCGGCGTGTCCGTGCAAGACGTTCAGATCGTTGCGGATGTTGTGGCGCATCACCCGGTTGAGGACGTTTACATGTTGTTCGCGCCACTTCTGTTCTGTCACATCGACGTAGACAGCGACCACACCAACCACCTCGCCATCAACTCGTCGAGGCGTCGCACGCACGACGGTCGAAATGACGTTTCCGTCGGCGGTGAGAAAGTCTCGTTCTTCCCGGTCGTAGTCGCCGCGCCGCGCCCGTTCGTACCCTCCGTGAAGGTGGTTCGCCGCGGATTCAGCGGTGTAAAACTCCGTGACGCGGCGGCCGATAACCGACTCGTAGTCATAGCCGAGTCGCTCAAGGAATCGGTCGTTACAGTCTTCGATCACGGGAACGCCGTCTTCGTCGGGACGAGTCACAACAACCAGGACCGGCAGATACGCGAACGGGTCCTCTTCTACCTCCTCAACCAATCGTCCCGTGTCCATTCGTTGTCCCAACCTAGAAACATCGAATATTCAATCTTTCCCGATAGTCAACATTACGTGAGTATCGTACACACGGATCGTGAGGGCGCTGGCGGCAATTCGAGCTGAGATGAGTAACCCACGTAGTTTTTAATACCCCAGTGTGTAGCCCCAACTACCGATACACCCGCGGGTAAGTGCGATGGCCTTGTGTCATCGCACGCGGGGCCGACGACCGACGCGCTGTAAGATGCCGGGGCCGTTCAGTCCCGTGACGCAACTCGTCGATTTGGGACGGGTTCGACACCCGCGGGGCGTTTCAGTGAGCACCTTCGCCACGTTGTGGCTTTCAATGCTCGGAAAACCATGGAAATCGAAATTGCAACCATAGGCGGTTACGAAGAAGTCGGTCGTCAGATGACGGCGGTTCGCGCGGGCGATGACGTCGTTGTCTTCGACATGGGCCTGAACCTGAGTCAGGTCCTCATCCACGACAACGTGGAGACCGAAAAGATGCACAGCCTCGACCTGATCGACATGGGCGCGATCCCTGACGACCGGGTCATGTCCGACCTCGAAGGTGACGTGAAGGCCATCGTGCCCACGCACGGTCACCTCGACCACATCGGCGCCATCTCGAAACTGGCCCACCGCTACGATGCACCCATCGTGGCATCCCCGTTCACCATCGAACTGGTCAAACAGCAGGTCGAAGGGGAGAACAAGTTCAACGTCGGCAACGACCTCGTGAAGATGGAAGCCGGCGAGATGATGTCCATCGGCGACTCCGGAAACGTCGAACTGGAATTCGTCCACGTCACACACTCCATCATCGACGCGATCAATCCGGTTCTCCACACGCCGGAGGGAGCCATCGTCTACGGTCTCGACAAGCGGATGGACCACTCGCCGGTCCTCGAAGACCCCATCGACATGAAGCGGTTCCGCGAGATCGGCCGTGAGGGTAACGGCGTTCTCGCGTACATCGAGGACTGTACGAACGCCGGTCGGAAGGGCCGCACGCCCTCGGAGTCCGTCGCGCGCAAGCACCTCGAAGACGTTATCCGGTCGGTCGAGGACTACGACGGCGGTATCGTGGCGACGACGTTCTCGTCGCACGTCTCCCGTGTGTCCTCTATTGTCGAGTTCGCCAAGGACATCGGCCGTCAGCCAGTGCTTCTCGGTCGCTCGATGGAGAAGTACTCCGGGACGGCTGAACGACTCGGCTTCGTGGACTTCCCCGACGACGTGGGCATGTACGGCCACCGTAAGTCCGTTGACCGGACGTTCAAGCGCATCATGAAGGAGGGCAAGGAGAACTTCCTTCCCATCGTCACCGGCCACCAGGGTGAGCCGCGTGCGATGCTCACCCGGATGGGCCGCGGCGAGACGCCCTACGAAATCGAGAACGGTGACAAGGTCATCTTCTCGGCGCGAGTCATTCCGGAGCCGACGAACGAGGGCCAGCGTTACCAGTCCGAGCGGCTCCTGAAGATGCAGGGCGCGCGTATCTACGACGACATCCACGTCTCCGGCCACCTTCGTGAGGAGGGCCACTACCAGATGCTCGACGCACTGCAACCGCAACACGTCATCCCGGCCCACCAGAACCTCAAGGGCTTCTCGCCGTACGTGGACCTCTGTGAGTCGCAGGGTTACGACATGGGGCGCGACCTTCACGTCACCCGTAACGGCAACATGATTCAACTGGTGGAGTGAGATGAGTTCGGAAGCGACGGAGGAACGGGTGCTGGACGCGGTCAAAGCGCGGCGTGAACTCGTCAACGACGCGCTGGACGAGGACGTGCCGATGGCAGACCCAGAGCGACTGTACGAGGCGACGCGCTACCTCTTGGAGGCTGGCGGGAAACGTCTTCGTCCGACGGTAACGCTGCTTACCGCAGAGGCACTCGCGGACGCCGAACCGCTCTCGGAGGACTATCGGTCGTTCCCAGCGCTGGACGGTGCCGACATCGATGTGATGGCCGCCGCGGTGAGCATCGAGGTCATCCAGTCGTTCACGCTCATCCACGACGACATTATGGACGACGACGACCTCCGTCGTGGCGTCCCCGCAGTCCACAAAGAGTACGACACCGAGACGGCCATCCTCGCGGGCGACACACTCTACGCGAAGGCGTTCGAGTTCATGACCCAGACGGGTGCGGACCCGCAGAACGGACTCGAAGCAGTGCGTCTGTTGGCAACCACCTGTACCAAAATCTGCGAGGGGCAGGCGCTGGACGTGGAGTTCGAGCGCCGGACCGAGGTGTTGCCCGACGAGTATCTGGAGATGGTCGAACTGAAGACGGCCGTTCTCTACGGTGCGGCAGCCGCGACAGCCGGGGTGCTGATGGGTGCCGACGACGAGACAGTCGAAGCGCTCTACCGGTACGGTATCGACTCCGGGTGTGCGTTCCAGATTCAAGACGACGTACTCGACTTGACTGTTCCGTCCGAGAAACTCGGCAAACAACGCGGGTCGGACCTCGTCGAGAACAAGGAGACGCTCATCACCTTGCACGCGCGCCAACAGGGCGTTAACGTGGAGGACCTCGTCGCCGCGGATACTGTCGAGGGCGTCACCGAAGACGACATCGACGCCGCTGTGGCGGAACTGAACAAGGTCGGTTCCATCGACTACGCCCGCGATAAGGCACAGGAACTCACCGACAGAGCGAAACGCCACCTCGAAGTCCTTCCGGACAACGACGCGCGGTCGCTCTTGGCAGATATTTCGGACTATCTCATTAGTCGCGGCTACTAACTGCGTCCCTCGCGGGGCGTTCGTTTGCAACGCTCGATAGCGCTCCGCTTTTCGAACGTGAATCCGCGAAAGCGATATATACTGACCATGCTAATATTTGTCGTACCCCTACCCGTGCGCCCACACGGCGGGCATTGGAGTGCCGGTCGGGCTTTGGACGGTACTCGGTGTGCCCAAATCCGGGCTTGTTTTTAGGCGGCGTGCGGAAGCAGAGGGTAATGGACGACGACTTACGAGAGCGCGTCGAGCGAGAGGCGGAGAAACACGCCCTCCTCAACGCGGTCAAGTACGAGAGCGACGCCGATGTGGGCGCGGTCATGGGACCACTCATGGGCGAGAACCCCGACTTCAGACCGCACGGTGACGAGATTCCGGGCGTTGTGGGCGGCGTCGTCGCTCGCGTGAACGACCTTCCGACCGAGAAAAAGCGCGACCGACTGGAGGAGTTGGCCCCCGAGGAACTCGCGGAGATGGAGGCCGAAGCAGAGGCGGACGACCAGATTCTACCGGACCTGCCGAACGTCGAAGAGTACGACGAGGTGCGAATGCGCGCGGCACCCAACCCGAACGGCCCGTGGCACATCGGCCACGCGCGGATGCCCGCCGTCATCGGGACGTACAAGGACCTTTACGACGGGTCGTTCATCGTCCGCTTCGACGACACCGACCCCGAAACGAAGCGCCCCGACTTAGACGCCTACGATGCCATCTTGGAGGACGTAGAGTACCTCGGCTTCGAACCGGACGAGGTTCTGAGAGCCTCCGACCGGGTCGAGACGTACTACGACCACGCCCGAGAGATCATCGAGATGGGTAAGGCGTACACCTGTTCGTGTTCGGGTGAGGACTTCTCGGAGTTGAAGAACGCAGGCGAACCGTGTCCGCATCGCGATAAAGACCCCGAGACGACCCGCGAGGAGTTCGAGGCGATGATCGACGGCGAGTACTCCTCCGGCGAGATGGTCCTCCGCATCAAGACCGACATCGAACACAAGAACCCCGCCCTGCGCGACTGGGTGGCGTTCCGGATGGTTGACACGCCGCACCCGCGCGAGGAGGCGGCGGACTACCGGTGCTGGCCGATGCTCGACTTCCAGTCCGGCGTTGACGACCACCTGACGGGCGTCACGCACATCATCCGCGGCATCGACTTGCAGGACTCCGCAAAGCGCCAAGGGTTCCTCTACGACTACTTCGGCTGGGAGTATCCCGAAGTCGTCCACTGGGGCCACGTGCAGGTGGACGCCTACGACGTGAAGATGTCCACTTCGACGCTCAAGGAGAAAATCGAGGCCGGCGAACTCGACGGCTGGGACGACCCGCGCGCACCAACCCTCAAGAGCCTCCGACGCCGCGGTATCCGCGGGTCGGCCATCGTGGATGCGATGCTCGAACTCGGCACCTCCACCTCCGACGTGGACCTGTCGATGTCGGCCATTTACTCGAACAACCGCGATATCGTGGACGACGAGGCAGACCGCTACTTCCTCGTGCGCGACGGTGAGCGATTCGCCGTCGAAGGCGGACCGGACGCCGGTCATCCGGCGCTTCACCCCGACCACGAGGACCGCGGCGACCGGACCGTTCCGGCGACGGACGGCGTCCGCATCGAATCCGCGGACGTGCCCGCTTCGGGCGAACGCGTCTGGCTGAAAGGATACGGGTGCGTCCGCCGCGAGGACGACGCCCTCGTCCACACCGACGACACCATCGAAGCGGTTCGCTCCGGCGACGTGGACGTGATTCACTGGGCACCCGCCGAGGACAACGTCGCCGTCCGAATGCGGACGATGGAGGGCGACGTGACCGGTGTCGCCGAACCCGACTTCGCCGACACGGAGACCGACGACGTGGTGCAGTTCGAGCGCATCGGGTTCGTCCGCGTCGATAGCCACGACAGCGATGCCCGCGACGCGGACGACGAGTCCGTCGTCTACTGGTCGCACAAATAAGCGGACGATGACCCGACTGGTGGACCTCACGCGACCGGTCGAAACCGGGATGCCGACGTATCCCGGCGATCCCGACGTGGCCGTGACACCGCATGCGACGCAGGAAGCGGACGGCTACCGCGTCTCTCGTCTCGAACTCGGGACGCACACCGGGACGCACATCGACGCCCCGGCGCACACCGAACGCGACGGCGCGACGCTCGATTCGTTCGACGCCGAGCGGTTCCGCTTCGATGCGCGTCTGGTAGACTGTCGCGGCGTCGGCGCGAACGAGGCCATCGGTTCCGAAGCAGTCCCCGAAACGGATGCGGAGATGCTCGTCTTCCGCACCGGGTGGGAAGCCGAATGGGGGACCGACCGGATGACCGAGCATCCGTATCTCGCGCCGGAGACAGCCGAACGGTGCGCTGACGCCGGATACCATGTCGGCATCGACGCGCTCAGTCCGGATCCAACGGGCGGGAACGAAGCGAGCGACGGCGACGCGGACGGCCACAGCGACGAGTCGGGTGTCCCAGCCCACCACGCACTCCTTGGTGCCGGACTGCTAATCGTCGAAAATCTCACTAACCTCGGCGCGGTGCCAGAACGGTTCGAGTTACTCGCGCTCCCGTTGTGTGTGGACGCCGACGGCGCGCCCGTGCGGGCCGTCGCGCGAGTGTAACTGCGGCGCTCACGGGTCTCGGTCGAGCGGCCGCGACATTATCACGATTCCAATAGAGAGTCCGGCCAGTGCGACCAACGAGGATATGAGCCAGGCGGCGTCGAAGGCAGTAGCCATCCAGATCGCAAAGACGACGAGGAGAATTGCAAACAGGAGGACATCGGTTGAACGGGACATGTGGCTGCATTCTGTCCCATTCATGTGAATTGTACTGCATTTCCTCCGTCAGAAGACGACGGTGCCGACGAGAACGACGAGTATCGATCCGGTGAGAAGGATCTGCACCACCGTCGAGGCGAGGACGCCGACGGTGGTGTAGAGGGCGATGCGTGCGCTCGCCTCGGGATTGTCGTTCCGATAGAACTCCACGGCGAACACGGTCGCGGCGAGGCCGAGGAGAAATCCGAGAGGGCCGGTGACGAAGAGAAGGACGAAGCCGACGAGTGCGCCGACAGCGGTCGTCAGCGACGACGCACCGCCCGCCCGCGCGGCGATCACACCGCCGAAGTAGTCGATGATGACGGTCACGAGGCCGACGAGGACGAGCGCGGCGAGTACCAGCAGCGACGGTTCGGAGTAGCCGGTTGACCACCAGTAGAGAAGCACGCCCGCGACGGAGACGAGTGCGCCCGGAACGAGCGGAACGACGACGCCGATGACACCGACGACTGCGAGACCGATTGCGAGGAGGGCAACGGGGTCCATGGGCCACCTTCTCCCGGCGGATAGATATATCCGGTGCCCGGCGCGGTCCGTAGGTTTAAGCGCGCACGCAATGTTACCACACACCATGCCGATAGATCCGAATTTCGAGACGAACTGCAAGCCAGTCGATGAAGAAGACGGCGTGACAGTGTGGGGACCGGTAGACCCACCAGAGAAACTCGGTATCCACGGGACACACGTCGCGGTAGACTTCGACATCTGCATCGGAGACGGCGCGTGCCTCGAAGACTGCCCGGTAGACGTGTTCTCGTGGGTCGATACGCCCGGCCATCCCGAGTCAGAAGTGAAAGTTCAACCCGCCCGCGAGGACCAGTGTATCGACTGTATGCTCTGCGTAGACGTGTGTCCGGTTGACGCGATTGACGTAGACCCCGGCCGTGCGGGTCGCGTCTGAACGCTGTCCGCTCATTCTATCGACAACAATTGTTAAGGAATCAGCAACTCTCCCCAATAGTAGTGGTGAGTCAACAATGGACACACTTGTGCTGACGAAGGGCGTCCCCGATTTCCGCGAGGGAAAAGTCTCGTTCGACGAGGACGGGCACCTCGAACGCGGAAAGACGCCGACAGTGATGAACCCAAACGACGAACACGCTTTGCAGGCGGCGTTGCAGACGCGCGTTCAACACGGCGGGAATGTCGCTGTGATGAGCATGGGTCCGCCGGGATACAAGGACGTACTACAGGAGGCGATGGAGTCAGTGTACGCCGACGAACTCTTCTTAATCTCTGACCGTGAGATGGCCGCTGCCGATACGTGGGCGACAGCGATAACGCTCAGCGCCGCTATTGAGGAGATGGGCGTTCCCGACCTCATCTTTGCGGGGTTCAAGACGGCAGACGGGGAGACGGGCCACACCGGTCCGCAGACGTGTTGGTGTCTCGATATGCCGTTGATAACCCACGTCGTCGCGCTCGACGTTGACGAGGATGCGGGCCGCGTCCGCGCGAAGCGACTGGTCGAAGGCGACATCTCGGAGATGGAGACGGTGGAGACAGATCTCCCGGCGTTCATCGTCGCCGACCCCGAGTTCGACCCGTCGTATCGAACCGCTCGACACCGACTCACGTTGAAGGACCTCCGCGAAACGGCGCGCGAACGTGCTGCGGAGTTCGAAGACGTGCTGACCGTCTGGGACCACGCCGACATCAACGTTGATCCCGACTACATCGGTCTCGACGGGTCGCCAACAATCGTCTCTTCGGTGGACCCGATTCCGAAGCCCCCGGCTGAACGGGAGGCGACGATGGTGGACCCCGAGGACGCCGACGCGATGCAATCAGTCGTAGACGAGATGCGTCCGCTTGCGAGCGATGTCGCGGCCGCGGGGGGTGACTGACCGTGACCGACTTCGACCCGACCAAGTACGACATCTCCGAACTCGGCCCAGCGATTAAAGATATAGACGACCCCGACGAACTCCGCGAGATTCTGGACGCCGAGAAGGACGGTGAGAATCGCGCGGGCGCAATCGCGCTCATCGAGAGTCGCATCGAGAAATTCGAAGAGGACGGCGAGGAGGAGATTGGAGAGATAGACCTCTCGACGATGTCGGCCGCAGAGGTGGGCAACGCCCTCCAGAACATCGACGACGTAGAGGAACTCGAACGACTCCTCGAAGAGGAATCTGAGGGAGAAGACCGCGACTCGGTGAGTCGCCTCATTCAGCGCCGACTCGACGCCGTGCAGGGAAGCGAGGAGGAAGAAGAGACGGAGATAGACGACCGGCCGCCGGAAGAACGGCACCCGGACCTCTCGCATCCGACGCGGGACAAGCGGCACGTCCGCGCGCTTCGCGGCGGGACCTACCGCGACATGTGGGTGTACTGTGAGACGCAGGCGGGCGAACTCGTCTCTGTCGCCAAGGAAATGCTCGGGAAGGCCCGGCAACTGATGGACGACTACAACGCGGAATATCCAGACGAGGACGACGAACGGGTCGTCGCAGTACTCGTCGGCGACGACGTGAAGACGCACGCAGACGACGTTATCGCTCTCGGTGCTGACGTGGTCGTCGTTCACGAGGACGAACGCCTCGCGCGCTTCCAACACAAGCCGTACACCGAAATCGTCTCCGACATGGCCCGTGCCGGTGCGACGCACGAGGATGGGGAAGTCATCGGCGGCCGCGACGAGGAGTGGCGCGACTACGACAAACCAAGATACGTCCTCTTCCCGGCGACGAACAACGGCCGTGACCTCTCTGCCCTCGTGCAGGCGGAACTGGACTCGGGTCTCGCAAGCGACTGTTCGGGTCTGTTCATCGACGAAGAGGTCATCTCGAATCCGGTGAAGACCGGTGCCGCTGGCGAGAAGCGGACGTTCGAGCGCGTCCTACATATGAAGCGTCCCGATTTCTCGGGGTTCGAGTACTCGACCATTCTCTGTCTGGACAACCCGCGGCGTGAGTTCCATCCGCAGGGAGCGTCCGTCATTCCCGGCAGTTTCGAGGTTCCCGACCCGGACCCCGAACGAGAGGGACTGATCGTAGACCACGAACTCGAACTGGACGACGAATGGTTCCGCGTCGCCGTCACCGACCACGACAGACTGGATGAGGGCGTAGACCTCTCGGGACACGACGTGGTGGTTGCCGTCGGTCGCGGCATCGGTGACGATCCGACCCGCGGGATGGAGTTGGCTCTCGAACTCGCGGACGCGTTCGAGGACGCCGATGTCGGCGTCACGCGTGGCATCGTCACCGGGTCGTACTCGTTCGATGCGCACGTCGAGCAGTACACCCAAGAGGAACGACAGATCGGTGAAACCGGACAGGTCGTCGCGCCGGAACTGTACGTTGCGGCGGGCATCTCCGGCGCAATCCAGCACAAAGTCGGGATGGACGAGTCGGAGACGGTTGTCGCCATCAACACCGACCCCGAGGCACGCATCCGCGACTTCTCCGATTACTTCATCGAGGGCGACCTGTTCGAGGTGCTTCCCGAACTGACCGAGGCGGTGAAAAGCGGCTCGTTCGAGTTCGGCACCGCCGCCGAAGAGGCAGCGACGGACGGCGGCGCACAGACAGGCAGCGACATAGAGACAGACGGTGATGGGCGGTCTGATGGGAGTGAGCGACGATGACAGAACACGAACACTACGAGGCAGTCGTCGTCGGGGCGGGACCCGGCGGGGCCGCGGCGGCGGCGACGCTCGCGCGATACGGTATCGAAACGTTGGTTCTCGAACGCGGCGTCGAAGCCGGGTCGAAGAACGTCTCCGGCGGTATTATTTACGGCGAGCAGTCCGCGCCGGTAACCATCGACGATCTGTTCCCGGACTTCCGCGAGGAAGCCGTAGAGCGTCCTGTGACGCGCTACTACCTCCACAACGTCGCTGGCGACAAAGTGGAGACGATGGATCTGACGGACCTGCACGAACACGACACCGAGTGGGCCGACGCCGTTCTCCGCCGGAAGATGGACTCGTGGTTAGAAGACCGAGTCCACGAGATGGCTCGCGAGACGGGCGGCGGTCTGTTAACCGGCGTCCACGTGAACGGATTACTCCGCGACGGCCACGGCGAGATTATCGGCGTCACGACGGACGAACTCGAACCGCTGGAGGCGGACGTGATAATCGCCGCTGACGGCGTCAACTCCGAGCTAGCGCGCGATGCGGGCCTGATGGACTGGGATGACCCCGAGGAGTGGTTCCAAGGCGTGAAGGCCGTCGTGGACCTGCCCCCGGAGACAGTGAACGACCGATTCGCGCTGGAAGAAGACGAGGGTGCCGCCCACCTGTTTTCCGGTGACCTGTTCAGCGACGTTCGCGGCGGCGGCTTCCTCTACACGAACCGCGATTCGTTGTCGGTCGGGACGGTGTTCCACCTCGATAGCCTCGTGGCCGAACAAGCCGAACCGCACGAACTCTTAGACGCCCTGTTGACGCATCCACTCTTGGCGCAGTGGTTGGATGACGACTATCACGAACGCGAGTACGCCGCGAAACTCGTCCCTGACTCGAAGAAAGTAGCGCTCCGGAAACCGTACGCAGAGCGTCTGCTCCTCGTCGGTGACGCCGCGGGGCAGATGCAGGCACAGGGACCGATCATCAAGGGGATGAACCATGCCGTCACCGCGGGCGCACTCGCCGCCGAGGCGTTCGCACAGGCGAAAGGCCGCAACAAGCCCGATCAAGCAGGAAAACTGTACGCGCAGAAACTCCGCGAGGAGGGCGTGATGAGCAAACTGCGGCCGCGAGGATACGACCTCGTGCGGACACTCGGCGAGCGCGACGATGTGACGAACGTCGTAGACTCTGTTCTCAGTTCGCGTCTCGGCCGACTCGGCATCCGCGCTCTCAGCGGCGGCCTCGAACGACTGTACGGATCACCGCGGTTGGCCGCTATCGTGCCCGACACGCGAACGCCGTACGTGACGCTTCCGACGGTCATCGCCGAGGAACTCGGAACGCACATCGCCGAGACGAATCACGTCGAACCGCCGAGTCTGGAAGAACGCATCGGCGAGTTGACGTACGATACCGACGTTGGAAATCCCCACATCGTCTTGCGCGATGACTCTTACGAAGCGAGCGGGGCGGCCGTTACCGCCTGTCCGGTGAGCGCCGAGGACTTCGGCGGCGGATGCTACCGCGACGAGTTCATTCGGACCAATGGCGAGCAAGAACACGTCGTGAGCCTCGACACGCAACCTTGCGTGGAGTGTGGGACGTGCGCCATCGTCGCTGATACCGACTGGACTCACCCAAGAGGTGGGAAGGGAGTGGCGTTCGAGGACGGATGACTGACGACGCGGCCGGTGAGTCCGAGCGTTCGGACGAAGACAGTAGACACTCGGCGTACTACGAACAGATCCGCTCGCTGGCGGCCGACGCGCGGGCCGAACGACGGCGGTTCGAAGCACCGTCGGACGCGACGGCCGAGGAGCGTGCGCTCTCGTACGTCCGAGGGGGTGTCGCACCAGTGACAGGCATCTACGTGGAGGGTCACACCGGTGGCGAACACACCCGCTTCTCACAGACGGAACTCGACTTGCTGCACCGAGCGCTGAACGACTGGCTGTCGTTGTACGCTCGGTGCTACGGTGTCGCTGTTGACCCGGACGCGACAGTTCGGACCGCGGCGGAGATACTCCTCCAAACGCACGACGCCCGTGCTGTCGCCAGATTACTCACCGACGCACCGCCGCGACGGTGAGGGCGACGAATAAACATGTCAGAAAAAGCGGGAAAGGATTAACTTTTGATAGATGGTAACACAGGTCATGGATGTAACGGAGACGCTCACGTTCGACCACGCAGACCGCAAAGACATCTACGACTACATCGAGAGCCACGGTATCGTCCGCGAAGACGAAGTCAGGCGAGCGCTCAACTTCGAACCGGCCGCGTTAGGGGCACACCTGACAGTACTCCGACGAGACGGGTACATTCGAAAAGTAGGCGACAAAGTGCAGGTCGCCTACGAGGAGGAAGACGCGCGGATGTTTGAGGCGGAAGACGGAACCGAGTGTACCATCCGAACCGCCCAACAGGTCGATTTGGACGCTCTCGTGGACGCGATCAAGGAAGTCGCGGAGGAAGGGACGTATATCGAAGCCGAGACCGTCGGCGACATGATCGATCACGAGGAGGTCATCCTCCGGCACAACAAGGTACAGTCCCGGATGGTGTTCGTCGCCACCGTCGAAGACGAACTCGCCGGGTGGGTCCATCTCGATCTCCCCGAGACCGGAAAACTCCGACACACTGCTGTTCTCACCGTCGGAGCGCGGGCGAAGTTCCGCGGAAAAGGTATCGGGAGTCGCCTTCTCGAACGCGGCGTCGAGTGGGCGGAGGAACACGGTTTCGAGAAATTGTACAACTCCGTCCCCGCGACGAACGAGGAGGCTATCAGTTTCCTCAAAGATCACGGGTGGGAGACTGAGGCGGTCCGTGAGGACCACTACAAGATCGATGACGAGTACGTAGACGAGGTGATGATGGCCGTCAGGCTTCGCTGACCGGATATCACCAGTTGTCGTCGCCCCCGTCCAACGGTTCGGCGACGACGCCATCCTGCTGGACGAGTACTCGCGCGTGGCCCGCACAGACGTCTCTGTCCGCATCCCACGGTACGTAGATTCGGACCGCCGCCCTCTCCTCACATCCCGATTCCGCACACGAGTTCATGCGTCGAGCAACGGCACCGAGTGACTTCGGCGTATCGCCCGACAGCTATGTCTGCTCGAACCGCTGCCGTTCCGTCTCGACGGCCGCGACGTCCGAGCCGTAGCGTTCTACGAGAGAGACGGACGCGTCTCCGAGTGCCTTCATCGCGTTTCGCGTCGAGTGGTAGTCGAGTTCGTCAGCGACAGTCGCCCACGGGTTCCCCTGCAACACTTTCCTGACGAGTAGTCGCTCCGCTTCGGGCGAACAAGGCGAATCGTTGTCGTTCAGCGCGCGGTGTGCCAGCGTCCGAAAGGCGTCGGGCGCGGTGGTGTACATCCCCGGCCCGAACGATGCACCGACGACGACGCGCCACTCGCGGTCCGTGAGTTCGACCGGCGGCGAGGCGTCGCAAGCGCGAATCGCCGCACGGACCACGTCGGGGTCGGCGTCACTCAGCGGGTCCGAGAGGACGCCCGGCATCCTGTCGAGGAACCATCCAGCGTGTCTGTCGTGGAGTCGTTGCCCCGCCTCGGTAAGTGGGTTGAGCATCAGCGCGGAGTACTCGCCGCTGGTTTCGTTACGCGTCGTCGAGAAATGGACGGTCGAGTAGCCGTTGTCGTCCCAAAAGGAGAGTAGTTCAGGCGTCGCGCCGTATCCGACGCCGAGATAGTCCACGTCCGCGTTTCCATCCCCTTTCGCTTCCTTCTCCGCGTGAATCTCCGAGAGCAGACGGGAACCGAGTCCGGACGACCGGACGGCGTGGTGGGTGGCGATGCGCATGACGCGGTAGCCGATTGGTGCCGCGGCGTCCTCATCGCGGAGTTGACTCGTGAACACGTCCGGAAGCATATTTCCGCGAACCCGCTCCCCTTCGTACATCGACCGGCGTGTCTCTGCGTCAAGGCCGCCTTCGCGTGCGAGGAGAGCGACGCTGACGACGTGGCCGTCGTGCATCAGTGCGCGGCACTCGAGGTTCGGTGCGTCCAAGAGACGGGCTAAGTCGTCCGGTTCGGTCCGGTAGTGCGCGAGGACGAGGAGACCGAATACCTCGCGTAGGAGGTGTTCGTCGCTGGCCAGTTCGTCTGCGGAGAGTGCGCGGTACTCGGTCGATTCGGGTGCCGCATCTGTGACGAGTGGAGATACGGCCGGCCGGGCATCGAGGAGGAGTGTACGGAACGCCCACGTTTCTACCGGATCACTGCGGGCGTAGCGGATTGGTTCGTCCATCTGCACATCAGTCACCGACAGGTCGCTCTCGGCCAGACGGTCGCGGAATCGGACGGAGAACCCTCGACCCGCGCCCTCGTAGCCGTGGACAGTGGTGAAAAAGCCAGCCGACGGCGCATCTGCGAACGCGGCGAGGAGGCGAACCGGAACAGCCGCCGCCTCGTCCACGAGAAGCACGTCGGGGTCGTCGGGACGTGTTGCGGCCGTCGGCGGGTCGGTAAAGCGGATGCGGCCACCGCCTCTTGCGCTGACGACGTGCGCCTCCTCGTCGTGTGAGCCGAACGTCCCTGTCTCACGAAGGAGTTCAATCGCGCGGGCGAAGACTTCGCGCGCGTTTCCGTACGCGGGAGCCGTCACGAGAACGTCCCGTCCATCCGCTGCGAGACTCCCGGCAGCGAGACCGGCGGCACTCGACTTCCCGCGTCCTCTGTCGGCTTCGACGACGACTGCCTCCCCGGCGTTACGAAGGCGTTCGAGGGCGGCGAGTGTACGCGATTGGTCGGCCGTGAGACAGGCGTCGTAGGCCGCACGCGGATACGTATGGCCGTGTGGCGGTGACGGAGTGTGGTCGTCGCGACCGGGCGGAGCGTCCACGGAGCCATTTCGTTCGACAGTATCCGTATCAAGGTTTACAACGGCGACACCGGGATGCGTCCTGAGCGTCTCTACAAGGCGCGTTCGGAAGCGGCCACCCACGTCGGAGACTGAAACTGGTGGGACGGCGAGCGATTCCTCGAACGAGCCGTCCGTCTCGGGCCATTCGTCAAGGGGCGGCGCAAGAAGGACGAACAGGCCGCCACCATCTACGACGCCTGCGAGGCGACCGAGGACGTTCGGTGAGAACTCCTCGTGAGCGTCGCAGACGACGACCGTTCGGGTCGTTCCAAGAAGCGTCCGGGCGTGTTTTGGGCGCACGCGTTCGAAGCGGAACCCCTCGCGTGCGGTGACAAACGCCACTTCGTCGTCAGGCACGTCAGCACCGTCGAGGACATCGAACGCGGCGTCGATACCGGCGTCGCGGTCACCGGCGAGGACGAGGAGTCGCCGCTGATTTGTGTCTCGTGCCGCCGTCCGGAGGTCGGCCGCGAGTGCGGCGAGGTTCATACCCGGCGTTGGGCAGGGGTAAGTAAGGTACTTTCCGCTCGTGTTCGGTGGACTTCCACGACGACGTGAACGTCCCGAGAACGTGCGTGCGGGCACGTGGCATGGGAGGAAAGCATTGAAAGCGTTTTTATGGGGTCCTGAGCTATCAGACTGTACAGCCTGCCCGGGGTTGATGAATGCTCCTCGCCGAGAGGGAACGACCGCGACCAGCAGAGGTCCGCCGGCGAGGATGTCGAGCCCGCGAGCAGGAATAGGTGAACAACATGGCAGTATACGTAGAATTCGACGTCCCAGCCGACCTCGCAGAAGACGCCCTTGAGGCGCTCGAGGTCGCACGAGACACAGGCACGGTAAAGAAAGGTACGAACGAGACGACCAAAGCGGTCGAGCGCGGCAACGCCGAGCTCGTCCTCGTCGCCGAAGACGTCTCCCCCGAGGAGATTGTGATGCACCTCCCCGAAATCGCAGACGAGAAGGGCATCCCGTACATCTTCATCGAGACGCAGGACGAAGTCGGTCACGCTGCGGGTCTCGAAGTCGGCTCCGCTGCTGCCGCCATCGTCGACGCTGGCGAGGCACAGGAGCAGGTCGAAGACATCGCCGCGAAGGTCGAGGAACTTCAGTAATCGACCATGAGCGCAGAAGAGACCGCCAGCGACTCGACGTCCGCAGAGGTCATCGAGATCGTTGGCAAGACCGGGATGCATGGCGAGGCCATGCAGGTCAAATGCCGCATCCGCGAAGGCTCGAACCAGGGCCGGATCATCACGCGGAACGTGCTGGGCCCCGTACGTGAGGGCGACATCCTCCAACTGCGCGAGACCCAGCGCGACGCCGACTCCATCGGAGGTCAGTAACAATGGTAGAGAAGCGCACGTGCGATTACTCGGGTGAAGAGATCGAGCCCGGTACGGGCACGATGTACGTCAAGAACGACGGAAGCATCCTCCACTTCAAGGACTCGAAGGCCGAGAAGAACTACTTCCTCGGCCGCGAGGCGCGTGACCTCGAGTGGACGGCCGAAGGGCAGGCCGCAAGCGGAGCTTCGGAGGCGTCCGAAGAATGAGCGACGAACGCACCTTCGTGATGGTCAAGCCCGACGGCGTCCAGCGCGGCCTCATCGGCGAGATTGTCTCTCGCTTCGAGGACCGCGGTCTCAAGATGGTCGCCGGCAAGTTCATGCAGATCGACGAGGAGCTCGCCCACGAACATTACGGCGAGCACAAAGACAAGCCGTTCTTCGACGGTCTCGTTGACTTCATCACGTCCGGGCCCGTCTTTGCGATGGTCTGGGAAGGACAGGACGCGACGCGTCAGGTCCGCCGCATGATGGGCGAGACCGACCCCGCAGAGTCCGCCCCCGGAACCATCCGCGGTGACTACGGACTCGACCTTGGCCGAAACGTCATCCACGGTTCGGACCACGAGGACGAGGGCGCAAACGAGCGCGAGATCAGCCTGTTCTTCGACGAAGACGAACTGGTTGACTACGAGCGCATCGACGAAACCTGGCTCTACGAGTAATCACTCGGGCCGTTTTTCGTTTTCTACTCCGAGAAGAGCAACAGCGATCCCGACTGTCTCCACGCTCGTGTTTCTGTGAGCGGGATCGCTACACAATTTGTGGATACGAGTACGGCCTTCGTCGAAACCAAACGTCGCCACAACAAAGACAACCCCCGTAAGTCGCGCGTTCAGTCGGCCTGCGGGGTGGGAACGTCGAGGTCGATGTCGCCCGCGTCGAGTTCGGCCTCGACCTCGCGGGCGGCCGTGACCATGTTCTCCATCTTCTGGTAGGCCACTTCGCGCGGGAGGAGCTTCACGCCGCAGTCGGGCGAGACGGTGAGTTTCTCCGGCGGAACGACTTTCAGGCCCTCCAAGATGTTCTCTTTGATCTCCTCGACGGATTCGACTTCGGCGGTGTGAACATCCACGACGCCGAGTGCGAGGTCCGGTTCGAACTCGGGGTCGGTGAACACGTCGATCTGCTCGTAGCCGCCGTTACAGAGTTCCACGTCGAACTCGTCGATGGGGTAGTCGTTTATCTCGGGGTAGATGCGCGAGTAGTCGCCGTAGCAGACGTGCAGACCGATACGCACTTCCTCGGGAATCCCGTCAACGATGCGTTCGAGACACTCGCCGACGATAGCGTGGTCGTCCGGCGTCGTCGCCAGCGCCGGTTCGTCGATCTGGACGTAGCGCGCGCCAGCCTCGACCAGTTTCTCGACTTCTTCGTTCACGAGGTCAGCGAGGTCGTACGCCAGATCCGCTTCAGTGTCGTAGGCCTCGTTAAACGACCACCGCGCGAGCGTGTACGGGCCCGTGATGGGGACTTTGACCGGTTTCTCTGCGACGTTCGAGGTAAACTCGAACTCATCGACCAGCCACGGCTCGTCGTACTCGACTTCGCTTGCGACGGACGGTTTGTCGAAGTAGTTGTGACCCCACACTTTCACCGGGCCGTTGAACTCGTAGCCGGGGATGCGGTGGGCGAAGTACTCGACCATCTCCTCGCGGCGCATCTCGCCGTCCACGACGGTGTCGAGTCCGGCGTTCTCGTGTTCGTGCGTGATGACGCGCGCGGCGTCGTCGTACGCCTCTTCTAAGTCCTCGTCGTCAAATTTCGACTCGTCGTCTTCGGCGAGTTCTTTCGAGCGGTTCAGCCACTTCGGTTTGGGATAGCTTCCGACCACCGTGGTCAGAAGGAAGTGTTCGGACTCGTGTCCGTGCGGGCGGAACTGTTCGCGGTTGGATGCGTCGCGGGACATTATGCTTCCACCTCCGATTCGAGGTCGGCGGCCGCCGCAAGGGCGGCGAGTTTCTCTTGATGTTTGTTCACGGGAAGGTAGAACGGTTCGGTGTTCGTCGTGACGTAGGCGGTGTCGAACTCGCTTGCGTGAATCTGGTCGTTGACCCATTCGACGCGTTCGCGGATGGTCTCGGGATCCTCGACGAGCGTGTTTTGCCCGTCAGCGAGGCCGAGCGCCACGTCGTCTTTCGCGCCGTATTCGTTGATGTTGTACAGCGTCGTTTCTCTATCGCCGGCCACGAAGTCGAAGCCGATAGCCTCGATGTCGGCGTCCATCAGGTGCGCGTACGTCTTCTCGTCTATCGCATCCCAGTAGGTGTGGACGACCACGTCGGCGTCCGTCGCGCCTGCGACAGCGTCGATGGCTTCGGGAACGCGCTCGGCGATATCGTCGTCGGGCGCGTCGGTCGCCAGCGAGGGGTCCAAGAGGAACAGCGTCTCGTGGTCGGGGAACGCCTCGACTTCGCCGCCGAGGAAGTCTCCAATGGCCGCGAGGAAGTCCGCCTCGTCGCCGTAATACTCGTCCGTAGCGAGTTCCGCAAGCGAGTACGGGCCGGGGAGAACGGCCTGTAGAGGCGTTTCGCCCGCAAACTCCGACGCCGCTTCCAACTCCGCGGCCACGTCGCCGGAGAACGACAGGTCGCCGACGACCTGCGGGTCGCGGTAGAAGTTGTTGTTGTCGTAGTATCGGACGATTCCACCCGTCTCGACGTTGTCGTGAATGGTCAGCGGGTGCGCGAGCATGTCGTCCCAACGGAGTTGGCCTTCGACAACTCGGTCGAGGCCAGCGTCGAGTTGGTCGGCGACGACTTCCTCGCGCGCGTCTTCGTAGACGGCGACGATATCATCCGTCTCGTCGCCGGAGATAAGGTCGTCTTTCTGGTGCCCTTTGAGGTCTGAGAGGTCCGACTTCGCCCAGTCCGGGAGGGGGAACAATCCGGGCGAGGTCGCTACCAGTTCGGTCATCACTCCCGGCTACGAAATGCCGGTGCTTAATATTTGCGTATGCCGTATATTCTTCTGAGTTATTTCGTGAGTTGGAGTACCGACAGTGTCTCGAACGGGTACGACTCCTGAACGACCGTTTCGTAGTCGAAACCGCGGGATTCGACGCGTTCCGTGACTTCGTCAAACCCGGTTAGAGAACTGACAAGGAGGAGGACGCGCCCGCCGTCGGTGAGGATGCGACCCACTTCGTCTACGAACGGGTTGAGGAACTTCCGTCCGCTCTCACCGCCCGAGAGGGCGTGTTCCATCCAGTCGTCCCACTCGTTGTCCGGGTCCGTCGGCAGATACGGTGGGTTGAACGCGACCGTGTCGAACGAACCGTCGCGGAATGGGTTTACGAGGTTCGCGCGCACCGCTTCGATGCCGAGATGGCCTTCCGCACGGAGTTTCTCACCTCGTTTACGGGCACTCTCGCAGGCGTGCGGATTCACGTCGCTTGCGACGACGCAGTCTACGTCTGCCTTCCGCGCGGCTTGTTCTGCGACCCATCCCGACCCAGTTCCGACTTCGAGGAACCGACCACGCGCGTGGTCTACAACGGCCTCTGCGAGGAGTGCAGAGTCTTCTGCGGGTTGGTAGACGTTCGTCTCCATCCCGCGCCGTTCGGCCAAGTCACGGCCAGTCACGCGTCGTCACTCCCGCCGTCGGGGGTTGGTTCGGTCTGCCGGCGATGCTCACTCTCACGCTCGTCTCCCGCAACGACGAAGCCGTCCGCCTCCTGTCGAGCCATGAGTTCGCGTTGCGGGAAGGGAATCTTGATGTCTGCGGATTCGAAGGCGTCTTTCACCGCGGCAATGACCGCCGTCTGCGTCCGCCACTTGCGGCGCGCGCTCGGTCGGTCGATCCAAACGCGAATGCCGAGGATGATCGCGGAGTCGGCGAACTGCTTGAGGACGACCTGCGGCGTCGGAACGTTGAGCGGGTCGTCCAATTCCTCGACGGCCTCCAGCGCGAGTTCCGCGGCGCGTTCGGGATCTGCATCGTAATCGACGCCGACCTCGACTTCGATGCGGAGTCTCCCCTTTCGACTCCGATTGATGAGGCTTTCGGAGGAGACGACGTCGTTCGGGACCATCACGTACTCGCCGTCGAACGTCTGAATGCGCGTGTTGACGATGGTGATGTCGGTGACGATACCCTCGTGGTCGCCGACTTCGATCCAGTCACCGATCTCGAACGGGCGAGAGAACATGAGGACGAATCCTGCCAGCAGCGCGCCGAGCGTCTGTCTGGCGGCCATCCCGACGACGATACCGAGGAATCCCGCACCGACGAGGATGCCGCTGAGATTCACCTCCCAGATAGCCAAGACGATGGCGATGGTGAACGCATAGAGGAACACCTGTGCGATGCGGAACGCGATTTCGCGTTGGTGCTGGCTCACTGCCGGGCGGGCGGCCGTCACCTCATCAACGAGGCGCCGGACGAGACCCGTCATCGTGTACGCGCCGACGACGAGAAGGACAGAAAGCCCGAGTTTGACGAACGAATCGTAGCCCAAGTCGTAGCCCTCGAACACCGACGCCACTGCCTCTGCTTGTCCCCAGACACCGACGATGACGGCCGCAGCGGCTGTCGCAAGCGTCATCGTCGTGAGCGACACGAGTAGGCTCCACAACGCGCTTGGGATGCCCGGTAAGTCGTAGTCGTGGAGTTCGTCGCTCTTTGCGAGCAGTGCAGTGACGAAGAAGATGACTGCACCGGTGACGAGGGCGCGTCCGGTGAACGACGGGACGGCCTCCGCGAGTTCACTGAGGGCGGATACACCGCCCTGGAGCAGTATCGGCGTGAGAGCCATGCTGATCAGTTTATCGCCCGTGTTCGTCCGCGAGGGCCGTCAAAGCGGCGAACGCTTCCGGAGACATGTTCCCCGCTCGCTTCCGCAGCACGTCCTCGTCTGCGGCCTCGACGACGGCCTCGGGGTCTTCGAGTCCGGAGATGTGTGCAGTATTTCGGATACCGTTGCGGATGGTCTTGCGACGTTGTGTGAACAACGCCTTGACGAAATCAAGGAAGAACGCCTCGTCGTCCACTTCGTAGTCCGGCGCACGCGGCGTCACGCGGACGACAACGCTCTCGACTGCGGGCGCGGGGTCGAACGCCTCCTTCGGAACCGTCTCGACGACTTCCACGTCGCCGTAGTGCTGTGCGCTCACCGAGAGACGGCCGTACTCGTCGGTACCTGTCTCGGCGGCCATTCGCTCGCCGAACTCCTTTTGGAACATCAAGACGAGCGGGACGCCGCGCGGAAGCAGCCGGAAGGTAATCTCAGACGAGATGCCGTACGGAAGATTCGAGACGCAGGCGGTGAACTCGGGGAGGTCGATTTCGAGGGCGTCTCCCTCCAGAATTGTCAGTCGGTCCGCCTCGATAGCGTCAGCGAACTCCTCGCGGAGAAACTCTGCAAGGCGCGTGTCGCGTTCGACCACCGTCACACGGTCTGCGACGCGGAGCAGACGGTCGGTCAGCGCCCCCGTCCCACCGCCGACTTCGAGGACGTGCGAGGTATCAGTATCCTCCGGGAGATAGCTGGGGATACGGTCGAGGACGCGGTCGTCGACGAGAAAATGTTGGTCTTGGTCGGGATCGCCGCGCAGGCCCGCCCGTCGGATGAGTCGGTCTGGGTCGCGTGGCGGGTGCGCTGCGGTCTCTGTCCTGTCTGGCTCCGGCTCGGTCATCGAGTGTGGTTTCGTCCGAGCCGGTGTAAACGTCTCGGCTTCACCACTCAGGTGTCGCGGCCGACGAATGTCTTGTACTTCAGATCGTCGTCGCGGAGCTCTTCCATGATCCGTTCGACCAACACGTCACGGGGATGGTGCAGACCCGACACGCGGTCTTCGAGGTCCTCGAAGCTCTCGTAAGGGCCGCGTTTGCGTTCGTCGAGAATGTTATTCCGCAGTTTCTTCCCGATGCCCGGCAAGAGGTTCAGCTGGTGCAAACGGAGCGTAATGGGCTGTGCGTCGTTGTAGAAGTCCACGAAGCGGCGTTCGTTCTCTTCGACAATGTCCTCGACGACGTACTCTAACTCCGAGAGAGCGGTATTAGACAGGTCGTCGTACTCCACTTCACGGAGTTCCTCGACGGCATCGCGTTCCTCGGATGGGAAGACAACCACTCGGTCACCGATAGAGATGTCCGATTCGTCACCGAGCCGCAGCTCGAAGAGACGGAAGTCCCGCTCGCCCAGGGCGTACGCAAGCGGTGACTTCTTGTACCGTGGCCGGTCGTCATCCGGCTGTCCGTGGGGGAGGTGGTCGAGGACGACAGCGAACTCCGCGTCCTCGGTCGTCGCGTCGGCGCCGTTCTCGGTCTCATCGACCGACGTGTCGGGGTCGGCGTCTCCGCTCTCAGCGCTTGTCATGTCAATGGATACGCCGACGGCGTATTTAAAAAGTTGGCCGTCTCAGACGAGCGGTTGTCATTTCGTCCCGGAGAGCGCGCTCACCGGGACAGCGATCATCGGAAAACGGGAGAACCGCTGTATTAGGCGTACTTCGCCACGACGTTCAGAATCTCGTCGAGTTCGTCGCCGTCAAGCGCATATCGCTCTTGGGCGTAGACGGCGCGGAGTTCGTCCCGACTCTGCGGGAGCAGGTCCGCGATTTTGAACGCAGTCACCTCGTCCACCTTCTCTAGTTCGAGGAGGTCTTCGACGAGTTCGACCGACTCCTCGGGGTCGAGGAAGGCGAAACGGTTCACGTGTTCGATAGCGCGAGCGAGTTCGTAGCGGAGTTCACGCTCTTCGTCCGCGGCGCGTTCGGCCTCGACGTCTTCGAGGAGCTCTTTGACCTCACTCGTGGTGAGATACTCCTCGTGTACCTTCTCTTTGAAGATGGTCATCGGCGGAGAGAGTTACTGCTGAGCGCGCAGGTGAGCGGGTCGGACGATGAGCGTCTTGTCCTTGCCACCGTCGTTGATCTGGACCTTGAACGCACGGCCCTGTTTACCGATCACTTCGCCGGTGTGACCGTTGAAGCGCGGGTGGAAACGACCCTTACGAACGCTGGGGTCGATTTTCAGGTGGACCTTCTGGCCCTCGTCGTACTCCTGAATCGCTCGCTGCGGCGGGGAGGTGCCACGCTCGCGGGGTTTGTTCGACAGCTTTCCTCGCGTCCCGTGAAGCGGACCGTTGGAACTCGGCATAGTCGTGAGGCAGAATACTGGTGACGCAGTTATAAAACGCACGTTCCTGTCTCGCGCGTGCGGGACCGTGGCGCGACTGGTGCATCGTCACCCAGAAGGGCAAGAGTCAGGCCCGTCCCCCGAGACGACTCCCGTATGGACGACGACAGTACTCATCGAATCGAGACGCGCGCGATTCACGCCGGACAAGACCCTGACGAGGAGACGGGTGCCCTGATGACGCCTATCTACGCCAACTCGACGTACGTGCAAGATGGACCGGGCGACCACCGCGGCTACGAGTACTCGCGGACGGGGAACCCGACGCGGTCGGACCTCGAAGACAACCTCGCCGCCCTCGAAGGCGGGGAGTTCGGTCGCGCGTTCTCCTCGGGAATGGGGGGAATTAACACAGTTCTCAATCTGCTTGAAGCGGGCGACCACGTCGTAACCGGTGACGACGTGTACGGCGGTACACACCGTATCTTCACGCAGGTGTACGACAAGTACGACCTCTCTTTCGACTTCGTAGACACCACCGACCACGATGCCGTGGCCGATGCGATGCGCGAAGAGACGGCGCTGTTGTGGGCTGAGACGCCGACAAATCCGCTGATGCGTGTCAACGACATCTCGGCACTCGCGGACCTCGCACACGAGTACGACGCGCTCTGCGCCGTTGACAACACGTTCGCCACGCCGTACCTCCAGCGACCGCTCGAACACGGTGCGGATATCGTCTCGCATTCGCTGACGAAGTACCTCGGTGGCCACTCTGACGTTGTCGCGGGCGCGCTCATCACCGACGACGAGGAACTGGACGAAGAGATCGGATTCTACCAGAACTCCGTCGGCGCGACGCCGTCGCCGTTCGACTGTTTCCTCGTCCTCCGCGGAACGAAAACGCTTGGCGTCCGGATGGACCGCCACTGCGAGAACGCAAGCGAACTCGCTCGCTGGCTGGATGACCACGACGCCGTCTCCGACGTGTACTACCCCGGTCTGGAGTCGCACCCGCAACACGAACTCGCAGCCGAACAGATGGACGACTTCGGTGGAATGCTCTCGTTCGAGGTTGACGGGACGCTTGAACAGGCCTCCACCGTCGTCGAGGAGACGGACGTGTTCACGCTTGCAGAGAGTCTCGGCGGCGTCGAGAGCCTCATCGAACAGCCCGCAGCGATGACGCACGCAGCCATCCCACGCGAGGAACGACTCGAAGCGGGCCTCACCGACGGCCTCGTCCGCGTCTCAGTTGGAATCGAACACGTGGACGATATGAAGGCGGATCTCGACGCCGCGTTCGACGCCGCATTCTAGCGCCGCCGCTTTCGACTATTGATCATCGTCTTTTATCTGAAAACGCGGTAAACATAACACACTGGCGAGAGTACGACGACATATGGCACAAGAACTTGCTGTTGAGAGCAGCAACCGTTCCGGCGAGCAGACGGTGGTGGAGTACGAGTCGTCGTCCGAGGAGCCTCCGGCCGGCGCGTCGAGTCACCTCGCGGAGCGGTTCGGGGTCGGTACTGCTGCCGGTATCCTCCTCGGTGCCGTCATCGGGGTCGCCCTCATGTGGATACTCGGTACCAGTTCAGTTTTCACGCTGCTGGTCGCAGTCGGGATTGGATTCATCCTCTCTCCGGTCGTCGGCGTCCTCTTCGCTGAACGTAGCGAGTAGCCGAATCACCCCGAGAACACCGATATCTCTCCGTAGAAGCGCCGCTCCAGATCTGTAGCATACAGCAACGACTGCAACTGCTTGCAGTGTTACTGAACGAGAAAAGTCGTTCGAGCCGACTTAGATGCGGCCGACGTTTTCGACGGAGACGCTTTCGACGCCGTCTACGTCCGAGAACGCCTCTTCGACGGCTTCCGTGCCGCCCGCGTCGTCGGGGACGATGACCGTCGGCAGGAGGGCGACGAGGCCGAATGCGACATCGTCACGCTCGAAGCCGTTGATCTTCGCGCCTTCGGGAAGCGAGTCTTCGAGACGCTCCTGAAGCTCGTCGAGGTCGATTTCGGGGCTGTTCGGCATGACCTTCATTTTGGAAGCTACTTTTCCCATATTTACGGACCCATGAAGCCGCAGTCGGGACACTCATAGAGGTTGCTCTGCTTTCGACACTTCGCACAGCGCGAAATCTCGGTGTCGCACTCCGGGCAGTCGAACGTCGCCGCGCTCATGCCGGAGATGTTGATCCCGCAGGACACGCACTGTCTCGCGTGTCGCTGGTCGGACTGGCTCATACGGCTACCAACCCATCCGCGACTTTTAACGGTTGTCTTTCCGATTCATCCGAGTACGATGGGGCCGACTAGCACCCCCATCAGGTGAACGCGACGAACACCCAGACGCGGCGGAAGAAGGCCGAGCAGTGCGGCGACGGCGAAGACGCACAGACCAGTGACTCCGGCAAAGACGCCGGCGAGCACCCACAGTACGGCGAGAATGGTCGCAGAGAGCGGACGGTGCGGCAGTCGTCGCACGACGGTTAGATAGCGGTCGCCGAGGACGGGAACGAGTATCGCACCGACACCCGCAGCGAAGACGAGGACTGCGAGGGCCGTCACCGACCCGAACGGCGACCCGCCGCCACCGACGGATGCGAGTGCGACAGCAACGCCGCTTCGTTCGTCGCCAACCACGACGAGTGCCGCGGCCGCGAAGACGGCTGTCGCCGTGTCCGCACCGCTGGTCGCTACGATGTACTGGCGGTCGATCCGATCAGCGTCACTTTCATCACCGGGACGACTGTCACCGCCAACGCCGCCGAGTGCGAGGACCGTCGCCACGCCCGCCGAGACGCCCGGTAGGTAGCCGACGAGCGCGCCGCCACCCACACCAGAGACCGCCGCTCGGAGCGTCTCCCGCAGTGAGAGCGCTGCTTTTGTCCCGTCCTGTGGTGGGATTGTCCCACGTCCGTCGAGCGAATCAATGAGGACAGGCGCGCCGAACAATCCGGCGAACAACGGCGCAAGCATTGACGCGGCCGACGATGGAACGAGCGATCCCGCAGTGGGCAAATCGAGCGTGAGCGTGCCGAGTGCCGTGGCGAGTGTGAAACACGCGACGCCACCGGTGCGCCGTCGCCACGTCGGTTCGGCGGCGACGAGGAGGACGATGACGACGGCGAGGATGAGGGGGAGCGCTGCGTATAACTGCTCGCGCCCGGTGGCGACGAAATGCGAGAGGGGCAATGCGAGTGGCACTGCACACGCGACGGCGACACCGCTTCCGACGGCCGACAGGCGGATCGCCTCGCGTCCACGTCCGGCGAGGACCAGTCGGTGACCGGGCAACGACCCGACTGCCGTTGCGGCGTCGGGGACGCCGAGGACGAGCGCTGGAACCACGTCAAGAAACGTGTGCACGACGCCCGCCGCGATGACGGCGGTCCCAATCGCTGTTGGCGGCGCCGTGATCGTTGGTGCGACCGCCGCCAACAGGAGCGCGAGTGCGTTGACGTGCAACCCCGGGACGAGTCCGCTCACTGTTCCGAGGAAGACACCGCCGACGGCGAACCCGAGGGTCACGGCAGCAGGGTGTGACCACAGTGCGGCGATGACCGGGAGCGACCACGGGATGGCAGGTAGTTGAACCAGCGAGACGGGCATCTGCGCGTGCTGGCCGCCCGCTCGTATTTGAACGTTCGGTGGGAGCGAGGAGTTCGGTGGAGGCCAAGCAAGGCGGTCGTCGCAGGAATCGAGCGGGAACGAACAATCAACCCAAAGCCGTCGCTCACGACGTTACTGCCAAAAAATTCGGATTGTACTGACGATTCGAAGGGCGACGTCCGGATGGACGTGCGAACTGCGTCGGGTTTAGCCGAAGAGTTCGCCGAGACCTTCGCCGGAGGCCTCTTCGTCTTCCTCTTCTTCTTCTGCGGCTTCTTCTTCTTCCTCGCCGCCTTCGTCATCGTCGTCGTCGCCAGCGGCTTCGACTTCGCCACCAGCACCGCCCGCGGCGGGCGCGGGTGCGGCGGCAGCCGTCTCGACAGCTTCCTCGATGTCGACGTCTTCCAGCGCGGCGACGAGCGCCTTGACGCGGGATTCCTCGACGTCAACACCGGCGGATTCGAGCACTGCGGTGACGTTCTCTTCGTTGACCTCTTCGTCCGATTCGTTCAGGATGAGAGCTGCGTAAACGTATTCCATTGTTATCTTCCTCGTTGATTATCCGAACATCGCGCCGAGGCCTTCAGCACCGTCTCCGTCGTCTTCATCGTCGTCGTCGGTGTCGTCGGCTTCGGCTTCAGTATCTTCTTCGTCAGTCGATTCGTCTTCGTCCGCCTCGTCGGCGGGCGCCGCTGCGGGCGCTTCGACGCCGCGGAGTTCCTCAGGGAGGGCCTCCTCGTCGTCAATCTGCGCTGCAAGCGTGCGGAGCTGCGCATCTGCCTTGGCGATGAGGTCCGGAACGAGTTCGGGATCCTCGATGGCGGCGAACAGGCCGAGGGCCTTCGCCTCGCCGGCGGCTTTTGCGAGCATCGTGGGTGCGGTCTGCGCCGTGGGGTAGCCCGCGTTGATCGAAAGGTTGCGGGCACCGGCCGCGGCGGACTGGATGTCCGCGCGGTACTCCTCGACGTCGATTGCGAGCTCGTCGGGTTCGAACAGGACGCCTTCAGAGTAGACGCCACGAAGGTCGAGACCGACCTCCTTGGGTTCGATTCCGAGCTCGTTCAGGACGTTTGAGAGTTCCTCGGAGACGACTTCACCTTCATCGAGGACGTGGGAGTCCTCGGTGACTTTGATGGAGCCCTCCATAATGCGGGCGGACGCACCGACCTGCTGGAGTTCACCAACGAAGGGACCCGGATCGACACCGGTGTCACCCTCGGGGATGACGATGTCGTTCGGGGCGACTTCGCCCGCGTTGATGGGTGCAGGCGTCTTCGACGCTTCGAGCTGCTTGTACAGGCCGAACGGGTTGTCGTTCGTCCCGACAAGTGCGACCTGTCCGTAGACGTAGTCGGTCAGCTCTTCGAGGCCGTCGTTGACCTGTTCGAGCGCGCGGGTGACGAGCGTGTTTCGGCTCATCCGAAGCTCCGCGCTTCCGTGAAGATCCCGACGCATGCTCTGCAGCTGGCGGCTCGGGATGCCGGTGACGCTGACGACGCCGACGGACTGGTACTCTTCGAGGAAGTCGGTGAGTTCACCGACTTCGATGCGTTTCCACTCGGGGATGGTCTCTGTCTTGCGGACGGACTCGCTCTCGCTCATGCGCGTACCTCCACCGACGGACCCATCGTCGTCTTCACGAAGATCCCGTCAATGTTGAGGGGACCCTTCTCGAGTGTTGCCTCGAGACGACGAACGATGACGTCGATGTTCTCCGCGATTTCGTCGGCCGACATGTCCTCTGCACCCACGCGGGTGTGGAACGTGCGGCGGTCACGACTGCGGAGTTGGACCGTGTTCTTCATCCGATTCACAACTTCGACCACGTCGTCGTCGGGTTGGAGCGGCGTCGGCATCTTCCCTCGTGGACCGAGAACGGTCCCGAGGTAACGGCCAATATCTTGCATCATGTTGGCCTCTGCCACGAAGAAGTCGATTTCGTCCGCGAGATCTTTGGCGGCGTCCGTATCGTCTCCAAGGTCTTCGAGGTCGTCGCCGTCCATCACTTGGTCGGCAACCTCCTCAGCTTGAAGTGCGGTCTCGCCAGTCGCGAAGACGACAATCTTCGTCTCCTGTCCGGTGCCGGCCGGGAGCACGATGCTCTCGTCGACACGCTTCGACGGGTCGTTTAGGTCAAGGTCGCGCAGGTTGATCGCAAGGTCAACCGTTTCGCGGAAGTTCCGCTCAGGTGCCTCGTCAAGTGCGCGAGAGACTGCGTCAACTATCGTATCTGCCATTATTCACCTCCGTAGTACGCAGGATTGCTCCTACGGGTCAGTGAAACAGGCGTCTGCCTGCCTCGTCGGAGGCAACGGGAATGCCGGCCTTAAGTCCGTCGAAGCAATCGCCCAAGCGACTGGTATGAGGCCGTTACGCCGCGTCTCCGTGGGACGGGGGCGCATACAAGGCTGGTGACGGTACCGCCGCTCAGCGGTGAGGAATCAAAAAGGGAGTGCCGTCCCGCGGGAGCGGTCGAAGGGCGATTATGCGACGAGTTGGTCGTCGTACTCGCCGTCGTCGATACGCTCTTTGAACTCGCGGGGGTCGTTCCCCTCGATGGTGACGCCGAGGGAGGTACAGGTCCCGACGACTTCCTTCGCAGCGTTCTTCGTGTCGTACGAGAGGAGGTCGGAGGACTTCTGCTCGGCAATCTTTTTCACTTGGTCGAAGCTCAGGTCGGCGACGAAGTTCTCCTGGGGTTCGCCGGACCCGGTTTCGAAACCGGCTTCGTCCTTGATGAGTTCCGCCGTCGGCGGGACGCCGACTTCGATGGAGAACGAGCCGTCGTCGTCGTACTCGACCGTCACGGGCACTTCCATGCCGTCGAACGCGGCGGTCTCATCGTTAATTTCCTGCACGACGTCCTGCACGTTCACAGGCGTCGGGCCGAGTTCCGGTCCGAGCGGCGGACCGGGGTTGGCCTCCCCGCCGGGAACGAGCACTTCGATAGTTCCAGCCATACCCCAAATCACCCTTCCGCGACTTTTAACGGTTTTCTTTCGCGCTAACCGGCGTGCGTGGTAGGCCCATGCAGACGGCCGTCACCGCCGAGTACCGCGTCCGAGCGGTCGAGCGGCCAGAGTGGTTTATACGTTCACACCGAACGGTGCGGCGTCTTCAGCGCCTACCGCCATCGACCCGAGAAGCGTCGCAATCGCGTCGAGGTCTTCAGTATCCACCACTTCGACCGGCGTGTGCATGTAGCGGTTCGGGATGCCGATATTCAGCGATGGAATCCCGCTTCGGGAGGTGTAGAAGGCGTCGGCGTCGGTACCGGTCCGAATCCCAGCAGCCTGCAACTGCACGTCAACGTCGGCGTCGTTGGCCGCGTTGCGTGCGAGTTCGACCACGGCAGGATGGTTCGCACTCCCGCGAGTGATGACCGGCCCTTCGCCGAGTTCGACGGGACCTTTGTGTTTACTCTCTACATCAGGGTTGTCCGTCGCGTGCGTCACGTCGATGGCGACGGCGGCGTCGGGGTTCAGGTCGTAGCCGACCATCTTCGCGCCCTGGACGCCGAGTTCCTCTTGCACTGTACTCACGGCGTAGACCGTCGCGTCCACGTCCGCTTCGACGGCGTGTCGGAGGGCTTCGGCGGCGGCCCACGTCCCGACACGGTTGTCCATCCCGCGGGCGGCCATGCGTGATCCGTGCAGGTCGCGGACGCGCGTTTCGACGGTTAGCGGGTCACCGACTTCGACGAGTTCGTGCGCTTCCGCCTCGTCTGCCGCGCCGATGTCCACGAACTGTTCTTCTAAGTCGTCGTACTCCTCCTCGCCAACGTCGCGGAGGTGAATCGCCGTCTGTCCGATAACGCCCGGAACCTCACCGTCGGCCGCGTGCACGGTGACGTGCTGGCCCTTCGAAACAGTACGGTCAGCGCCGCCGATAGCCGCGATGCGGAGGAATCCATCGTCGGTCACGTCGCGGACAATGTACCCGATCTCGTCGGCGTGGCCCGTGAAGGCGATTTCGGGTCCCCCACCCGTTCCTTCGTGGACCGCAACGGCGTTGCCGTAGTCGTCAACGCGCACTTCGTCGGCGAACTCCTCGACGTACGAAACCCAGACGCGCTGCCCGTCAGCCTCGTAACCGGAGGGACTCGGCGTCGTCAGGAGGTCCTTCAGGAACGTTCGTCGTGTATCGTCCATGGTTTGAGGGAGGTCAAATCGCTACCTCAAAGCACCGATATGAGATGCATGCGGTGCAACGAACACAATGATTATGTCTTTTGTCGGCGTACTGACTGTGCTATGGGAAACAAATCGTTCACGCTTTTCGAGATTCATCTGCACGACACCCCCAATATCGGTTCCCAGTTCTTCGGGAAGGGGTCGAAAGGTGAAGACGAATCAGAAGGCGAGGAAGAGTACCACTCCATCGAAGTCCACGGCGAAGAGGAGACAGAGAGTGTGGGGTCGGGTCGGGGCATCGGCGGCATGGCAATCGTCAGCTTCGTTCTCCTCGTCGCCCTCGCTATCGCGGTGAAAGTTCTGTCCGGAGGCGACGACGACGACTTAGACGAACTCGACGACCTCTCTGACGTGTCTGTCGAGTCCGAGTGAGCAGAGGAGCGGGTGGTCGCAATCGGAGCAGGACTGCAGTCAGCGCGTGACCGCAGTCGGATACGCTTAAGCGGTGCCCGCGGAATCCTCGAATATGACCGTTTCCAGCGCTCCCGGGAAGGTCTACCTGTTCGGGGAGCACGCAGTCGTCTACGGCGAACCGGCGGTGCCCTGCGCTATCGAGCGTCGGGCGACCGTCTCAGTCGAGACACGTGAGGACTCGCGGGTTCGCGTCAGCGCGCCGGACCTGAGCCTCGACGGCTTTACCGTCGAGTACGGTGGCAACGGTGACGAGCGACCCGACGTGAATGTCTCGGAAGGGCTCGTCGAGGCCGGTATCGAATATATCGATGTCGCCGTCGAACAAGCGCGAGATGCGGCCAACGCACCGAATGCGGGCTTTGATGTCACTGTCGAGAGCGACATCCCGCTTGGTGCAGGCCTCGGGTCGTCGGCAGCCGTCGTCGTCGCCAGTATCGACGCCGCGACGCGCGAACTCGGCCACCCACTCGATCCCGAAGAACTCGCAGCGCGCGCCTACCGCGCGGAGTACGAGGTACAGGACGGCCAAGCCTCGCGCGCGGACACCTTCTGTTGTGCAGTCGGCGGCGCAGTTCGCGTCGAGGGCGACGACTGCCAGCATATCGACGCGCCGAGTCTCCCGTTCGTCGTCGGCTTCGACGGCGGCGCGGGCGACACGGGAAAACTCGTCGCCGGTGTCCGGTCGCTCCGCGACGAGTACGACTTCGCAGCCGATACCGTCGAGAGTATCGGCGACCTCGTCCGGCGCGGCGAGTCCGTCCTCGCCGAGGCCGACCCGACGGATCACCCACCGGAAGATGTACTGGCCGAACTCGGCCGCCTGATGGACTTCGATCACGGACTGCTGGAAGCTCTCGGCGTCTCCTCACGCACGCTCGACAACATGGTATGGGCGGCCCGCGAGGCGGGCGCGCACGGTGCGAAACTCACCGGCGCGGGCGGCGGTGGCTGTATCGTCGCCTTAGACGAGACGGCGGAGACGGAGACCGCGCTCCGCTACACCGCCGAGTGCGAAGACGTGTTTCGTGCCGAACTCGCCCGCGACGGTGTCCGGGTGGAAGACGAATGACGACCGTCCTCAAACTCGGCGGAAGCGTCGTCACGGACAAATCAACCCCTGAGACGGTCGATGACGACAGCCTCGACGCCGCGGTAGCCGCGGTAGCCGATTCGGACCCCTCACGCCTCGTCATCGTTCACGGTGGCGGGAGTTTCGGCCATCACAACGCCGAAAAGCACGGCGTCAGCGACAGTCAAGGGACGCACGACGCCGAAGCGGTCTTCGAGATTCACGACGCGATGCGCCGCCTGAACGACGCCGTCGTGACGCGGCTTCAGGACGCTGGCATCGCAGCACTGCCGGTTCAGCCACTCTCGTTGGGTGCGCGGGACGCCGAAGCCGCCTTTTCGCTCCCACTCGATTCGACGGCGACGATGCTGGATGAGGGGTTCGTCCCCGTTCTTCACGGCGATGTCATTGCCCACGCGGCGTCGGGCGCAACGGTGGTCAGCGGTGACGAACTCGTCACGACGCTCGCTCGCGGTCTTGATGCCGACCGTGTCGGACTCTGTTCGACCGTTCCGGGTGTTCTCGACGCCGACAACGAAGTGATTCCAGAAATCACGGCGTTCGAGGATGTAGCGAGCGTTCTCGGTGGCAGTGACGCGACTGACGTGACCGGCGGAATGGCCGCGAAGGTGCGCGCTCTCCTCGAACTCGGCGCGCCCGCTCACGTCTTCGGACCCGACGCCCTCCCGCGATTTCTTGCGGGCGAGGACGCCGGAACCGTCATCCGTGATTGACTCTGAGGACTCGTCGCGGAATCAGATGTCGATTCGGAGGCCGTCGCGTGCGAAGCGTACGTCGCCGTCGTAGCGGTCACCAATCGACTGTAGCATCTCCTCGTGTTTTCCTTCGGTATGCGGATACAGGTGCGTGAGGTAGACGCGACCGATGTCGTATCCGGCCAGTGCCTCGCCCAACTGTGCGGGTGTCGGATGGTTTGAAACGTCCACTTCGTCGGGGAACGAGCAGTCGTGTGCGAGGACGGCCGCGCCGTCGGCGAAGTTGGCTAATCCCTCGAACGCCTCCGAGTCGCCCGAAAAGACGAAATCGCCGCCGCTCCGGTCATCGTCTCCGGCGTCGCTGTCGCCGTGGAACCGGTATGCGAGACAGTCCTTCGAGTGTCGCGTCTCCGTCGCCTCGATTTCGAAGCCCGCGACCTCGAACGACCCGGCGGTGACCTCCCGGATTCGGAGTTCAACGCGGTCCTGTAGGTAGTCGTGAACGTCGAGAAGCCCGTCGAGAAGCCGTTTGGTCCCGGTCGGTCCCACGACTTCCAGATGCGTCTCGCCGGCCAACCACCGGGCTTTCAGGAGGGCGAGGAGGTCCGAGACGTGGTCTAGGTGGTGGTGAGTGAGGAGAACGGTACCGATGCCTTCGTACCCCACGTCAGTGTTCGTGAGACGGTTGAGGACGCCGCTTCCGCAATCCACGAGCAGCGAACGCTCGTCGGATTCAACGAGGAGACCAGTCTGGACGCGGTCCGGAAGCGGCATCGCGCTTCCGGTTCCGAGAAACGTGACGCGCATGGGGCACAGTACACTGACGACGGAAGTATAACTTGGTGGGTTGTCGCGGGCGGGAGATCACGCGTGCGCAAGTTTCCAGACTCCCTTCGGGACAGCGGTGAGGAACGGAAGCAGAAGCAACACGTACAGCCAGCCAGCGGGTGGACCGAACGGCGTTACGAGCAACGTGGCACCAGCGACCACGATGAGGCAAGCCGAGGCGACAGCGATGCCAGCGAGCCACTGGTTGAGCGGCGAGAGTTCGGTTGACCGAATCGGTAGCTCGAACGTCTCGATCAGTGCTTCCGGATTACTGACTGGCCCGAGGGTGCGTTCGGTGTCATCGTCGTCTCCCCCCGTCTTCACGGTCAGCCTTCGTGTGTCGAAATACCGGTCTGAGAACTGAGTTTCCACGACTGTCGCGTTGTGAAGGACACCCACCGGCGCCGACCACTGTGTGTCGCCGGTTAGTCGGTCGTAGGCGACAAGCTGGTCGCCAATGCGTCGGTACGTTACCCAGCCGCTCTCGAGGACTCCCATGACGATGTCGCTACAGAACATGATGCAGAACAGCAGGAATGCGATAAAAGCCGAGCCACTCCGGAGGGCTGGAGACGGCTCGCCGGCAACGATGGCGATCAGTCCGAGCCAGACAAACGTGGCCATGGTGGCGTAAAACGGTCCCGTAGTCGTAACTGCACGCCAGACCGCGGTCGCCGCAACCGCACGCCGGTCAACGTCAATCGCGGCTGAGGGATCATCATCGGGAACGTCGAGCGGTTCCAGCGCGGAATCGCTATCCGGACCAGAGAGCCAGCTAGTGAGCCGACCTCCACCGTCGCGTTCCGCACGGAAGCCGGACCACTCGAAGAGGAGTTTTGCAAACACGAATCCAACGAGCGCAAGCGTTGTTCCGGCAGCACCCGTTACTGGGGCGATAAACGGGACGATAAATAGGACGGCCATGAGGAAGAATCCCTGCCGAGCGGGAATTTCGACGACTGAGTACGGAGAGACATCTGCGTACCGTCCGCTCCGAATGTAGGAGTAGCCGGTCTCGCCGAGTTGACCGATGAGCAGCACAGCGACGCTTGAGAGTACTGCCGGATGACGGATGACATCACTGACTGCAATGACTTCTGAGAGGCTGAAGCTGATGAAAAGGCCGAACCACGCACCGCCATAGATGACTGCAGCAGCGAACGGAACGTTGCGCGGGTATATGGGTGGAAGGAACTCGTGAACGCTCACGCTCCCGCGTTTGGCGACGAGATCGTTACTCGACACGCTGATGACGCCACTCTCTCGATCGGAGACTGGCGGCTGGCCGGCGAACAGCGCTTTCGCTCCCGCGAGGAGGAATAGCAACTGTAGCTCAAGGGCGTACACGGCGACAAGTGTTTCCGGATCCCAATCGAGCCACAACACCCCGATGAGCGGAGGTAGGTTTGCGACGAGAACCGGGAGGAACCCGAACGCGGGTGGAAGAGAATCGCCGTGCCGTGGAGGAGCCATACGTGAATCTGTCACCGTCGTCCAATTATATAGATGATGAACCAGATCCGTTTGTCTTACTTTTAGCCGCCAATCTCAGGAGGGAACCACCAAAGTCCGGTTACAATATCGAAGAAAACCAACGATAGACCGGCTGCCAACACTGGCTGCGTTTGCTATAGATGAAAGTCTGACGAACATTCATAAACCGAGACACTAATTGACATGCACATGGTAACGAGTGCAAATTCGTCGTCAGTTACTGCGGATGCGGACGAGGCGATCAGCCTCGCCGTCGTAGAAGCGGTCAGTGTCGCCGCAGATACGCCGGTTCTCGAACTCCCCCCGCTGTACGACGCGATAGACCCCGACGTACTGGACGAGTTGTTCGCCGGCCGGCAAGCGGCCGAGCGAATCACGTTTCGGTACGCGGGGCACCTCGTAACCGTCCACGGAGACCGGACCATAGAAATCTTGGACGTGGACGAAGCGCAGACCTGCCGTTCTACATGACTCTAGCGACGAGACCGACACACGACCCCGAGCAGTTGGGGAGCGCCACCGGCAACAACACGGCAGATGATCCTGCTCTGCAGTCTGGAATTCTTGACCCACAGCACTGGATACAACGGTAGTCTCGTGCGGGCGCAACCCACTTACAGCCGCGGTCCCGACTGAGACCAAATGAGTAGCCGTGGTCGGCGACTTCTCTGCGAGGCGGCGGAGCGAGCGACTGACCCGTTCGACTTCGACCCGCAGACGGTGTCACTCGCTGACGAAAACGTCCTTGCGCGACTCGAACCGTCCGTCCGCGAGTGGTGGGTCGATCAGTTCGGACGCTACGTAGACGGCAACGGCGGCTTCTTCACTCCGCCGCAGCGCGAAGCGGTCCCCCTCATCGACGACTCGGAAAACGCCCTCATCTGTGCGCCCACGGGGTCCGGAAAGACGCTTGCCTCCTTTACCGCCATCATTAACGACCTGTTCCGACGCGACAGGGAGTTAGCAGACGGTCTCGAAAACTCGGTGTACTGTCTGTACATCTCGCCGCTGAAGTCTCTGGCCAACGACATCCATCGCAACCTTACACAACCGCTTGAGGGAATCACCGAGAGGATGGACGAACGCGGCGAGACGGTCACTCTCCGGCACGCAATCCGCCACGGCGACACCGACAGTACCGACCGGCAGAAGATGCTGGAGACGACGCCGCACATCCTCAACACGACGCCCGAGACGCTTTCGATTCTCCTCAACTCGCCGAAGTTCAAGGAGAAACTTCGGACCGTCGAGTACGTCATCGTAGACGAGATACACAGTCTCGCGGAGAACAAACGCGGCACGCATCTCTCCGTCTCGTTGGAGCGTCTGGAGAATCTGTGTCACGATTCACCGACTCGAATCGGCTGTTCGGCGACGGTCGAACCGCTCTCGACGATGGCCGAATTTCTCGTAGGACGCGGCGACGACGGCGACCCCCGCGAGTATGAACTCGTGGACACGCGGTTCGTCCGCGACTTCGACCTGCAGTTGGAGTGTCCAACAGACGACCTCATCAACACGCCCCGGAACGTCGTTCAAGAGCGGTTCTACGACCGACTGGACGAGTTGGTGCAGTCGCACACGAACACACTCGTCTTCACCAACACCCGGTCGGGCGCAGAACGCGTTCTCCACAACCTCAGGGAGAACTACGACGGCTACGACGAGCAGAACTCCGGGTGCCACCACGGGAGTCTGTCCAAAGAGCGCAGACAGGAGATCGAACGCGAGCTAAAAGACGGAAATCTGGACGTAGTGACGACCTCGACCAGCCTCGAACTCGGCATCGACATGCCGCACATCGACCTCGTGGTACAGGTGGGGTCGCCGAAATCAGTCGCTTCGTTGCTCCAACGCGTCGGGCGCGCGGGTCACCGACTCGGACAGACCGTCGAGGGGCGCGTCATCGCCCTCGATAGAGACGAGTTAGTCGAGTGCGCAGTGATGCTGCGGAAGGCCGAAGACGGATTCGTTGACCGGGTGTTCGTCCCTGAAAACGCCCAAGATGTCGCCGCTCAGCACGTCTACGGGATGGCCATCAACCGGGTGTGGCGCGAGGAGGAGATACTGCAGACGCTCCGGCGTGCGTACCCGTACCGGAACTTCTCCGACGCCGAGTGGGAGCAACTGATGGCGTATCTCACGGCCGACTACGAGGGACTGGAGGACAAGAACGTCTACGCGAAGGTATGGCGCGACACGAACGACGCGCCCGACGGCGAACACCATTACGAGGAGTACGACGTGGGCGAACCGCTCGTCGGTAAGCGCGGGCGGATGGCTCGCGTCATCTACATGACGAACATCGGCACCATCCCCGACTCGTTCACCTGCGACGTGATGACCCGGTCGGGCGACGAGTGGGTCGGCCAACTGGACGAGAACTACCTCGACACCATCGACTCCGGTGACGTGTTCGTCCTCGGTGGCGAACATTTCGAGTACCGCTACCGACGCGGGTCGAAGGTGTACGTGGACAGAACGAGCAAGCGGCCAACGGTTCCCTCGTGGTTCTCCGAGCGCTTGCCCCTCTCGTACGATTTGGGCCGAGAGATAACGCGATTTCAAGGCGAACTCCTCGGCAGATTAGACGACGGCGGTCCGCCGGCCGTACGGACGTGGCTCCGTGCGTTTCCGGTGGACGAAAACAGCGTCCGTGCCATCACTCGGATGTTCGACGAGCAGGTGCGCTACGCCGGTTCCGAGAGCGTTGCAACCGAGTCGCGCATTGCCATCGAGGAGCAACTCGACAGAGACGAGTACCAACGGCGCTTCTACGTCCACTCGAACTACGGCCGGCGGTTCAACGACGGTCTCTCGCGCCTCATCGCCTTTCATTTCGCGCGGCGGTCGAACGCGAACGTGCAGGTGGCCGTCGCGGACAACGGGTTCTCCATCTCGATGCCGCTGAACCGGAAAGTGGACGTAGAGGCCGTCATCCGCGACATCGACCCCGACTCGGTTGACGAGGATCTGCGGGCCGCACTCGACGGCACGGACCTCCTGAAGCGGTACTTCCGTATCAATGCCACCCGCGCGCTGATGATACTGAAGCGCTACAAGGGGTACGAAAAGTCCGCGGCCCAACAACAGGTGTCCTCGGAGATGCTCCTGTCGTTCGCGCAGGATCTCGACGGCTTCGCCGTGATGGAGGAGACGTACCGAGAGATTCTGGAGGACAAACTGAACGTGGCCGCGGTCAAAGACGTACTTCGGGGCGTCAAGTCGGGCGACGTGGAAGTCGTCGCACGCAACGTGGACTCACCGACGCCGCGTGCGTTCGGTCTCGCCACGCTCATGGCCAGCGACGTGGTTCTCGCAGAAGACGAGAGTCAAGCCCTCAAAGCGTTCCACGCCCGCGTCTTAGACGAAATCGGTGACGACGAGGCCGTGCCAGTGGACGACTAATCTCTCGCGGAGAGAGAACTCAACTCGTCAGCAGCCAGAGCGCGATGTACGTGACGATGCCGACGAAGATGGCGACGAGAAAATCGCCCGCACTGTTGCTTCCGAGGAGTGTAAGCACCACCCCGGCGAGTGCGCCCGAAATGGCACCGAGGACTCCCCGACGGAACGCGTCTGACTCTTCGAACCGGTCTCGCAGCGAGGTCATAGAACGGGTGGAATTCGTTAGCAGGAAAGAAGAACGCTCCGACGTGGCGCAGACGAGACGCGAGCGACGAATCGGTGCCAGTTTCGGTATAGATTTTTGTGCGCTGAACGGTGAGAATCGGTCGATGGCCGCACCGTCGTCTTTCGACGTCGCTGATATCTCTCCGCTCGCGTGGCGACTGCTCCGCGTCGCCGCCGGATACGACCAACGGTCGGTCGAACGCGAGGTTGACGACATCGTCCAAGCACACATCTCGATGCTCGAATCCGGAACGCGTGCCCTCTCGCGTCCGCGACGAGAGGAATTGTTCGAGCTATACGCCGCTGAACTCGACGCAGACCAGATCGAAGCCCTCACGACGTACTTTTAGCTGAATTGTGTGTTATAAGGACGCACATATCTTCCACCTTCGAAAGAATTAATCGTGTAGTTTTGGATTAGATGTGTGTATCAATGATACACCCCAGTAAATCACGATCTCAGCGGCGTTTAATACTATTCGCGGTTGCGGTCGTCGGGACAGCACTCATTGCAGTCGCTCCGTCTCCGGGCGGGTTGACCGTGAAAGGGCAGTACGCGCTGGCGACGATGTTCTTCGCTGGATTTCTCTGGGTCACCGGCGCGCTCCCACTTGCTGTGACGGCTATTTCGATTCCGTTCGTCCTGACGGCACTGGGCGTCTACCCTGACTTAGACACGGCACTTGTCGGCTTCGCGGACCACCTCATCTTCCTGTTCATCGCTGGGTTCATGCTGGCGAACGCGTTGCAGAAGTACGATATCGACCGCAGAATCGCGCTGTACATGATGTACGTTATGGGGTCGTCGCCTCGCCGACTCGTCGGGGCCGTCATGCTCGCCACCGCCTTCCTCTCGATGTGGGTGTCGAACACGGCGACGACGGCGATGATGACACCCATCGCTCTCGGCGTTCTCACGCAGGTACTCGGCCGCGAAGAGGTCAAGGCGGCGGCGGACGACCCGAGCGCCGACATCGATTCGAGCGTCGCCGCGGATAGCCGTTCGGAAGACAGAGATTCAGGTACCTCGTCAGACGTGGCGTCCGACGGCGGGTTGGCAGACACCACTCGCTCCGATTCCTTCACGAACCTCCAGATTTCGATGTTGCTCGGGACGGCCTACGCCGCCAGCGTCGGCGGCGTCGGGACGCTTATCGGGACCCCACCGAACGCGATTCTCGCTGGACAACTGGACAAGATTCTCGGCTACGAAATCGGCTTCGTACAGTGGCTCCTTATCGGCCTCCCAATCGTCATCGTCACGCTTCCGATCGTCTGGTATCTCCTCACCTTCCGTATCTACCCGCCGAAGATAGACGACGTCGATGACGCCCGCGACGAAGCGGGGCGCTACCTCCGTCAAGAAGGCCCGCTGAGTACGCGTGGCAAGCGGGTCGCCATCATCTTCACCGCGACAGCGGGACTGTGGGTTCTCGGCGGTCTCGGTGGCTTCTTCAGCGACTATCTGCCCGCCGCGTGGGCGACGACCATCTTCGGCGGCAAGGGTGCGACGGTCCTCGGCGTCGAAGGTCATCAGGGACTGCTGTACTACGTGATGGTCGGACTTGCGGCCATTCCGGCGCTCGTCCTCGCAGACACGATGGAGTGGGACGAACTCGCAGACATCGACTGGGGAACCATTCTCCTGTTCGGCGGCGGCATCGCCCTCGCCGATGCTCTCGCTGCAACCGGTGCCACAAACTGGATAGCAAACACCGTATTCGGTTCGCTAACCGGCGCGCCAATCCTCCTCGTCGTCGGTGTCGTCGTCTTGCTGATCATCTTCCTCACGGAGATGACCTCGAACACCGCGACGGCGAGTATTATCGTCCCCATCCTCATCGGCATCGGCGGTATCTTTGCGACGACGCTCGGTCTCGCCGAAGTCTCCGCCGCCATCTTCCTCTCCGTTTCGGGAGCTGTCGCCGCGAGTTTCGCCTTCGCGCTTCCGGTGGCGACGCCGCCGAACGCCATCGTGTTCGGGTCGGGGTACATTCAACAAGAACACATGATGCGGGCGGGTGTCATCTTGAATCTCGTGATGACGGCCGTCTTGACCGTCCTCATCTGGCTCATGTTCCAGTTCGTCTGGCCCGCGATTCTCTGGTAAGGGTGGCACAGACGACGAAACGCCCGAAAAGGAGGTACATCGGCCCGCGGCCGATCACTTCGGGACCCACGTTTCGTGAAGGTGGTGCCAGCGGACGCCCTCCGGAGGGTCACCAGACTCCGCCCGATGGCCCGCAGAGCGTTGCTCTGTGACGGCTGAATCGCGGACGAACACGACTGAACTCACCCGTGTCGTCGCCTCCTCCGGTGCCGTCTGATGTTCGCGGTAGGTAAGGACGCAGGTGTCGCCGTCTTCGTGTCGAACTGCGACGTCGCTTACGTCGATAGAGAGGCCCGGCGCGTGGCCGTGGCCATCGCGGATGGAGTCGAGCAACGGATCACGTTTTCTCACCTCGCCGTCGGGAGTTACCATCTCGAACGCCGGACCGAGAGCGTCCGCGACACGGGCGAACGACTCGTCGGTTTCGGGTGCCTCACCGCGGAACCACCGCTCGAAAAAGTCGTGGAGTCCGACAATTTCGCGTTCGCAAGCCTCAGTCAGAGACATGTTTGCGACACACCCACCCGCGACAAAAAATCTATCCCGCAGCAGAACTCTGTCGCTCACCGGCGCGCCCACTCAAGCATCCGCGCGTAGAACGGGTCGGATTCGAGGGCGTTGGCGTCGCCGACGAGGACGAGCGACTTCTTCGCGCGAGTCAGCGCGACGTTGATGCGACGGTGGTCCTCGAAGATAGGTCCGTCGAGCGTTCCGCTGGCGACGAACGAGACGATGACGACCTCCTTCGAGGAGCCTTGGAATCGGTCTACGGTGTCCACAGTCACGTCTGTCCGTTTTCCGATCTCAGCTACTTGCGCTCGGAACGGCGCGATAACGCCGATATCGTCGGGTTCGACGCCCGCCGCGACGAACGTCTCGACGAGTTCGGCCACGCGCTCGGCTTCTACGGGGTTGGTGTTGCCGACGCGCGACCCATTGGGGTCGATGAACGCCACCGGGTCGCGGAGCGGTTCCGGGAGCGCCGACTCGTCCACACCGAGATCCGAGAGCCGTTGGGCGGCCACTTCACCGGTCGCGGGTCGAAGCGCGCCGTCGTAGAACTCCGCCGACGAGAACGCCTGAATCCGCTGACTCATACGGTACTGGCGGTCCAGCATCACCGACGCCTCCGGCGCGGCATCGATGAGTCGTTCGAAAAGCGACTGCTGGAGGTCGTTCTCCGCGCGGACGACTGGCGGCAGTTGTTCGTGGTCGCCGACGAGAACGAACCGGTCGGCGCGGTTGATGGCGGCGAGCGTTCCCGGTTCGGTCAACTGCGACGCCTCGTCCACGAGCGCCACGTCGAACGACTGCTCGCGCATCACGCGTGATCCACACGACGAAGTAGTCGCGGCGACGACGGGTGCATCGGTCAGTTCTGCGACCCGGTCGTTCGGGTCGCCGGTCGTCTTCAAGTGGAGATCCTGCATGTCCTCGCGGATGCCGTTCTCAGTGCCGACGCGCACCGCGTCCGCAAAGCCCTGATCGCGCAACGCTTCGAGTGCGTTGTCCACCGCACGGTTCGTGAACGCAGAGAGGAGGACACGGTTGCCGTCAGCGACGAGTGCGCGGACGATTCGAGCGATGGTGTACGTTTTTCCCGTTCCCGGCGGTCCGTGAACGAGAGCGAAATCCTCGGCGTCCACTGCGAGTTTCACGGCTTCGTTCTGCGCGTCGTTATTATCGATATACGTCGCCTCGCTTCGCTCTGTGAACGCCGGGTCCCGGCGGCCGAACAGCACGTCCTTCCGGTCTGAATCGCCCTTCAAAAGCGCGTCGTGGACGGCGGTGAGCATCCGCGAGACAGAGATTTCGGACGGGTATACGTCGAGTCGGCGGAGTTCGACGGGTTCGTCTGCGGTGACGACCACTCTGTCTCCAAGTTCGCGGATACGGCAGAGTTCTGCATGGCCTCCGACGGGGTCGCCGTTGCTGGCGAGACACACGTCGCCTTCCCGGAGTTTCGATACCGCGCCGTCGGGTTTCTTCGCCGTGAGTTCCCACCGCTGCCCCTCGATTTCACGTTGGTCGAGCGGTTCGAGACCGATGAGCGCTCTGTCGTCGTCGGCCCGTTCCGCGGCGGACTGCTCCCAGAGTTTGCGGTACTCTGCGTGCGTCTCGCGCCGCTCCTCCTCGATAGCGCGGTAGATTCGGTCGAAGTACTCGCGTTCGTCTTCGGGAAGGGGCTTACCGATCTTTCCTGCTTTCGACTCTTGGTCGAGACGCCCAGAGACCACCATGCAGGTGTCCTGTTCGAAGCAGTACTCGCAGTTGGCGTCCGCTTCGAATCCGGTCGGGACGGCGGTATCAAACTCCATCGCGGCGATTTCGTTACGCGTGCGGACGACGAACTCCAAGAGACCGTTTCCGATGGAGAACTCCTTTGCGGGCGAGAGGTCGCCGGACTCCTCGTGTCGTTCGAGAGCGGTGTTTTTCGTGTAGAGAAGCGTCCCCGTGTTGGCCGGGACGCCGCGTTCGTCGAGGACGAGAGCGTACGCCGCGGCCTGAATCTTATCTTGGAATCGCGGGTCGCGCTTGAGGTTCTTGCCGGTCTTCAGTTCGACGGGCATCCCGCGGCGGAGCGCGTCCGCCCGGCCTTTAATCCCGAACGTCGGCGAGATGAGCGTGTACTCCGAGCGCCACTCGTCTTCCTCCGTAAGCGTTCCCTGCGCTAACCAGCCCTCGATGGCGGCCGCATTCCGCCGCACCTCGTCTTCAACCTCGGTCGCGTCGTAGCCGAGCAAGCCGAGTTGCAGGCCCGCTTCGGCGACGCGCTCCTCGATAGCGTCGTCTAAGTCGCGCCCGCGGAGGAGGTCACCGAACACTTCGTGGACGATTGTCCCCTTCACGACGGGATAGTTCAGCGGGATTCCGGACAGTTTGTTCAGATAGTACATCCGCGGGCACTGCACCCACGAGCGAATGTCTGTCACGTCGACGAGGAAATCCGGTTCGAGGACGACGTACGACTCTTTCGCCGTCGAGTACGTCGGTTCGCCGCGATACTCCGACTCTTCGGCGTCGGTGACGAGAAGGTCCATGCCGGGTTCTGCGAGGTCTGCGGTGTGGGTCCACTTCCCCCAGAGCGTCACCCGGACGAGTGCATCGCCGTCGGCGTCAGTGGTGTCGGCCGATCCGTCGCCCACGGCGTCGATTGGTCCGTCACCCGCCGCACCGGGACGAATCGACACTTCGGCGAGCGAGCGCGTTCCGTACTGCGTCTCCACTTCGCGTTCGTCGCTCACTTCGACGATGCGGCCGCGGAGGTTCACACCGACAGGTCCGTGCCGGGGCGAAAAACGCTGTCGGTCACGGTTGTCGATCACGGACACGTTGCCGCCGACACCCTCCAGCGTCGTCTGAGTCAACTGCCTCGGGGTATCCGCCTTGAATTTTCGATGAATCTGCCAAAATCGGCACGCTCATCCGACACGACGTGGTACGGTTACGTATGCGCGTCAGGGATTGGAAAGACATCCTCTCGGACGTTACGGACGCCGGTGTGGACCCAGATGGGTGGCGTGCCGTTGCTGGCCACCGTGAGGACGGACTCGGTGAAGAACTCTTCTTGGGGCATCCGGACGCCGGCGTCTACGAACTGAAAACGTACGCGAAGAACCCGATGGAAGTTCGCGGCGTGGGTTCGCGCGTCGCGCGCCGTATCGACGACGACATCGAACCGCTCCTCCCACGTCGCGGCGACGACGGCGGCCGCTTTGCGGTCCAGTCGCCCCCGGAGGACGAAGACCACGCTGAATCGATGGCGAAACGGCTCGAAGAAACGGTGAAAGTACACGCCGAAGCGCCGACAACGCCCGAGGACCTATTTACCGACATGATGGACGCTATCGACAGTCCGGCGTTCGGACCGATGGAGTACGAGTTCGACGGCCGTCCGGACCGTCTAGACGACTTGACCGACGAGTTCTCTGATGCGGACGAACTGTTGACAGAGGATCTAGACGACCTCATCGAAGACGACGGCGTCGGTCGCGGCTTCCAGTAACCTGACGGACCGAACTCGACTTCCGTTCGTTGAATAACCTTTTTCCCGTTCGGTTCGGTCGATAGGCTATAGTGCCCCCGACGGAACTCTCAGAAACCCTACGAGAGTACACCGTACCGCTCGAAACGACAGATCCGAGCACCCCACCGAGTAAACACATCCCCGAGAAGGTGTTCGGCAACGCCATGCTCGTCGGTCTGGGCGAGGCCACCCACGGAACCCGAGAGTTCGTCCGTCTCAAACACCGACTCATCCGTCATCTTGTCGAGCGACGGGGATTCCGAACGCTCGCCATCGAGGCTGGACTCACCGCGACGTTGGCGGCCGACGACTACGTCTTCGAGGGCCGAGGGACGACCGAGACGGCGCTCCGTGAACTGGACAAGTGGCAGTGGCAGTCCGCTGCCGTCGGCGAACTCCTCCAGTGGCTCCGTTCGTTCAACGAGGGGCGGTCGCCAGACGATAGGGTCAGAATCCGCGGAATTGACCTCAACGACCCATCGAAACCAGCGGATCGACTGCAGTCGTCTTTTGAGAGACTCGACCTACCCTGGGTCGGCGCAGACGATATGGCGGCGATAGCTGCGCTGGCTGATTCACCCACCGGACCTGTCGGAGAGAAACGACGCGAGGCGGCTGTCAACGCCGTCCGAGCAGTGCAAGACGGACTCAGCGACGGTCACGCGGTTGACTCGACGGGCGAACGGGAACAAGAGCGGGAACGAACGCGAGAACGAGAGCAAGAGCGAGTGAGACACCTCTGCCGAGCAGTCGAACAGGCGTGTGAGTGGGCTCCGGTGCGTCATGCACACGACGGACCACATCCTGAAGGGATGGCAGTCCGCGACAGTCTCATGGCTCGGAACGCCGAACGAGCGCTCGAACTGGACCACGGCGAGGGCATCATCGCATGGGCACACGACGGCCACGTTCAGCGTGGCACGTTCGATGACGGCAGTCTGTGGGCCGACGTTGAGACGATGGGTGAACACCTGACAGCGGCGCTCGGGAGCGACTACCGGCCGGTCGGGTTCGACTTCGCCCGCGGATCAGTTTGTGCGCTTCCTTCGGGCGGAACGGCGGGCGACGGTCCGCGAGCGTTCTCCATCGACGACCCGCCAGAGGAGAGTGCGACGGCGTCGTTAGATACGCTCGACTGCGCTCCGTACCTCCTCCGCGTCGCCGCTGCAAGCGACTCGTCTCGACTTGAATCGCTTCTCGACCGACCGCAGCGACTCCGATACGTCGGATCGGTGTACGACTCCGAGACACCGCAGGAGGCGTTTCGAGAGACGGTGCTGTCGGAGTCGTTCGACGAACTGGTGTTCGTCCCCGAATCGACACCGGTTCGCCTGCTCGACTGACTGGCGCTCGGCCTCACCGCCTGCGACAACCATGTTTTCAAATCCCCTCATGCCGACGTGACTGGTATGAGCGCACGGGCAACAGTCGAGGACTACTACGAGGCTCTCCGGCGAGGAGAACCGTTGTACCCCTACTTCGCGGAGGAGGCCGACGCGGTGAAGTTCGGAGTGGGCGAGACGCTCGTCGGCTACGACGACATCGCGGAGGGCCTGCGCGAGCAGACACGAACGACGACAGACTGGACCGTCGAGAGCGACGCGCTGCGCGTCGTCGAACGTGAATCACACGCCGCGTTCTCTGACTCAGTTCGAATGGCGTGGACAGATACCGAGCAAGATATCGAGTACGACTTCGACACGCGGTGGAGCGGAACGCTCGAACGTCGGCCGACAGACGACGATCCGAACAGGGACGAGACGACCGACGAATGGGTTTTCGTCGGGATGCACGTCAGCGTCGCACACACAACGGAGGAGCAGTGATGGTCGGACCGAGTCTATCTGGCGAGGAGCGAACGGCCGCCAGCATGCGACTCAAAATCGGGTTCGTCCTCCTCGTTGCTGCCTCGGGCGCACTCGTCGCGTTGCAGGCCGGGGGAGAACCCGTCTATATCGCCGGCGGATTCGTCGGCGGGCTACTTCTCGGCATTATTCTCACGTATCTCCTCGTGCATTGGTGGTCGGATTTCGTGGCGACGACGAACCGCGGCCGTCGCTGAGTCGCCGCTGACGGACTACAGCCGCGACTCCGGATCCACCCGCGCAATCCACTTCCACGGATTTTTGATCTCCTCGTCGGTCGGCAGATGCTCCGGGTTCTCCCAAACGACGGACGCGGCGGCGACGCCGCGTTCGTCAGCCACCGTCTCGAAGAACTTCGCACCACGTTCGTACTGGCGACGCTTCACGCCGAGACCGAGGAGTCGCCGGGCGAGACGTGCGATGGGGCCGCCGCCGCTTCGTCGGGCGTCGAGCTTCTCGCGGAGGTCCGCATACTCCGCGTCAAACGCTCGATCCATGAGGAGTTCGGCGTATCCTTCGACGGCTGTCATCGCCGTATCGAGGTCTGAGAACGCCCGCCGGTCGAACTCGCCGTGAGCAAGGGAGTTCAATCCATCCTGCATCCTCGTTTCGAGGTGGCCCGAAAGCCACGGCGCGGCACCGAACTCGGCGGCGTGGGCGACTTCGTGGAAGGCAATCCATCGACGGAAACGGGGGAAGTCAACGTCCAGTGACTCCGCGACTGCAACGATGTTCGGGTGAACGAAGTAGAGACCGTGGTCCGCATCTCCCTCTGCGAGGAGAAGCGGGTCGTACTGCCCGAGGACGTTCTTGCCGAGGAACGATAGCATGAACGCCATCGTCCCAGTGTTGACGACGCGCGTGACGCCCGGGAGAGGGACGCGCCCGCGCTCCTCGATAGGACGCATGACGCGTTTGAACGTCCGAATGTTCGCGTCAATCCAGTGGTGACGGTTCTGTACTTCGACAACCTCGGGGAGATCGAACTCCACGTCGCCCACCGACTGGAGGCGTTGGCGGGCGTCGCGTACGTCCGTTGCGTACCCCTCGCGGTCCTCTGTGGAGAGCGTGAGATCACCGGGGTCGGTCACGTTCTTCGCGGCGTCGGCGACTGCGGCCCAGTCAATCGCACCGGTGCCTTCGCCGTCGCCCGAAGCGGTCGCAACCGCGTGGACGCTACGGAAGATATCCATACGTCGTCTGGGGGGCGCGCGGACAAAACGCTTGTTCCGATACCCGTATCAATCACCTGCTGTCCACAGGTCAGTCTCGCGCCGCCGTCAGCTGATTTAACGCCGAGTCGCAGGGTGTAACCGGGTGCTGACGGCACGGCCGTTTATACCTGTCCGGGCCGATTGCCCTCCATGCTCACGATAGATCATGTTGCTTTCGGAGGCAGCGAGTTGGATCACCTGCGCACAGCCGCGGCGGATGTCGGTCTCCCCTCGGAGTACGGCGGACCGCACGGCAACGGCACGACGCATATGGCCGTCGTCGGCCTCCCGGACGGCTCGTACATCGAATTCATCGCGCCGACGGAGGACACCTCCCCCGACGATGCCGACTTCTGGTCCGCGCATCTCGCGGCGGACGCCGGTCCGGCGGGATGGTGCATCGAAGTCTCGAACGTCGCCGCATCCGCGAAGACAGCTATCGATAGCGGAGTTCGCGTTGACGGCCCGCACGAGGCCAGTCGCGTCAGCCCCGACGGCACGCGCATCGAGTGGGACATGTGTTTCGAGGGACCCACTGATGACGGACGCCTCCCGTTCGTCATCGCTGACCGCACACCACGGTCGTATCGTACGACGCCAAATCTGGATCTCGTTGACTCGCCGCTCGTGGGAACCGCACTGGTCGTCCTCGCCGTCGAAAAGACAGACCGAACGGCCTCGCTTTTAACCCGCCGCCATCGCCTTCCAACACCGATTGCGGCAGATGGACCCTTCGACCGGTTCAGTATCTGCCCCGGCGCACCTGTTGCCTACGCCGAGACGGGTGACGGCGAAAATCAAAGCAGTACGGCCCAGATGCAGGCTGGTACTGACGATATCGCTAGTCGCGTGGATTCTCTCGGTGAAGGCCCGTGCGCGTACTTCCTCGCCGCAGACGATTTCGAGGCGGCGACAGAACAGTTCTCGCTGACCGACGTGCAGTCGTTCGGTCCCGACGGTGACCGCCGTGCGGCGTGGTTCGACCACGGGGTGTTTCGTGGCCGACTCGGCGTCGTCGAGTTGTAGCCACTCGTCAGTGAGTACGGCGTCGTCGCCACTCGCGGCGACAGCGAGAAAGGAAAATCGCGTCGTCTCTCGAAAGTTAGACTTCGGCTTCGAAGTCTTCGAGCGCGTACACCTGGTCGGTTCCGCGGCGGTCGAGCGTCTCGTTGGCGAGCAGCCAGTAGACGACCGACAGTGCGCGACGACCCTTGTTGTTCGTCGGCACGACGAGGTCCACGTTCGAGGTCTGGTTGTTCGAGTCGCACATGGCGATGACCGGGATGCCGACCGTGATGGCCTCCTTGACGGCTTGGGAGTCGCCGATGGGGTCGGTGACGACGACCACGTCAGGTTCGATGTAGCCCGCGTAGTCGGGGTTCGTCAGCGTACCGGGGATGAAGCGGCCCGTTCGGGCGCGCGCGCCAACTGCGTCGGCGAACTTCTTGGCCGGGAATCGACCGTACTGGCGCGAACTCGTGACCAGAATCTGCTCTGGGTCGTAGCCCGCGAGGAAGTCCGCGGCGGTGCGGATGCGCGAGTCCGTCTGGCTCACGTCGAGAACGTACAGACCGTCGTCACGGACGCGGTGGATGAACCGCTCCATGTCGTTGGTCTTCTGCTGGGTCCCGATGTGGACACCAGCACCGAGGTAGTCCTCGACGGGAATGAGGAGGTCGGCCTCCTCGTCCGGCATGACGTCCTCGTCGAACGTTGGTTCTTCTTCGGCTGCTTCGGCGTCGGCCTCGTCCTCCGCCGCCTCTTCGTCGGCGGCGTCGGCGGTAGTGGCCTCGGCGACTTCTTCTTCCGTCGTCTCGGCCGCCGCCGTCTCGGAGTCGTCGCTGGCCGCTTCGGCCTCCGCGACATCGTCGTCGACGACTTCGACCGCTTCGTTGTCGTTGTCTGTCATACTGCGTCGTCCGCGATGCGGATGAGTTCGTTGAGTTTAGCGGTTCGCTCGCCTTGGACCGTTCCCGTCTTGATGAAGGCGGCGTCGGTTGCGACGGCGAGGTGTGCGATGGTCGTGTCCTCCGTCTCACCCGAACGGTGGGAGATAACGGCGTCGTACCCGTTTCGGACGGCGAGTTCGACGGCGTCGAACGCGTCCGAAAGCGTTCCGATCTGGTTCGGCTTGATGAGGATCGAGTTCCCGGCACCGGCGTCGATGCCGTCCTGCAGGCGTTCGACGTTAGTAACGAACAGGTCGTCGCCGCAGATAAGCGTCTGGTCGCCCACACGCTCGGTCAGGTCTGCGAAGCCCTCGTAGTCGTCCTCGTCGAGGGGATCCTCGACGTAAACGAGGTCGTACTCCTCGACCATCTCGGCGACGTAGTCCACCTGTTCGTCGGTGGACTTCACTTCGTCACCGTAGACGTACCCGTCCTCGTCGTCATCGTAGAGTTCCGCGGCGGCCATATCGAGCCCGAAGCGGACCTCGAAGCCGAGTTCGTCTTCGACGTCGGAGACGGCTTCGTCTACGACCTCGAACGCTTCCGCGTCCGAGATGGGCGGTGCCCATGCACCCTCGTCGCCCTTTGCGGCGGGGGTGTCGCGTTCGTCGAGAATCTCCGAAACGCGTGCGTGAACTGCGGCGTTGGCGAAGACGGCCTCGGAGACGCTCGGCGCGCCGACTGGCGCGGCGAGGAACTCCTGAATGTGCGTGGCCTCTTTCGCGTGTTCGCCGCCGCCGACGACGTTACCGAGCGGAACCGGGAAGTTCTCGCCGCGGAACGCGCCGCCGAGGTGCTGGTACAGGGGTGCACCGAGCACGTCGGCACCGGCTTTCGCAGCCGCCATCGAGATGGCGACCGCGCTGTTGGCACCGATTTCGGAGAAGTTGTCCGTTCCGTCTGCGGCACGAAGTGCGCCATCGACTTCGCGCTGATTCCCGGCATGAACCTCTTCGATGAGGCGCGGGACAGCGTGACGCCGTGCGGCCGCGATGGCCTCTGACGGCGGCAGTTCGATGGCTTCGTACTCGCCGGTACTCGCACCGCTGGGTGCAGCCGCGCGGCCGAACCCACCGGATTGGGTGAGTACGTCCGCCTCGACGGTCGGGTTACCGCGCGAGTCGAGGACGCGCCGGAGTCGAACGTCGGTGATGAGTGTCATTTTCACTTACCCTCTCGTTGGACTGTGAACGGCAACACACCGGCGTCGTACTCCTCGGCCGCAATGAGGATTGGCTCACTCTGGTCCGTATCAAGGAGGACCGGCGCGCCGTACGACACCTGCAGCGCTCGCGCGCCGAGGATGCGTGCCTTCTCGTATCGGTTGTAGCGCTGTTGCATTATTGGTATGGTGCCACTACGTCCACAAGGTCCTTGTGCGAGACCATCATGCGCCGGCAGCAGTGACGCTCCACGCCGAGTTCGTCGAGAACCTTGGCGGGGTTTTCGTCACCTTCGCGGGCGCGTGCTTTGAACTCGTCCCAGTGTTCGCCGACGACGTTGCCGCACGTGAAACACCGGACGGGAATCATCATGGGTGGATCACCTCAGCGGTAGGACTTCTGGTAGCGTGCTCGTGCGCCCGGTCCGCCCCACTTCTTGGACTCGGACTGGCGAACGTCGTTGACGAGCAACGAACGGTCGAAGTCCATGTAGGCGTCTCGGAGTTCGGCGTCGTTGAGATATTGCACCAGCCCACGCGCGATGGCAGTTCGCACTGCATCTGCCTGACCGGCGAAGCCGCCGCCGGAGACGCTGACGTCGATATCGACCTGTGAACGGAGGTCCTCGCCAGCGATGCGGAACGGTTCCAGCATCTTCAGGCGGGCCATCTCCGGTTCGGTCAGTTCGACCGGGCGGGAGTTGATACGGACGCGACCCTCACCCTCGCGCACGGTTGCGCGAGCGATGGCGGTCTTCTTCTTTCCTGACGTGTTCGTTACCATGTGACGTTAGCACCCAGTTTCTCGGAAACCTCTCCGAGTGCGATGAACTTGATGTTCGACAGGCGGTCCAGCGAGGTGTCGTCGAGAACGTCGCCGTCCTCGTCGAACGGGTTGCCGACGTAGACGCGGACGTTCGAGAGTGCCTCGCGGCCCTTGTCGGTCTTGTACGGGACCATCCCGCGCACGGCGCGCTTGAAGATACGGTCCGGACGCTTGGGGTAGTACGGTCCCTGGTCCGAACCCACTTCGACGCGCTTGCGGTAGACGCCCATCACGTCGTCTTCGGATCCCGTGATGACTGCGTCTTCGGCGTTTACGATGGCGACCTTCTCGCCGGCGAGCGCCTTCTGGGCGACTTCGCTGGCGACACGGCCAAGGATACAGTTTCGCGCGTCAACGACAACGTCTGCGTCGAACTCGGCGAGGCTCATCGAATCACCCGTACATCGGACCCGTCGGGGTTCTGTTCTGCGATCTGTTCGAGGGTCACCGTGTCTCCGACCTGTTCTATCTTCTTGCGAGCGGACGACGAGAAGTCGACCGCTGCGACGGTAACGTTCTTTTCCAGCACACCGCTGCCCAGCACCTTGCCGGGGACGATAACGGTCTCGTCTTCCTTGGCGTACCGTTCGATACGACCGAGGTTGACCTCTGCGTGGGTGCGCCGGGGCTTTTCGAGACGGTCCGCGACGTCCTGCCACACGTTGGCGCCAGACTCACGAGAAACCGCCTTCAGCTCGGCGATGAGACTGTTGAGTCTCGGGTTAGTCTTACTCATTGTCTACCTCCTTCTGAGAAAACGGAGTGCAGGGAGCAGGATTTGAACCTGCGGACCCCTATGGGACAGCGCCCTGAACGCTGCGCCGTTGGCCAGACTTGGCTATCCCTGCTCGCACTCCGACGTACTGCGTGCCCCTTCAAACCAGTTTCGATTCGACGGCCGATAGGCTCGCCGGCGCTCGGGCGCGAGACGCTCGCGGACGCGGCCGTCAGGGCGGCTACGGGCGAGGCGCTCGCTTCGCGGGCGGCGAACGGTCGTCGAATGGTGGAAGGGACAGTCATTATTCTATATCGCTACTTTCTCTTCGAGTTCGGCCGCGCGGTCAGAGATACTCTCGACTGCGCGACGGACCAGTTCCGGGACGGTGAACGACCCGTCCGTCTCCACGTGGAAGACGAACGCGCCGGGCACGTCGTGTACCTCGACTTCCTTGCCGGGGTATCGCTTCGTGAGGTCGTTGTCGAACTCTGACGTGGGGACGAGTTCGCCGTCTTCGGCGCTCTCGTCGGCGGCGTGTTCGGCCGCCTGCTCTTCGATGACCCCTCGGAGAATGTTCGGTTCCTGCTCTTCGAACTCGTTGGCGTCACCAACGACCTCCACGCGGTGGAGATGTCGGTAGCCGACAGCCACACCACCTTGGTGCTTCGCGTGGGACTTCCCGTCACCGAGGACGGCGTCAGCCTCAAGTTCGAGGCGTTGGCCCTGCTTCAGTTCGATGATGGGCACGTTGTCCTCTGCGGGTTTGACGAGTTCGTCAGACGTCTCGATATCTCCGGAGTAGGCTGTTGCCGGACCTTCCACGTCGAGTGCAAGTGTCACGGTGTCGCCCTGCTCGAAGTCGTCGAGCGGCGTCGTGAGCGGAACGAGGCCGAGGCGGAGACCGATCATCTCGTCGAACATCACCGACGAGTTCTCGACGAACCGTACGGTGTCGATACTGAACGTCGGCACGTCAGCGATCATCGCTCGCCGGATGCCGTTGGCGACTGCCGGGGTCATCCCGCGAACGAGGAAGCGAGCCTTTCGGTCGTCGCGTTCGATGAACTCGACCTCGAAATCTTCTGCCATGGGTCTATGTTAGAGTCGGCTGTTTTTCGGCGCGCGAGTACCGTCGTGCGGAATCGGCGTGACGTCCTCGATACGGCCGATTTCGAGACCGGCACGGGCGAGGGCACGAATCGTTGCCTGTGCGCCGGGGCCGGGGCTCTTGTTGAGGTTGCCGCCGGGGCCGCGCACGCGAACGTGCAGGCCCTCGATGCCGGCCGCTTTGACTTCCTCTGCGACCTTCTCGGCCATCTGCATGGCCGCGTATGGCGACGCCTCGTCGCGGTTCTGCTTCACCACGGCACCACCGGACGACTTGGCGATGGTTTCAGCGCCAGTCTGATCGGTGATGGTGATGAGCGTGTTGTTGAACGATGCGTGTACGTGGGCGATGCCCCACTTTGCGCCGGAGTTCTCGGATTCGCTCATTGGTTACTCCTGACCCTCTGCTCGCTCGGGGTGTAGTTCGTCCGAGAGCGGACTGCCTTCGTCGAATTCGACGAGGCCCTCCTCGGAGACTTCGACCATCTTCGACGGACGCGTGACGCGGGCACCGTCAACGACCACGTGGCCGTGAACGATGAACTGCCGCGACTGGTCCGGCGTGTGACCGAGGCCTTTGCGGTAGGCGACGGTCTGCAGACGACGTTCGAGGATGTCGGTCACGTCGAGACCGAGGACCTCGCTGATGTTGTCGTCTTCAGAGAGAATGCCGTAGCGGCGGAGACGGTCGAGGAACTCGACGCCGAGTTCCTCGGCCTGCTCCATGTCACCCTGCGCTTCACCGATGAGGCGTCGGGCCTCACGGCGGTAGTTACGCAGTTCGGACTGGGCACGCCAGAGTTCCTCTTTGTTCTTCAGACCGTAGCGCCCGAGGAGGTCGGCCTCCTGTGCGATGCGCTCGCCCTGGAACGGATGATTCGGCGTCTCGTAGAATTTGGTGTTCTTACCGGTCGCCATTATTCTTCACCGCCCTCTTCGGCGGCCTGTTCTTCTTTGATGGCTTCGACGTTCACGCCGATGGTCCCCTCCGTACGTCCGGTGGACTTCGTGCGCTGACCGCGCACCTTCTGTCCGCGCTTGTGGCGGACGCCCTTGTAGGAGTTGATCATCTTCATGCGGTTAATGTCGTGGCGGCGCTTCTGTTCGAGGTCCGAGCCGGTCTTGTGGGTGGTCTCGCCGGTGTAAAAGTCATCGCGGCGGTTGATCATCCACTCGGGGGCGTGGTCGTTGAAGTTCTCGACAACATCGACAACGGCGTCGATGTCATCTTGGTCGAGAAGCCCGAACGTCTCCGTTCGGTCCACACCCGCGGCGTCGGCGACGATGCGCGCCGTGCGCTTGCCGATACCTTTCATGTCGGAGAGACTCCGCTCTACCGTCTTCGTCCCGTCAAGGTCGGTCTGACCGATCCGGACGAAGTACTGGAGGTCTTCCTCCTCCTCGGGAGCGTCGTCTTGTGGTTCTTCTGCACTCATGACTGGAAAGTCGGGTGAGCGTTGCGGCGGGGATTCGAACCCCGGAGGCGTGGTGCCACTGAGTTAGCAACCCAGCGCCTTGGGCCAGGCTTGGCTACCGCAACACACAATTTGGTTACTGTCGCCCTTCCGGACTCGGGACCGATGCCCCTACAGCGTATTGCAATCGGAACAAAACGTGGCCTCTACTTAAGCATCACGATAGGGTGTGCGGATGAGATCGGGACACACGCGAGCCTGAAAGACGGCCTGAGAGCGTTGAATGGAACCGAACAGTGGTCTCGGATATCCAACAGCGCAGCCGATTCGATAAGTTATAACGTGACAGGTGTGTGCCGGGTTAGACCATCCGCCGAACGGCTATATCCACCGAGAGACAACGGCCAGTTATGACTGCGGAGGCTCCGACTACCGGCACGCCCAGTAGACCCCTCTCCATCGAGTCGGAGGCGGAACTCGACGAACTGATCGCCGAAAACGACCTCGTGCTGATCGACTTCTACACGAAGGGATGTACGCTCTGTCAGAGTATCGAACCCGTCCTCGGAAACGTCGCTCGCGCGCACGACAATTTGACTGTTGCTCTTTGCAATCCGCGTGAGGACCCGCCACTCATCGAGCGATTCAACATCCAAAGCGTGCCGACGCTCGTTCTGTTCGAGGACGGTGAGCGCGCCGGAAGGCTCGCAGACGGATTCCAAGGCGGTGCGGCCATCGACGACTTTCTCGCCGAGTCGCGATCAGATACGTAATACTCGAAGGGGGAACGGACGAGTCGGTCGGCCGTTATCAGGCCCCGATGTACTTCTCGTTGATAACCCACTCGTCGTCTTCGTCCTGCACGAGGTACTCACCGTAGTAGGGGACGCGGTTCGCCACCGTCTCGCGGTACGCCTCTCGAATCTCCCCGCGGGTCATCTGGCCCATCGGTCGTAAGTCGTCGTTTCGGTTGAGACAGCCTTTGAGATACCCCTCGTGCGTAACGCGCACGCGATGGCAGTTTGCACAGAAGTCCTCGTTCTCCACGGGATCTACGATTTCGACCATCCCTTGGCCGACGTAGTAGCGGCGGCGGTGGTGCATCTCGCGCATCTCTACTCGATCCGCCTTCCCTTCGAGCCAATCGTGGACGCGTTGGATGTCGATGTTCCATTCGGGGCGACCCGTCAGTTCGGGCATGTACTCGATAAGTTGGAGTTGCAGGCCGGGATTCTCGGCGACGTGATCGACCATCTCCTCGACGTACCCCGCGGTGTGTTCGAAGACGACCATGTTGAGTTTCACCGGGTCGAGTCCGGCGTCGAGGGCTGCTTGGACTCCCTCCAGCACGTTGTCGTACGCGCCGGACTTCGTGATCTCCGCGAACGCTTCGGGGTCTAACGCATCTTGAGAGACGTTCACCCGAGAGAGACCGGCCTCTTTCAGGTCTTCCGCGCGTCCGGGAAGGAAGGTTCCGTTCGTCGTCAGCGAACTCTCCATCGACTCGGGTGTGCGGCGGATAATCTCCGCTAAATCTTGGCGGAGCATCGGTTCACCACCGGTGAACTTCACCTTCTCGACGCCAAACTCCTCAACGACTTCGAGGAAGCGAACGACATCGTCGGTAGACATCTCGTCGTCCGACGGTTCCATCGGACCGCGCGTGTCGCCGAGTCCCTCGTTGTGGCAGTAGACGCAGTCGAAGTTACACCGGTCGGTGAGAGAGATGCGGACGCCGCTCACTTCGCGTCCGAAGTCGTCCACGAGCATGTATCGAATCTGGCATTCGACGCTGATAAATTCGCGGTCAGTTCGGCACGAGTCGTAACGTGTGAGGGTTACGTTCGGCAGGGATTCGGATTGGTACCGGTTACAACTCCTGCAATGTGAGACGGTCACCGCATCGTTCCACGCGCGATAGTTGACAACCCTTATCGGCCGTCCTCACGGAGTCTGTGACATGAACGACGAAGCGGTACGCGACCGGCTCCGGGCGGTCGAGGACCCGGACCTCGGCGACGACATTGTCTCGGCGGGGCTTGTCAACGCTATCGAGGTTGCGTCCGACGACGCGGACGACGGTTCGGGCGTCGTTCGCATCTCGCTTGCACTCGGTGCGCCGTATTCGCCGCACGAGACTGATATCGCCGCGCAAGTGCGCGAACAGTTCAGCGACACCGACTACGAAGTAGATCTCACGGCGAAGATTCCATCCGATCTCTCCGCAGACGAGGACGTGCTACCGGGCGTGAAGAACATCATCGCCGTCGCGTCCGGAAAGGGTGGTGTCGGCAAGTCCACTGTCGCGGTGAACCTTGCGGCGGGACTGTCGAAGCTCGGTGCGCGCGTCGGCCTGTTCGACGCTGACATCTACGGCCCGAACGTCCCGCGCATGGTCGCGGCCGACGAAGCACCGCAAGCGACTGGCGATCAGACCATTGTTCCGCCGGAGAAGTACGGCATGAAGCTCATGTCGATGGCCTTTCTCGTCGGCGAGGACGACCCGGTCATCTGGCGCGGTCCGATGGTTCACCAACTCCTGACGCAGTTAGTCGAAGACGTGCAGTGGGGCGAACTCGACTACATGATTCTGGACCTCCCACCGGGGACGGGTGACACGCAGTTGACTGTCCTCCAGACGCTCCCACTCACAGGCGCGGTCATCGTGACGACGCCGCAGGACGTGGCTATCGACGACGCTCGCAAGGGCCTCCAGATGTTCGGCAAGCACGACACGAACGTCCTCGGCATCGTCGAGAACATGTCGTCGTTCCGGTGTCCCGACTGCGGGTCAAGCCACGACATCTTCGGCGCAGGTGGTGGCGAGGCGTTCGCCGCGGAGAACGACATGCCGTTCCTCGGTGCGATTCCGCTGGACCCCGATGTCCGAACCGGTGGCGACGGCGGCCGGCCGGTGGTTCTCGAAGACGAAGGCGAGACGGCAGAGGCGTTCCGACGGATGACCGAGAGTGTCGCTGATATGGCTGGCGTCGTCCGGCGACGCGAGGTTTCGGAGCGATGAGCGAGGACGAGGAACTACCCGAGGAGTTGCAGGAGGACGAACCCGATTGGGAGATGGCTCCTGACTCCGACGCCGAGTTCGAACCGGACGCGGAGCGACGAGAGTTCCTTCGTGGGATAGCCGAAGACGTATACGGCGACTCGTCCGAAAGCAAACAGCTTTCGGCCATCCTCTATCGCGTGAGCGACCTGTACGATCCGGACGAGGACACGTCACCCGAGGAGATCTACCTCAACGTCAGGCACATCATGGATATCAAGGCGAAAGGCGGTCTGCGGAAAGACTGAGTCTGGCTTTACTTTCACCAGCGCAGTTCGACTGAAATCTCTCTCGGTGGTTTCTCCCGGCCCTGTCCAACCCGTATTCGCCCGACTGCAAGGAGTTTCACTTTCACCGTGCACCGACCACTTGTTTTGAGTTTTCGACGAACCGAACGGTACGCACAGTATTCGACCGACTCACCGCAAATGGCGGCTACTTTTCACCGTTGCGGCCGATGAGCGAACGTGGACGCCGAACAAGATTCACTCCGGAACCCGTTCAATATGGACCTCGACTGTGAGAACTGTTCAGGTCTCTGTGACGTTCGTGAGAACGTCGTTCACGGGTACGGCGACGTGGGCGGGGAGTTTCTGTTCATCGGAGAACAGCCGAGAGGTGGCGCAGACGAGACTGGGGTTCCGTTCACGGGCGACCCCGCGGGCGAACGACTCCAGCGAATCCTCGGTGATCTCGGGTTCTCCCGGTCGCGCCCCGACAGCGACGAACCGGACCTCCAGAACGTCTTTCTTACCTATCTCACACGCTGTCGGCATCCGGAACGGCGGCCGGACGAAGAGGAGATACTGACCTGCGAACCGTATCTCAACGCCGAGGTACGGATGATAAACCCCGAAATACTCGTCCCCATCGGCCAGCGAACGCTTGAATCGCTCGCTATCGACTACACGACGCGCGCGCCGGACAGTTTCGACATCGAGGAAGCGCACGCGACGACGATTCGCGGGCGTGGCTTCGAACTCGTCCCGATGCTGGACCTGGACGAACAGACCGACGAGGACGCGGACGCATTCGTCGAACACGTCACGGAGTCGGTGTTTTCGCGGGACTACCGGCAGACAAAAGGCCGTCGTAGTCGCTAACGTCGTTGGTCAGGTCCGTAAGTTAGGTCTGCCAGTACGGCGTCGCCGTCTTACTCGCCATTCGCGCGCCGTAGAACACCATCCCGACGACGGCCGCGATGAGGAAGACGGCCACTAGGAGCGCCCACGACTCGGCAGCGGGGAGAAACACCACGACAGCAGCGATACCGAGCAGTACAACAGCAACGGCACCGAGGCGACACAGTACTCGTGTGAGTCTGGAATGTGCGAGTCCGTCAGACGAGTTCGTCGGCATACCACACGTTGGAACTGCGACCACTTGAAGCAAAGCGGAAACCCGAACGGTGAAGCGGCGAGTTGAAGGGTCACCCCGCCCGAGGTGGAGGCATGACTGTCGTCGCTCTCATGGCGGATCCGCCGCGCCCCGGACTTGTTCTCTCAGAACTCGCCGAGACGAGTCCGCTGTCGGAGACTGAGGCCGCGGACCTCTACGCCGCGATGTTGAAAGACTCGATGGTCGCCGTCAGCCGCTCCGGTGGCGACCTGCTCGTGAACTACCGGTCTGAGGACCTCCTGCCCGAGGCGTATCGTGAGGAGGATGGGACGGCGGAAGCGGCGGTCAGAACGCTAGCCGCCGATGCCCTCGACGACCCGAGCGAGGCGCGCTTCGAGGTGCAAGTCGGATCGAGCGTCTCCGCACGCGCAGGGAACACGATGATGCACTTGCTCCGAGACGAAGACGTTCGCACGGCCGCCGTCGTCCGCGGCGATGCCCCGTTTTTCACCCGGTCGAAGATCGATTCGATGGCGATGAAACTCCGGACGAACGAAGTCGTCCTCGGCCCGTCCACTGCGGGTCGGAGTTACGTGGCTGGCTTCTCCGATCCCATCGACTTCTCCGAAGCGTTCACGACGCCGGAAGTCGAGACGCTCACCGCGCGCGCGAACGACGCCGGGCACAACGTGGCGTTCTTGGAGATGCAACCGACCGTCCGAACCGGTGTAGACCTCCTCACGCTCGTCCCGGCGATTCGCGCGCGGTGGCAAGCCGAGCGAATCGTCCCCGGCTACACGGCCGAATTCGTCGTCGAGACGGGTCTGAACGTGGTCGAAGAGGACGGAGAACCGACCTTGGTCCGCGACGAGGAGTGACCGACAAACCTTAGAACACCCACCGAGAATCAACACCCGCTGGTGGGATGGCAGAGTGGACTATTGCGCCTGCCTTGAAAGCAGGTGGCCTTTGGCCTCCTGGGTTCAAATCCCAGTCCCACCGCCTTTTCAAGCGAATTTCGTATGACGTAGTTTCAACTGCGCCGCACGGTACCGAATCTGCCGGTAGATGCGTAACGGCTATGGGTTGGCCTTCCAACACAGGGATATGGACTGGCCACACGACCCTGATAGCGAAGAAGGGAGTGAGGGAATGCGCAAGTACGGGCAGGCAATCATTGCGAAGAAGGTAGACGAAGACGAGGACTTCCCCCTCTCGACGGCGGAGTTCGTCGAAGAACACGGTGACGACCCGATTCGGATCGACTACGAGACGGTTGTCTCGCTTCGGGATATCTTCGAGAACGTCGAAGAAGAGTCGTTCGAGGCCTTCGTGCCGTTCCACAAAGCCGTCGGTCGCGCGATGCGCGAGAACGGCTACTGGTTCTACGAGGGCGCAGACCAGTTCGCCGAGACGAAAAACAGCGCCTGAACCGGCGTCGTTCGTCACCGCTCGTTCAGAGAGACTGATTTATTCCGGAGTGGGACGTTCCCAATCGCGCGTCGTGTCACCTTCGACCTCGGCCTGTACTTTCTCTTCGAGGAGGTTCACAGCGACGCTATTTGCGCCTTCAGGGATGATGAGGTCGGCCTGTTTCTTCGTCGGTTCGATAAACTGCTCGTGCATCGGTTTGACCGTCGAGAGGTACTGGTCGATGACGCCTTCGAGGTCGCGGCCGCGTTCGATAACGTCGCGTTGGATGCGCCGGAGGATGCGCACGTCCGCGTCGGTTTCGACGTAGAGACGCAAGTCGAACATCTCGTTTATCTCCTCGTCGTGAAGCGCGAGGATGCCCTCGATGATAATAACGTCAGTCGGTTCAACCGTCTCAGTTTCGTCCTTACGATTGTGTACCTCGAAATCATACTTCGGCATCTCGATTGGCTGTCCCTGCAACAGCGTTGCGAGTTGGTCGTGGAGGAGTTCCCACTCGAACGCCGACGGATGGTCGTAGTTGACCGACTCGCGTTCGGATAGTTCGAGGTGACTCAAGTCGTTGTAGTAGTTGTCGATTGGGATGCGCGTGACGGACTCGCCGACGTTCTCCGTGATGAGTCGTGCGACGGTAGTCTTGCCAGCGCCGGTCCCGCCCGCGATACCGATGACGAACGACGGGATGGTCATCGGTGGAAAACGCGCCTGCGTCGATTTGAGCGTGGCGATTCCCGATTGGCCCCGACGAGTCACAACTTTTCACACGCACCCGAGTCAGTCAAACGAACGACATTTGTAGTGTTAGTATACCTCTATCACTGGTGTTTCATGCATTCTAAACTGCCAAAATCGACCGTCGGCGGTCAGGCGGGAGGTAAATTTATAATGGGGTGATGCCTTTGCGTGTCACATGGCACGTGATATCGCACGCCGTGACTTTCTGAAGCGCGCGGGTGCAGCCAGTGCTGTGGGAGCAGCGGGACTATCAGGGTGTATCGGAAGCCCCGGAGGAGGGGGAGGCGGTCCGGAAGGACTCGTTGTCATCGGCTACCCGGAAAGCGGAATTCAACTCTTCCGCGACTACTACAGCCAGTCCGACGGGTCCGAGAGCATTCTCGTCCCCGACGGTCTGCGCGACGGTGCGATGCCCGGTCAGGTCGGCAACGACATGGCGAACGTCACCGGGACAGCACCGGCGGCGGGCGGTCCGAATCAGGAAGCGTTCAACCAACTGTTCCAAGACGAGTACAACGCAGCGCCGGGTGTGTTCACCTCACAGTCGTACGACTCCGTGGCGCTGCTCATCCTCGCAAACGCCGCGGCGGGTGAGAACAGCGGTCCGGCGCTGAAAGAGCAGATGCGTCGCATCGCCAACCCCGGAGGCGACGAGTACGGTCCGGAGAAATTCGTCGAAGCGGTGGAAGCGGCCGCCAACGGCGACGACATCAACTATCAGGGTGCGTCGTCCGCGACGAACTTCAACGAGAAGGGCGACCCGGCGTCAGCCGCGTACGCCATCTGGGAGTTCGAGGGAACCGACTCGGATTCGACGGCCACCCAAGAGGTGCAAAACTTCGAAGGCGAAAACCCAGAGGGGAGCGGACCGTCGGCCGACAGCGGACCGGGAGGTTCCGACCGCGAAATCTCGGTGGGGATTCTCCTCCCTGAAACCGGCGACCTCGCGTCCGTCGGTGCGCCGATGATTCAAGCGGCACAGATCCCGGTCAAACAGGTCAACAACGCCAATCCGGCGGGACTGACCGTCAACGCGCAGATTGAGGACACGCAGACATCGCCCAGCGCCGGCACTTCGGCCGCACAGGCACTCGTCAGTGCGGGCGTTCCGGGCGTCTGTGGCTCTGCGTCGTCTGGTGTCAACGTTCCCGTCTCACAGCAGGCGTTCATCCCGAACGAAGTCGTCGGCTGTTCGCCGTCCTCGACGGCGCTGTCGGTGTCGAACCTCGAAGACAACGACTTCATCTTCCGGACGGCACCGTCGGACTTCCTGCAGGGCCGTGTCATGGCGCAGGTCATGTCCGAGCGACTTGAGGCGTCCACCGTCTCGACGCTGTTCGTCAACAACGACTACGGCCAGCAACTGTCGAACCGCTTTGCCAACGTGTTCGAAGAGCAGTTCGACGGTGAGGTGTACCACCAGACCGCGTTCAACATCGGAGAGTCTTCGTACTCCTCAGTCATCGAGACGGCGCTGTCCGCTCCGGACAACTGAGAAAGGCGAGACATCTCGTACCGACTCCAACGTTTCTTTCGACGCAACCGGTGAGCGGCGGCGTTTCGTTGGTCCCGCAGCGTTTCTTTGCTCCGACAGAGTGACAGAAGGTACTCATACCACGACGGACACGACACACACCAATGCATCGCCGCGCCCTCCTCGCTAGTCTCGGGTCGTCGCTGCTCGTCGGTATCGCAGGCTGTCAGTCGGACCCCGGTGAAACGGGCAGTTCATCGCCGACAGACAACGCCACGCGAACGAACTCACCTGCGACGGGGACGACGCAACGCCCGCCTTCGACCGGGACGCCGACAGGAGACGCGTACACTGTTCCTGATGCGGACCGAATACTCGGCTCCGCGCAGGCGAAACTCCGGAACGACAGTGGCGAAGCGACGACGTTGACGCTCGCTGTCGAGTACGAGGGCGACCGCTTCTTCGAGGAGTCGTTCGACTTGAAAGCGGGTGATGAGGTATCCACTGACTCGTTGGTCGCCTCGCACGCCACCTACGACGTGGTCGTGGAGACGAGCGACGGTGGCCGGGCGACGGACGAGTGGTTGATCCCGGAGCGTTGGCACTGGCCGCAGTTGGCGATTCTCGTCGCAGACGATGGGTCGCTTCAGATTGGCTGTGGATTGCCCCGAAGCCGAGAGATACCGGTCGAGAACACGGATGAGACGCCGCGTGATGTGACGCTAACGCTCTCTGACGGAAACGAGACGGTCGTAGAGACAACGCAGACGATACAACCCGGTAACGGCCACCTCAGCTTTGACGGTCCTATCGGTGGCGAGTACGAGATGCAGATCGAGACAGACGAAGGGTCAGACACTGCGACGTATTTCTCCTGTTACTGCCGGAATACGGAAGCACGCGTTCAGATCGACGACGGCAAGCCGACGCTGGAGACGCTCCGACTCACCTGCGAGTGAGACGCGGTGGGGAGTAATCGGTGTATTCACTCCACACCGTCGAGTTGTCGCAAAAATCGAGTTCGGTCCGGGGCGTTAGCCGCCGAGGAAGTCTTGGCGAACCTGTTCGTCGTTCAGGAGCGCCCGACCGGAATCGGTGTAGCGGTTCTCGCCGTTAGCGAGGACGTACCCGCGGTCACACCGCCGAAGAGCCTCCTTCGCGTTCTGTTCGACCATGAGGATGGCCGTTCCTGCCTCGTTGATCTCGTCGATCTTGTCGAACATCTCGTCTACGAGGTCCGGTGCGAGACCCGCCGAGGGTTCGTCCAACAGCAGCAGCGAGGGTTCGAGCATCAGGGCACGACCCATCGCTAGCATCTGCTGTTGGCCGCCGGACATCGTCCCCGCTTTCTGCCCTTTCCGTTCTTCGAGGATGGGGAAGCGTTCAAACACCATATCGAGGGCGTCCTGCGGCACCTCATCAAGGATGTACGCACCCATCTCCAAGTTCTCTTGAACCGTGAGCGCCGCGAAGACGTTGTCGTTCTGCGGGACGTATCCGACGCCCTTGTGGATGATCTCTTCGGGGCGCAGGCCAGTGATGTCCTCGGTCTCGAACGTCACTGTTCCGCCCATGTGACTGGTGAGGCCGAAGACGGACTTCATCAGCGTGGACTTGCCTGCACCGTTCGGGCCGACGATGGTGACGTACTCGCCGTCGTGAACGTCCATGTCCACGTCGGTGAGGATCTGTAAGTCTCCGTACCCCGCATCAAGGTTGCGGACGCGAAGCAGTTCTTCGCCCGCAACATCGGGTGTCGAGTCCGTCGCCGCGGTGGTGTCAGAACTCATACGTTCCCTCCGAGGTACGCTTCGATGACCTCTTCGTTCGATTTGATGTCCGCTGGCGTGCCCTCAGTGAGGACGCGCCCTTGGTGGAGGACGATGACGTGTTCGCAGTTCTCCATGATGAGATCCATATCGTGTTCGACCAACAGGAAGGTGTAGCCCTGCTCTCGGAGTTCGTGGATGTGCGTGAGCAGTCGTTTCTCAAGCGACGGGTTGACGCCGGCGAACGGTTCGTCCAACAGGAGCATGTCCGGGTCCGTCAGCAGTGCCCGAGCCATCTCCAGCAATTTCCGCTGACCGCCCGAGAGGTTGCCCGCGTACTCCTCTGCGATGTGGTCTATCTCGAAGAACTCCAGCACCTCCCAGACGCGCTCTAATAGCTCCTCTTCTTGCTCGATAACGTCGTTGCGGACGCCTGGGGTAACTGAACGCCAGAGTTTCTCGCCGCGCTGGTTCTTCGGCGCAAGCATCATGTTCTCCAAGACGGTCATGTCTTCGAGTTCGCGGGCGATTTGGAACGTCCGGACGAGTCCCTTGTTGGCGATTGCGTGCGGTTCCATCCCGGTGATGTCCTCGCCGTTGAACGTGACTGTCCCTTTGTCGGGTTTGAGCATCCCCGTGATGAGGTTGAACGTCGTCGATTTCCCGGCCCCGTTCGGGCCGATGAGGCCAGTCAGCGTTCCGTTCTCGATTTGGAACGTTGCATCGTCTACGGCGGTGATACCGCCGAACGTCTTCCGGAGTCCGTCTACCTGAAGCGGGTACTCCACCGAAACGTCGGGGGTGGAGGTCGCATCTATTTTCGCCTCGGACTCGAACTCGTTCGTCTCGGATCCGCTCTCGGTTTCACTCATTGGATTCACCACCTTCAGATGCCACATTCGACGGACTGGGCGACTCGTCGGTGTGTTCGCCACCGTCGGTGGCAGTCTTTCGCGCGTGCGCCGCCGTCAGCGGGATCCCCGAAGCTGTCTCCTTCCGGTAGCCGAGCATCCCCTCGGGACGGTTGTGCATCAGCCAGATGAGGACGAGTCCCATGATGACGAGTTGGAGTTGCCGGATGCTGTCCACCGTGTAGAAGAACAGCGGTGCCGGGTCGATGTTCGAGATGAGCGGCCCGACTGCCTGACCGAACCCGGACGGCGCGTCCGTCGATGGAAGCACGGTGTCGATGAGGTTCTTGAAGTAGCGCGGCCCCTGGTAGAGCACCGCCGCGAAGACCGCGCCACCGAGAACGCTCCCGGTGTTCGATCCCGCGCCCCCGATGATGAGCGCAATCCAGACGAAGAACGTCACGCGCGGGCGGAAGAAGTTCGGCGTCACCGCGCCCTGCGTCATGAGCCAGAAGATTCCTGCCAGCCCCATGAGCGCACACCCGAGCATGAACGACTTGATTTTGAACTGATTCGTGTCTTTTCCGAGGGAGTTCGCCACGTCCTCGTCCTCGCGGATGGCCTTGAGGACCCGACCGAACGGCGATTCACCGGTCCGCTTCAGGAGCCAGAAGTACGCCCCGACGAACAGAAGCAGAATGAGGCCGTACACGAGACCGTCCACGACCGGCTTCGGATTCGTTGGCACGATAACAGTGAACGCGTCAACGAAGCCCAGATAGGCGCCCCACAGCCCGACCGACTGGAACAACGCCTGAAGGGGATCGGTGAAGTCGAGGATGAGCCCCGACCCGCCACCGAAGCCGACGCGGTTACCGAGTAGTTGGAACTGCTGGAGATCGCCCGACAGGAAGCTAAATCGGACGATCTCCGACATTGCGATGGTGACGATGGCGAGGTAGTCAGCCCGCAACCGAAGCGCCGGTAAGGCGACCACGAGTCCCAGCAACGCCGCGGCAACCATCCCGGCGATGATGCCGATGATGAGTGGCAGGCCGAGACCGCCGACCTGTGCCGCGCCGCCCGGTGTGTAGGCCGGTTTCGAGAACAGCGCCATCACGTACACTCCGACAGCCATGAAGCCGACGATGCCGATATTGAACAGCCCCGTGTACCCCCAATGGAGGTTCAGCGCCAGCGCCAGCATAGCGAACACGCCGATGTAGAACGTCAACACCGCGATGGTGTTGAGTTGGCCGCGAAGCGAGTAGCCGAGACCGACGCCGACGAGGACGTACGCCGCGTACGTCACCAACAGCACGGCCACGATGAGGCCCGTGTCGCCGCCCGGCATCCGGGCCGCGAGGTCGTCGCGAACGCTCATGCTGTCGACCTCCCGCTGAACAGGCCAGACGGTTTCACGAGCAGGATCACGATCATCACGACGAACGCCGCCGCGCGGGCGAACGCCGACGGAATCCACAGCACCGACAGCGACGCCGTCAGACCGATAACGAGGCCGCCCGCGATGGCACCGTAGATGGAGCCGATACCGCCGAGGATGACCGCAGCGAAGATGAGCAGCAGCAAGAGCCACCCATCGTTGAATCCGAGCGTCCCCTTCCAGAGGACGAACATGTAGCCTGCGACGCCGGTGAGTCCCCCACCGATAACCCACACCGAGCGAACGACACGTTCAGTTGGAATCCCCGTGACGCGTGCGAGGTCTTCGTTGTCGGCCATCGCGCGCATCGCCTTGCCGAGTTTCGTCCGCTGAAGCAGGAGGTGAACGCCGAGCATCAGTCCCCCTGCAACGACAACCAGTGTCAGGTCGTGCATGTTGATTCGAACTGCTCCGTCGAGTAGGTACACCGCGAACGACGGCGGTTGCGCCGTCGTTCCGCGCACGTTCGATCCGAACACGAACTGCATCATGTATCGGAGCGCGAACGCGACCCCGATGCTCGTGATGAGAAGCGTGATTCCGTCCTCGTCACGAATTGGCCGGAAAATAGCCCGGTCAACCGCGAGCGACAGGACGATAGTGAACGCTCCTGCGACGAGTAGTCCCGCGATAACTGCGAGTGGCGTCCCCGTGATGCCGATGCCGAGTGTCCCACCGAACACTGACCCACCTGCACCGACTAACACCAACGCTCCAATATCGGCGCGTCCGAGTCCAGCAAGAACGTACGTCGTTGCCCACCCGGAGAACGCGCCCGCGGTGATGAAATCACCGTGCGCGAAGTTTGCGAAGTTCAAGATGCTGTACGTCATCGATAACCCGATACCCGCCAGACCGATCACCAGCCCACGCATTAGGCCGTCCCAAACCAGTGACCCCACGTCACTGAGTGCAGTCTGTCCGGTTGCGAGGCCAACGAGGAGGTCTCCGAGGAGGAGTACCCCGACGAAGGCCAAGATAAGCGCCCCCGGCCGGTCCACTGCGAACCGGCGTCCACGTGAGTAGGTCTCAGCAATACCCATTGATAACTATCCTCACGGTATGTGCGGACGTGAAACTATGATAAGTCTTTCTTCATCGTTCAGACAATCACGCGAATTCTCCCACCAAAACAGACAAACATAATCATTAATGGGTATGTTAATACACCGTCTGAGAGCGCTGTGTCTCAAAAACGGGGAGTAGTTCTTTCGCACCAGAGGACGAAGCCCCAACGATGGACTATACCGACGGGAGCGCGATACAGATCGGTCGTACGAATACGGCCGAAATCGACGCACTCGCGGATCTTTGGGTCTCACTCGCGGCCGACCAGCGGTCGTATCAGTCACATCTCCGTTCTGATGAGAACCGCGGGCGGATACGCGAAGCGATGGCGCGGCACGTCGTCACCGACGGCATCCGTGTCGCCCGTGTGAGTGATGAAATAGTTGGCTTCGTAATGTACAGTCTCGAACGTGGCGATTTCGAGCAAGACGAGACGAGAGGCGTCATCCGTAATCTGTACGTCAAGCCCGCACATCGAAGTCGCGGAATCGGCTCTCGGCTTCTCAAATCCGCGGAGGCAGAACTCGCGGGCGCGGGCGCGACGCACATCTGTCTCGAAGCCATGGCACGGAACGAACGCGCCCGAAAATTCTACGAACGACACGGCTACACCGTCCATCGAGTCGAGTTGGAGAAGGCAATCGAAAACGATACACACTCAAAGGAGGACCGATAACTCGAAACCGCGCCAGGGGAGCATGGGCGGTTCATGCACTCGACTTGTAATCGAGACTTCGCGGGTTCAAATCCCGCCCCTGGCTTACAAACGGCTCGCAGTATCTGCGCCCCAAGAATTTCTACATTACCAACCGAAGAGACGGTAATGAGCTTAGAACAGTTCTTTCAGTCCGTTGAGCGGAGGGATTTATCGCTTGTTGTAGTCAATCGGGAAACTCCGCGACCGATTCAGTCGATGCTCGAAGGGCTGTTCGAACAGCAATCAATCGAGATACGCCAAGAACAGATTCCAGACGAGGCTGCGGACACGGTGTATCTGGTCGATGACGGCAAGGTCATCGAATCGTCCCCGCTCACCGAAGTTCAAGAGTCGATTCTACTCGTCAACTCGGATTTGTATATTACCGGCGCGCGCGGACTATCCGAAATCGAACTTCCGGACGTGATCAGAGCGCTCGAAGATGTACGGTTCACCCTCCGCGGCTATCCGGAGTCACACAAAGAGAAACTGCTGCTCATCACGGTGTCCCGATACATCGAGCGATTAGCGCTCGATACGATGAACGGAACCATCCGGTCGTCCTTTCAGCGACTTTCGCGCATCAACGACGAACAAGGAACTCGGACGGTGTACGAAAAACTAGCTGCATCTCCCGTGGATACGCACGTGTACGGGATTCCTGATTGGACGCCACCACCGGAGTTCGACATCACGATGCACGGTGGGTGGTCGGACGAGTTCCGTGATGCGTGGTTCGTCGTGTTCGTACCCGACGCCGACGACGGGCCGCACTCGGCACTGCTGTCGCTAGAAACCAGCCCGGGGGTCTGGGATGGATTCTGGACATTCGACCCGGAGAGAGTCACTGACATCGCTCAGTACCTCCAACGAGAACTGTGAGAACAGGGGTAGCGACCGTCAATCCGGCGAGAAGTATCCAAAACAATAGATGTGTTTTTTCGTCATCATTGTCACTCGATCTCCTTCGAGTTGAGTATCGGCCGAGAGAGGCCATATTCGTGCCGATAAGAAAAACGGCGTAGCGATATTGTCATTGCAACTCCAGAAGACATACCGGGAACTTCTTTTGCTTTGGCACTACCAACTGTGACGACCGATGGCATCGCAGGCACCCCTCAGTATTCAAATCGTGACAGAGATATCACGGCTAGAAGGTGTCGAACCGTTCGAACTCCCACCACTCGAAGACTGCGTAGACACCGAATCACTCGACACGTTGTTCGGGAGTTCGGACGCTCCGTTCCACGCAGGATCAGTTTCGTTTCACTACGCTGGCTACGAGGTTACAGTCTCGCATACGGGGGAGTTCGAGATAGCGTAACCAATTTGCGGGTGTAAGGTATCTCAACGACGACAGCACGATAGACGCCTTCTCGATCACTTTCGGGGTGCCATCGAACGTTTCGCTGGCGTGAGGTTCAGCACTGTTTCAACTTGACTTCGCCACAGCGTTTTCCGCACGTTGAAATACCGGTGCAACGAGGACATGCCTGTACCCATGGACGGGGGACGCGGCACACAGCAGAGACGTGACCGGCAACGAGCGAAGCGGACATCGCCCGAATCGGATACCGGCCGGTTAGTTACCGTTTGCGGCCTTCCGGGTGTCGGCAAGACGCTGGTATCTGAACGGATCGCCGACAGACTCGACGGACGGTTGATTCGGACCGACGTGGTTCGAAAAGAACTGTTTCCCGAGCCTGAGTACACTTCGGCCGAACGGCAGTCAGTCTACGATGAACTGTTCTCTCGCGGACGCGAGAGTATCCAGAACGGGACCCCTGCCGTCCTCGATGCGACCTTTCGGAAGCGTGAGGATCGAGACCGGGCGGCGTCGGTCGCTACGGCCGCGGACGTGCCGTTAGAGATCGTTCAGGTTGAGTGCGACACACAGGTCGTCCGCGAGCGGATCGCCGCCCGCGAAGACGACGAGAGTGATGCTGACTTCGAGATCTACCTCAAGTTCCGCGACCGCTTCGAACATATCGAACGCGAACACGAGACGGTGGACAACTCGGGCGACATGGCCGAGACGCGGCGACAGATAGACGCAATGTTCTGAAACGGGAGCGCGTGGAACGAGCGGCGTGTCTCGGATGGGTGCTACTGTCAGGAACGGAAAAAGACCACTGTGGGAGGATGGGGTGGAGTCTATTGGGGGACTACTGTGGAGCGTATGGGGGGAGGGGACCCACCGTGGGGGATCGGTGAGTCGTCAAACGGGTGGGGGCGAACGTCAGCGGGTAGCGGAAACGGATGGGGAATGGTGGGGGGAGGGGAAAGACGGTGGGAGGGGGGGATGCACCGTCTACGGTATCCGTTCCGCCGTTAGGGGCGGCGCATCTTTTCCTATGGAAGCCGGGGACATAACCACAGCGTATACTCAAACAGTCGTTTTACCGAAGACGACGTGCGTCAGACGTTGCTACTAGGCACCTGTTAACCCCGCTACCGTCGGCGTAACGTTCCATTAGCGCGATGTGTCGTTCTCGCGCGGGGCGAGGAGGATGAGCGCGCCCGGGATTGAGAGCGCGACGAGTTTCATCGGGTTTTGACGGATATCCACGTCCGGATCCAACGGTTGGCTCTGCACGTCGGTGATGCGCAGACACGAGTAGTAGACGGTGATATGCGTGACGACGTATCCGAACAGGAATGGCACCAAGAGCGGGTACGTCAGCCCGAGTTGTGTCGCTAACAGATCGAAGAGGATAGCCGTCGCCGACGAGACAGCGATGAAATCACCGAGTTGCAGGGTCACTCCAGTGAACGCGGTAACCGTGGAATCGATCCACGAGGACGTGTACGGGGTGTAGACGAAGGCGGTGAACACGCTCACGGCGACGAGAGATGCGCCGAGAAACAGTCCACTCACTGGGTACACGTACTCCATCTTACTCGCGCTGAATACCTGCGTGAGTATAGTTCTATCTCTCTAGCTATCAGATCTGAGTATAGTTTGTGAATAGCGGTTCTCGACGGATCTACGCCTCAGATACCGGAATTATGACGTGGAATTGCCGTCTGTCGCTGTCTCGCCCGTGGTCTCTCTGTCTTCGGAGGCTGTTTCGGTGTCCGCCGAACCGTTGGCGTTGCGATTCGAGGGCACATCTCGACCGGAGTTAGCGTCAGCATGTCCCGGCCCGTTTCCAGAATTCCCGGGATCGCTGGCGCTGTTCCCGTTCGAGCGATTGGGTCCAGTCTTGGCACTGTTATCGTCGGTTCGTTCACTACCGTGTCCGTGCGCGTTACCCGAATTTCCGGGTTCGCCCGCTTCGTTCTGTCCGTCGTTCCGGCCCGTCTCATTTGCTGCGTTGCCGGGCGCGCCCGAGTTGCCTTGTCCCCGATCTCGCCCAGGTGCGTCCGCGGAATTGCCGGGCGAGTTCGAGTCGCTCTCGTTGCGGTCCGGCGGTCCGCGTTCGCCGGGGCGGTCGGTGGGCGGCCCACGAGCGAAGCCGTTACCGACGTTCTCGCCAGCGACTTCGCGGGCGACTTCCGACACCTCGGATCTGGAGAGATTCTCCGTGTCGTTACGGAGTCGGTCGAACCGTTTCTCGTCGAGACCAGTCGCCTGTCGTGCCTCCGGCGGCAGTCCGTCGGCGGCCTCCTGTGATTTGTCGAGGAGGCGTTGGAGCGAGCGAATTTCAGCCGCGAGGCGCGCGGCCTGCGACCGATACCGACCCTGCGAGAGGTTTCCTTCGCGCCGTTCAGCCTTCAACACCTCCAACTGCGTCTGAAGGCTTTCGAGTCGCTCTTGCGTCTGATTCACCTGTTGTGAGACAACTTTCGCTTTCGACTCGTTGGATCGGGCGGATGCGACTTGCTTCTCGAACGACCGTGTGGCGATTTCGCCGTCGATCTCAGTGCGTTGGACAGCGAGAACTCCGGCAAGTTGCGCACCGGGCGAAATCCCACCCGACGACTCGTTCGAGTCAGCGTCCTCTGCTTTTGCCGTCTCGTTGTCCGTCCCTGCCGTTTCGTTCGTAGCGGTCCCTGTCTCGGTCGCATTCTGTGCAGCGACCGCGGGCGACTCTCCGGACGGTCCTGTCGGTGGTGACGCGGCAGCGGCCATCCCGGCCGATGCGGACGCTACGACGAGAACCAACACCATCGAGAGCGTAACGACCCGTCTCATGCTACTCTCATCTCGGGTCCCAAACCACGTATATACTGTACTCTCTCGCATCGAATTGGGCCGAATCAACGACGTTTTAGTGTCGCCGCTGTCGGTCGATTCGTGTCGTCCGCGGCGGTCGGCTCTCCTGAACGGTCGAAGCATATTTATACTAGATCTCCTTCGTCGTCGTTTTCGTCCGGCAGGACGAGAACGTTCTCTCGGCCGAGGCGGAACGCATCGAGGTCACCTTCGTCCCGCATCTTCCGGACGACCTGACTCGTCTTCGCGTCCGTCCAATCGAGCGTCCCGGCGACCTCCTGCTGTTTCAGTCGGCCTCCTTCGTGTTCGATGAGCGCCAGCACGCGTTCTTCGTTGCTGAGGAGTTCGTCCTCCCACGGCGGCGTGTCGTCCGCCGGGGCGGGTGTCGCCTCGGTGTCGTCCGCTGCCGTTCCGTCGGTACCGCCCGTGGACCCGTCTTCGTCAGTCGTCTTCGTTTCGTCCGACTCAGATGTGTCAGCCATCTCGGCCGACTCGGACCGGGCGTCGGATGACTGGGGCGACGACGCCGCTGCTCCCGCACCATCTCGGCCATCGTCGGACGGGCCAGTTTTGATGGCGGTCCCGCCGCCCCGGCGGTAGAACACCCACCCGCCACCAACGGCGACAACGACAAGGAGCAGACCCGCGCCGACGAACCACGTACTCGAGTTATCCGAATCCCCCGAGGCGGTCGTCCCGTCGCCTACTCCACCGGTGTTCGACGAGTCACCTGTCTCCGTCCCAGTTTGCGGTGAGAGTATAATCGACGGTTCACCCGGTCCAAAGTCGAGCGGGCCGTTCCAGACGACAGTGCGACTCCGTTCGTCGTCGGGTGATGGGGTTGCATCCTGTGCGGCGTACCCCTCTGGCCACGTCATCAGAAGCGACGTCTCCTCATCGAGGAACAGACCCGCGAGCGCATCACCAGCACGAATGCTGTCACCGTCTATCTCGGCGAAATTAGTCCAGACGAACCGGTAGGTGACGACGCCGTACTCCTGCGGAAGTCCTTGGCGCGAAACGGAGACGCTCACGTTCCGAACGTCCATCTCGCGCCCAGTGGCGTTCTCTGCCGTCTGTGCGGTGGCGTCCATCCGGTCGTGGAATTCTCCGGTGAACTGCGATTCGTTGTTCTCGATGTCTTGCCGAACGGACTCAAACGCCGCTGTCGCGTTTTCATCGCCGTCGAGGAGGACGCGATACTCGACCTCCCAGATAGCGGATCCGTTCTCTTGGATATCAATTCGGAGGGAGACGTCGTCGGGCGCAAGTTGCGTCCCAGCGACGGCCTGCGTCGATTGGGCGGTCGCAGGCGTGGCAGCGCCCAAAACGGTGGCAAAAATAATCACCGTAATGACACAGAGCGTTCGGGGTTCGAGACGACTCATTCGCCCCCATCCATGAAGCCCTCCAACAAACAACTTCCGAGTGAGACCAAATAGCGTCTGTTAGATGTCATTTTTATAGAGGGAGTTACGGTTCCGAACACCTTTAAGCGGCTCCTCCACGTACCCTCACTCCATGGACGGTCCCGACGTATTTTTCCTCGTCATAACGGCACTCATCTTCCTTCTCATTGCGCTTGGGTTAGTGCTCAGTCTCCTCTGAGTGAAGGCGGCAGAAAGCTTATAGCAAAAAAATGTCGTCTCTTAGACGCCATGCCCGAATGTCAGAACTGTGGTTCCTTCGTCACGACAGCGTACGCCCGGGTATTCGCCCCGGACGGCATGGATCACCCGCGTGTCTGTCCGAGCTGTGAGGATATGGTTCGAGACGGCGCAGAGGTGAGACAAGCACGCTCCCCTCGGAACACCTGAGAACGACGGTTCAGGCGATACGGTAGCGCTCGGCGTCCTGGTGTATGAGTCCCCGCTTACATAGGGCCCCCAGGATGCTGTACAAGGAGATCTTCTTCATCTCCAACCCCTCTTGGAGTTCAGTTATAGAGGATTCGCCCTGTACTGAGAGGTAAAGATAGACGAGTTTGGCGCTCGGCGAGTCGAGTTCTTCCGGAACGGCGACCGGCGCTGTCCCGGCAGACGGCGATTGAACAGTCCCTTGCATAGTCGTTATCGGCCTGACTACTTCGACGATAATAAAATCAACCCACGTCAATTGTCGAAATGGGAGCGAAGCGATTCGGCGGAGAGGAGGCACAACGCCGCTAAACCGACGAATCTTCAGGAACGTTCCCGTACGAAATGAGCCGGATCCGTTCGCCTTTTTTCGACTTCTGACGAGGGGCGGTTTCGACTGGGAGAGTGGAAGGGGCGGGAGTCGAACCACGCGAAGCCGTAAACCCGGGCGACCGCAGAGGGTCGCTGCCGGAAGTTTATTGCTCTACCACTGAGCCACCCTTCCGTTCCGGCATAGGGCTGTGACAGTTGACATCCTCCTCGTAAACGGGGAGGAATCCCGAGCGGTGGGTGTTTCAGGTTAGCAGTCCAATCACCGGACTACCACACCTTTCGGACATGGGTAGTCCCATAGCATCGGAGTGGTGGACTGCTGGCCATGCCAAGTGGCCGTTACCCCTCTCCTCGACCATATACGGCGTCCCGGCGTTGTTTTTGCCACGGGGACGCCGGCAGGCGTCAGCAGAGTCGGGGGTATCGTCTTGCCCGCTTTCAGCAGCCGGCACAGACACACTCTTCTAAATGTGCGTTCACCGACTGGTCTTTCGGATACTGCCTCGTTACGTGGGTGGACAGGCCACCTCCGAAGGACGGTTCGGAATCCGCTCCGTTCCGACCGATTCCTACCCATAAGTATGGTAGCCTGTCACTTAAACGCCAGTCTTCTGAAACTCAAGACGGTCATCGAATGGAGATGCTCTCCCAAATGACGGCGCGTATCCACGGCGTGAACGCCGTGGTATTGCGCCTGTTCAGCATATAAATACCCGTTGGGGCGCTACGTTCTCGCCAGCGAAAGCCACAACCAGACCACCGTCTGCGCGGCGACGAATACGACCATCGCGGCGACGGCAGGGAACGGGGATCTGACGCGAGTGTAGCGGACACCGCCCCAGACCGAGAGCGGGACTGCGAAGAGTCCGGCGCCGACGACCACCCACGGAACGATGCCGCCGACACCGAGGAGGACGAGTGTCGCGTAAGCGGCGAAGACACTCAGCCAATACGCCCGCCTGAGGCGGTGCGAATCCCACCGAACGGCCAGCGTCTCCTTTCCGACCGACGCATCGGGTTTTCGGTCCGCCCAGTGCGTCGTGAGAAGATTCGCAAACACGAGGACGGCGAACGGAACAAACACCAGCGTCGCCGTCACGGGCACCGACTCGGTGACGACAGTGAAGCCGTACGCCGGGAGCAACACGCCACCCAGAATCGTGTTCGTTGCTTCTCCGTATCCGTTCCAGACGAGTTCGAGCGGTGGCAACGAGTACTGGACGCCGACGATGCCGATAGTGAGGAGGATCAGAAACGCCGAGAGCGGCAGCACATGCGCGCCCAGTGCCACGACGGCCGCGAGGACGCCCACGATGCTTGAGAGGAGCATCGCCCGTCGCAGAAACAGTGGCGGGAGTCCTGTGCGGACGAGCGCACCGCTCCCGCCCGAAAACGGCGTCCGGTTCGCGCGGCTATCTGTCTCGTAGTCATCATATTCATTTGCGTAGTGGACAGTCACCGCCGTCGGGACGAACGCGACGAACGAGAGGGCGAACGTGGCAGGTGAGAGAGTCCCGCCGACGCTCACGGCAACGAGTCCACCGAAAGCGTAGACGAGAGCCATCAGCGCTACCTGTTCAGGCCGGCTCGCGTCGAACAGAGCGCGAACGATTGTCAGCGGGTCAGTGCGTATCACAGTGAAGAAAATCAGCTTCGGGAAGAAAAGCGTCGCGTGAGTCAGTCTAGAGTCCGAGTTAGTAACTACGGACTTTCGGTTCGTACGTCTTGTTTTCGCCTTCGAGGACGACCGGCCGGTACCACAGTTCCGGTTCGCCGTCGTTCCACGACAGCAGCGTGTGCTTGAGCCACTTGTCGTCCTTGCGCTCTTGGTGTTCTTTCCGCCAGTGTGCGCCGCGGAACTCGTCGCGGGCCAACGCGCCGAGCGTGATCGCTTCCGCGGTGTCGAGGATGTTCCGCGTCTCGATGGTGTGGATGAGGTCGGTGTTGAACGTGCGCGATTTGTCTGCGACGTACACGTCCTCGTACTTCTCGCGCGCCTTGCGGATGTCCCGAAGCGCCTCCTTCAGTCCATCCTTCTCGCGGAACACGTTCACGTGCTGGGTCATCGTCTGCTGGACCTCAGCGCGAATCTCGGCGTGCTGGACACCGTCGTCCTTCTCTAGCAGCGACTCGACGCGCTCGCGTTCGGCATCGAGGGCGCGCTGGACGTACTCCTCACCTGAGAGCGACCCTGCGGCGGCCCCTCCATCGGCAACCACATCTTCGCCGGAGGAGACTGCGCCGGGTTCGACGGGCGTCTCGACTTCGCCGACTTCCCATTCGCCGCGCTGACCCGTCTCGATCTTCGCTTCGCCGAGGTCACGGCCCGCGGCGTGGTGACCGGCACGCTTGCCGAACACGATGAGTTCCGGCAGGGCGTTGCCGCCGAGGCGGTTCGATCCGTGGACGGAGGCGCAAGCGCACTCACCGGCCGCGTAGAGGCCGGAGATACACGTCTCTCCGTTCTCGTCGGTCTCGATGCCGCCCATCGCGTAGTGCTGACCGGGCTTGACGGGCATCGGTTCTTCGAGCGGATCGACACCCTCGAAGTCTTCCGAGAGGTGGACGATGTTCTCCAGTCGGTCGATGATACGCTCTTCACCCAGATGGCGCATGTCGAGGTGGACGTACTCGTCCTCGATACCGCGACCCTCGTTCACCTCGGTGAGTTCTGCGCGCGAGACCACGTCGCGGGAGGCGAGTTCGCCATCGTTGTTTGCGTAGCCGTACTCGAACATGAAGCGCTCTCCGTCCTCGTTGTAGAGGATACCACCCTCCCCGCGGACACCCTCGGTGATGAGGACACCCGTCGAGGGGAGCGTCGTCGGGTGGAACTGGATGAACTCCATGTCTTCCATCGGAACGCCCGCGCGGTAGGCCATCGCAGGGCCGTCGCCGGTGTTGGCGACGGCGTTGGTCGTGTGGTCGAACACCTGACCGGGACCGCCGGTTGCGAGGATGACGCCGTTACGCGCGTGGAACGCCGAAATTTCACCGGATTTGATGTCGTAGGCGACGACGCCGTGACAGGTCCGGTCTTCGGGGTCCTCCTCGTCGGAGACGGCAAGACGCGTGACGTACCACTCGTCGTACACCTCGATGCCGCGTTTGACCAACTGCTCGTACATCGTGTGCAGGAGTTGGTGGCCCGTCTCCGCACCGGCGTACGTCGTTCGGGGGAACGACATGCCACCGAACGGACGCTGGCTCACTCGCCCGTCGTCGTCACGGGAGAACGCAAGTCCCCAGTGTTCCAGTTGGATGACTTCTTCGGGGCTGTCCTGACAGAGTGTCTCGATAGCCGGGGCGTCGCCGAGATAGTCCGACCCCTTCATCGTGTCGTAGGCGTGTTGCTCCCACGAGTCGCCCTCGCGGAGGGCGGCGTTGATGCCACCCTCGGCCGCGCCCGTGTGACTGCGGACGGGGTGGAGCTTCGAGACGATAGCAACGTCTGCTCCTTCTTCTTGTGCCGCGATTGCCGCGCGGAGACCCGCGCCGCCCGCGCCGACAACGATAACGTCGTGTTCGTGCATTGTGTGAATTATTGTCGTGGGTTAGGACTGGCTGAACTTGAGGATTGCCCGTTCACCAGAACTTGAGGTTGTTCTTGACCGCTTCGCGCTTCAGCTCCTGAATGTGTTCCGTGAGGGGGATATCCTTCGGACACACTTCGGTGCAGGAGAACTGCGTCTGACAGCGCCAAACGCCGTGTTCCTGTTCGAGAATCTCCATCCGGTGTTGCTTCATGTCCTCGCCCTCGCGTTCGTCCATCGTAAAGCGGTAGGCCTTGTTGATGGCCGCCGGGCCGAGGTACTTGTTGTCGCCCGCGGCGATGTTGCACGAGGACATGCAGGCACCGCACCAGATGCACCGCGTGGACATCTTGATCTTCTCGCGGTTTTCACGCGTCTGCCGCTGCTCTTCGAGTTCGCCGTCCGGCAGGTCGTTCGTCTGGAAGTACGGTTCGACCGACTCCATCTGGTCGTAGAAGTGCTCCATGTCCACGACGAGGTCTTTGACGACCTCCTGGTGGGGGAGCGGTTCGATGCGGACGGGTTCTTCGAGGTCCGACAGTTGCGTCTTGCAACCGAGTCGCTGCGAGCCGTTGACGAACAGCGCGTCGGAGCCACAGATGGCCTGCCGACAGGAATGTCGGAACGTCAGGCTGGAGTCGTAGTGGTCGCGCGCGTACATCAGCGCGTCGAGGACGGTCATCCCCTTGTGGTAGGGGACGTGGAAATCGTCGAACCGCGGTTCCTGTTTGCCCGCGACTTCGGGGTCGTAGCGGAACACCTTGAGGAGGTACGTATCCTCGCCGGCCGCGGCCGATTCGGCCTCTTCGGCCTGTCGCTCGCGCTCCTCGGCTTTCTGCCGTTTCTTCTCCATGCGCGCCTGTTGCGCGGCGGACGTCTCGGTGTCCGCGGACGATTCGTCTTCGACTTGTTCCGGAACTTGCGTACTCATGTTAGAAGGGGAGGAGAGCGATTCCCGCCCACTCGTTTGCGGTTCTGATTCCCTGCACGATCAGGAGGATGCTCGCTGCGATCAGCGTCCACTTGACGGCAGTCTTGCGCGTGCCTTCGATCCCCTGATTCACCAGCGCGTTGTAGACGCCGTTGACGCCGTGGAACGTCGCGGTGATGAGGAACAGCACCATCAGCGAGTAGTACGTCCACTGCTGCATCCGTGCCGCCGACATCTGGAACGTCACGTCGGCCGCGTGGTGGACGAAGTGAAGCAGGAAGAAGTGGAACGCTAGCACTACCACGAGGAACGCGGCCGTGATGCGCTGCCAGAGCCATCGGCGGCCGCCACGTTCGAACGAGGAGTAGTGTTCTGCCATCTCAGAACACCCCCGCCACGAACGTTGGGACGCTGGCGACGACTATCGCACCCGTCAGTGCCAGCGACGCGTAGAAACTCTTGTCCTGTGCGTGAAGCCCCACGCCGAGATCGACGAGGAGCAATCTGAGGCCGTTGAGGATGTGGAAAACGGCCACCGCGAGCAGGCCCACTTCGAGAATTCGGACCACGAGCAGACTTTCGAGCGTCTGAATCGTGTTAGTGTACTCCGCCTGCCCGGTCAACGCCGTCGAAAGGACGGCGATGTGGGTGAATAGGTATCCCACCAGCACCCAGCCGGTGAACTTGTGGAAAATCCAGGCCCACATCCCTGCCGAGAACTCCTTCCAGCGGCCGAAGTCCTCTATGAGGCCTCGATTGTAAGACTGACTCATACTCTCGTGAATCTCGGGAGTGCGATAGTATAGAACTTACGTGTACGTCCGAAAGTGGCCTGGAAGAATCGGCAGACTGTGCCGGGAAGTCCGGTGGAGGCGTCTGTAGAATTTACTGAGTGCGTAGTACCTCAGTTCGCCGGTCACGCCCGAACGGTCTCGCCGTCGGGTGACTGCTCGCGTTCGACGACGCGGCGGACGGGTTCTTCGAGTTCGACGAGGTGGCACAGCGGATTCCCCGGATAGACGACTGGGTTCTCCAAGACGCCAACGAGGAGGCCGGTAAACGGCGCTTGAATCGTCACGTTGTCGTCCTTGAACGGGTTGGTGATGGTGCAGATGCGGTCGCCTTCGTGGACGAGTGCGCCGCGGTCGTAGTGCATATCCACGATGCCGCCCGCGTCGGCGCGAATCCACGTCTTCTCGCTGTCGTCGTCGATGACCGTTCGCCAACCGGGCCATCGGACGGCGGTGGTGTCGCGTAACCCGTACTCCGCGAAGACGCTCTCGACGCCCGCGAGTGCTTCGTCAATGAGTTCGCGTTGGAACCGATGTGCTTCACCCATTTCGACGGTGATCGTCGGCACACCGACGGCTGTCGCCTCGGTGCGGAGCATCCCGCTGGAACCCTCCCCGGCGATAATGACGTGCGATCCGAACGCCCTCGCCAGTCGTGCGCTCCCGTCGTGTTCCATGTTTGCGCGGACGTGGATCATGTTCGTCCGCCCGCGCGTGGAGGTATGGAAATCGATGCCGAAATCGCAGGGGGCGATGAAGTTATCGAAAATGCGAGCGGCCATCCGCTTTGCACTCGTTGAGTCTTCGCGCCCGGGGAACGACCGATTCAGGTCGCGGTCATAAATCGGAAGATATCGCTGTTGAGCCAAGAATCCGGGAACGTTCAGGACGGGCATGCAGACGAGCGTCCCGGCGAGATCCGAGAGGTCCCACTCGTGGGCTACCTCACGCACTACCTCGATGCCGTTGAGTTCGTCACCGTGTGCAGCGGCCGAGAGGAACGCCGTCGGCCCGTCGCGTTCGCCGTTGACGATGGTGACGGGGATACGCACCGGATCGCCGAGATACGTCTCACTGATGCCGTAACGGATGTTCTGCGTCTCGCCCGGCGCAACCTTCCCGCCGTTGTACGTGAACGCCCCATCGTCGCCCATACCGGTCCTCGGGTTGCGGGATATATAAACACCGGCAACGTTCGACGATAGCGTTCTCCGTGCAAAGACGGCGTGACACCGGCATTACTTTGATAGCGCGGGCTATTACGTAGTGGTATGTCTGGCGACGGAGATTCGGTTCGTGTGGGTGTGTTGTCGCTACACAACAGCAAGGAGACGAAGGCTATCTTGAACGCGGTAGACGACTTGGGTCACGAGGGCGTCTGGCTCCGCCGAGAGAACACGGCAATAAGTATCGAAAACGGAGAAGTGTCGGTCGAACCAGAAGTAGACATCATTGCGAATCGGTTACTGCTATCGAACACTGAGGAACCGGCCGAACTGTTGGGATTGGCGAGTACGTTCCAACGCATTCGACCGATGTTGAACGAACCGTCGGCGGTGCTGGCGGCGATTCACAAGTTCGCTACTGCGGCGACGCTTGCGAACTGGAACATTCGGGTTCCCGACGCACTCCTCGCACTCTCGAACGACCGACTGAATAAGGACCGCGACCGTTTCGGGGACGTCGGGGTCTACAAGTCGGCTATCGGGACTCACGGCGGTGGAACGTGGAAGGTTGATCTCACGGAGGCCGTCAATCCAAAGGTCGGTAACCGACAGGCGTTCCTACAGGATCTCATCGAACGAGACGACACCCGACACCGCGACCTGCGCGTCTACATCGTCGATGGCGAGATTATCGGGGCAATGTACCGCTACGCGCCGGACGGCGACTGGCGGACGAACGTCGCACTCGGGGGCGACGTGATGAACGCGACGGACGAGATGCCCGAAGAGGCCCGCGAGACGGCGCTGTACGCGGCGGAAGTGATGGAACTCGACTACGTCGGCGTGGACCTCGTAGAGGGCGAGGACGGCTGGTTCGTCCTCGAAGTCAATCCGACAGCCGGGTTCAAGGGTCTCTACAAGGCAACAAATCGGTCGCCTGCGCCGTTCATCGCCAAACTTGCTATCGAACAAGCGGGCGGGACGGTCGAACAATCCCGCGTCGAAGATCTCGCGGCGACGCTTGACGATTCCGAGCCGCGAAGCAAGCCCCGTGTGAATCCAAGTCCCGACGGTGAGATACCGCTCATCGGCTACATCGAGGAGGTCGTCGTTTCCGGGACGAGCGGTTCGACGCAGGCCTATGCCAAGTCCGACACCGGAGCGACACGGACGAGCATCGACACCTCGCTGGCAGCGGAAATCGGAGCCGGCCCGATCAAGAGCATGACGCGCGTGAAGTCGGGATCGATGAAGTCCGGCAAGGCCCGACCCGTCGTGGACCTCGTCATCGGTATCGCCGGAACGCAACACACCGTCACCGCAAGTGTCGAAGACCGGTCGCACATGGACTACCCACTTCTTCTCGGGCGCGACATCCTCCAGCACTACCGCGTGGACGTGCGCCGTCGCGTAGACGAGGGTGGGAAAGAGACGGACAGCGAAGAAGAGTACCTCGAAGAATAGTACTGCTGAGACCGACGCGGCTATCCTTTCGGCGGACGCAAAGACAGCTGATGGACCCGATACGAAACGACGAGCAACTGGCTCCACTCGTGGAAGAACACGGCGAACTCGCCATCGAACCCGCCGATGACGAGTTCGAGCGCTTCGTCGTCTCGATTATCAACCAACAGCTCTCGACGCAATCTGCGGCGGCTATCAGAGAACGCCTGTTCGACCGGTTCGAGGTAACGCCGGAAGCGATGCTCAACGCCGACGAAACAGCGCTTCGGGATGTTGGACTCTCCTCACAGAAGATTTCGTACATCCAAAATGTAGCGACGGCGTTTCAAACGGACGACCTGACCCGTGCGGGAATGGCAGATCTAACCGACGAGGACGTTCTGATGCGACTGACAGAGATTCGCGGCGTCGGCGACTGGACCGCAAAGATGTATCTCATGTTCGTCCTCGGACGCGAGGACGTGTTCCCCGTCGAAGACCTCGGTATTCGGAAGGCGATGGCGGAACTGTACCGGATGGACGAGAACGACCGGGCTGTGATGGTCAAACGCGCCGAGGCGTGGCGGCCGTACCGAAGCGTCGCGTCCCGGTACCTCTGGCGTGTCGTGGACTGATCACGGCCAGAACACTCATACTCGAACGCCGAGAGTCGATACCGTGACGCATCTCCGTCACATTCCCCCTCGCTGCGACGCTCAACAAAAACTATGAATAAACGGGCTAAGAGTTTTCATAGTTTCTGAGGGAAACGTTGAAACGCCTCGCATCCGAGAATCCGGGTATGGAGTTAGACGATATCAACACTATCACGGTTCTCGGTGCAGGGAACATGGGTCACGGCATCGCCGAAGTTGCCGCTCTCGCCGGGTACCAAGTTAATCTGCGAGACATCAACGAGGAGTTTGTCCAGAACGGCTACGACCAGATCGAGTGGTCGCTCGGCAAACTCGCTGAGAAGGATCAGCTTTCCGACGAGGAGGCCAACGCCGCCCTCGAACGCGTGGCGACGTACGTTGATCTCGCCGAGTCAGTTTCTGACGCCGACGTGGTCATCGAGGCCGTCCCCGAGAAGATGGACATCAAAAAGGACGTGTACACCGAGTTGGAGGCGGCCGCCCCCGACCACACCATCTTCGCGACGAACACATCCAGCCTCTCTATCAGCGAACTCGCGGACGTGACGGAGCGACCCGAGCAGTTCTGCGGGATGCACTTTTTCAACCCACCCGTTCGGATGCAACTCGTCGAAGTCATCTCGGGTGCAGAGACCGCCGAGGAGACGATGGATGTCATCTCGGATCTTGCAGAGGCGATGGACAAGACGCCGGTCCGCGTCCACAAGGACAGCCCCGGTTTCATCGTGAACCGTATTCTCGTCCCCCTGATGAACGAAGCGGCGTGGGCCGTCGAATCCGGCGATACCACCATCGCGGAGGTTGACTCGACGGCGAAGTACGAAATCGGCCTGCCGATGGGGAGCTTCGAACTCGCAGATCAGGTGGGTATCGACGTGGGCTACCACGTCCTCCAGTATATGCACGAGGTGCTGGGCGATGCCTACGAACCATGTCCGCTCCTCGAAGAGAAAGTCGAGGAAGAGAAACTCGGCAAGAAGACGGGCAAGGGATTCTACGACTACGAGGATGGCGAGGGTGCGCAGGTTCCGTCCGATCAAACCAGCGAAGACGTTAGCCGTCGTCTGATGGCCGTGATGGCAAACGAAGTCGCCGGTCTCATCCAAAACGACGTGGCCGACGCCGACGCAATCGACCGCGCGGTGATGCTCGGCGGCGGGTTCCCCGACGGTCCCGCAAAGATGGCCGACGACGCGGGGCTGGAGACACTCGTGGAGACGCTCGACGAACTGCACGAAAAGACGGGTGCCGAGCGCTACGAGGCGGTTGACCTCCTCCGCGAACTCGCGGAATCCGGTGACCGCTTCCACGGGAGCGACGGCGGGGACGACGCCGACCCCTACGAGTTCGAGAACATCTCTGTCGAGATTCGTGATCGCGTGGGACACATCGAACTCGACCGTCCGCACCGGATGAACACCATCAGCTCCGACCTCGTGGACGACCTGTCGGGCGCTATCGACGCACTCGGCGCAGACGATGACGTGCGCGCGATTCTCCTCACCGGTGCCGGTGATCGTGCGTTCTCCGCCGGTGCGGACGTGCAGAGTATGGCTGGCGGCGCGGGCGACCCAACCGCCGGAGCGGAACTCTCGCGGAAGGGCCAGCGCACGTTCGGTAAGCTTGAGGAGTGCGACAAGCCCGTCATCGCCGCCATCGACGGTTACTGTCTCGGCGGCGGAATGGAACTCTCGATGTGTGCGGACCTCCGCATCGCAACGAAGCGTTCGGAGTTCGGCCAGCCCGAACACAATCTCGGTCTGATTCCCGGATGGGGCGGTACCGTCCGCCTCCAGCGTATCGTCGGCACCGGCCGCGCGAAGGAGATTATCTTCACCGCCGACCGCTACGAGGCCGAGACGATGGCCGACTACGGCTTCATCAACGAACTCGTAGAGAACGACGAGTTCGAAGAACAAGCCTTCGAGTACGCAAAGCAGTTCGCGCAGGGACCGCCCGTTGCCCAGCGGTACACCAAGCGCGCCATGCACAACGGCTGGGAAGATACTGACGCCGGTCTCGAAGTCGAAGCGCAGTCATTCGGCCTTCTGTTCACGACAGACGACCTGATGGAGGGAATGACGGCGTTCATGGGCGACCGCGAACCCGACTTCAAGGGAGAGTAAGAGACTCTCTCCCGAGGCCGGTTCGGAACGGAACGTTTAAACAAATAAGCCTACCACGATAGAATGCAGGCTCGGTTGGTGTAGTCCGGCCAATCATCTTGGCCTTTCGAGCCGAGGACAGGGGTTCAAATCCCCTACCGAGCACTCCATTCTACCGCCGTCTTGCGTTTTTGAGCCGTGAATAGAGCAATGATAGCCAATGTTTCAGGCCAAGTCGAAAACCAAGACTCGCTTACCCCGACGCCGTCTTGCGATTAGCGGTTTTGTCTCGCCCAGTCGATTCAAAGGACTGGCCAAATACGTGCGAACCGCAAGACGGAGGCACGTCTGATGGACGAATTAGACGAACTCCCCGTCGTCACCGACGCATCGAGAGAGTACCTCAACCAGCGTCAACTGCTCGACTACCGGGCCGAGCGAGAAGCGTATCTCGAATGGCTCCTCACGTTCGGAAAGAGACCGGACGAGGCGGTCGGGTACGCCCCGGGCACGGTGAAATCGGGTGCGTACCGGACGGACCGGTTCTACCGGTTCGTCTGGGACCAAGAGGGCGGGTACACGGCGAACGTCACGCACGATCACGCCGACGCGTGGATGAAGCATCTTGCACGCGGGGACACGGGCGCGACGAACAAGCGAAACTGCCAGAAAGCGGCCAAGCGGCTGTTCAAATGGCGACATCACGAGCACGGTCGCAGTGAATGGGATCCGGATATCACGTTCGCTGCCGACTCCAGTACGAACCCGCGGGACTACCTAACGCGCGAGGAGCGATCCGCGGTGCGCGAGGCAGCGCTCGAATACGGCTCCGTTCCAAATTACAAGAGCCTCACGCCGACGGAGCGAGACCGGTGGAAGCAGTATCTCGCCCAGCGATTCGAGAAACCGAAGTCGGAGGTCGGGCCCGACGACTGGGACCGCGCGAACGGGTGGAAGGTTCCGTCGCTAGTTTGGGCGAGTCTGGACGCGGGGCTTCGCCCTGTCGAAGTGAAGCGCTCGCAAGTCGGGTGGGTTGACACCGATAACGCGGTCCTCCGCATCCCGAAAGAGGAGAGCTCGAAAAATCGAGACCACTGGGTTGTCGGTCTCCAGTCCCGAACGGCCGAAGCGCTCGGCAACTGGCTCGAAGAGCGCGAGGCGTACCCGGAATACGACGATACGGAATCGATATGGCTGACTCGGAAGTCGAACCCGTATAACACGAAGACGCTTCGATACCTACTGCATCAACTCTGTGATATCGCCGACATCGACACGACTCACCGGCAAATGAGTTGGTATACGATCCGCCACTCCGTCGGAACGTACATGACCCGTGAAGAGGATCTCGCGGCCACTCAGGCACAGCTCAGGCACAAGAGCGCCGAAACGACCATGAAGTACGATCAGGTACCGGTAGAAGATCGTCAAGATGCGTTAGACCGGATGGGATAGATAGGTACACACCTATTTACAGGCTAATTCACTTTCCGACTCCTTTGAACAGATTACGACTATCAGGTCTCCCGCCGTACCGCCTCTGTCGATAATTCTCAGAGGATGTTCGCTGCTGAGCGCCGGAGTTCTTCAGTCGGGTGGACGTATCGAGCAGCTGACGACGTACTGTTTTGTCGTAACACTTCGGCAACGATTTTGAGGTCTTTGTGCTCCTCGTACGTGTACGTACCGAGGGTGTGTCTGAATGAGTACCAACAGAGCTTTCGGCCTCGTTCGGTGATTCCGGCTTCCTCGATGAGGTTATTGAGGAGGTAGTTGAGCGTTTGTGAGCTGTACGGGTTGCCTTTCCGTGTGAGCCACATGTGATCAGAGTCGTCGTATTTGCTGATGTTCGCTCGTTGCTCAATCCACAACTCAAGCGGTCGAGTGGCTTTTTCCGGTAGAGCCTGGCTCCACTCTGAATTGTTTTTGACCGCGTGCTCTGCAGGGATGATGATCGTCTTTGAATCGGAATCATACCAGTGGACTTGCATCCGCTTGATGAGCGCTGGCCGCCATCCTGCGGCCTTTACTGTCCCGATGAGCGACGGAATTTTCCAATTCCTGTTGACCCGGTCCCAATCTGCCGGTCTGACTTCGTCCTTAGGTTTGCCGAGTTCCTGTGCGAGGTACCCCCGCCAACGGTCCCGTTCGTCCGGGGAGAGGTTATTGTATTTCGGGATGGACTTGTAGGTCAGCGATGTTTCCCAGAGCGAATTAACCTCGGCTTTGTTGAACGGGTCTGCTCCGTTCTCAGCCGGCTTGTCGTTGAAGCTGATTTCAGGTTCCCAGTCTGAACCGTGGAATCGGAACCAGTTGACTAGTGCGTTCGAAATCTTTCGTTTGCTCCCCTCAGAATAGCGCTCGCCATCGCGCCGGCGGAACTCGTCAGTGGCGAGCGCTTCAATCACTTGATCCGCTTGTTTCGGTGAGATCTCTGTGGCGGGTTCATCGGTCTCCCAAACCCACCGAATAGCTTGTAGTACTCGTGAGACTCGCGTTCCGATTGACCGTTCCGCATATCCGATCTCTTTTCGCGGATTCTTTCCCTCTGAACGAAGATATTGCTCGAACTCCTCAAGGGTCGATTCGAAGATGACCTTTTGTCGCGTGCCCAACTGCGGGAACGACTCCCCTAAGTCATCTGCAGAATAACTACTCATGACTGCCACCATCCAAGTCGAACTGCGAATCCCGAGGAGCGTTTCAACTGACTTGGAGACCACCTCCTCGGACCTGATTCCCCGAGGTGGTAATCGATTGCCGAGTGATGCAACGTGATCATCGATCTGAACAGTTACAGTAACCACCCGTTTTAAAACATTAGTGTTGAGAATCAATCAATACCGACGGAGCTGAGTGAAAGAGGTTGAATACGGGGGTATGAGCTGCTAAAAGTCAAGATCGAGTCTCAGGGGGGCGTATTGAGAATCCACAGCTTTCGCCCCTGCTACGCAAGGGGCACCCCATATTTTGAGAGCGAACGAAATGAATTCTCCAAAACCCGGTACAAGCTTACGGATAGATGCGAAGCAATTTCCTCACCACAGATTGGGTTCCAGTTGAGTCCATAGACAGAGCAATCGAGTACCTTGGATTTGAGTACGTCTCTATGTACATACTCACGTACATACCTGGGTACGTGAATGAGTACCTACTTACACACCACCGGGAACGGGAACCTCAGGAGAATCTGATCAACGAGAAGATGACAGTGTAGTGCTCCCACACCGACCAAGCACAAGCTGTTGAAGTCACAGTACGGTGTAACGCGATTCACCTGCTGCTACAGCACTTGACGAACTATTGAACCAATTCGCTCGATCACTGCAGTTTCGCTTTGGTCATCTCGCGCGGCTTCACAGAGGTCGTCGAAACACTTGGCGAGTGTGGCTACGATGTCCCGAGGGAGTGCTCTTGGGTCAACGACTGGAATGTTTTTGACATCCCCTGGCTCAACTTTTGGTAATCCGTCTGCGAGTACCCGCTGCTGCTGAGCGATTCCAGAATCACCGAACAAGTAGTTCAGGTACGCCAGTAGCGCCTTCTCGCCTTGCCGGGTTATCTCCGGGTCCGGATAGATCCCGTAGTAACTGTTCAGATGTCTGGCGTCCGTCTCATTATCTATCGCGCGGAATCCTGATCGGCCTGTCACCGTCACGAGGATCGGCGCAGTATCACCGCGCTCTACTCGGTACCAGGGATTCCGGCCGTGTACTGTTGACCTCGTCGAGAGTGTTTCGTGGTCGGTCAGGCCATGACGCAGATACTCAATTATTGGGGGTTCTGGATCCGTGGTCAGTGAGTCTTCTGCCCAGTCGGCTGACCCAGTGTCGTCGTTATAGGTCGTCTCGGGGACTCCCGGTACCTGGTCAAGGTAGTAGAGCAGCCACGTTGGCCGCCCGTGGCTATCGTAGTCATTCCAATCCTCGGGACGGATATCATACCCATCGACGTACCGTCGGCTTGGAACGATGCGTGACAGGCACTGCGGGTCGATTCCCCAGTCATCGACTTGATCCTGTGAGAGACAGAAGAAGTCGTTCTCACCGGTCTGCAACCCCCGGTGGACGTCTGCGAGATCCGAGAGTGGCGGTAGGTCGGACCGCTCGTCAGAGGTCGGCTCGAACAAATTATCCCATCGTTCCTCTGGATTCAGCTCCGACTGCTCAATACAGTTGATTACTCCCCAGTCCGTCTCTCCACAAGAACCATGCCGAGCTGCCTCTAGTTTCGTCTGAACGCCAGGGTCATTGTCGACGCGAATGAACCGTGTCGCCCCGACATCGGCTTCGTCATCGGTCGCTTCAAGGAGCACGACCATACTGGTTGTCTGTGCCGTTTCGAATTTTGACTCGTTCTTTGGGTTGTCCAAAAGAAGCGCCTTGATGTCGAATTCCCGGAGCAAGAATTGCTTGAGGGGCTCACCGAAACCCCGTGAGAGGAAGTGATGAGGCGTGAGGACGGCCGCCCGATCCCCTGTGTCGAGGAACCGTCCGAGATGGTAGTAGAAGTACGCGTACAGCGGGGACGTTTTCGGGATCTCTAATTCAGTTTGGTTCTCGGCTTGCGCGTTGAGTTTGTCTTTGTACGCCGAAGAGAGTGATTCGTGGCGCGTGTAGGGCGGGTTACAGAGGATCGCGTCCACGTCTTGGGTTAAGTCCGCTGGATCCAACTCGAAGAAATCAGTTCTACGGGTCTCGTGCCGTTGCCCGGAGATCGTCTGTGCGACTCGTCCCATAAGCGCTGCAAGTGGACTACGATCAACCCCATTAACACGGCCTGGATCAGTGCTTATCTCCCAATCCGGATGGAACGGTGCCGACAGTTCGCCAGCACCCATCCCAGGGTCAAGCACGGTGTCGTCACCGCTGACAGCCCAGGTTCGCATCAACTCTGCAAGTTCCGTCGGTGTTCGGTGCTGTCCGAGAACCCGACGATGATTTCCGGCGATCAACGTCTCGTACAGATGTCCGATATCCGTTGCTGGCTGGGTGGACTCCAGAAGCTGATCTCGTGCTTCTGTCACGGCGATGGTCTTAGCTTCGACGCCCCAGAGGATCTCATCTAATGCACACGCAGTAAACGCCGAGTCACCGGTTTCCTCGTAAGCGATCTTGAACTGTTCCTGCGCGTTGCCTTCGAATTCCGGGAGGCCGCCGCGTCGATGGTACCATTCGTGGAGCGTGGCCTTCAACAGGAGTCCGAACGCCGCTTGGTTAGCGATGATCGAAGGTGTCGCGTCGTCACTGGGAACGTATCCGTGGAGGCCACACCACGATTCGACTGCTGCTTGAATTTTGGGTGACGGATCCGCGATTCCGGACTCAAGATCTGCAGCAGTTGCTTCCAATTGCTCGATGAGGTCGTCGCTGTAGGCCGACTCGTTCCTCAACCCAGTACTGACGCGCTCGCCTCTCGGCGGCTCTGGTTGTGACCGAGCAAGCGGGGACGTGGCGTCGATACTGGTTACCGGGATATCTGGTTCACAATCGACAGCCGCATAGGTGCAGTTGAGATGTGTTACTCGGCGAAATCTGCCCCGTTGAGTTGTCATCGGAGTGCTTCGGCTTCATGAACCACCCCGGTTTAAAACTCTGCCCTCAAACCCCCGAACCCCCCGGTTTCACCACTTCTAGAGCGAAACTTGACGCGAAACCACACCACATTCGCCGACGGAGCATCCGTCCTACGCAGGGCCGCAATGAAATGTTCGGAATCGCCCAACGGTGAATCGCCATCTTCTAACATCCATATGATGGGTTTTCTGGACACACCCCGTGGAAATTCAGAATATACTGCTTGAGATCGGCTGTCGGCCTCAAATAATTCTGGACACCCCCCGTCCCAATTCAAGTGGGTGTTCTGATAGGATACAAGTATTGAGCGTCACGCGCTTGCAGGAAGAGTAACCTGCTTTACGACCTTCAAAGCGATATTATTCCATCTCCGTATCCAACAAAGCAGTGTCTCTCATACACTTCGCTGCAGGCACGATGCGCAGTTACGCCAGTCACTTATGAGGTGCGGTGTCCGAGGCAGCCGCTGGAGCTACGTTTCGATCAGGTGACCGAATTCGTCGACGACGATCTCACCGTCGATGCCGTGTTCTTCGCACCAGTCCAGCGCTGCTTCCTCGTTGAGGGGTTTGATCTCCGCACCGCCAGTCGTGCCGCCCCCGTTACACGGCTTGGCGTATTTGGTTGCTGCACCGCCCTCTCCGTGGAGGAAGTACTCTCCCCCTGAGGTCTTGTATAGCGTTTCGATGAGGTAGTAGAAGTCACCTCGATCCGTGTTTGGGGCATGTTGGGCGATCTGTTCAGCTCGATCCGTGTCGTACAGTTTCCGGTCGATGACGCGCTGCATTGCAAACCGGCAAAACCGCCAGTGACATTTAAAGGCTTGCCGCAGAGATCCGATTCTCGACCGATTCAGGCCCACAGACACCAGAATTCAGACTGACAGCATGACTTCCCGACTGACAGCACGACCATATCGCACCTAGTGTTAGATTACCGGCTATTTGGGCGTGTGAAGTGCTGCGAACCACCCAGACTACCGCGCGCGGGCCGGCTGGCACTGACTGAATCTGCAATGATTTCTTTGTAAGTCAGGTACGGACCTTGACTCCAGCCACAAGCCGACAAAACTATTCTTCTGACCTAGGACCAACGCTGAAGGAGTCCGGTGCACAGGGCAGTTGGTTGTGTTGACACCACTGGCAATGCTCGTCAGCGCTGTACCGGTTGAACGAGAATTCCGAAATACGGGTCATGGACTCCGTCACGTCGTCCGTGACTGCTTCTAGGTCAGCATCGCTGAACGTCCGCGTTTCGACTTTCGGCCCGATTTCGCCAACGTACGCGTACCCAGCGCGCGTCACTGGCTCGTCGTACAGGTCACAGCACGCCAACAGATAGATCGGGAGTTGCTTATCGTCCTCCAGGTCTCGGTGGCGCTCGGTGGCCTTGTAGTCGATGACGAGGAGCCCATCGTCCGGCGTCCGGTAGACTGCGTCAATATAGCCGACGAGTTCGTGCCCATCAATATCGAGTTCGAACTCCCGCTCCGCGTCGATGATCTCGCAATTGGGGAGCTCTAACTCGAAGTACCGGTCGATGCACTCCTTCGCCGCCGTGAGTGCATCTTCAGCGCGGCGGTGACTGGCGAGACGCTCGCAGATCTCGTACCAGTCCCCACGGCGTTTCACGCCTTGCTTCGCGGCTTGTTCTGCGGTGTCGTGGAACAGCAATCCGATTTCACGTTGTGATACACCGCCCCCGGAATCGCTTCTGACTGTGGTCTCCTGATAGTCGGGGAATGCGTTGACCACGTAGTCCAGGTAGTGACTCCGTGGGCATTCTTCGTAGGCAGCCAGTGACGTGTAGCTGTGCGAAAGCGATGGTGACGGTGTCGACGGGTCGGTCAGCGACGCAACCTGGAGTGTCTCCCGCTCAGCTCTCGGGGAGAGCTCTCCGTTGAGGGTGGCTGTTGCAAGGTCTAGCACGCGGTCGCGCGCCGCCGCGACTGCGAGTTCTTCCCCGGCGTGATTGACGGTCCCGCCAACGTGCCCGACTGTCTCGGTGGCCAGTGTGTCCGTCCAGTCTACCGCCTCTCTCGGGAGACAGTCTTGAACGTCGGCCCAGAGGGGGAGCTGTCCTCGCTCCGGTTGCCATGGGATTCGGGACGGGAGAATTTCGTCAACGGATTCTGAAACGGGGTGTACGTCCGTAGCATCGTCGTCTTCGCTGCCGCCCTGGAGGACGAGGACATCTTCGGCGCGCGTGATGCCGACGTGGAACACGCGACGGGTTTCACGGGCGTCACGCTCGACGAAGTCCTCGGCAAACGCCGCCTCTGCGCCGTCTGAAAGGCTGGTTTCGAGCGCGTCGTAGGTGCGTGAACTCGGTGCCCACTCGCCCGCTGTGACTTGCGGGATGAGGACGACTGGGAAGTCAAGGCCCTTGCTCTTGTGGATAGTCATCACGTTGACCGCGTCGTCGGCGACATCCGGCTGACTCGTCGGGGACGAGCCGCTCTCGTCGAACAGAGAGTCGTAGTGTTCGAGCGAGTCGATGAACTCCGGGGTGAGCGGTGGTTGAACAGCGCTGTCTCCGTACTGTTCGATGACATCCTCCAGCTGGGCGAGATCCCGACGTTCCTGCTCGCTGAGATACCACTCGATATTCGTGACGTCTGTGAGCTCGCGGTACAGATGACTGAGCGACGCTGAATCTCGGATAGCGAGGAGTTCCGTGACGTGTTTACGGGCCTCCGCGACGCGGTCTGGCTCCTCGAACTCGTCGAGTGGCGTCTCGCGGAGCGTGTCCACGAGCGGGTCATCGCCCGCGTTGAGCTTGCGGAGGTCTGTATCGCAGAGCCGGTACCGCATCAGGAGGACGCGATTCCAGCTCACCTCGTCTTCGGGGCGTGCGAGTGCCTTTAGGTAGGCGGTCACGGTGCCGACACCAACGGATTCCGTGGCCAGATCCCCTGCAACCTGGTACGGGATGCCAGCGTCTTCGAATTCCTCGATGACTGGTGTCGCGTGGTCGTTTTTCCGGACGAGTAACGCGATGTCGCCCGGGTCGTACGCCTCATCGAAACTCTCTGCTGCCCCGCTCAGCAAGTTCTGCACGACGGTACGAAGCTGAGAAGCACCGTCCGCATCGTCCTCATCCGACAGCTCGACGGTAGCGATGGTGTCCCCATCGTACTCGGGTTCGTCGACGCGCTTCAGTGTCTTGTGACGTTCCCGGTGATCGAGTTTCTGAATCGCCTCGTTCGCCAAGTCCAGGATCGGCTGCCGAGAGCGGAAATTCTCCTCTAAGGGTTCGTCGGAGAGTGCCGCGAATGCGCGGTCGAGTTCATCAGTGATGTTGGCGACGTGCGCGCCGCGCCACTCGTAGATCGCCTGATCGTCGTCACCCACGACGAACAGGTTGTCGTCAGTGACGAGTGACTTGACGAGGTCGAACTGCAGGCGGTCGGTGTCCTGAAACTCGTCACAGAACACGTAGTCCCACCGAGCAGCGATTTCCTCCCCGACCGGCGACTCCATCAGCTCGGCCGCCTCTACAACTAGACCGTCGAAGTCGATGAGATTCCGCTCATCGAGTTCCCGCTCGTACGCGGCGTATCCGGCCGTCAGGTCACGGGCCGTCAGACAGTCCGAGAGGAACGAGTCGAGATGATCCGTGAGCTCAAGATCAAGGTCACCAGGGATTCCTTTCGGCGCACCGTTCGCGTACCCACCGAGTAGATACTTCGGGAGCTTGTACGCGTTGTCCGGCAGGTCCCGGTCGCCCGCCTCGTGGGCTTCAAACGCCGCTTCTAGCGCATCGCAAAGATCCACCAAGCGGTCGAGGAAATCGCGTACACTGGCCTCCATTCCGTCCATCCCCAACACATCACGTTCTTCAACGAGGTCAGCACGGACGTCTGGGAGCGAGTCCAGCACGCTCGACACGGACCGGCCGCCCAGATGGTCACTGGCAATCGCCTCGACGCGCTCCGAGAGGTCGGCGAGTTCGTAGACACGGTCAGCAGGACCGAGGAACGCGTCGATATCGTCGGGCGTGATGCCGCTGCGTTTCATCGATCCGATGAAGTTGAGCAACTTCGATGCGGCCCCTGACGCGTACCCATCAGAGCCGTACACGTTGGGTTTCACAGACCGGTACTCGATGTCGTCCAGGACATCCAACACGATGGCGTACTTTTCGGCGTCCGTAGCGACCTCGAAGTCTGGGTCGATCCCGGCTTCGTACGCGTAATCGGTGAGGATCTCGTTACAGATCGAGTGGTACGTGTACGCGTCGATGTCGTACCCTGCCGTACCGAGTTTCGCGTTGAGCTTCTCCCGCATCGAGCCTGCAGCGTTGTTCGTGAACGTCAACGTGAGAATCCGATCCGGGGATACGTCCTCCTCGTCGATGAGGTGCTCCACCTTCCGTACCATCGTGAACGTCTTTCCCGTCCCAGCCCCGGCGAGCACCCGCATTGGGTATGCGTCCGAGTCGATGATCGTTTCTTGCTGGGGCTCCGGTGACACATCTTCCTCCGGAACCGGGTACCACAACGGGTACTCGTCACTGTCACCGCTCATCGGCGCACCTCCGTCGCCAAGCGGTCAGCACACATTTCTCGATAGTCACAGTCCGGGCACGCTTCCTCGCTGATGAGATCGAACGGTTCTGGTCCGTAGGTCTCGCCCGTGATGCCGTCGTGTGCGGCGCGAATGAGCGCCCAGATCGTGTCATAGTGATCTTCATAGATTTCAGTGGTTTCCCGCCCCCAGCCGCGTGCAGACACATCGTACCCGGTGGGAGTGCTCTCGAACGACGTGCTATTGAGGAGGCCGTAGAAACTGAACCGGATCTCCATTCCGTCCTCGTAGAACGGTTCGTTCTTCACGCCCTCGATGTACGCCGCGGTTTGGAACGCGTTCCGCACACGCTTCGGCTCGTGCGCCTCCCCGTCGAGGTGGTCGCCAAGGTATTCCGCTGTCCCGTCGGAGAGCATTCCGTGTGTTTTCCGTTTGTAGTCGAAGATGTGGAGGCCGTCGTCCGTTCGGATGACGTTGTCTGCTTTCCCGTGAAGCCCCCGCCCGTCTACCTCGCACTCTACCCAGCACTCGGTGGCGATTGAGCAGCGGGCGTGGTCGATACCGACGCCGCCATCGGGAGCGAAGAACGACTCGATGGCAGCGCGATTCTCAGCACGCTGGTACTCTTGATGCGCAGCAGATTCGTAGTCGTCCGGAGTACTGTGCTCGTCCCATTTCGCATCGAAGATCCGCATCGCCCGCTCGTGAATCACCTCCGGGTCGTCGCCACGGTTGGTCGCCTTACACACGTCCTCGATAGTCTCGTGGTAGATCGTCCCTTGGTTGAGGTAGAGTTCGGTGCGGTCTGGCGCGTTCACGTCCTGTACGTACCGATAATCGTACAGCCGTGGGCACGTCGCGTAGTTCGCCAGCCGCGACGGTGAGAGCGACTCCTGGCTCATCGTCGCACCTCCCCGTTAGCGAATTCGACACGCGCGCGCAGCGCCTTCCGTAACTCCTCGCCACGCGCCCCGCTCTTATCGAGCAGGTCCTGAATCTCGCCGAGTTCCGCTTCTACCTCGTCGAGCGACACCGTCACGTCCTGACTGTTCGCGCGGCGCACCGCGGCGAGCGCGTCGTCAACCCGCGACAACAGGAAATCCTCCGCCGCTTGCTCACTCGTGATGCGTGGATCGTCGGATTCAGTGACCCACGGCAGGGTGTCGTACGCGTCTGTGAGGAACCGCGATGCCTGCGCACGCTCTTCCAGTGCGGTGTCCTCGTACTCGTAGAGACAACAGTACAGGTGCTCGTCAGCAGCGCCAGCCCCAATCGCCAGGCGTCGCCGGGCGTGCTCCGTGTGATACCGAGCGAACGGCCGACTCGACGCTGTGGACGTCGTCGGGAACGTCGCATCCACGTCCGGCTCGTCGAGATCCGTGACACCAGGGTAGTCCACCATCGATGCGACCCGCTCGGTCGGGAACAATCGAGTCAGGAACGGGTCACCAGGGTACTCACTATCGACGAGATTCACGAGAAACACCGCGCGGAACGACTCGTTCTTGATCGCCTGCAGGTGGTCCACGCGAACCCCGCCGTCAAGGTTCGTCGCACTCGTCTGGTTTTGTTGCGGTGCGTACTCGTGGGCGCGTTCGAGCATCTCCTCGAAGGACTCCCACCCCGCATCCACAAACTCAGTCTCTTCGAGAAACGCGGCCATCCGGAACGCCCGCTTGACATTTCCGAACTGCGCCCGTGCGTTCAGCGGGGTCGCGCGCTCCGCAATCCGCTCTTTTAAGCCTGCGTCTGTCGCCCACCAGTGAATCCCATCTTCGAGGCTGTCTATCTCCCGGACGCGGTCCAAGCGCTCCGTATCAAGATCCGGGCCGTGTTCAGGCAGCTCGTCCTTGTCGTCGGCAGCGAGATACCGCACGGCAGCGAGAAGTTCCCGGATCGCAGGATCGTCTCCGAAACCAGTGACTGTTGTCGATTCCGTCGGGATGCCGGTACGCTCGAACGCCTCAATGACATCCGTAACCGACCTCCCACTTTGTTTCGTGGCGACAGCGATGTCGTCGTAGTTCCAATCCGGCTGCGCGACGAGTTCCTCAATCTCGTTTGCAATATCGGCGAGTTGTTCGTCACTGGAGTCTGCAGCGAGAACGGACACCGATCCCGTGTCTGGGTCTGCCGGGACCGTTTCTTTGGCAAAATACGTTGCTGTGGCAGCTGGTCGCGTTGACGGCGTCTCTGACACCCCACGGCGAGCCTCGCTGAACGTGACATAGTCCGTAACGGGCCCCGTTTCGACCCACGTTCGGCGCACACTCGCATTCTTTTCGGCGATACAGACGAGCTCACAGTCCCCTGCGAGCGCGTCGAGATACGCGCGGTCGAGCGGGAAGAACTCCTCAAACTCGACTGTGAGCACTGCCTCGAAATCGACGACGTCGTCACGGGCATCCCCGGTGAGGACATCGAGTGCTTCCGAGATGAGTTGGCCGCGTTCCATGTGGCCGTACTCGGCCAGCCACTCATGGAACGCGTCGAGCGCAGCCGCGATGTCACGGAGTTCCGGGGTTTTCTCAGGCGTGACCGTCTGCCAGGAGATCGTTCCCATCACGGCGTCCACGTCCTCGATGAACGACGGCTGTTCAGAGGCCCGTTGAAGGTACTCCGTTTCCCACTCGTAGTCTTCGAGGAATCGGTGAAGGAGTTCTCGCCGCAGCGCGTCGGAGAGAATGACGCGGTCATCGGTCTGGTTGAGGACGTCGGTCGCGTGCACCACGAGCGACGTCACGTACGGCGTCGCCGCACCCGACAGTTCCTCACCTAAGGTCTCCCGGAACGTGTCCGTACTCGTCGGCGCACCCGTGACGACGAGCACATCCTCAGAATCGTGCTCGTCGAGGAGCGTTCGGTATTCCTCCCGCGCTGTCCGTTCGACGTTTTCGCCCCCGAACGGTGCCGTGACTAACGCCCCGTCGAATCGCCGGTGAGATGAGTGATCAGACATGGCTGTTATCCTCGGACGAGCCGCGTGACCCGAGACAGAACACCGGTGTTGTCAGCGGCTCTTTCAGTGTCACGTCGTGCATCTTCGATGATACTGGGCTCATCTATCCAATTCTTGAACCTGTTTGCGCTTTCAAACTGGACTGCCGGCCCGTAAATACTGGCCCGGATGTGGGCCGGCGTAGCTTTCTGGAACTCCCAGCACTGCTGCTGATCCAGATTCGCTGAGAAATCAGCGATAACACGCCCGTCGTCCTTGAAATCGAGTTCACACAGCCCGTCGGACAGCGCGCTGATCCACTTCCGTCGTCCCGGGTCGTGTTCCTGCTCGGCGGGTTTCTCCAGCGGCACGTACTCCGGCGGTTCCTTCTCGGCGTACGCGTACAGCTCCGCGAACACGTCCCGAGCATCCGCCAGCCGATCCGACTGGTCTGGCAGCGAGATATCTCGCTGCAAAAACAGGTGGGCGAACCAGGGGAACAGATTACAGCTGTCCGCCTGCCCCGCGATCTGCGCGGCAGCTTCCCGTTCGTCCTTCTCCAGTTCGGAGAAATTGACGTTGAAATCCAGCGTCTTCATCCGGGTCCGAAGCTCGGATTTCGGTTTCGTCGAGTCGTTCGAGGAGAAGATGAACGTCGGCATCTGGATGGAGCCGTCCCACTTCCCCTCCCAATACGATTTGATGATGTCCCGGTCGATCTTCGACTTCGCCACGTCGTCAACGATGTACGGGAAAACAGTGTCCGACGCACGAGCACGCTCGATGTTGTTTTTGACGAAGTCGTCGCCGGTCGTAACCTCCTGCACGTACCCGTTCGAGATGAGCCGCGCCCCGAACCGCAGGAACATACCCTTTCCACTGTCGTTGTCGCCGTGAAGAAACAGGAACGGGAGGTCCTTGTCCAGTTCCGCAGATTCGTATTCGGCGTAATGATGGGCGCAGTAGTTGGCGAACGGAGCCCAGCAGAAGTAGATAACACCCTCGTAGAAGTGTGCCCGTGTTTCCTTCGTCGTTCGCGTTTCACCGAACTCGCCGACAGTTTCGACGTACTGCTCGATCAAATCTAGCGCATCAGCGACTTCCTGCGGATCGTCCGGGAGAGGTGCCGTTAATTCGAGGACGGAGTCGTCAACCCGCAGCCCGACCGTGTTCTCGTCCTTGTCGACGTTGAGGTCGGGGTATCCGGTGAAGGTCTCTTTGTACCGTGCGATACCGGCCGGTGTCGCTACGATTTCACCGTCGTTGATACGGATGTTATTGGCGGACAGCGTATCATCCAGATTCGAGATGGCGTCTTCGAGACCCTGCGGGGAGAGGCGTACACGTTTGTCCGGACTGATCTCTGTTGGGTCAGTATCCGTATCTTCGGCGGCGAATACCGCCTTCTCTGCTTCTTCGGCGTCTGTGACGACGTTGTACCTGTTGACTTGGTCGTCGTCAACCGCTTCGTCGAGCCGAGCGTTCAGCTCGGCGACCGGGTCGTCACTGAACTCGTCCCCGCCCAGCCAGATGTCGTAGATCTTCGCCTCTTCTTCTGCTGTTTCGGCGTCCTCAATCTCCTCGGTGAGGTCCTCCATGAACGGCGTCGCGTAGTCCTTGTGAAACGCGTAGAGCCGTTCGAACCACTCGTCGACGGGCGTGTCCCCGTCGGTACGCCAGGCCATGTTGACGTTAGTTTGTTTGCTCCCCTGCCAGGCTTGCTTGGAGAGGTTCGCCGACCCACAAATGAGTGTGCGAGACCCGTCCTGATTCTCGATGATGTAGAGCTTCGTGTGGAGGAGGACGCGCGCGGAATCGACAGTATGGATGCGGAGATCACCGTCTCGCCGAAGCGACTCCAGTTGCGCGGCGATTTTCTTCGCGTTGTTCGTGTTCTTCAGCGACCGCCGGTAGTCGTCGTGTTGGTTGTCTCCGACGATGACTTCCAGCGAGTCCACTGCGAGGTCCCGGTTCTGAAACATCTTGTAGATGAACGCCGGGGACTGACTGTACGTGACGCAGTAGACGTGCTGGGCGTCACCGAAGTAGTTCACGAAACTGTCCCATGATTTGTCGGCAGCCATCTCCAGGTCAGCGGTGCTGCCGTCATCGAACTCGACTGTTGCTTCGAATTCTGTCTTGGTCATGCGAGGGTTACCGGTGTGGTGATGAGTGCGTGAGTGGTTGCGTGAGGCTGTACTGGCGCATGGTCAGATGTATGGGACACCGCGGATGACGCTGCCCTTGGTGAGGTAGCCCTTCATGGCGAAGTCGGCGCACTTGTCGGCGTAGTACGTGGTGATGGGGAGCCGGGTGGACCGGCTCAGCGAACCGACGTGTGCTTCCGACAGCCAGTAGGTTTGCTCCGCGAGCGTGTCGAGGTCTGTCGATCCGTGGCGTTTCACGATCTGTAGCGGCCGCGGCGTGCCAGGACTACCCTCCTTCCCACCGGTCGTGGTCAGGTAGGAATGGTCGCCGTTGTGGACGTGGAAGGCGACGCCTTTGTCCGCGATATCGAACCGTGATTTCGATTCGTCGTACTCGGCGATGCGGGGGTTCCCGGATTTTCGGATCTCGACGAGGTCGAAGCGCTGGATGAGATCCCTAGCCTTGTCGAGACGCTTGATCAGGCTCTCGATGTCGAGGTAGAACTTCCCGTCACGATGGATGACTACGTGCCGCGGTGGTCGGCCTTCCTCTTCGGCGAAGATTTCCAGAACGTGCTTGATGACGTTCGCTACGTCGTCCTCGTCGAACGTCTCGCCAGCTTGCTTCGTGACGGCCTCGGACGCGAGGATGGTTCCGTCGGCCATGATGACGTTCGCGGCCGCGCCGAGGTGTTGCTTTGTCGCATGGTCGTAGGTCACGTCGAGGCCGACGAACGCGTCAACATCCCCTGGAACGTCGTCGATCCGCCACGGCACACCGCCCGCCTTCCCGATTAGAGACGAACTGATGTTCCCGAGATAGCTGTCGTTGCCGAGATTGTCGATGGTGATCATCTGACTCGGCACCCCGAGTTGTCCAAGTCGGCGCTTAAACTCAGGATACGGGTCGTCGTAGTCTGCTGCCGCAGCTTTGTCCTTATCAGGGACGACGATTAACGCCGCATCGTAGTCGCTCGTCTTCTGTGCATGCTGGGAGTAGTGGAACTCCGAGCCCAGTTCGTAGGTCTCCTGGTCGAACTTCGTCGGCTTTCCGTCGTATTCCGCGAGCTTGCCGAGTACTGAGAGGACGTACGGTCGTGCTGCGGCTTGTTCGCTGTCCGGATACAGCGCGATGATGTCGAACGACTCTGGAGCCTTGTACACGCCGTAGCCCTTCCGTTCCAGCCCGCCAGCCCCGTAGTACCCTGTTCGGCCATCGCCGAACCGCAGGTTCGGGATATTCGGTGTCTTTTGCTCTCGGTACCCGGCGTTTGTTGGCTGCGGGACCGGGCCGAAGTCGAAGTACGGGGTCGGGCCGAGCAGGTCGACGAACGACGTGACGACGTTGAAGCGTTCCTCGGGTTTCATCCGGCTCTCGTTGTGGATGACGTTTAGGAACGTCTCATCGACGCGGCCCAACTGGTCGAACGTCGGAATGACCTTACAGTACTCCAAGAGCTGCGGGAAGATCGAATCCTCGCCGCTCCCGTACTGCAGGTCAGCAATGACCGGATTCCCGGCCCGCATCGAGTCGATGACGTCCTGTTCGACGTGTTTCTCGTGGTACTCCGACATCGGAACGCCTGGCCCGTCCAGCATATCATCGTAGTCCATGTCGATAATCTCCTTGACCGTCGCCGTGCGCGCGCTGTCGTACAGGTCCGTGTCGTGCTCGACGGTTACATCGGCGATGTCGTGTCCGCGCTGCACCCACTCGGCGGCGGAGAACGTCGATTCGAGATGGTATGCGACGTTCACACCGCAAATCACGGTGCCGTCAGCATCGACGCGAATCCGGCACTTGTACTTCCGATAGGCTTCGAACAGCCCGCTGTTCGCGGTCCGCTGCGGGGTGGGCTCGATGATCGAGTCGATCCCGGACACCTCAAAGCGACCAGCAACGGCTCGTTTCACGTCCTGCTTGACGAACTCCTGGAGCGGCCCGTCGTTCGTGTACGAGCGCGCTTCCAGCGTCGTCTCGCCCTGATGCACCGGCTTGACCGTGTACCCGTGCATCGAGATCGTACCGTGGAGTTTCTCGGTCGCGTAGATACGCCGACGGGAAGCGTCAGCCGTCGTCACGGGACTCCCGATCCGTGACTGATAGTAGTTCGCCGCTTTCGCCGTGAACCCCTCAATACCGTTCGTGAAATCGTCAGGGTCGATCCCGCCACTCCCGGTCGCCCGGAGTTCGTACTCGTGGACTGGTAGTTCCGGCAGCGACCCGAGTTCGAACTGCAGCAAGTAGTTCCCATCCGAGAGCGGCTGTTGATGCAGGAGCTTGCCGCCACCATCAGCTGTCGGCCGCGAACCATCATCGACCTCACTTCCGCGAACGAACTCTGCGTCACCGGGCTCACCCGATGTTGACGCGGCAGCACCACTCGAACCACTCTCCCCTGACTGGTCGACTGGTTCTTCTGGGGGTACACTACCGGGTGACTTGTCGTTCCCGGCAGCGGCGGGAGGGTCGTTTAACAGCGTGACGGTGAGGTCATACCCCGGGTTGAGTTGCATCTCGCCGCGGAACTCGTTCCCGACGACGTTCTCCAGGAGATACCACTCCCCAATCTCCCACTCGAAGTCCGAGACGTCGTTGTTGTGGAATACTGTCAGATCTATCGCCGCGCCGTCAACGTCCTCCAGCTGGATTTTCCGAGCGATGGCATCGTGCTCCCACTCGTCAATCCCCGTGACGTGCAGCGCGATGTCGATCTCTTCCCCATCCTCGATATCGGCCTTGACTGCCATCTACGCCGACCAACGGACGCCCAGAATAAATAATTTTTCACTAGGCGAATCTCAAACACGGTAAATCAAATTTAGATACAATACACTCTAAGAAAGCGTCTCAGGCCCCACAAATGAGGCACTTATACGGAGTACCGAACGACACCGAGCGTCGAGAATTTACCAAACCTAGCCTGATAGACAGCAAGATACCAGTATACTCTGAATAGGGACATCGAGATGCGTGAATATTTGTACTAGCCCCTAGTAATCGTCTCTATGCTTGGGACAGGGAGTGCAGAAGAGTTCATCAACGACGCCGAACACCATAACCAGTGGTGGAGTGACGGTACCTCTCCGGAACTATCGAAAGCCACAGACCTTACCCCTCGATCTGATTTCCACCGCGTTCTCAAAACGACGAACACCCACTACACCGACGGCGTCGAAAGCCTCGTCTACGCAATTCATGGCCAGACCGGAATCGGCAAAACCACTCTCCTCCACCAACTCATCGCAGCGCTCCTCAACACGACAGACCTCCCGAACCAAAACACAGGACTCGAACTCACCTCCGCAATCGGACCGCGACAAATACTCTACATCCCCTTAGAGGACTCCTTATACCAACTTGAACGCGCAGGTGACGATATCAAACGCCTCTACCAGGTCATCGACTACTTCCAGACGCACGTCGCACCCCGTCAAGGACAAAAGTTCATCCTCCTCGACGATATCCAGGCCCTTGACCTCAACGAGGATCGGAAAGCACAGCTACTCAACTCCGTCGACGAGGATACGTACCTAATCCTGACCGGCAACGTCGCATCTCAAGTCGATCTCTCCACTACCGAATCCGCCGACACTGTCGAAAAATTCGAATTATGGCCGGTCCTCCCGATGAAATTCATCGACACCGTTCAAATCGGCGAGGGACTCGGCATCGATTTCGATGACGAATTCCGAACTCGACTCGAACAATACCAATCACCCGACTTAGACGGACCATCGCCGATCAAGACGATTCGCACCGGGATTTCCCGAAGAGATTCCGAAATCGATCTCGACACTGCAGTTGAGACACTCTCAGAACTCTGCTTCGGCCTTTTCGATGCGGACGACCGAGACAACCTTCACGACGCCGCGCGCGCATACCTGCGCACAGGCGGCACGCTCCACCAGACAGACGACCCATCGATCCGGAACGAACTTTCAAAATCCCAGTTCCTCCTCTTTCTCTACAAAGAGCTCGCCAAGTACCGATCCATCCAACAACCCGAAAACCTCCACCGGCTCAGTTCCATCGCAGCAACTAACGCCGGTGAGGAACTCAAGTACACAGCCCTCAGCGACCAGATCGGTGTCGACAGACGAACCGTTGATAGCTATCTCGACGTGCTTGACGAAGGAATCGCAGTCACCGAATCCCAGGACTACTCCCTGCGACGCTACCGTCGCACCCGATTGTACCTTCGCAACCCACGCCACCTCGTCCTTCTCTCCCAACGACAGGAACACCACGGCTTCGAAGGCTACGAACAGCAAGACACGCTCAACCACGAATTCGAGTACAAACTCGCCCGCACTGTCGCCTTCGACCACGCCAAACGCCTCGCATACACCGTCGGAGCATACGACGTTGAATACACAGAAACCGAATCCGGCCTCATTGACTACATCCTCCACCGCAACGGACACGTCCTCCCCTTCATCCTCTCCTACCACCCGCACACTGGCAACGCCGAAACAATCGCCGAAGAATTCGACCCCGACTCCGGTCAGCACACTAAATCAGACAGCGAAGAGCTACAGGAGTTAGACTACCAGGCACCGTACCGGTTCGTCATAACCGACAGTCTCCCAAAGAGCGTCGCCGAGAGCGAGTCACTCGTTACTCAGAGAGGGGAAACAAGAATCTGTTATCTTCCATTCTGGCTGTTCCTCCTGATCTGTTAAGCAGATTCCAGTGTTGTTGATGTCGATTAGTTCTGGTCCTGTCCCATTCTCTCAACACCACTTCCCCGGGGGTATATATCTCTGACTCGACACCAATGTGTATGAACGGTTCCGGGCCGGCCTCGATTTCGGACATTCAATGCCGGCACGTCGACACCTACGAAAGTAATCCGGATCGAATTGAGGCTGACGCGGGGACTGAACGTCAGGACCGCGCTGACTATGAGGGTCGGTTCGTCTTCGAGTTGCTACAGAACGCCGTCGACGAGATGGACGACACCGGCGAACCACGGGTACGGTTCGAACTCACGGAAGACTCCCTCCTCGTTGCGAACAATGGTGCGGCGTTCTCCTTCGAAGACCTTTACGCACTGACGCTCACGACCCGGACGACAAAAGCTGGCGAGACGACTATTGGCCACAAGGGCCGAGGGTTCACGTCCGTTCTCGGCGTCACGGATAACCCGAGTGTATACTCAGAGAACGTTCAGGCGCAATTCAATCGAAAGACGACAGCAGATCTCCTGAAGGGCAACGATAAGATATCTGCTGAGCGGGACGACGCACTCGCTGCTGAACAAGTTCCCTTGCTCTGTCTGCCACACGAGACAACAACCCCGCCCCGAGTGCGAGCACTTCTGAATGATGGATTTACGACCGTGTTCAAACTCCCACTTCGAGACCCTGCGCGGCACCGGGAGTCAATCCATACCAAGCTCGAAGGCCTAGACGCAAACACGGTCGCACTGCTGCCACAGCTTCAAGAGATCGAAATCAGCAGTCTCGGGCAAGACTGGGAATGGGAGATTGCCCGACACGATATGACCGGCTGTGACGCAACGCTCATAGAGCTCACCACAGACACAGCGGACGGTCCAGAGGAGACACGCACCGACTGGTTCTGCCTGTTCGAACAAACCGATCTTGACCAAAAGCAGATATCGGACCGCGCGGATCTGACCCAGCCAGAGGTGGATGCGATGGGAGAATTGAGCGTTGGTATCGCGTTCTCCGTGACTCCTGGGGACTCTCCTCCCTCTCTTCGCCCGAAGGGTTGGAAACTCAAGCCCGTGTACGGTGAGACTCACAACCAACCACCGTACCTTCACGTTTTCCTCCCGACGAAAGAACGCAGTCCAATCCCAGCGCTTGTGACTGGGACTTTCCAGTCAGATACGTCTCGCCGAAATCTCACACTCAACTACGATGACTCGCGCGGGTACGACGGCCAGTTCAATGCCCTTCTGTTCATGGCAGTCGGCGAGCTCCTCGCAGACAGTGTCATTTCATTCGTTGAGCAGTCCGCAACATCGGAGGGGGACTTCCTCACCACGCTGGACCCGTCGTTGGGGCAAGGCCGGGACTGGTCGTTCACCAAAGGAACTGTCGAGGGCTGTCTCTTCGACGCGATCAAGACCCGACTCACATCCGTTGAATTCCTTCCGAGTGCGCGTGCTAACCAACGAGTTGCCATCGATGACATCACAGTGCCCCCAACGTCCGCCCAACTCTCGGACTTAGGTACCGACTTTGTGTCTCTCCTTCAGTCCGGGGACAGTCAAGCCGACGACCGGCCGCACGTTCCTTCAGCGGAATTATCCACTCACCAGCACGCCCAGACGCTAGTTGCGTACGGTGCGTCACAGTACGACGCGTCATCGGTACCTGAAGCCCTCGCTGCTGTTTCTGTGGATCCTCCCCTCCGCATCGTCGACGAGCGTGAATTCGGCCGAACCCCCCCAGATGACGACGAGCCGTGCCGCCTCACGGTCGATCCGGTACTTGTCTATCTCGTTCGTCTGCGCAAAACGCTGGAGAGCGACGAGGACCGTTCAGCCTTCGACGATGCGTGCCGCCGACACGACGTGTTCCCCGTTGAGATCAAAACTGACCAAGAAGGAACGAAGCACGCGATACGCGGTTCGAACGAGGCCGGCACGATCTTCATGCCACCAGAGGGCGACATTACAGCAGACGCCTTACCGACGCTCGAATTTCTTCCGCGTGACCTGTACCACGGCACGAACGCCGACCGCGCGGCACCGCTTCGGGAAGACGCACTCCCGGCGAACTTCGACGCCGACGTTCAGACGATCTGGGACATCAATGACTACCTGTTCTCACAAGTGTTCGACACCGCAATCAGCCCCCATCTCCCTGGACCAAACTCACCAAATGCGGACCCGTCTATCCTCGCATCCGGCGGAGTGTTACGAACGATCCGTGAGATGACGGACGTCCAGTCACCTGAAAACGACCGCAGCCCAGAATCCCCACTACTCTACCAATCTGCGAAGAAGCCATACTCGGCCCTGGCACAACTTCCCGTCCCGACACAGCCAACAGAGGACGGCACAGTCGAGTGGCATCCTGCACACCGCGTGTACTTCAGTTCGGATTGGCAAACCACGCTCAACCGCCCCGAAGACGCCTACATCGAACCATTCCTCAACGCCGTCGCCGCCCAAACTGACTCTGAACGATTCGATCCGAAGTTCCTAGCTTCACCTTCGTGGTTCACTACTGACAAAGACGAAGAGCGCGTAGAGACGCTCAAAGCTTGGGCCGCGTTCTTCTCGTGGCTCGGCGTGTTCGAGCATCTCCGCCCGCTGCCACTATTCGCGCCCGGTGAACAGCAGACGTATCGTCAGACACAGGGTCTCAGTCAACCGTCGAATTCGACGATTACAGCGTCCGAAGATCTCCAAAGAGACGGTGTCTACTCCGTCGATCACCGATACACGGGACTCACCGACGTCGAATGGCAGTCGTACCGCGACCACCTCGTGGATGCGGTAACCTCGGAAATCCCCGACCCAGACGAGCAGTACCTGTTCCAAGTGAATTCTCTAGAGTACGCGTCGGAAATCCTCTCGGCCGCAAAACAATCGGGCGAGGTTGGGAGTCGTCTCCTCAGGCACCTCACGCGCTGGTGGGATCACGGTCTCTCCAAGCGACGACACGCAACTGTCGCGGAGTTCACCAACGAACGGTGGCGCGGCAGTAACGTGAGCTATGTGTTCACGCACGATGAACAATCGGCGCTCGGCTGGAACCTGTGGGTGTGGCAACTCCGACAGTCATCTTGGGTGCCGACCTCGTTCGACGCCGTCCGCCCAACGGCCGCGTGGAGTCTTCCACGCAGCGACCGTGAGCGCTTCAGCCTCGACGTGAACGGGCTACAGCCCTTGCTACCGTTCGTAGACGGGGACTTCCCAACAAGAGAAAGTGAAACGCCCGTCAGCTTCGAAGAACTCGCCGACACACTCGGTATCGGGGTCCGGCTAGAGCAAGGCACGTTCTCACCACAGGACGCCGAACGCGTGATCAGTCGTGTCGGGGAGTTACTCGCGTGGACCGATGACGACCTCGCTCAGTACAGCAGTGCTGTCGAACTACTCTACACACGCGTCGCTGAACTCCTCCCGAGACTAACGCATGGCAACCAGATCAGTGGGGAGTGGGACCCCGAACAAAGTGGGCTCGCGGACGCACTTGTCCTCTGCCGGGTTGATGATAAGTACTCCCTCAAGCGCGCGGGTGACACCTACTTCGTCCGGTCACGAAGCAGTCGTGACCGCTACGGAAACCTCGGCGTTCCACTCCTCGCTATGTTCAAATCAGAAGCCGTCAGTCTCGGCGAATACTGCGGCGCAACCGACTTGCGAGCCGCTGTCGAGAAACAACCCGGATACGGCGATGAACGCCCTCTCCCGACGTCTGTCTCTGGCTTCGAAATCGACACCACGTGGCTCCAGACCGTCCTTGCCGCGCTCGTTCTCCGACTCCGAACAAACCGACCATCATCCGCACTCGTCGACCAAGACACGACCCGAACCAAGTCATTCTTCGAGAACATCGTGTTCGTCACCGACCTCGATCTCAACATCACGCTCACCGACGGCAGCTGGAACCGAAATCTCGACCCGAAACCGCAACCGTACCACATTGAACGCGACGGCGACACGATCACCACGATCCTCATCGACGCGACACTCAACCGAGAGGCGTTCGTCGACGCACTCACCGGCGCATTCACCGACCGGCTCGATGTCCCACAGTACTACGAAGCCGTCAACAACCTCATTGACCACGCGTTCGGGAACGAAACGCCAGCAATCGCGTTACGCGAACGACTCCGAACCGTCGGCAGCGAAGTTCCGAACGGCCAAATCGAAGTGACTCGGAAAGCACTCTTCGAAAGTGACCATGAGGACCCACCGAAAGACGACGGCGTGACAGACCACCCACCCGACCCTAAACCAGACAATGGTGGCGCATTCGATTCCACTACGAACACACAAACCGCAGCAGCTAACGGCGGATCGGGATCATCCACCGGCACGGCTGGAACCAGCGCACACTCCTCGCGCATCCCCAGTATCGACGCCGTCACTCGAATCGGCGACCGACGAATCGCCGAATCACTCCGGAACGCCGATGTCTCCACAAACCCACCCGATAACGGTGGTCGTCAGGACTTGGGGAACGAGCAATCCACATCTAGTAGTCATATCGGTGGGGGTGGAGCTGCGTCACAAGAGTACCGTGACGAGATAGACGCGTTCGGTATGGCAATTACGCTTGATGCAGAACGAACGCGGCTCGCGGACGCCGACGAACCCAACCCGGAATCGAAAGTCTTCGACGTTCACACACCAGAAGAATACCTAAAGCACCGTGAACACTCCGAGCTCCTCGAATCCGCGATTCACCGGTTCGCAGACCAACGCGGCCTATCCGCCGCAGAAAACCCGCTCGACCGCGACTGGCCCGGATTCGACGTCCTAACGATCCGGACTGACGACAACGGCGACGCAGTGATCGACCGTTGCATCGAGCTGAAAACCTCCGGCCTGAACACACGCAAGCCATCCCTCTCCTGGAACGAATGGAAAGCCGCAGGCGGCCCGCTCAGCAAGCATTACTACCTCTACGTCGCCCGGAACATCCGACTCGGCAACAGTGGCGACGCAGAACTCCTCGAAATCCCACAACCATTCGACCGGCTACGCAACCGGCAACGCGAAACACGCGAACGGAATGTTCAGGTAGACCTCCGCAGCTTCGACTTCGACGACGACCCAATCATCGAACGCCCCATTGAGTGGGAGGAATAATCCACTCATTCTACGACAACTGAGCCAATAGCGATCCCACACTCCCTAAACTAATGATAACAGGTCGTGAATAGCGATAATAATGGCAGCTACACTCACTGAACCCACCGTTCTCGCTGCCGCGAAGGACACTCTCTACCCTGATCTCGACACGAACACAGACCATTACGCTGTCACAGAAACGCAGTTCACGAAATCCTCTTGGGGTGGATGGGAGATTCCTGACGATCTCCGTCGTCGCCTCGCGCCGTACAACACCATTCGACTCACGGACGGGGAACCTGATCTCCTCGGCGTTGGGATGCCTGCTCTCGAAGTCCTGAACGCCGATGCCACAACAACACCGGTCACGGTAATCGAAGCGAAAGGCCACAATAGCGATCCGAGTGCTGCTGATGTCCGAACCGGCATCAACCAGGCGCACGGTCACTTATCCGAAGTCAACATCGGGTACGTCGCTGCCCCCATCCAAAGCATCACCGACCAGGCACGGGCACTAGCTCGGGACCTCAACATCGGCGTCATCGGCGTCGAAAGCCCGCACGACGCAATGCTCATCGAACCAGCTCGCGTCACCGGTGTCGGCGACTTCTCCACCACTATCGACGCGATCCGGTTCCAAGCCACAACGCACCAACTCACCGAAGGCAGCTTCCCAGTCAATCACCCGAAGAACTACCTCGGCTACGCACTCGCCCTCGCGGCAGATGGCGGCACCCCTGACGTTTACTCCGAGCACGTAATCAACAGCGTATCAGGTGGCCGTCGCGGCGCAATCCTTCTCGGTCTCGTTGACAATCAGCCTCACGGAGAGACACTCACGCATCTCGGTGCAGAAGTCGTCCGCTTCGCCCGCAGCCACCACGGGACTGTCGATGCTGCACTCGACGAATTCGCCTCGTGGAAAGGCCGTTCAACACCGTTCACCGACCTTGCTCCTCGGTGGGCGCAACTCGCCCGCTCAGTCGCCATCCAGTACGAGCCAACGCAACTCATCATCGAAGCACTCGAACGCCTCCACCAACACGGCATCAAACCCGCCACCATCGACACCGTCGTCCGAGAAGCCTGCCGCATCAACCAACCACTCGCCGTGGAAGTATTCTTCACCCAATCTAGGCGTGAAGACGTGCTCACCGCCGATGGCGACATCGACGAATCAGTGCTTACGGATCCGACTGTGTACAAGTCCGGCATTCACTTCCAGTTCAAGTACCACCTCCGACATATTGGACTGCTCACGGCAGGCGGAACCGATGACAAAGACGAGGTCCTATCGAACAATTGGGAGCTAAATCAAGCGGTCGGACTCTGATTGGCTCACTCTTCGCCTGACTTACTGGCCTCTGTGATGAGGTTCCCGAACCGTCGGAGCAGGACTTCTGCATTCTCCTTAGTTGTTGTCGGTTGGTACTGCTCCTCCTCGTACTCTGCCAGTTGGATGCTTGGGTGAGCCAACAGGTTGAGCGACTGTTCAATGACGTGCTGGTCCGGAACCCGCTCCTCATTGTACATGCCTTTCAAAATCAAACGGAGCCGGTCAGCGGTTCCTTCCTCTGGGTCTGCTCGTTGAAGCGCTTCCATCACGGCAAGCAAATCCTCAGTCCCACCAAGACGAGTCCGTAGTTCATCATCGATCTGATCAAGCCGGTCATCTTGGAATGCACCCTGCTCAGTAAGATATGTTGAGAGTGCTTCCGGCGGAATCCCGTAGGTATCTCGCCGTTCTAAGAGCGCCTTGAGGTGATCGGTTGCAAGGAGGACGATTCCTTGCCGGTCCGCATCTTCAATTGCTGCCGGGGTGAAGCCAGGTGCAACTACAATCGCTTGGTCGGCCGAATGTCGCTCTTTATGCCCTTGGATTCGCGTTGCATCTGGCGATGCCAGCGTTCCACTGCTTCGTGCCTTCACTTCAACGACCGCATGAATCGGTGCGGTAACCTCGACATCCGTATCGTCCCCACCTTCTATCCACCGTGCCTCAAACCCCAACCGAGAGAACGCCTTAGCGACAAGCTCTTCCAACTCCTCATACTGGTCACCATCCCGACTCGCCGCAACGATACGCTCTCCCAGACCGAGTTCCTGTTCTTCTTCAGACTCCTCCTGCAACGAGTCCTCATCGAACTCATGAACCCGGACACCACTCCCCGTTAACTCATTAACTGCGGTTTCAACGGACTCGTACGCATCCTCTACATCTCGGATACGCGCATCGGACACCCGACTGAATCCCTGCGGGATGTAATTATCTTGGTACCCAACAAGCTCGTTGAACGACTGGACATCCACATCAATCTCCGCCACACCGGTCAAGAACACCAAATACCGCCACGGACTTTCAGGGTCCCACGGATTCCCCTCAGTACGCCAGAGATGCTCAGCCAGGTCAAGATCATCCCGTGTTCGAACAACAGTGGCCTGCGCAATGTACCGCCCATCCCGGTAAATTAACGCGATGTCACCACCCTCCACGAACTGCCACTTCGAATCAACTGACGTCCCCCAAAGATGCACCTTCTCCGACTCCGAATCAGTAACGGCCTCAACTTCGGCATCAGAAAGATGTTCCGCAAACTCCGCTGGGTCATGCCCTCCCTTCACAGACTGCAGATAATCCTGATAGGCATCCTCACGTCCAGCTGTAATAATGGCTATCCCCGTCATTCGTAAGTAAATGAATAACTACTCGGTCAGGAGAAAAATCATAGGGGTAAACAAGGATTCTATTGGTCACTCTGGGGTCTGGATTCTGGTACGTATGCCGGAATTGTCCATCAATGAAGCATCGAATTCAGGACTAGCGTCCACAACAAACATCCCTCTGTCCCACGCGCCTTACGCCTGAGGTCTGTTAAGATGGGCACACTTGTCATCGACATTGAAACCGCCAGCCCGTTCGAAGAGCCGCCCGACAACTCGAACGACACCCAGTACTTCGAACTCTTCGCTGTCAGCCTCGCGTACGCTGACGACCTGAACGACACACCAGAAACCGAAGTGTTGTTCCGGAGCGGCGACTGGGACGACCAGTATACGATTGACCTCTACGAGCGCCTACTCGACTGGTGTGATGACCGCAGCGTAGATCGTCTCCTCACGTATAACGGCACCTGGTTCGACGGCACGCACTTGCTGAACTGGGCCTGCAACATCGACGATAGTGCTAACCGAGACTTCTTGACACGCACAGAGGCCTTGTTCGAGAACCACGTTGATGTCGCGCTCGCAGCTGCCGATGAGTACGAAGCCGAGCTATGGGACGACCAGCACATCCTTCCTGACTGGAAGGTCTACGACCTTGCTGGGATCGACAACGACAGCGTCTGGTACGACGACTACGACTTCCCCGACAACTATCTCTCCGGAATAGATGGGAAAGCTGTCCAAGGCAAGCACATCGGGCAAGTCCTCGGCGACAAATACGTTCAAAACGTCGAAGCCGGCATTGAACATACCAGCGTCCACCGCGAACTCACACAACTCCTCAAAGACTACTGCCTTAGCACGTCGCGGACCTCATCAACCTTTACACCACCCTCGGAGGTCCCAATCTCGATGATACCTACCGCCGGCCCGCCACCGACATCGTCTGACGCGTATTCCTCCCATCATCCCAATACTTAGGATAACGGGATAGTCCTGAACCGAGGATGCGCTCAGTCTGATTTCTCAATCGGGTCGGGCGCTGCTGAAATCCGATCAAGGAGTCTATCTGCGGCCGTTGCTGCCGTGGATGGTTCGAGTCCGTGCTGACAGTACGTGTCAACCATCGTTGACCGAATTTGTTCGTCCGGTCGCGTTGGGCGCGGATCAAGATAGTTCTCTTGCCGGAAGTACTCCTGGAGTTCCTCGATTTTATCTTGGCGGAAGTGGCTGACATCCGGCAGTGCATCGAGGATCTCTTCTGGATCTCCGTCGACTCTGTCTGCCAGCTCGCTTACCTTGTCGATGAACGTATTGCTGACGGCACCACTGGCTTCCAAGACACTGCGGTCAACTGCCTTCCCGCGCCCAACTGTGTACGCCTCAACGAACGATTCTAATGCCGCACCGTGTCGGCGGACTTGCTTCCGGGCCGACTGCGACAGGAGGCCATCAACGGCACCGATCTCCAGCAACGACCGGAGATGCCCCCAGCGCTCGATTCCTGCACACCGCAGTCGGTACAAGACTTCCGGCTCCTCAGTCACGTACCAGAGCGGTGCCGACGCCGCTCCTTGTCGTGGGTCGAACGTTGGCACGCCTAGTCGCTCACGGTACGACCAGTGATCGTCGCCGTCCGGGGCAGGGACGTTGATCGAACCGGCCGTCTCAACTGCCGGCGGCTCCGCGACTGGGTCGTGCCCGTCGCTCGCCGTCAATTGCTGGAGACTGTACTCAACATCCGACTCTTCGAGACGAGTTTCCCACCGTGCGCGTTCGTCGTGCCGGGCCGTGAAGTAGAATACTTGCCTCCCTTCCCGGGCCAGGTCAATCACGGTGTCAAGAACCGTTTCAGCGCGTTGGTCATCGAACGGTGCCAGCGTCTCGTCAAGCAACAACGGGGGCGCAGTCTCTTGCTCTCTGTGTTCGACGAAAGCAACCCGAACCGCGAGCAGGACCTGCACTCGCGTCCCACTGGACAAATCGTTCAGGTCAACGCGCCGCTGTTCTCCCGTATCGAACGCCCTGAACGTCCCGTCATCCAGTCTGAGCTCAAACTGTCCGTCAGTAATCCGCCGCAAGAGATCATCCGCCCGCTGAAACACCGGCTCCTGATTGCTGGAAACCGTCTCCGCCTCGACGAACTCAAGGAGTGTATCCGTGACCGCGTCGGCCACGTCCGCTTCGAGCGCTTCCTCAAGACCTCGCAAGGCTTCACCTCGTTCTTGAACAGCGTCAGCAATCTCCGTCGACGCCTTCGCATCCTCGATCTCCTTCTCCAGCGTCGTTTTCTCCTGTAACAACTCGTCGTACTGGTTCGCAATCTCCCGTTTTTCGTCTAACTCTCGCTCTAAGTCGTCTCTGTCTCGCTCTTCGATCTCTTCCTCGTAAGCATCGTGTTCACGAAGATCTGAACGGCGATTCTCAAGTGTAGTCTCCGCAGTACCTTTCGCCTCAACGGCTGCTTCGTACTCCGAGTATTGCTCACACAGTGTTGCAAGCCGCTCCCGGTCGCCAGGCTCCAAGCCACGCTCGGTGAATAATTCCTCTCGGTCGGCCCTGTACCGGTCGAGTTCCTCGTGGGCCACAGCGACACTCCCATCGACCTCTTCGAGTCGCTGCGTCGCATTCTCGTAGTCACGCTGTCGCTGTTCGAGACTCTCAACAGCAGCCGTCGCATCCGCACTCGTTTCGACCGTGTAGGAGTACGCATCAGTCGTGTAGGGCTCAATCGTCGCGCAGAACTGCTCCCGATACGTCTTGACCTGATCGTTGGCTTCCTGTAGTGCCGCCTGTTTCCCGACAACAGTCTCGTCAGCAGCCTGCCAGCGCTCAACACGCTCGACCGTTACTGCCAGTTCAATGTCGTCGTTGACCTCGGTATCGAACCGATTCTGAAGACGATCACGCGCCGTCTCCAGTTCATCTCTGATGTCATCGATGTCAAACTGTGCACGGAGCTCATCCCGCTTCTGCGCCTCCTGCTCGTCCACTTCGATGACCCGCAGTCGCTCACGAAGATCAGCTACCCGGTCCCTGACTCCGTCAGGTTCCCACGAATCTGGCTCTGGAAGCCCAGTCTGCCGGAATGTCTCCGCATGGGTCGCCCTGGCAGTGTTGTCCGTGCCAGTATCGTCACTCCTCGCGGAGAGCACCGCGTAGCCAGCGAGAGCGAGTCCGAAGAGTGTCAGCAGGCCACCAGCCGGATTGACTGTGAGCGCGATCACGACGCCTGACAGCGCCGTCAAGATCCCTGCTGTGATGGCCGCTACTACAGGGCCTCGACTACCCGTGTCGTCAGGAGCTTGTTCTGGCGGGGCTGCGAGCCAGTTCTCAAGCGCATTCCGCCCGCTTTCGAGCGTTCCACGATCCGCTGATTCCTTCGACTCCCCGGCGAGCCACTCATCGATAGCAGCCTCGACCTGTCCCTTCCCGTCGACTTCCGCTACCTTCGAAACGAACGAACGAAGCTCAGCAAGATCGTCCGTGTCGACCTCGCGGAGGGTCTCACCGTCAAGGTCCAGGGGAATCTTCTCCCGTACCTCACTGCGCTTGGCTTCTGCATCAGCTACTTCACGCTGCAAACGATCACGATTATCTTCAGCATCATCGAGGTCATCTCGGTACCCTCGAAGCGTCTGCAACACCCCATCGGCAACCCCGTCCTCAGGTAGTTCCGTGCCAGCCAGTTTGTCCGCGGCCTCACGGTATTTCACCGCGGCCTCCTGCTCAACGCGTTTCTGTTGCGCTATCTGCTCGTCAAGATCGTCGAGCTGGTCCAGTTCATCACCATCGAACGACGCCAACTCATCCGGGAACGATGTTACCTCATCGACCCGCTGGTCATAGGCATCCTGCGCCTCCCGGTACTGAATCGCCGTCTCAAGCAGATCAACGCGCTCACTCGCATCGGCGGCGGCCGCGAGGTCCCCTTCGAGTTGACTGAGACGAGTTCGTTCTGCCTCCAAATCCGGCGCGTCCCGCCGCAGTTCCTCGACCTTATCGATAGCCGCCGCCGCCTCTTTCGTAGCACTAATTCCTCGTGTGGCGGGACTGGCCCCGTCAGTCAGGTCGAACTCACTACGGACTGCGTCGATATTGAACCCGCCAGTCGACTCACGCTGAATGACGCTTGCAAACTCGCCGTCGTCCGTTTCCTCTTGCAACATGTCGTGCAACGACAATGCGTACCGACGACCACCATCCAACGACGGCACCGGGATCGCATCAGCGGGTTCGCCATCACGAAAGTGCTCACTGACGCCACCGTGCAGTTCGATCCGCCGCAATTCCCCATCGTAGGTAAGGTCAGTCCGAACAGTCGCCGACGACGGGGCTTCATCCGGCCATAAGGACCATCGGATCGCCTCTGCCAGCGTCGATTTACCAGCCGCATTCGCGCCGTAGACAACGTTGACTCCCGGCGAAAACCCATCAAGCGAGAATCCAGCCGTCTCAAACCCAGGCGCACGGTCAAGGGTAACAGCGTTAATTGCGACCGGGGTTTCTCGACCCTCTCCAGTGACGCGGTCGGAATCGGTCTGGTCACCGTCAGTCGGGGCCGGCTCACTCATCTGCGGGCACCCCCTGCTGCTCAACGAACACGTCGACGAGTTGCCGAGCTTGTCGCCGGAGTACTTCCTTCGTTTCAGCTTCCGTCGGGCGAGTGTACGTCTCGTCGTGGCTCTTGAGCTCCCGATACGCATTCGAGTCGTGGGTCTCGCGGACACTCGTATGAGCAGCCTCTATGACGTCCCGGTACGGATCCAGCGGTTCGTCATCGTCAAGGGCACGCAGCAACCCGGCCAAGTATCCGACCGGGTCATCGTCGCCAGCGCGTTCAGCGAGCTCAATCGACGGTTTCGTATCGACAGTCACGTCGAGAACACGCACTGCCGTCCCGCCGTCCGTGAGCTCAATCTGTTCAAGCTCCCCGCGTCGGCTGCGCAGATCAGTGTCCGCATCCGTTCGTCCTGCAACCGTTACGGTGACCGCAAGGAGCTCGGTTTCGGAGCCGCACTTCGTGGCTGTCTCACGTAACTGCTCGTGAGTAGCATCGACGACGTCGTGGAATCCGTGGTCAGGTTCCGTCGAGACAACGACCTCCTCGTACTGCAGTGTCGCCGACCTCAGCGGCTCCGTCTCTACTGTCCCATCGCTCTCGACCGAGACAAGCCACGCACCGTGACCGCTAGTCTCACTCGGATCCAACGGTTGAAGCGACCCCGGATAGAGAACTGGCGGGTTCTCGTGACGGAGCCCTGGAACGTGGAGGTGGCCAAGAACCCACGCCGAATGCCCACTCGTCGCCAAGTCATCCACAGCGACCGGGGCGTACCGATCCTCCCCACTAACGTCTGCGTGGACGACGCCGAGACGCGGAACGCCCTCATCAACCAAATCATACGCATCCAACGGATTCTCGTGGTAGTACCGGCCAGGGAACGACCACCCGTCCACGTGAAGGCACGGCTCACCATCGGCGTCGGTCAAGGCTGTTCGCTCCCACGACCCATCCCGACCGAGCAACTGCAGATGCTCGATTGCCTCAGCCAAGTCCGGGAGTACGTCGGCGTCGTGGTTCCCAGCGACAGCAATGAGGGGAATACCAGCCTCTGCAAGTCTGGTCGCCACGGACTCAACGGCACCGAACGCTTCCGCATACCGGTTCTCCTGGTCAACCAGGTCACCCGCAACGACGACCGCATCAACTCCCTGAGTAACAGCCGACTCCGCGAGATTAGCCCAGATTGTACGGGGAGAAAAATCGGCCGGATCGAACCGGTCAGGGAGCCGGCTTGGACGACGCCCAATATGAATATCTGCTACACACAGAACCTCTACTGATGCCATCTAACAATCAAATAAGAAGATATTAACATAAGCCCGGCGGTCGATCTGAGAGCAGTCGAGGAATTTCGGCAAACGCCATCGTCTTGACATCGATCCACTTCGTGCGACCAAGCTTCCGTTCAGCTACAAATTGACTCACACCCACTCAAGCACCGCATTGTGCTGCGCAACATACTGCGGCTTCAAACCATCATCGGGAATTGAGATTCGTTCTCCTGCATGGTCCATAATCGTGCATTGGAGTACGTCGCTCTGTGTTTCGAAGCTCTGATCTACACGAATTCAACTGGCTTTTCCTCGTCCTCTACGGGGATCGAATATTCGTTTTGGAGGCTGACCCGCCGTTCTACCAACTCTTCGGATAACTCCTCACAGTGCGTCCGATACCGGTCGATTTCCTCTTGTAGTTCTTCGTACTCGTCAGCCGCCACCTCATCAAGGATACGACACAACTCGTCCTGGTGTTCTGACCAAATTTCCGCGTGTTCGTGTTGATCGCTATATTGATCGATTTGCTTGAAAATGGCACCATTGAGTGTCCGAATCCCTCCTTCATCGAACTCGCTCAACAAACTGTGGTCTTCGAGGTATCGCTTCACAGCGGGCTCAAGCAAGCTGTTAATTTGACCCCCGAGATCGGCGATTTCGTTGAGGAGGTAGTCATGCGTCTGTATCATCTTCCACAGGCGTGGTGCATCCCGTTCAAGTCGAGTGTAGAGATGCACGTCGTCCGTCTGCAGCAGCGAGACGGGTTCGGATTTCGAAGTATGCATCCCATCAAAAGCTAGGCTCTTCCGCGGCGAATAGCTGCCCCAGTCGATCACAGATGAGCCTTCAACCGCCTCTATATTATTCCGCACAACCTCATGGTACGGGATAAGAATCTCTTCCAATTCCTCCCGGATTATCGGCTTCTCCGCTTCTTTCACCCGTTCATCAACCAGTACCTGGTTCTGAAGAGCAGTCCACACCGTCGCAGTTGCTAACACGAGCGTACCGAGAACTCCTACGAGCGAGGCAGCGACGGATACCCGAGAATTGAGCGTTAGATTCGACCATTGAAACACTAAGTAACCCGAAACTACGACCAAGATGAATATGAACAGGCCGAGGAACACGAGCAGAGCATACTGAATACGGTTTCTCATGAGGGTCTATCTCGACATTTGATGGCTTTTTGAATAATTTACCGCTACTAAATATGTGGCTCACTCACACCCACTCAAGCGCCGCATTGTGCTGCGCAACGTACTGCGGGTTCAAACTCTCCTCTGGAATCGAGATCCGTTCTCCTGCACGGTCGAGAATCGTCCGTTGGAGCACATCACTTTGGGTCTCGAAGCTCGGATTCACGCACAGCCGGTAGTCCTGATCGATAGTGAATAGCTCCCGGTCGAACGCCGCGTGATGCGTCTTACTAAGAGCCAGTACGTTCGATAAATCGGCCCGGTATTCCGGGTAGTCATTCCACGACAAGACATGGGCCACGTCCAACAGACCGGGATGATCCACCCCGGAAATCGGACACGTACGGTCGTGCCGAGACAACACGGTCGCACGGAACTCCGGATCGACCGACCGTGCATGGACCGTCGTTTCGTACGTCCCAGCACGCATCTCGGTATCGCTCACCGACGGTGTCCAGTCCGAATCAGCCCACACCTCCACCGCGCTCTCAACGAACTGTAGGCCGTTATCTGTCAACGCGTACTCGTCGCCGCGCTTCTCAACGAGTCCCATACTCCGCAGCCAATTCACCCTCTGCTTCGCCATATCCGTCTCGCCACGGCTCCACCCTAACTCCGGATGCGTATCGAGCTGCTGCTCACTCACCTCTGCAAGCGTCATCGGGCCAGCAGCCAACGCATACATGAGACTCCTCAGCCCGACGTTCCGATCACACATAATTCGCAGCAGCGTCGCCACATCACCCTGCTCAACGTACTCCCGACCAGCACCACCAAGCTCCCAGTGATCGTTTACCTGGCGGAGAAACCCGACCTGCTGTAAATAACTCACCCGCCGCATAATCGAATCCCGACTAGAAACGTTCTGGAACGAACCACGGTGCCACCCAACGAGTTCATCCGACGTCGGCTGATGCGCTCCAACGAAGTCGAGAACCGCATCCAATGTCTCGACATATCGTGTCCCCCCACCAAACATCGGAACGATACTACGGAGCCGATCTGGAGGCATGAACAAACAGTGACAGAGCCGGATGATGATCCTTTCCCCAGGAGAGATTAACTCCGAGGCTGGCCGAGAGTTGTCGAAGGCTATGCTTGTGAGGAGTCCTCAATTGGTGGCCGCAAGTCACGCCACCGGAAATCGACTTCCTCACCTGAATCAAATGCAACCCGGTAGATCTGACCATCCCGCTCGTCAGCGGTGAGCGAATCCGCATCATCACTCAAAACTGAAACGACCCGGCCGTGCTCCCCGTGATACACCTGATGATCAGGATCCGTCTCATCAGGAATATCGACCCGGACGCGATCACCCTCAGAGAAGCGCTGCATTATCGGACCAGACGACAGCGATGGTTATCAGCACTTGGTATCTACGACTGCTCGTAGTTAGAGCGGGTGCCGGGTCGGTGTCACTCCCGCAGCAGAAATTGAGAGTTCCGTCACAAACGCCTCATGATCTCGGTACGCCGGCCCGACGCGTACGGCCGGTCCCGTGTATAACACCGGCGTTCCATCTTCCGTCTCGAACGAATACCCGTTCTCGAAGTCATCGTACTTAGGCCGGTGCTCATCGCCCACTAGCACACAGTCGAACGAGACGCGTGACTGCGCGAGCAACTCGTCGAGATTGACATCCGCAGTCGAACGATTCCGGTACGGCGTCACGCCATCGTGGAGACACAGCACATTCGGTCCCGGCGACGCCGCACCGAAGGCAATCTCCGACGGACGCCACCCCAGCGACTCGTACTTTCCGACATCGTCGAGTCCAACGTTCTCCGCTGAGACCCCGTATGCGTCAAGCGGACCGCCAGCAACCGACGTCGGGCTGGCCGATAACTCGATGAGGTACTCGTTTCGAACCTGGTCTTTCAGCCATGCAATCCCATCTACAGAGTTCGAATAGTACGGAATCGCCGCGTTGTGATCGTGTGTCCCGAGAATACAGTACACTGGGATATCACTGAGAGCCAAGTCACGCAAACTCGACTCAGCAGCGTCGAGTGTCACCGCGTCCACCTCGTGATCCAGCACATCCCCGGTGTGAATCACCGCATCAACGTCACGCTCCATCGCAATCGTTCGAATCCGTCGAATCGTATCCCGACTATCAATCTCGTCAATCCACGGTACTGTCTTCCCACTCCCGGTCTCCGCACGATTCTCGTACCCGAGATGCGTATCACTCACGAACAACACACTCGTCGATTCACCACGTCCCCCCAGTCCCGCCCGGTCCCCCGCCCGACGAACTCGCTCTCGATCAAGCAACACGTCAACCCCGTCATCAGGCCGATCAGCCGCAGGTTCCGCTGGGAATTCAGCCAGCAGCGAGATCGCCCAATCAACCTCCGCAGACGAGACGTTTACCGGAAGCACTTCTCCGGACTCCGGCGCAACCGGTAACCTCGCCCCGGTCGGCACATACCGGCGATCCTCCTCTCGCGGCTCCGCCACCGTAATCGCCGAAAACTCCGTTACCCGCTCCCCATTCCCATGTCGCCGCGCGTAATCCTTCCGCTTCCCCAAATTCCGCCTCTTCTGCTGCGCCCCGTAACACGACGCCTCATCAGCCAGCAACTCATCACCGTACAGCACGGACCGCAACGCCAACTTCCACTCCGAATCCACCCCCGTAGGCAGAGACCCATACAGAACAGAAAGAGAATCGTATAACTCAGTCAACTCATTCCCAGAACCCATCGTATACAGTACCTCAATTTTGCCAAGTGATAGCAATTTCTCTCCACGCCTCCCCTCAATTCTCAATAACCAATCAAAACGGGCTATCCTGGACCTCTTGAAATAGTGATTTGCAGAAGAGCGGCTCTTCCCGCAAGGGGTTGCGAATTAGGTGAGAAGTTGCCTTCTCAGCAACTCGCCAGACGTGATGAGGGCTTCAATAAAGCTGCTTCATCACATTGCGATTCAGACGTCCGTTCTATAATTAGTATTATCTGACTGTATAGCGACCAAATTTGTATGTCAACGTCAACGCGAGAATTCGACTTGAATATGGAGGAAGTCCTTGAGGCGTGGGGACCAGCAGACGCAGCACGCGAAATCATTGCGAATGCCCTTGACGAAGCCGCCCTCACGGACACGGATGATCCAGATATCTATAGCGAGGCCGGCGCATGGCATATCCGAGACTATGGACGCGGATTCCGGTACGAGCATCTCACCCAGGCCGAAGACGAAGAGAAGCTAAACAACCCTGACAAGGTGATCGGGAAGTTCGGCGTCGGGATCAAGGACGCAATTGCGACCTGTCACCGGCACGGCATCGACATTACGATTCATTCACCGCACAACACGTTCACGGTAAAGGAAGCCCCGAAACACGGATTCGAGGAAATTGAGACACTTCACGTTGAAATCCACCCACCGGAGAAAGACATTGAAGGTACAGAGGTTGTGCTGGATGGAATCACGGACGAGGATATTGAGGCGGCAAAGCAGAACTTCATTGATTACACTGACGCAGAACTACTGGAACAAACCCGGTTTGGGGACGTGTACAAAGTCTCTGACACCGAGGAGGCGTCGGTGTTCGTGAGCGGACTTCGAGTAGCATCAGAGCCGAACTTCCTGTTTAGCTACAATATCACGAACACGACGAAGAAAATCAACGACGCACTGAATCGTGAGCGGTCGAACGTAGGGCGGACAGCGTACTCAACACGAGTGAAGAAAATCCTGCAAGCCTGTGAATCAGAAACTGTGGCATCGCGGCTAGTCGATGATTTGAACGAGTTCGTAACGGGTGAGACCCACGACGAGTTAGACTGGAAACCGGTGCAAGTCCACGCGGTCAAGATCCTGAACGCGGAACGGGATGTCGTGGTGGCGACACATGACGAGCAGCATCGTAGCCAGAACTTGTTCGACAATGCTCGCTCAGACGGCTATGAGATCGTTACTATCCCGGACCGAATCAAGCCGGATATCGAGGACACCACTGACGTCAACGGCGACCCGATCCGTGGGGCCGAAGAATATCGTGAGGAGTTCAGAGAGTCGTTCAGCTACGAGTTCATCGACGAGGCAGATCTCACCGATGAGGAACTGGAGACGTGGGAGTTGCGGCACGCCGCGTTCTCGTGGGTTGCACTACCGGGTGAGGAGTGGGAAGCGAAAGTTTCCGAGTCGCTGCGGGCAACAGATCCATCAAGGATGGTGACCTGCGAACACGACGATGAACTGATTATCGTCCACAGAGATCTCCTGACGTACGATACCCAGTCGTTTCTTCGCAGTCTGGTAGACATCGTCGCGTTCGCTCATGGAGGCGAGCTACTCCACAGAGAGATGCTGGCAGACATCGCTGGTGCTGTCAGTGCTGAATTGATCGGAGCGGCCGGACAGGCAGACAGCGATCCTGTGTTTCCCGGAAAACAACGGGAACCAGAACCGGACGAATAGCACCGCTACAGACCCAATCTGATTAACTGACACGGTTGGAACTCCTCGCGGAGTAGTTAGTAACGGCGCTGTTTGACCGTGGTGACTTCCGTGAGCAAAGAGCGACTGCGGTACGCTCCGTCCTAAAACCTACCAAGATGGCTTTATTGAACCTCCTGTGCGTTGATGCACATATTCTAAGGAGATCTATGAACCCGGTCGGAAGATGGGATCACTTCACATCAACGATTAAGCGCTTGAACCGAACGAGAATGCTGTTTCCTACCCCCGTTCGGCTACAGACAGATAAAGCGCGTAGTTATCAGTCAATTCTCCAGTGTCCCGATCTTCGGTCCGTTGCAGATTGATCTCAAGCCGTGTCTCTTCTCCTTCGAACTCTAAGAGCGGTTTGAACAGGCTTCCGACTGCTTCAACGAACTCGGGGGCTCCCGTGACTCGAATGTCAGATATCTCGGTTGCGTATTTGCTCCCCGTGAAGCCGTTCGGTTTCTCGATGACTGACTCTCGAATCTCTTGTTCAGAAGCCTCATCAAGACCACTCAGCCAGTCGATTGCGTGTCGCTTCACTACGTGCCCAGAATCGGTCGTGGGAAGTTGCTCTAACTGACTCACACACCCAAGTTGCGCGTAATCGTATTTGAACCTCAGCGCGGTGCGCTGTGGTCTACTCTCGGCCCTTCAAGTACATCCCCGCGACGACGTGCGGAGGCTCTTCCTGCTCTTCCGCCCACTCCTGCCGCTCTTCGTATTTCTCTTGCAGATTGTACCGAGAGATGATCTCCCGGACGGCGGCTACCAGCTCTTCACCCGTAACGTCCTCGTTACGGAGATCCCTGAATTCGTTGAGGATCTGGTCTGCCGATACAGTCTCAACGATATCTTGAAACTGTGCCAGCGTCCGTTGTTGATCGGTGTTTTCTACAGACGCCGCGACTTCTCCAAGTTCGTCAACCACGTAGTCTCGGTCGATACTCGCACCCTGGCGAGCTTCTCGCTGGAACTGACGGCGCTTCCCCATGTCATCGCCGAACTCCGTCCGTGCCACTTGCACCGCTCGTTCGTAGCGACTGTCGAACGTCTCTGCGTCAACGGACGCGACTGGCTCATCGACAGGACACGTGATGGTTTCGACGATGGTGTCCTTCTCTTGTGAGGCGAGGTCTTGCCCTCCTTCGCCTGGGAACGTCACGAGGTACGGAGTCGTGTAGTCTCCTTGCCGGTAGACAATGACGACGCCGTCGTACTCTCGATCCCACTCCATCGCACTTCGAATTCCGTCGCGGTCATCCAACCAACTGAGGAGATCCGGGTACTCCTGTTTGAGGTCCTGGAGGCTACTCGCGGGACCGATGAGGTCGTCGCTTCCGATGATCTCGTTCACGTCGTCTTCGACCTTCTCGATGTCTTCCTCGGCGTAGATGTCCTCCATGTACGACCGGTTCACGTTGTCTTCCGGGCTCAGGATCTCCCCGTCTTCACCTAGGACGTTACTGATCTCTTGGACGCGGGACTCGACGCGGTCAACGATGCCGAGTTCCTCTTCAAGTTCCGTTTCCGGCAGGAAATTGAGCGCATAGATATCTTCGTGCCCGCTTCCGAGACGGTCAACACGACCAATCCGCTGAATTAGACGGAGAGGATTCCAGTGGAGGTCGTAGTTGATAACTAAATTCGCATCCTGAAGATTGACACCCTCCCCTGCTACGTCGGTTGCAAATAACACGTCAATCTCGTCACTCGGGTCGATTTTGTCTCGTGCATCATTCGCCTCTGGAGCGAAGCGCTGAATGATCTTCTCGACGTTCGAGGTATCACTGGTCGCACTCGCAAATCGAATATCATCAGAGAGCAGTCCCCGATCCTGGAACTGCTCAAACGCAGCTTCGAGATACTTTACCGTGTCTGTGAACTGCGTGAACACAATCAGCTTCTCAGCGCGGTCACCGCGCTGGAGAATCTCATGAGACCCAATACGGAGATTCCCGAGAAGCTGCCGGAGCTGCTCAACCTTGTCATCCATCGCGTAGTCATCTTGGATGTCCTGATGGAACGGTTCCAGCGTGTCTTGCAGGTCAGCCAAGAGTTGGATATCGGTCTCAAGATCACGCTTCAACTCTTCAAGATGGAAGGCCTCCGTTTGGTAAGCGGCGTACTCTCCTTCTTCAACCATCTCGTCGATCTCATCAAGGATGTAGTCGATCTGCTCCCCACTGTTGATGAGCTCGGAGACGTCGCTCCCGACAGCAACCGTCCCTTCGTCGAGAAGGTCACGGAACATCCGGTAGCTCCGAAGCATCCGGGTAAGCGACGTGTAGAATGCATGGACACTGCTTTCCAACCGCTTCAGAAGGTTGGACTTCATCAACCCACGAATGCTCCTCCCCATCGAGGAGAGGTTCTGATACGGGTCCTGATTCGCGTACCCCGTCTTCAGGTAATCTTCCTGCCCCAGCGAGTACCGAGCGAACGTGAGGTCTTCCAGCGTCTCCACAATCGCATCGTACAGTGAATCATTGACGCCGTCCGCGGTCGAATACGTCTCGTGGAGATTGTAATCGACCGTCTGTAAGTGCCGATCCGGGAGATACCGACGTTCCCCGCCCATCTGGAGGTACACTTGACCCTCCTCGTCTTCTTCGCCGTATTGGTCGATGATGTCTTGGCGAGTCCGACGCACCATCACGTGACTCAGAAGATTCGAGAGGTCTGTCTCATCGTTCTCCGCCATCTTCGTGAAGTCATAGAGGTTCGGCGGCGTAATCGGAATCTGCGTGAGGTCCTCAATGTGGAACAGCTTGATCTGATTATACACGTCCCACGCACTCTTCGTATACGGCGTCGCCGTCAAGAGAATCGTCTGATTGACCGTCGGCAGAAACGCCTGCAGATTGTTGTACCGATGCGTATCGTCGTTCCGGAAGTGGTGCGCCTCGTCGACGAGACATACTGACGCGTCGTCGTGCTCTTCAAGCAGCGTCTCGTGGAAATCCTCCTTCGACACCATCCCCAGACTGATCACCTCCGCGTTGAAGTTGTACTGCTTGTTGACCATCCGCTCCCACATCGGCTGGAGATGTTTCGGCGAGATGATCAGCATCTTTCCCTTGTTCCCACGGAGGCGATTCCGCGCGTGGAAGTGTTCGAGGAGCCCGAGGCCAACAAACGTCTTCCCCATCCCGACGACGTCAGAGACTAGAACCCCGTCGTACTTGTTGGCGATCCGGATGCCACGATTTACCGCCCACTGCTGGAACTCGTAGAGGTCTTCATACACGTCGAACGACTGTAGGTAGTCCTCAGCAGTCTCCAACGTCTCTTTGTAGAGTTCGTAGAGGATCTTCGCGTACACCAAGTACGGTGCAGGGAGCCCAGTACCCGCACTGACCCCTCGGAGTGTCTCTACCGTATCGTCTGGAAGTGACTCACCCGGAAGTGCCGGTGGCTCGTCGTCCGTTGAGACGTTCCCAGGGTTGTTCGACACCCACGAGTCTTCAAACGCATCCAGAAGATCGGCGTCGAATTCAACGGCGTCGTCCCACAAATCATCGAACCAGTCCTTCAGTTGGGTAACCTTCTCATTGTAGACTGGAGCATTGAGTTCCGTATTACTGTGAAGACCACTGAGGCTGAGGTTCGACGAGCCGACGACGCCGACATCCTTGGGGGTGAAGATGTCCCCTTCGTTCTTCTCGAAGAGATACGCCTTCGCATGGAACCGTTCTTGAAGATAGAGCTTCGGCTGGATACGTCCCTGTTCCAGCCAGTCGATTAGTTTCGTGAAGAACGCTTGATTTTCCGCAGTGGGATCTTCGTAGAGGAGTTGGTGTGAGTAATTGTCCGCAGTTTCCGCACGAATCTCTGTGCGTTCACTCCACTTGACGTTCTGTGATTGTCTGAATTTCGTGCCAGTGAGACGAAGATTCTGATGGGCCTCTATGAGTTCATCCAACCCTTGCTGATCAGGATTCCCCATCAGAACCTGGAGTGTCCCACCATCGTCGAGGAATTCATCCAGCTCTGGACGGAGTCGCTTCAGGCCACTCATATAGAGGTACCCGACAGCGATCCGAATTCGGTCAACTCCCTCGCTTTTGAGCCCTGACTTCAGAACCTCGTCAAGATGGGAGTAGCGACGGTTGTCGATGATCCCGATTGAATTGTCGTTACTCATAGTTCATATCTTCTCGGGAGAAAGCACCGTTTATAGGCCGAGTATCACGAACTGTGAGTGAGAATGACGGAGACATACACTACACTGGAACTACCCACCTCAAAAATGTTTCATCGTATCACGACGAGCATATGTCTTAGCCAGTAGGGTTCGAGAGTAATGAAGATTGTAAGTATCATGGGGAGTGGCTCATTGGGCAAGGAGGTAGACCTGGAAACTCTTGTTGAAGAGCTTCGAGATGAAGTTGGTGAAAGTTTAGAGGCGAATTTTCAAAGCCCGGGGATTGTGACCGTAAAATTCGGTGACAATAGTCCTGCCTTCAGCATATATCGGACTGGTTCGTTTCAAATTCGTGGAGCATTAGGACACGATGGGTTGAATGATGCAGTAGACCAACTGCTCGAAATATTGTCTAACATCGATTTTGAGACTGGTGAAGTTGAGTTTGAGGAGAAGACAGCTGTTTTTATGCATGATGTGCATCAAGGATTGGAGCTGGAAATACTCGCCGTCCACCTTGGTTTAGAGTACACAGAGTATGAACCCGAACAGTTTCCAGGCCTTGTATACCGACCACCAAAGCATGAGGCAACTCTTCTGATTTTTTCAAGTGGAAAGGTGTTGGTAGTCGGTACAGCCAAACAAGAAGTCGCCCGTTCAGTCCTCAAATCCTTGCTCGATGCTCTCGAAGATAGTTTCTAAAACGATTAGCGAGAGTAGTCGTATTGCGAGTTGTGTTCAGCGATTGTCTCGCATAACGATGGATTCTCATCGGGCTGCCGCATAAGGCGGTCTCGGACAAGAGTAACCATCTCTTTGTAAAGACGTTCCCGCTGCTTTTCGGTGAGATCTAACTCATCAAAGATGGGGGTGTCGAGATCAACTCGGTCCTCCTTCACACTCTCAAGCGTCACATCATCTGGGTTGTACCCACCTAACTCTACAAAGACGTCCTCAAGATCACGTTCCATTAGATTCTCAACGGCCTCACCGACAGTAGACTGTGTTTGCTCCTTGGCGTCCACAACTGGAAGCTCCATAAACTCCGTCTTATCGAACTTGAGAGCGTTTGTCCAGCTTCGACTGGAGATTTCAGCCATAAACCAGCCAAGCGTCGAGTTGAGGTAACCAGCAAGATAGGCTGGATCGAACTCCTCGGAGGCAGAGAGATAGTAGAAGTTATCTGCCACTGGGAATGCGCACGGATTAAAATGGAACTGGTACTTTGCGTTCACGTAGCGAGTTAGTAGAATATAGGGATCAGACACGGTGGGCTGCTTATACCACGGGTCTCGACTATTGAATGTAGTTCGTGAGGAAAGGCTCTTATCAGAATCTTGGCCCCAAATTTCCGCCTCTCCAAGCTCAACGTAGTCTAGCGCATTCTTTCCGTCCTGCTCAAGCGTTACTTTGTCATCACCAATCCGAATCCAAACGCTACTCAGGTGGGCCGGCTCAATCGGGCTAGTTTTGATTTCCCGATTCTTTACTAGCACAAGATTGGGAATCATATCAGTCCCTTCCTCTGTTTGATGAAGGCAATCAAACTGGTCCCGGTAGTCCTTCGGAATCTCTTTTATCGGCCGCATCCAGTATTCGGGTTCAATCCGAGCCGTTCGATTACTATCCTTGTGCGTGAGAACAAGTTCCCCGGTGTCATTGTCATAGTCTGCTGAGAAGTACTTGTTGTCCTCGCCAGGTCGTGGAACAAAGAAATACTTGTTCGCACCGCTCGTGACTCCGCGAGTTAGATCGCCTCCATCGTTTGTTAGATCGCGGATAGTCGTGAATTGATCGCCAGCGTCCCGCCAGATCTCAAAGTAGAGAGTTGGCGCATCGACAAACCGTCCCCATAGACCCATGCTATAGGAACCAGTCGGTAGTTCCAGATTTTGAGATTGATCGTGGCTCGCTATAGCCTTGGTTGCCCCCAAACCGGATTCTTCCGAGTAAACAGGTCCAGAATCGTCATCCAGATCTCGGGTAGAACCTCCCCCGAGTCGCCACAGGCCCGCATGGGAAAACGCGAGTGTTCGGATATCTCCCTCTTCATATACCCTTGCTGGCTCTTCATTAAATAATAGCTCTTCAGTATCTGCTTCATTCGTAGTGAAGATTGACTTGAAGGCGGTCGCGTAGTTGAGGTCAACATAGGGACAATTGATTCTCGTGAACTTTGTCTCACCAGCAAGAATACCATTCTGGCTCTTATTTGCCATCGTGATGTAGGCATTTACGTCAGCATCTTCGAATGCTTTCTCGCTGATGTTCCCCATCACCGTAGAGAGACTTGCTTTTTCTAATAGAGCCTGTTGAAGGCGTTTTCCGTACCCGATGTCAAGCCAGGAATTAGAGGTGATGTATGAGAGCGTCCCATTTTCTCGAAGGACTTCCAGACCTTTGAAATAGAAATAGACATAGATGTCGCTTCGCTTGTAGGCGCTGATATCAAATGTTTCTTCGACATATTGGACGAGGTCATTCTTGTATTCTTTCTTTAATTTCTTGACTTCACCATCATCCATCTTGTCAAGACGTTCTGGGTGAATCCCTTGGTCAATGATGTCCTCTTGACGAACGTACGGTGGATTACCGATGACAATGTCGAATCCCCCTTCGACCATCACGTCTGAGAAGTCGATATCCCACATGAAGAACCCAGCAGCACCGGCCTCATCAATCGCGTTACGAGTCTCTTTGAGCTCTTCAATCCGCTCCTCAACGTCATCATCAGTTTGGTCGTCCTTTGTGTCCCCGAAGAGTGTCTGCTGAGAACCGTCCTTAGAGAGGTTGTCGATTAGACCATCAATATGGTTTTTCAGGAGTTCCACCTGCTTCTCCTCGATCTCCTGAGTTCGGTCAGCCTCACCTTCGAAGTGTTCGCGCTTCAGCTCTTTCAGTTCTGTGAGGAGGCCAGCAGTATCCCCATCGAGCGTTCGCGTGAGGGTATCCAGTGAAACGAACTCTCCATCAAGCTTCTGAATCAGGCTGTCTCCAACCTTGAGCTTGAACGAGAAGTTGGGCAACACTGGGCGCTGGTCTGGGAGTTGCTCCTCACCCTCGACGAGCGACAGCCAGAGCCGGAACTCAGCAACTCGGACTGCCCAGTCTTTGATATCGACTCCGTACAGATTCTCGTTAATGATCTGCTCTTTGAGATGATAGTCCGGGGTCTTACCGAGCTTCCGGTACAGTTCAGTGACCACTTGCTTCATCCCCACCAGGAACGCACCGCTACCGCAGGCGGGATCAACGATACGAAGCTCGTGGAGTATGTTCTCCAGTTGCTCTGTTTCCCCATTGCTTTCCGCGTCCCAGTCCTGTGGCTCGCTGAAGATGAACTCAACAATCCGCTGTTTCCCTTCAGCATCGAGATCGTTGGCGTGGTCGCAGAACTGCTCGTACAGTGCCATCCGGCACATCAGGTCCACCTCGACACGAGGCGTGTAGAAGATACCTGCCTCACCACGTTCCTGCTCGGCAATCAGGGACTCGTAGATCTTCCCGAGCATCGCCGGATCGACGGCGACGTCGATGTCGTATGGGCTCTCCTCGGTGACGGTGAAGTTGTACTGTTCGAGGAACTCTTCGATCACCGACTTCAGCGCAGAGTCAGACAAGAAGGTGTTGCTCTCGTCCTCTTCAGTCGGCTGGAAGAGTCCACCATTCATGTAGGGGAGTCCCAAAATCGCTGTCTCGACGTCGGAGGGGAGATTAGCTTCGATCTCTCCGCCTTCCGGGCTGTTCATGCCCTCGAAGAACAGCGCCGAGAGCCACTTCTCGTGGAACACGTCCTCCTCGTTGGACTCCTCGTACTGCTGGTGGAACCAGCGGACGAAGTCCTTCCGCTCACCGATCCAGCCCTTCTTCTGGAGGTAGTAGAAGAACATCAACCGGTTGAGCGTGGTGTGCGCGTACCGATCTGCGTCCTCAATCTCCAGTCCCTTCCGGCGAAGTTCCTTACTGAGCGTGTCGAAGGCGCTCTTGTAGTTCTCGTAGAAGTCCTCGGTAACTGGCTTGACTCGGAACGCCTCGTCGATGCGCTCTGCCAGCCGACCCTTGCTGGCGTCCATATTTGACAGCGCATTTGCGACGGTGCGGTGGGTCTCACCTTCCCCGAGCGTGTACCTCCGCAACACAGGGCGACCAGTCGTGATGTCGTCGGTGCCCTCCTCGTAGGGAGTGACGAGGTGCCAGACGTCCTCGTCCGGTGCATGGAACACAGTCAGGAAGGAACCGTCGATGGCCCACCCACTTGTTCGGTCCGACCGCGTGAGGCTCTGGATAGCGTTCCGTTCGGCTGTCCGGGTCAGCTTCTCCAGCTCGACGTAGATTACGCGAAAGTTCCCTGCTTCAGCGAAGAGACGAGCAGCGTTTGCGCGAGCGGTGTTCGGCCACTCGTGAACAGGAATGTCCTGCCAGGTGGCGTCTCCCAGAGGTGACGTCGTCTCTTCGAAGTTCAGTACCTGGACGAAGAGGTCTTGGAAGAACTGAGTCGCAGCCTCCCCTGTAGATCGGTAGTCGCGCTCAAACTCATCGAGTGAGAGGTCCTCGTCTAAACGCCGGCGAATCTCCTTGGTTTGTTCTTCAGACATGGTTATCGAATTTGGAAGGAGCGCTTTCTTCGAGGGAAATGAGCATACAGCACTATGCTCGGTCACCTATCTTAAAAGTTGATTTGGGACTTACATCTCATAGGGCTCGGAACGAGTGTGAGAATTGGACAGGTTGTCCCTGAAAGGAAAGAGTGGAATTAGTCGGAGACGCTCCAGAGTAGAGAGTTCCCGACTTTTCTACTGGTGACTTGACCTTCGGATTCGAGTGACTGGAGGCGCGTATATGCGGTTCGCCGGGTACAGCCGACAGTTTCCGCTATCTCTGAGGTTCCTGCCATCCCATCAAGTGTCTGGATGGCATCGATGAAATCCGAATCTGGGTAGCTCGTCGTATATCTCCCAGATTCTTCCTCTCGATCTTTCCCCGGCACATGATTCGATTCGAGGACGTCACCTATGTAGGTGATGGGTTACCCACCATCTCCTCATACGGAGATGGACAACACTTATACCATTACACAATATAGGAGATGGTGTGAAAGCCCAGTCCCACGGGGCGTGGATCCATCGAAAACGCCCGAGTGCTAGGGACACTCGGACTGGGTTTCACACTGCACGTGATAACCCATGGAAAAATCAAATCCGTCGAATCAAGAGGTTGTCGGTGACGAGCTAATTGAAGAAATATCAAAATTAGAACAAATTTCGCTCGGGGAAGGGGCCGCGACGTGTCAAGTGTGCGGCTCTCCTCTTCACGAGGGTAATGCGGTCGTTGTGTACGTGTTTCGGCCAGCTGGTGAGGTGATGTTTCAGGTCGGACACGTTGTGTGCGGTGATGAAGATCATGCACTGCCGGAGGAGTACACGTTTGGTGTGCGTGAGTTGGTGGTCGAGGGTCGTGTTGGGTGGTGTTCCGATGGTGCGACGCAGTCGTCGTGGCCGGTCCTGTTGGATCCTGAGGTGGTGGCGGTGAGTGCGGCGGCGACGAAGTCGGTGCGGAAGATCGCAGATGATGGGTCGCCTGTGAACGGTGCGTCTGATGTCGAGGTACCGGAAACGCCCGAGACGCGGGTGAAGGTGTCTCTGGGCGAAGTACGGCGTCGTGCGGGTCGTCAAGACGGCGCAGTTAGCGGGTTGTTCTGGGGTGATGTGCAGCGATGACGTCGGGTGAGTTGGAATTCGTGGATTCGAATCTCGATGTCGAAGTGGATCTGCCGCGGTCGGTGGAGGAGATGCTACTACCACACGTGTACGTCGGCTTGGAGATTGACCTGCTGTCCCCGGGGGACGGCATCGTTACGGATCGGCATCATGCGTCCGCTGATAGATATGAGGCGGACGACCCGATGAATCAGATCGAGGGGCAGATATCGCCGTTCACCCTGAGCGGGTGGCTGCGGCATGGCTGCGAGCGGGTCGTCCAGATTGCTGGGGCGACTGCATGCCATCCTGGAGAGCCGAACGCGGATTACATGCGCGCGAACGTGTACGAGCGCGACCTCGAATCGGGGTACCACGAGAAAGGTGAGTGTCTCGACGAACACGACGATGGATGTGTCGTCTACGACCTGTTCGGCGGATTCGGATCGCAACCGGGCAAGCTGTTGCGTCGCCCGGTGTCGTTTTCGCCGATCCGCCGACAGGTGGATGTCCTGGACGGAGAGGCGGAAGCGCACTTCCGGCAAATCTCGAATCAGGTCCGGTCGCGGAACGAGGAAGACGGTGGGCAGCCGCTCCGGCAAGCAGATCGGGACGTCCTCGGCAACGTCGAAGGGACGTGGAAGCTCACACTCCGCGAGCTGAAGCCGGAATTCGTCGGGCTACTGTTGGAAGCTGTGTCGTTCCTGGATGCGCACGCGGATGAGTTCGCGTTCCAAGTCGGCGGTGCACGGAATTTCGGCGCTGGGATTGCCGACGTGTGGGTGATCAACCCGCTGTACAGTGAGCGGGAGGTGCGGCGCGTGTTCAATCGAGCGCAGGACTCGACCGCTGCGATGGCGGAGAAGGATGAGGTGTGGCGGTCAGAGTGCCGGCCGGAATTCGTTCGGGCGCTGCAGGCGCGGACGGCGGCGCGTGATGGTAACTTGCCGATGCCTAGCAGCAATGAGGGAGGTGAGTCTGCGTGACGGGCGGTAGTGATCGTGGCGACGGGTTGGATGAGTGTCAGCCGCCGTCAACGGAGATTCGCCCAGTGACGGAGCAGGAGGCCGACGCTGGTGAGGCCACATCGCCAACCGCGGTTGATGGGTCAGCGTCGATGAAGACTGATGTGGGTGTGTCGATGCTGTCGGTGTATCGGCACGATGTGCACAAGTCGCGTGGCCGGTCGCATGCGGATGCGGCGGCGGAGTTCGCTGGCGTACCAGTGAACGAGCCAGTGCCACTGGGTGCTGACGGTGATGCGGCGTTGCTGAGTCGGCCGCGTGGTGAACCGGCGCAGTCCGTGAAGAATCACATCTCACCGTTCCGGTTGTCGCTCGTGACGGGTGAAACGGCGACGTCGGTGGGTCGGGTTGAAGGCGGGATTCGGAACGCGTTGGCGGAGCTGGTGCAAATCGAGGATCCGGTCGAGATGCACGCGGCGTGGTTGGAGTCGTCGGTAGCGTCGATCTTCAACGAATCAGTGTACTACCCGTACACGTCGCTGAAGTTCCACACGCTGCTGACGGCCGCCCTGGTGGATAACTACCGAGAGGGATACGGGTTCGACGAGTTGTACCTCGTGGTGGATCAGGCCGGGGATGAACAAACCGATCCCCGTGCCGTGCCGCACCGAACGGTGTTGCTGATGCCGTCGTTCGGATTGCGGGTCACTGGTGAGCCAGGTAAGCAGCCAGCGGCAAGGCTCGGTGCAGCGCCGGCGCAGTCCTGGGCTGACGTGTGGACCCGGCTGCCGGAGCATCCGTTCGATGTTGATGACGACCGGATGTGGCGCGTGGTAGATGCACAGTTGCGGCGGATCCGGTCGTGGTCGACGGCGTTGCAGTTCATCGAGGAGAGTTACGCATGGTGGCGAACGATGCAGCGCCGCTCCCGAATCGGAGGTGGTGAGCAGTGACGGTGATTCAGCAGGTACTGTTGGAACTGGAGTCGGATTACTACGGGCGGCCGTACCACATATCGGGGAACGCGCTGTACCGGGCGATTGCCCGGCGTGTGGACGCTGCGACGCGGCGGTCGTTGGTGGTGAGTCACGGTGTGTTCGTCCCCGGTGAGCACGGCGGGTACCCGGCTGAGCACTCCCAGTCTGGTGGTGCACCGTACTTCGGGACTGGGTTACGGCCGGTCGAGTCTTACGAGGACTTGTTCTTGTTCCGGGACGCGGCACAGCGGTGGCTGTCGGCGTCGCGGCCGCGAGACGCGCACAACACGCACCATCTTCACGTGCATGGTGGGCGCGTGGCGTTCTCGCCGACCGTCCGGTTCGGGCTGCCGCGCGAGTCCCGAAACTCCAAACGGACGATGACGTGGTACGTGCACTGCTACGTGCACGACGGCACCGGTAGTAGCGACGTCATCCCGCTCGACGATGACGTACTGGACGGACTGCGGCTCGGGGGTGCACGGAATTACGGGCTCGGGGAGACGAGTCTGAAAGACACGCAGACCGTCGATCTCGACGCGCTCGATTATGCCACGTTGGAGGACACTGAGGGGTCGTTCGAGTTGGAGTTGGTGTCGCCGTACGTGACGGGGAGTGAGTATCCAGGTGCAGATGAACAGTCGGTGCCGTGGTGGTGGACGCCGCGTCCGGGCGGACTGCGTCGACGCGAGGAACGACTCATCGAGGACAGTGACGTCTACGAGTTGGAGACGATTGACCACGGGCAGGTCGTCGGGTACGGTGGGCCGAATCCAGTCGAGACGGCGAAGAGTGGTGTGTTGCGGGTCGGGACGCACTCTCGATTCGGGTTCGGTGAGTTCCGGCTGCGGCCGGTCAATGAGGACCGCGTTCCGGAGCGTGCGAGCATCGCGGCCGCCCGTGAGTCTGCGGGAGGTGGGGAGTGATGGCGCTGGAGTTGGTGGCGTTCGACATCGAGACGACGGGGTTCGAGGTGCGTGACGAGGTGACGGTCGCCGGGTTTGCTGTGCCGATGGGCGTTCGCGTGTTCGTACAGACTGGTGGCCGAGCCGCGCGTGACGTGGAGGCCGCGGTTCGTGACCGCGTCGAGTCGCACGTCCAGGTGTCGACACACGAGTCGGAACGCGTGTTGTTGGAGGCGGTCGAGACATTCGCCGCAGAGCGACTGATCGAGAGCGATGTCCTGTTGGTTGCGTTCAACGGTGAGTTGTGGCGGTCTGGGTTCGACTTACCGTTCTTGCGGACGCGGCTTTCGCGGCGTGATGTGGAGTGGCCGTTCCGGGAGATGCCGTATGCTGACCTGTTACCGGTTGTGACGAACCGGTTCAACACCGTTGGCGAGGATGGCGAGTCGCGGTCGGATCTAGCCGGCGTGTACGAAACGTTGTGTGAGGGGCAGTACGGTAATCTCGATCCGTTCGCGGACAGCGGGGAAGCCGTGACGGCGTACGAGGAGGGGCGGTTCACTGATCTCGTGGTGCACAATGTCGCTGACGTCCTGCGGACGCGGGAACTAGGGACACTCGCGGAACGGTACTGCTCGAAATCCGATTTCAAACTGAAATCACTGACTCCGACACGTCATGATTGATCAACATGCGATTCGCCGGACGGTGACGGTACGGGCGCTCGCTCGCGCCGGAGACAGACAGAGTTGGTAGTGCCGCTGGTGCGGATTGAAGTGATAACCCAGCAGGTTGCGGTAGAGCGGCGCTGTACCAATCGATGAACGAAGCCCGAATTGAGATACGACATGGCAGACGCTGAATCACGACCTAGTGCGGATGAATCGAGCGGCGCAAACACAGATACCGACGAGACCGGGGTGACCAGTCCCCGTGAGTGTCACGAAACAGTGGATCCAGACACGCGAGACGACGTGCTGGAAAAGTACAAGCACCGCTGTCAGGCGTGCGGGCGGCGCGGCCCGGGGAAGGGTGGCTTGGCGACACTGCATGTCCACCACATCGAGCGCGACCCGGACGGGATGGGCGAGCACGACCTGGAGAACTTGACGTTGCTGTGCCGGTCGTGCCACAGCTGGTTCCACCAACAGTCCACACCGGAGGATTCGCCTGTCGAGATCACTGAGGAAGATCAGAGCGTGCTGCTTCCTCAGGACATCGAGATCCTGCGGTACTTAGCGGAGAATGGTCCAGCTCGAACGGGAGACATCGCGTCCGGGTTGCCGAGCGATCACTCCGTGTCCGCGGTTCGTGAGCGGTTGTGGGTGCTCATGGGCCTCGACAACCTCGTCGAAACCCGCGAGCGGCAGATCGTAGACAAAGACGTCGAAACCGGCGAATGGGGCCTCACTGAGCAAGTGGAGAACTCGGCTCGTGGCCACATTCCAGATGATCCACAACTGTTGCTCCAGCGGATGGAGGACGAGCAGGTCAGGCAGGCGCTCGACCGCGGGTGTGATCGCAGCGACATCATCGACGTGCTCGGCATCTCACGGCGCACCACGTTCAACAAGAAAAAGCGCGCCTGTGCGTACGCATTCCCGTTGTCCGCGTTCAACCGCGGTGGACGGCCGACCGACAGCGAGCGGTCGGAACGCAGCACCACTGTGACCGACACAACAGCAGGAGCGAGCGACGAACAGCAGCGTCTCGATGCGGTGGCCGAACAAGACCCTGACTCGCTGGGCCGCACCGAAACGTGGGGGACGCCTGAGCCAGACCTCGAAACTGGGTCCTCGGATGAAAGCGTGGAAGGTGCAGGTCAGACGGTGAATGAGAGCGATGCTGACGAAGAACTGCGCGCGCATTTGCAGCACGCAATCAGCGCGTTACAGGAGGTGGATAAAACGTTGAGCGGGTAGGGGAGTATCCATCTCACCGGTAGAAGAAATCGCTGCACTGGCTGGAAAAGGCTTATCTCTCGGTTATCTGTTGGTTGTGCTGTGTCATCAGATCTTGATTTCACGGTTTATGCTATCAAGCTCCAGCCTGCGGGTGAAACTGGCTTCTTTGAGGGCTGTCGTGATGCGGAGGTTATTGGGACGGGATGGGATCCACAGCGTTCGTGTGCCTCTCCAGGAGAGATAGAACAGGCGCATAAACAGGTCGGGAAGGACCCGGATCATAACCGGACGATCAACAGTGGCGCTCTGCGTCATGAGCTCCGGTACATTGTGAAAGAGATGAGTGATGGTTCAGGTGACGCACCGCATGACTATGTCTGGGTCAACGAGGGTAGCGAGTTCGCACTTTGCAAAGTGACCTCAGAGTGTACGACTAGTCACGATGTTTCCGAACCTCTTCGGGAAGAATTGACTAACGAGAACGGAACCCAGATTCATAATATCCGGCACGTGGACTGGACAGATATTCCAGTAGAATTTGTACCCGGATATGTCAAGCGCAAGTTCACCGGTCGATTCGGTACACTAAACCGGATGAAGAAAGGCGTCGATGACGACGCAAGACGAGTCATTCAGGAATTACACTCTGTTGACGACTTCGATGGTGAGCGAACACTGGATTTCGAGCGCCTTGAGACGAAACTGGAGTCGATGGGGTCTGGAAAGCTGTTCAGTATTCTCGATGCAGATGATACCGAGGAAGTGGTCTTAGACTACCTGCAATCAAACGGGTGGCGAATTACAAAATACTCCACAGGAGACTCCCAAGCGAAATACGAGTGTGAACTTCGACGCGTAACGAACGGTGGTCGGGAAGCTGGATTCGTCCAGGTGAAATCTGGTGATGCGTCGCTAACTCCGGCGGAGTACTCTGATTTGACTGATGAGGGGCGCGTATTCCTTTTCAGCAGCCCGAGTGACGATGGTGGACAGCAATTGAGCGTGGATCAAGAGGGGCTCACTGTGATCAACCCTGAGAAATTGGCAGACCATCTTCGGGAAAATGCGCGGTGGCTCCCAACCCCGACCTTACTTCGACTCTCATTTTCCTCGTAGAGATTATTGTCTCTCAACCGAATTTTGAATCGTGATCTCGTGGGTGATTCTCTATGGACAGGGGTGACATTAGCAACTGGGCGGAGGCATACGACGAAAGTTACGATGAGGAACTCCACGAGATCGAACAGACGCTTCACGAAACGCTTCAAGAGCAGAGGTACATTACGCAATCGCAGCTTCGTGATGTGATCACGTGGAAATTGGATAATCAAGCGGGGCGTCGAAGCGGGAATATTGAACGAGTGAATCGGGTTCCCGATGCGTTTGTGCGGCGGGTAAGCGAGGCTGCCTTGTTGGTTGATGATCCCGAGGTACAACTCAAGACGCTGTCCTCGATTCCTGGAATTGGGTCTGCGACAGCGACAGTCGTGCTCACGTTCTATGATCCGGAGCGGTACGCTGTGGGAGATCGGTACATGGTGGATTTGTTCTTCGGCGAAGATCGCCAGATGCGGGTGACAGATTATCCAAAGCTGCTCTCGGAGTTGCGTGATCGGAATCCGGGAGGGTTCGATCTTCGAACGGTGGAGAAGGCGTACTATCAGCGGTATCGAGAAGAGAACGGTATCACGTAGGCCAACGGTTGAGGAGTGCGAGTGTACAGATTGTTGCGTGATCTGTAGTTACTCAAGAGATGACCCCGGGTCTGCAAGAGTGACTGAGTCTCGTGCGTTCGTTGCTCCTGGATCGTACCCTGCGTCTTGGAGGTTCGAGAGGACGTCGTTGATGGTTTCGAGGGTGTTGTACAGGTTTTCTGTGGTGCGGCCGTTGCTGAGGAACTCGTTACTATCTGTGTTTTCGACGAGGAGGTTGGCGTGGGCGACGTCGTTTCGGAGGTCAGTGACTTCGTGGAGTCGGGAGTCTGCGCCGCCTTTCGTGGAGAACCCGCAGGTTTGCCAGCAGGCTTCGACGCTTGTGACGATGGTTTCGAGCGTGGAGAACTGTGCATAATGGATCTCCTCTAAGGCGACGTTGGCGGCTTGGGCGTCTTCGTACCGGTCTTCGATGTCGTCGAGTTCGTCTGCGGTGACGGGCGTGGTTTTCCAGTCTGGTTTCGTGTCGAGGATGAGTTCGCGGAGGTGTTCTTCGAGATAGGTGATGCGGTCGAAGAGGTAGATTCGGGCGGGGGCGGTGTTGAGATCGGCGCGGGTGAGGATACCGGTAACGTGGTTGTGGCCGCCGAGAAAGTAGACGGGGTTCTCGATGAGGGCGGACAGGACATCGGTGAACGAGGTGTCGCCGCTGATTATGTGGCCGATGGTCAGCGGGGTGAGGTGGTCCTCAAGGGTGTTGCCGTCGTCGTCGGTTGTGACGTCGTCTTTGTGGATGAATCCAATTGGGTCGTCGTTCGCGTAGACCGGGGCGGCGTCGTAGCCGTTCTCGGCGAGCCACTCGGCAGCGGTGCCTGGTGGTGTGTCGTGTTGGAGGTGTTCGACGGAGTGGGTGGCGAGTTCGGCTGCGGTGCAGTCGTAGAGGTCGCGGGGCATATTGCCCGGTGGGACGCCGAGGGTAGTCAAAATGAGGGTGCGGTAGAGAACGGGCGAAGTACCAACCCACCACAAAGTTAATACCTGTAAGACATATATTTCTATTTGATTATGCTCAAAGGGCATTTTGAGTCGGCGGGGGCGAGTATCGAGTACGGTGCTGCGGGCTGCCTCTTCCCCGTCGACGACCTGGATGCGACGGTGCACCAGTACCGAGATGCCCAACTCGCGCTCGACGACGTCGATGGCTCAGACGTCATCGTCGTTGCCCCAACGAGTCTTGCAACCAGTTACTTCCTCACCCAGCACGCGCTGACCGTAATCCCCGTCGACAGTCTCTCCACTGCAGTTCAGACCCGGCTCGCCACCGAGCTTGACGACCCCATAGACACGTTCGAGCTCATCCAGATCGGCAAGTGGAACAGTACCAGCGCAAATCACTCACTCGCCGAGTTCACCGACGCCTGACCCCCAACGCTTGGATGTACTGAAGCAAACAACGCCAGCAGTACACGACTCCCAATGACTGAGACACTCGCCGACGAGTATCCCGAAGCCGCCCCGTACATCCAGCAAGCCGTCGACGAACACGGTGAAGACTGGGTGTTGAAGAATTACTACCAGCAACTGTACCTGCTCGGACGCGTGATGGCGATGCCCGAGAAGGACGAACTCCCGTTCTACGACGCGGACGAGCACGACACGATGACGGAAGGCGAGCGGGTCGAAATGTATCAGGCGTGGGCCGAGTATCGGGAAAACCTCCGTACCGGAACGAAACTTGGCGAGTGACGACCACCCTACATTTTTCTCGACGGTAGTTCTTGAGTGACGTATGGATTCAGATCGAGCGCGTGGAATTCTACTTGGGTTAGCATACGGAGACGCGCTCGGACGACCAGTCGAGTTTACGTCCGCCTCAGAAATCGAGACTGAGCACGGACGGCTCGACGAGATGGTCGGGCACGGCACGTGGAACCAGCCAGCCGGGACGATCACAGACGACACCGAACAAGCGCTGTGTATCGCTCGAAGTCTGGTCGAACACCAAGCGTTCGATCCGGCAGATATCTCTGAGCGGTTTGTCGCGTGGTACGACAGCGGGCCGTTCGATATCGGGCGGATGACGATGCGGTCGCTCAGCCGCCTCAAACACGGCGACGAATGGGACGAAGCAGGCCAGCACGTCTGGGAACAGAGCCGAGAAGGGCAGAACGCGGGGAACGGGAGCGTGATGCGGTGTCCACCGCTCGCCATCCCCTACGCGACAGACTGGGACCGACTCGCAGAGGTGAGTCGGCAGTCCTCACAGATCACGCACGCTGACCCACGCTGTACGGCGGGCTGCGCGATTCTGAACCTCACAGTGGCTGGCCTCCTTGCCGATGCGGAAACGCCGCTAGAGGATGCCCTCGACTATGTCAGTACGGACGTGCCTGATGAGCTCCTGACGGCATTCCGTCCGCTCGCTCGTGGCGAGTCGCCGGACACGCTGGAAACGTCGGGGTACGTTGTGCATTCGCTGCAGACGGCACTCCACGATGGCCTCGTCGCGGACAGTGCCGAGGACGCGATTGTGACAGCGGTAAACCGTGGCGGTGATACGGACACGATTGGCGCGATTGCGGGTGCGGTCGCTGGGGCGCGGTTCGGTGCGTCACAGCTCCCGGATCGATGGCTGGGTGCTATCGACGAAGCCGACGAACTCGAAACGTTGGCTGAGCGGCTCGTGGAGGTGCCGTGATGTACGTCCTGGCGTTCGATCGGGACTGGACCGTGGACGTGAATCCGCATCCTCAGCGAGAAGCGGTGCCATTGGAGTGGGTGCAGTACTGGGCACACGAGGCCGGGCATGAAGTCTGGGCTATCGGGAATCAGGACCTCGTAGAGGAAGCAGACATCCCTGGCACAGTAGAGTCGATTCGGCAGCGTGACGGACACGTCGATGCGCTCGGCGAACAAGACGAGTACGGGTACTACGAGTGGTGGCCTGAACGTGAAGAACGCCTCCACATCCTCGCAGAGTTGTTCCCGGACGCCGAGGGATACATCGCCGTCGACGATCTCGATTTGGGGCACGTCGATGGCTGGGAGCACTACCACGCGTGGGACTTCGTCGAACACGTCCGGCAAGGAGAGCTCGGGCTGTCAGCACCGCCCTCGACGGACCTGGCTCCGGATGGCGGGTTTGAATCCGGTGACGCAGTTCGAGACGTCCTTGAAGAGGGATACGTGTTCGAGCTCACCCACCAGACGGACGGTGAACAGAAAACGCATCTGGTCACGCATTTTGAGCCGGATCGCCCATCGATGACCCCGTTGAAGGGGCCGCCAGCGTTCTGGTTCGAAACCGTGGGCGGTGACGAGAAGTTTTCCGTTCGGATCCCCGAGATTTCGGCGTTACATTCTGTCTCGTACGAGCGCCTCGCGGATCCGTTGGCGGGAGCTGCGTTCGCGGCGGTTCGAAAACAGGTCGAAGAGGATCCTGCGTCGGTGGACGAAGATACGCTCCAAACGATGCTGTCTGATGCGCCAGCGGACGTGGCGAATGTGGACCGCCGTGAAGCGCTCCGCCTGGCGATGGGCGCAGTGAAACACCGGGCGGACGCCCGCGAGGTCGCTGTCAATGCGACGTTCGCGTTACTGGGCGACGAGCCGTCCGCACTTGACCGAGCGGCGCTCCAAGCACTACACGAAACCGCGGCGGACGACCCAACGGTGCTGAAAGAGCACGTGGCAGAGTTAGCAGCGTACGCGAGTCAGGACTCGATGTACCAGGCAGCTGCGACGCGCTGCTTGATGGAGCTCGCGGAAGCTGACCCGGCGAGTGTTCTCGACGCCGTCCCTGCCTTGGAAGCGGCTGCGACGGCAGAGACGGAGGCAACACAGAGCTACGCGGTGTACGCACTCTCCTGCGTTGCGGAAGCGTATCCTGAAGAAGTATCCCCCGCGATTGATGCCTTGATCGAGGCGATGCAGAGTGAGGATGAGACGGTGCAGACGAATGCGTTAGCGGCGCTCGGGAAGATCGCGTCGAACTACCCGGACGGCGCTGAACCCCCCGTGGACGAGCTAGTGACGGTACTGGACGCCGACGCGAAACGCGTTCGGAATAATGCGGTCGGGCTGCTCGGTGACCTCGCGCAGGAACACCCGGCGGTCGTGATCGAGTACGCTGATCAGATCGCAGCGCGGCTGGAGGATAACAATATTCAGGCGCGTGTGAACGCGTCGATAGCGCTCCACCGAGCAGGTGAGGCATCTCCTGCTGCGATTCGAGCACAACAGGATCGGTTAGAGTCTGCGTTGGAGGATTCGAGTCCGGAAGTCCGGGCGAACGTGTGCTCCTTGATCGGGAATGCGTACGTGAGCGTGCCTATCGATATGCTTGAAGAAGTGAAAGAGAACGATCTGGACGAGACAGTGCGCGAGCGAGCGGAATGGGCGATTTCACGTCTCGACTGAGACGTGTAGGGCGAGTCAGCATCGGCGACGAGTCGAGACTCCAAATAACACCGAGTCCAGTCGTCTCATATTGCCAGGGTGAACTATAGCCACGAGAGGCCAGTGTTGAGTTCTGCGAGGAAAGATGGCCGGATCTGAACCGTGGGTGGGAACGAGAGTTGTTCGCCTTCTCGGTCAAGGATTGTTTCGCGGAGGAATGGATGGGCTGGGTCGAATGCGGGGCTTGCTTGGATCCGGTAGTCGCTGTCGATGGTGAACAGCGCGGCGTCGAATGCGCGGTGGTGCAGCGAGTTCAATACGAGAACGTTCTCCGGATGTTCGGCGAGTTCGGGGCGTTGACTTCGTGGGAGGATGTGTGCGAGATCGAGCAGCTCATCTTCTCGAATACCGGTCAGGGTACAGACGTGGTCATACCGGTCGAGTATGTCTGCCCGGAAGGCGTCACTCACAGTGATTTCGGACGTTTCATAGCGTCGAATCCGGCCACTGGAATCGAGGGATTCTCCAGTCGGCCACTGGGCGATCTCTCCGGTCTGGACCCAATGCTGCCAGACGTCCGGTGCCTCGCTGTCGTCGTTCTGCCGGGCACGGTCGTGCAGCCACGTGACTGGGACAGCGTTGGTGTTGAGGATCGAGAAGTGGAACTGATAGTTCGGTACTTGCGTGCCGTCATCGGCTTGGTACGCGTGAACTTCGAAGTGGTCGGGAACGCAGAGCCCGCAGAAATCGACGACACCTGATTCGGGTTTGCGGAACACGAGGACGGGCGGGACATTCTCGCGCCGCCCGGCCGCAGCGTTGTCGAAGGCGGCCTTGATTTTCTGGTTCTGGGTGGACTCGTCGTAGGGGTTCGAGGCCTTGGCGTCGCCCCAGTAGCTGATGTACCCGGCGTTGACCGCGAGCGTGTCCTCCCACGGGTCATCGTGCTGGGAGATGCCGCTATCGTTCGAGACCAGCACGAGCGCCGCGGGCGTCTCGGACCGGTCCGCGCCGAGATCACGGATGCCGCCGGTATTCTTGATGCCGCTGTCGAGCGGGCCACGGATCCACCGCAGGAACTGGTCGTCCGAGTTACGGTAACTCCCGGTGTCACGGTATTGCTGCCCGACCCGAAACGCGTGTTGCATGATACCACGGCATAACGTCTGTCAGTCAATAAATGCCTGCGTGCAACTCGTAGTTGGCGGACGCTCGTCAGTTCGGAGAGTTGCAGACGCACACGCCGCCTTCTCTGATCTGGTCAGTAACGTACTCGTGGACGCTGCGAGCGAGTTGCTGCATCGTTTCCGCTTGTCGTTCTGTGGGTCGCCGGCCACCGTAGTAACTGTCTGTGCGGTTGGTGTCGTACAGGTCCCGGAGTTCACGTGTCGTCGTATCTGAGAGGAGGCCGAGGGCGGTTGCGCGGTCGTAACAGGTGGTATGGTCGTGGAAGTCGTTGAGATTGTCGCCGCCTTCGGCTAAGGCGTAGGCTTCGACTGAGCGTTCGGTCGCGCCGAAGCATAATTCGATTGTCGCGGTGTAGAAGCCCTGGTCGGAAAGGGTATTGACCGCCGCCAGCAGTCGGCATGCTTTCGTCAGCTGGGTTTTCCAGTCGGCGTCGGAATTGATTACTTCTTCGCGTATCGGAACGCCATATCCTTCTTCGTTGAATGCGTCGATGGCTGCGGCGAGTGCGTCCACGATGGCTTGCGGGTCGGATTCCCTACTCATCGAGATCACCGTGGAACACCATCTTCCGAACCGTCTCGAATTTCTCTGAGTCGTAGACAACGAGACCATCGCTGAGTACGTCTTGGAGCTCGTCGGTATAGTTCGGGACAGCTGGCAGTGATTCGATGTCGATCTCGTATGCGTATCGACCGGTGTCGAATTCCTGATCTTCGAGGTCTTGTCGAACGCGGTTCGCGGTTCGCTGATTCGCCATCCGGTCGTCTTCGACGAGGACCCACAGGTCGATGTCACTCCGGCGGTCAGCGTCGCCGCGCGCGACACTCCCGTACAGGACGATCCCGATGACGGTGTCGAGTCGTTCAACTAGCTCGTCGACGGCTTTGCGGACTGGCCTGTGGAATTCGGCCTGTGGAATGCGCAGGAACGGATCGTCAGGGCGAGATAACCGCTCGGGATTGATTTGTACCAACCGCGTGTTCCCGTCGCGCCGGTCGGTAACGAGGTCGTTGGCGGCTAAGATATCGACGGCCTTGGTGATGGTCGGCTGAGAGTAGTCTACCGCGTTAGTCAGTTCGGTGATAGAGAACTCGTCGGTATGATATCGAGTTAAAAAGGATAGAATATCGTGAACGGCCTGACTTTTGAATATACCCGAGTCCTGAGCAGGGATGTCAAGCGATATCGTCGCCCCGGTCCCTCCGGAAGTATTCGACTTGCTTTCCATACAAAACTGTTCGGACGGCCAAGTACTTAAACTTCATATTGAAACTGGTATTCTGCTTATAGGGCTGGTGCTGAGGGCTAGGCAATCGCGCCGGTGTCTTCGGCGACGACCGTTCCCTCTTCACAGACTGGGCAGTGTTCGTCGACGAGTTCATCGATGGTCTTGACTGCGTTTGACCGGCACTCTGGACACGCTTTCTCATCCCGATCAAAGTCCAGGTCTACCTGCGTTTCACAGTGGATACAGAAGCAGTACGTGTTGAATCCGGTTCGACGGTCAATCTCTTCTTGGGATGCGTCCTCGCCGATCACTTCTCGCGCTCGCCCCATCTCTCCGGGATGTGGACAGAGGATGCGTTCGCCGTCGTCTGCAATCGCGTACATGTAGTACCCCCAGCCGGACGGCATCTCGAACTCACAGTCCGGATTCGTACAGTAGAACTCGAATATCTGGGGCATCGATTCGGCGGTACATCAGGATACCAGTAATCAGTTTCCCTGAGCCGAGTCGTATTCGGCCTGGCAGCGCTCCGTAGAACCGCACACCACCTTGCTGTGCTGGGTCGTTACTTGTTCCAGAAGGCTCCGATTCGGTCGTCGAGATGAGTGAGTACGGTGGCGAGTATGTCCCGCCATTCGTTGGGGTAGTCCTTGTCTTCGCCTGGTATCGATGCATCTAGGGGTGGGTGGAAGTGCTCGCGGGTGTTGTGGTCGAGTCCGATTCACCCGTCAATCTTATCGTGATATTTGGCGAGGTACACTGTCAAATCAGCACCGGGAACAGGGTATTCAACACCGTACGTGAGGTGGTGAGAGGATAGTTCTAACGAGATAGTGTGTGTTGGCGGGAGAATTGGTGTGATGTCCCGTAACCGTTTGATTGAGGTTGAGAAGTCGTGGCTAGATGGGTGGGTGCTGAGAATCTCTTCGGCTGGGTATGAGTATTGGAACGAGTCTTGACCACCGTTCTTTCCAGAGAATTGAATGTGGTGAGTGCTGTGGTCGAATTGTATCTGTAGTTGCTTAGACTCGATGAGACCCGTGACATCAACTGCACGGTCAAGGACACCGTTCGGAAGGGAAAACTCCGTTACTGAATCTGCATCGGGAACATCAGGCAGACGGTGAGCGGTGGATTCGTCGAATGTTATATGTCGATAGGTTAGGCCAGATGACTGCAAAGTGAGGGTTGAGTTTTCTGTCTCAGGGGGGAGTCGGATAGTGATGTCCGTGTTGGGAGTGGCAGACAAGAATTGCTTGACGTGTCCAATACGCACCCAGTAGGAACCGGTGACGTCGTCAATGGAGAGTTCTGGAGCAGAGGTTGGTACGGAGTGATCTAGATATGTGGTGCGGTCTTCTGAGCAGGCACGGAGTCTGATCGAATCTGGGGAAACATCAATCCGGCATTCCCCGTCTTTTCTGACGGCGAATATGAGGCGGGTGAGTTGCCGAAGGGTGGTGTAGGCTGTATGTATTGGCATCAGTTGTGCTCACGGTGATAGGCGAGAGCGTCGGGCGACGCGGGACCCTCAAGTGCGAGATTATGAAGAACCTCCAGCAGCTCCTTTTGATTCGTATCGAGTTCGAGCCCGAGTCTCGGTGACGGGACGGTATTCACGATTTTATAGAGATTGTAGAAGAGTACGGACATGTGGAAGTAGAAGCTTTTCCGCGGTGGTTTGTCCGTGTCTGTTGCGACATCGAACTCGTTTTTCGCCATTCTGAACATCGACTCGATTTTCGCGCGTTGATTGTACTGCCAATTGATGAGCGTGATCAACGACTCGCGCGCGTCAGGGTCGCCAGGCAATGACATGTCCGAGTAGAACGCTCGAATCGGATCTGGGGTGTCCGCTTGGCTGTTGTCCCCTGAGTACCCTAGCAGTTTGACGGGCGGGTTCAGGTTGCCGTACCCGGCACTCGGTCGAACTGCCGTGCTGCCCGGTTCCAGTTCTGCACGGAGACGTCTGTAATCAGAGTTCTGACCAACTGGGTTACTATCGTCTTGTGCGCAAATCACCCACTTCCCCGGTACGAATTCTCGACAAACTTCGATGTCCTCTCGGCCATCGAAACCGCGGTCAGCCATGAAGAGTTTCACATCTACCATCGAGGTCAGGGTTCGAAGGAAGTTCTCCAACACGCGGGCGCGCTGAGATTCAGACTTGAGTAACCGCAAGCCAAAGGCAAATTCGAGATCCGGGTCGGTGAATGAGAGTGAGGCAAATCGCCATCGACCATCTGCGGTAAGGAAGAACTCGTCATACACGTTCAAGCCGAGACTCTGCACGTCAGTGAGGTCATACGAGATCATCACCGGGTCAGACACCACCCCAGACTTGATGACGTATTTTAACAGCGCCTGGTTGACCTCATCGAACATTTCGTCGATCCGCCACAGTCTCAACTCGTCAATATGCCTGCGGAGCGTCGATCCAGCGAACGCGTCGGTGAGATCGAAGGCATGCTGCGCCGTCTGGCCGTAGTTCTCGATACTTTCTCCGTGTCGGGCAGCGTACGCGAACACACCGACGAGACTTCTGAGTGTCCGCGATTTATTCGAACTCCGCTGGAAGCTCAGATTCTCAACGACCTTCTGTAACAACTCCTCAACGAGATTGTACAGCGCTAACCCCCTTGTTACGGGCGAGAAATCAGCTGCCGCGGGTCCCGCGTCGTAGGACAATTCGTACCGCTCTCTGACTGCTTCTGGGATCGGGACGCCGTTCCGGAACAACGCGTGAACTGCGATGAAACACGCCTCACGAAGCACCTCAAACGTGTCGGTCTCTTTCAACCGCTTCGCTGCTTTCCGGTACGTTGACCCGCCACGGGCGGGATAAAGGCCGAACTGTTGGAGTTCGGCAGTTGAATACTGCGAGACGTGCTCTGCTAACTGCTCGAATGAGCTGTGACCACGGGCAATTCGAATCAGTAACGCGCGCAGTTTGAACAACTCACTTTCGCTCACAGCGACTCCAGCGGTCTGCAGCGCAAGCTCGGTTACATCACAAAGTGCCTCATCGAAAACGGTGTCCACAGTGCGATCAGCATCATCACTGGACTTCGACCAGTTTTTCTGCGCCATCGCTACGAGCAGCGGTTTCCGGAATTCAATCGCTCGCTGCCCACCACTCGGATGCGAAATGGAGACATCATCTGTGGCGTCCGGATTAAACGTCTGAAACTCGTCTACGCGTTCCTGCTTCGAATAGGGTGTTTCATCAGCGAACGAATCTTGATGTCTGGCCATTATGCGTACAATTCTAATTCTCTGAACCACCGACCGATAAACCCTCGTCGGGAGGACCACTACAATCGCCTCCGATAATTCTAGACTGCGTCCGCTTGATCACGCCACCGGCGATAAACCCGACGTAGAAGCTCCGTATCACCATTGACTCTCTATTCATATCGAGGTGAATATTTTTGAGACGGAGAATATCGGTGGTAATAGTCCCTGTAACATGGTTTTCCGATTACTGCCATACTACGCGTGAAACGGTTGCTGTACGGGAAGGCAAGATCGCGTATGGGTCATTACTCAGGCGAAATGGCCGGGTGCGTGACCAGCCGAAGAGGCATCACCGTTCAGGCTTTACGAAGAAATCATTGAACAGGTCGTGAGACTGCGTCTGGTGGAACAGCTTGTCGTGGTGACCGAACCTTGATTGAAATAATCCGCTTTGATGTTAATACCCGCGCCGTATGTTGATTCCAAATCTTTCATTGATGAGGGCCTGTTGTCGTCAGCTCTGAGCAGGCAATTGAGGTGCCTGACCTCAAGAGACTTCAGAAAAAGCCAATTCTGCCTTAGAGTCCTGAATATCCCCGAATTCGTAGACTTTGGCGAACCAGTCTATCTTAGCTGAGTAATTCAGCACGAGGTTTTTAAAGTGAATACAGATTACCCTGGATTGCAGGATGATAACCATGAAGCTGAACAATCGTAAAGAAACAGAGGCGAGCAACTTCCTCTCCGCAGGTGTCTCCAGATGACGCGTCATATCGATACGTTCATCGATGACTCAAAGAGCGTCGATGAGCTGCGGCGAGCGAAGGTCAATCGTACCGATGAACGAGGTGCCGTCGGAGTTCCTGTCTTCCTGACCGCGGAAGAGCTTGAGCAGCAAGGAATCGATCCAGAAGAGACAGATGAAGTGCTGCTTCGTGTTGAGGACGGATTCCTACTGCTGGATCACGTCGATCCTGACGAGTGAGACTCACCGCTCTGTCCACTTCCGACGGAGACGTTTGATCGACAAGAGATTCAGTAGGTTACCGAGGAGATTGTCAGTGGGCTCTTCTGTCACTTCCCATCCTTCATCGCGCAGGTACGACGCAATTCCAGGTCGGTGATTTCCTCCGCACGAGATGAGAACCGAGTCATACTCTTTTGCTTCTGTGATCTGCACGATTTCTCGCGCCATCGCCACGTCTCGGTCATACATCGCTCGGCCCTCGATAAGGAGGAAGTACGAGAGTGCCCATACAAACCCGAAACACAGGAGTGTGAGGACCACACCGGCGAAAACCAGTTCTCGGAGTAGCTCAGGGGCTACTCGGATCAGTATCCACTCGGCAGGCTGTGCGACCAAGCCCAGCATGAGTCCAGCGAACAGTGGTGAGAGGAGGAAGAGTCCGCCACGTTGCCACCGTGGCACCATTTCGTAGGTTTCGTAGACAGCCGCGTCGATCCGGTCGTGGACTGGGAGCCCCTGCTCCTTCGCTTGTTGTTTGAACTCGTCGCTGGAGCGGTACAGCCGGCTGTACGTCGCGCCATAGACAACGTGCCCGATGGCAAACAGTGCGTAGAGAGAGTCGATATCTCGCTGGAAGTAGTCCTTGTCATGACCCTCACGAAAGACGGCGTCATACTCTGACAGGTCCAGGTCCAGTAGAGCCTGTTTGTCTTTCTTCGAGAGGTGAGTTTCACCCTTGATCAACGCTTCTGGCATACTCAGTTCGTTGCGTCGAGGATGGTCAGGTCCCGCTGCAAGTGAGGTTCGATTTTGGGGCTCCGGCAGTCGAGATCGACCTGTTCGTGTTGCCAGTGGCGACCATGCTTCCCGTTCCAAACTCCGTAGACAGTCACTTTCGGGAGTTGAACGACGCCGAACAGGACCGCAAGGTAGTACAGTAATTCAGCTGCTTGCGTCCACGAGCCCGTGACTTTCCGTGGGACGTCCACCGGGTAATCAACGTGTTGTGCTGGAACGCCAGCGTCGAGGCTCCTGTCGACGAACCCGTAATCGTTGCTGAAGAGTATGGCTTGCTTCCGACTGTTCTGATTGAACTCGTTGTACGCCTCGATGATGGCTTCGTCTCCAGTGTCACACTCAACGATATCGACGGTCCGGTTGGTCCGGAGGCGGCGGTATTCGTACAGACCGAGGAATCCTTCTCGGTTCGCGCCGGCTGGCTGGTTTTCTAGGCGAGCGAATTCCTCCCCGAAGGCCTGTGTTAACTCGTGAGTGTTGTACTGCTTGAAGTGCCAGTCTAATTCTTCTTTGACACCGGTTGCGAGTGCGTATCCGTTGGTCGGTCGTCGATCACGCTCATCGGTGCCTCCCGTCTCACTGTCGATTCCAAGGACCTCAGGAAGACGCCAAGCAATGATGTTCGCGTCCAATCCGACGACAACAGGGTCCTGGCCGGATTCGAGATCGGCGTACCCATAGCGTTGAGTGAATTCCTCGACGGAGTCGTGATTGTTGAGTGGGACGTGGCCACTGGCGACCATCGTCCGGGTGTACGTCTCGGCGTCTGGAAGGTCGTTGTAGGCAGCTTCACCGTGTTTTGCAGGAATCGTTTCACGGTTGTCTTGGTACGTCATCGTGCCCTGTGTGAACTGAACTGTCGCTTGCCCATCGTCTTCCAGGTTTATCTGGACGAGTTCGCCGATGTCCTCGCAGGGGTGTTTGACGGAGATTGATTCGACACCCTGGTCGTAGAGGGCGTTGAGGAGGACCATCAGCCGTTGGCGTTCAATCTGCATTACAGCACCTCCTTGAAATCGATTAGGTCAGTGGCAGTGCGCGGGATTTCGGCGTAAAACTGCCCGTAGTAGCCCCCTGCTTTCCGGTGGAAATAGAAGACGTGGTCAGCGTCGAATTTGAATCCTGCCTGGAACGCGATGGCAGACATGAATTTCCGACCAGGAGTAACATCAACAGCAATCGTGTCCCCGGTCTCCCGAGCGGCTTCGATAGTAGATCGGTAGAACTCGATGATGTCGGGGAAATCAGTCTCGTCGTCTAAGTCGTGAACAGAGACATCAGCGTCGCCACCATAGGCATCAACGATTACTTCGAACCGGTCGGTGGCTTTAGCGACGTACTCAGCGACACCGGGATTCGACAGCACCCAGATCTCATCCGGGACGTACCCTTGGTCACAAGCCGCGGTCACCGGATTCAGAATACCGGGCATAGTAGGAGTACCGTTGGTCACCCAGATCCGAGCCATTAGTTCACAAGAATTACTCCACTATCAATAGTGTTCGCGTGACTGAATCTCGACCGCCACATACGGATTTCAGAAGATTCGCCCGCAGGCTCCTTTGAGTCCCTCATGGTTCGTTCATGACGAAGAACGCTGACGAGCAAATCGAAACGCTTCGTGAGAAGATCCGAAACGGCAAACGTGAGCTGGATAAAGCCAATCAGGAGGCTCTCTTGGAGTTCAGTAACGAACTCTTCCTCATACCCAGTCAAGTCGGGGACCAGCGGCATCTCAAACTCCTGCGACACAATGTGAGAATGGCCGAGCACGGTGGTAGTCCGGTAGAAGCGCTTGAGAGTGAGGATGCTGCAAAGAAGATCGTCCGTTGGATTCATCGTACGTACGACAACGCTGAGACCAATCGTGATTATCGAGTCGCGTTGAAGCAATTCGGGCGACGAGCCACGGACGAAAACGGAGACGGTCCACCGGGATCAATGGAGTGGATCCCGTCGAACACTCCGAGTACGTACGACCCGGCTCCGGAACCCAGCAATATGCTTCAGTGGAAAGAGGACGTCCTTCCACTAATCCAAGCGACCCGCAACCCTCGTGATGCGGCTCTCATCGCGGTTGGATGGGACGCTGGTGCGCGCTCCGGTGAGCTACGCGCTCTTACTGTCGGAGACATCACCGACTACGAACACGGCTACCAAATCACCGTTCAGGGGAAGATGGGGCAGCGAACAGTTCCACTCATTCCAAGCGTCCCGTTTCTCCAACGATGGCTTGCCGCCCATCCGAGCACCGACGCTGAGGCACCGCTCTGGAGTAAACTGACCGAACCGGAGGCTCCCAGTTATAACGCGCTTCGGACAGCTGTGAAAGACGCTGCCGACCGAGCTGGAGTGAACAAACCAGTGACGTTCACGAACCTCCGCAAATCCAGCGCGTCTCATTTAGCCTCACGCGGACTGAATCAGGCACACATCGAAGATCACCACGGGTGGACTCGCGGAAGCGACGTCGCCTCCCGATACGTCTCAGTGTTCGCAGACGATACCGGCCGGGAAGTCGCTCGTGTCCACGGCTTAGAGATCGACGAGGACGAAGAACCCGACGCTACTGCGCCGGTCGAATGTCCTCGATGTCACCAACAGACACCCCGAGAGATGGACCGCTGCATCCACTGCCGACAGGCGATAGACAAGGAAACAGCAATCCAGCGAGAACAGACCTGCGAATGGTGTGGCTCATCGATATCGGACTACTCCGACCATATCCCGAACTGCACTCGTATCAATGTCGATGAGGGGAAGATGCAGTGACACATAATTACTCGCTTCAATTATCCTGAGTTGTTCTGAGAGCGAGATCCATTTTTGAGATACTGGCACCAGTTGGTAGCGGACGGATTTTTGTGAACCGGTTGTGATGGCTACCAGCATATGGTTGAGTACAAGAACCAACATTATGTGCCCCGCTTCTACCTGAGGAATTTCTCTGATGATGGTCAGAAGATCTGGCTGTACAATATGCAGGCGAACAGAGAATTTACAGAGCCGATATCGAGGGTTTGTGCCCGCGACTATTTTTATAGTGACGAGACAGACGTTGAGAAGGAAATCGGATCGATTGAAAGTGCACTGTCAAAGGGGCTGGGAGAACTGCTCGCAATTCAGTCAGTGTCCAAATTCCAGACAGAGAAGGAATTGAAACCCGATTGGCTCCGAGTGCTTCAATTTCTGACGTTTCAGGAGGCACGTACTGCTCTCTCGAAAGAGGAGATCGAACAGGATGGTGAGGTAATGTTTGAGACGTTTGTCAGAGCGGGTATTGAAGCTGGAGAGCTAGATCCGGAACTTCTGGAAGAGGTTAGAGAGGGGAACGTATGGTTAGAGCATGAACAGAGTCCGCAACTGCTCCCGATGCTCTACCAGCTACATTGCGCACCACTTCTAGCAGATCTTTGGGGGACACTGCTTGTGAATAAAACTGGCACCGAGCTGGTGACAAGTGACCACCCTGTTGTTCGCCATAATCCCTATTTCCTCGGGGAAGGCCATCCACAGGAAATCGGATTACAGAGCAGAGGACTCCAGATTTACTGTCCCCTCACCAGCCACCATTATCTCCTACTTCATGATCCGGAATGTTATGAAATCGAATGTAGTTCGGAAGGGGTGCGGGAGATTCATGATACAGCGGTGATTAATGAGTTGAATAAGCTACAGATTGTCAACTGTGACAATAATGTCTTCTATGGCACAGAAGGACGACAAGAGGAGATGGATTGTCTGTGGGAGCAGCTGGGAGAGCTCGCAGACACAAACCGAGACGACCGAGGAACGGTTCGGACGGAGGGAGGTATCGGTGTGTACACTAAGATATCGGCTCCCCGGTTTTGTCCTGAATTACCATTTGTCGAAAAAGAATCAAATATCGAATACCAGCGAGAAAGAGTCGAGGGTGCTCTTGAGGAACAAGAAGAATTCTGGGAGGAGCAATTTGGAGACTTTGTCTAATTGCTAACAACTGATCGACCGGCAGTCTATAATAGATCTAGCGAATACGAGCAAAAACTGAGGTAAACGGATTCAGATTCCGCACCAATGTGGAGTACCGTTCGTTACCCAAATTCGGTCCATTGTCTGAAGAGGATCACGCCGCCATCGAGGTACAGAGGCTCTCACACGTGAATGTGTGGGCCGAATATATTTTGGAATTGGTGAAATTTAGTTGGGTATGGATTCGAGCATAGGAATCGAGTGGACGGTGGAGTGGGCAACGCCTCTCCCGAATGGTGATGGCTGCTACGACAACTTGGTGTTGAGTCAGGAACAGGCTTATGAGTACGGTGATGAGCTTGTGATGTCGTTACGAGTAGACGACGAGGTCTTGCGGGGAGAGGGACTGGACCCGGAAGAGCCGTTTGTGTGGAAAATTGAAGGCGGAGAGTTAGTGATGAAGCAGATCTCTCGGCAGGTGTTTGAACTGATCGCGGAAGATGACCGACACGATTCCCATTACGCCCGTCAAGTCTTGGAGAATCGAGCGAGACGGAGGCTCCGCGGTTCACTGTAATGGCTGAGATAGTGACACTTGAAGTAGTGCGGAATCGTATGACATAGCCTATCGTCTCCCTCTACCGGTGCGGACTACGTGTCGCTTGTTCCGTGACCCTCCTATCGAAACATTCCTTGAATTCTGCTGTAGTGAACCACCAGATGGCATCGAGCGACGAGTAGTGTGCGACAACCTGGTCAAATGTGCCGGAGACTGCTGCCCCGTTCATCCGCTGAGGTAGTATCTCGGCAGCTGGAATATTTGAGGAATCCGACGAGTGCGTCGGTTACGAACTCAATGCATCCACGACGTCTTCGACCGTGACCAGTCGAAGATCGTCCCTTTCTGCAGCCGCTTTCTCGACTGAGGCTTTGAATCCGCTCCGCGAAAAGAGGGCGTACTCCTCAACGCGGTCGCTGCCGTCGGTCGGCGTCCATCGGAGTTCCTCGGTGTGACTCTGAAGTTTCGAGAACGCGTCGTAGCCGAGCGGTGACTGCTGGAACTTGCACTCGCCGACGATCAGCGTCTCGTTGGTCGTGAGGCCGACGACGTCGATCTCGTGTTCGCCGTACCACCACTGGCCAGTTTCGGTGATCGTGTGCTTGGGGTACAGCGAGCGGAGCGCCGAACAGCACAGATCCTCGAACGACCGGCTCACGAAGTCGGCTAACTCCGGTTCGACGAGCGCGTCGTAGGCGTTCTCACCGAGTTGGTCGTACTGCTCGCCGGTGCCGTAGACGAAGTGGAACCAGAAGCGGAAGAACGGGTCTCGGATGCGGTACCGACTGCGCTTGCTCCGCTCTTTCCGCTCGGTGATCGGGACGTGCTGATCGACGAGCCGGAGTCGAGACAAGCGGTTGAGATACTTCGAGAGCTGGTTGTAGTCGATCCCAGTCGTCCCGGCGATCTCGTTTCGACTGGTGCTCCCCCCGGCGATGGCCTCTAAGATGGAGAAGTACCGCGTCGGTTCGGTGAGTTCCATCCGGAGGACGTAGTCCGGTTCGTCGTGGAGGGTGCCGTGCCGGGAGAGGATCGTCCGCTGAACGTTCTCCGCCAGCGTGGCGTCGGTCGAAACCTCTTCAAGGTAGTACGGGACGCCGCCGAACACGCCCCAGGTAAGGACTTGCTCGTCAGCGGTGTAGGCGTCGTCGAAGAAGTCCATCGCGGCGTCGAAGGGGAGCTGTCGAACGTCGAGCTTGAGCGACGAGCGACCGTACAGTGGGCTGTTCCCGAGCAGCGCGGCCTCCTCCATCATGCTGATCGACGACCCGACGAGGACGAACGTCGCAGCCGAATCGTCGAGTTCGTGGTCGAACATGGCCTGCAGCACGGACGGGAGACTCGGGTCCTGTTCGACGAGATACGGGAATTCGTCGAGAACGACGATAGCATCCTGTTCGGCGAGGTACCCGAGAACGTTCTCCCAGTCCTCTCGGATTCTCGTCACGCCGGGGTAGGACTCAGCAGCCGCGTCGATGAACTGCCGGAGCTGGAGGGCGGTTGTCTTCTGCTTCGCCTGGTAGACGACGGCGTCCTCGTACTGTTTGATTGATTGTTTGACGAGCGCGGTCTTCCCGAGTCGTCGCCGACCGAATATCACCGCGAGCTCGGCATCGCTCGACTCATAGAGTGCGTGGAGGCGGGAGAGTTCCTCCGTTCGGTTCACGAACTCGACCATACTGACCGCACTCCCTCGACGATAATAATACTTCGCAGTATCGTACTCTGAAGTTTGATACTCCAAAGTATCATATTCTGGCTTTGGTAATCTGAGCGCTGCCCCACGTGACAGACGTGATCCGAATCGAATATTCCTCCGAATCGGACTTGGCGAGTGGCCAATCCGCTGGGTGTTTTAAGTACCTGTCCTGCATATTAGCTGTTAGTAGCGGCCAAAAACGCAGATAAGCGGGTTTGGATGCCCTCGGAGGTGCCCTGCCGTTCGCTGATAAATGGCGGCCTTTCGAGCCGAGGACAGGGGTTCAAATCCCCTACCGAGCATTTCTCTGCGGAACAACGTGACGAAGAGCAAGCGGAGCGTATGGATTTGAACCCAACCAGTCGCGCACAGCGAACGGAGTGAGCGAGCACATCTGGTATTGGTTCATAATCCCCTACCGAGCATTTCTCTGCTGAACGACCGTCCGAGCAACGGCGCTGCGTGTCAGTTGAATTCGTGATTCCACCACGAATCAGCCTTCTCAACAGAGCTGGGTATTGTCTACAGGCAGCCAGCGAATCGCTCAGTTCGGTGAGCGAGTCGATGACGACGGTGAGATTATGTAAAATATCGGATAGAACATCTGTTCTGCATAGCTATTTGTATTTCTCACAACACTACCCGACAATGTCTCCCTCCCTCTCTCGTCGGCAAGTTCTTGCCGGCGTCGGTGCAGCCTCCACGGCGGCAATAGCCGGTCCTGCTTCGTCCGCGACAGCCCGTGCGACGACCACACAGGAGGCACCTTCTACAGAGGACGTCGAGTCACTCGTCGATGATCTCGTCGAGACGAGTCTGGAAGCGCACGACGTTCCCGGAGCAACAGTCGCTGTGGTCGTCGATGGGGATATCGCTCTCACGAAGGGATACGGAGTCGCTGACCGCAACACAGACACCGCTGTTGACGCCGAGCAAACGCTGTTCAGAGCCGGCTCGGTGTCGAAAGCTGTCCTCTGGACGGCCATCATGCAACGTGTCACGAGTGGCGATATTAACCCGAACGCGCCGGTATCGACCTATCTCGACGACATCCAACTGTCAACACCGTACGACGAGCCGATCACCATGGCTCATCTCGCAACCCACAGAGCAGGATTCGAGGCGTCGAACCGCGGGCTGTGGATTCGTGACCCCACAAACCTTCGTCCACTCTCGACACACCTCAAGACGGCACAGCCCGCGTGCGTTCGACCGCCGGGTGAGGTTGGATCGTACTCTAACTACGGTGCGGCGCTTGCCGGTGGCGTGCTCGCCTCTGTGACGAACACCACGTTCACCGAGGCGATTGACTCGCAACTTCTCACGCCCGCGGGAATGTCATCAAGCAGTTTCGAGCAACCGCTCCCGGACTCACTTGCATCGAGACACGCCACCGGTTACCCGCCGGGTGACGTGTTTGCGGACGGCGAGTTCCCGTACGTTGGGCTCCGACCGGCAGGCTCGATGTCGACGACGGCAGCGGACATGGCTCGGTTCATGCAGATCCACCTCAACGACGGTGTGGTTGACGGTGAGCGAGTGCTCGCGTCCGAAACGGTCGATTCACTTCACGAGCAGTGGGCAACGCACCACGACCAGCTACCGGGGATGGCGTTCGGCTTGCTTGAGAAGTACTACGGCGACGTTCGGACGCTGTGGCACAACGGATCAACGATTGCGTTTCACAGCGACCTACTGCTCGTCCCCGAGCGTGGACTCGGTCTCTTCGTCTCCTACAACGGGAGCGGTGGTGCGGCTGCGCGAAGCGACGTTACCGCTGGCTTTCTCGACGCGTTGCTCCCCGACCCGGAGACACGGTCGCTCACGCCGGACGGAAGACCGACGAAGGCCGACGCGCTCGAAGGAACATATCGGTCACTGCGAACCTCGAAGACTGGACACGACCGACTCACGACGACGCTTCAGGCACAAACGATCTCTGTCAGCATCGACGACGACGGCGCGCTCGTCACGGAATCCGGCGGTCGGACGAATCGATGGGTCGAGACTGCACCGCTCGTATTCGAGCACGTCTCCGAGCAACGAACGCTCGCCTTCGGCGAGAGTGACGACGGCATCGAACACCTGTTCGTGGGATCGAATCCGGCGACTGCATACGGACGAATCGGAGTCCAAGACAAACTCACGACGCACATGACAGCGACTGCAGCGTCGGTTCTCGTCCTTCTGTCCGGCGTTGTCGGGTGGCCGATACTGGCCGCAATACGTCGGTTCAGAGGTTCCGGCAACGGCTCCGTTCTCGGAAGACTCCGTCAGTGGCGTACGCATCCAGCGTTAGCAAGCCGGGTCGCCGTTGGTGGTGCTGCGGGGACTCTGTTCGGGTTCCTCGTACTCGCCGTTGGCCACTTCGCCAGCCAACCGTTTAGCGTCCTCTCAACGCCACCGCTCACGTTCAGAGTGCTGTTCGCACTGCCCATAGTCGCTGCAATCGGGACTGCGGCGGCGGGCCTTCTGAATGTAACTGCGTGGCGAACACGTGGCCTAGGTGCGGGTCGAATACACGAGACTGCCGTCGTGCTGTCGCTGGTCGTGCTGTGTGCAGTCCTCGAGTACTGGAATCTCATGACACCACCCTAATACGAGCAGAACAGGTGGATCAGGTGTGTGGCCCAGTGGCACTGGGTGTGAAACCCTTCAGCAACGCCGTTGTGACGGGGGTTAAACGGGCGAACCACACAGCGACCGTCGGAGCATCCATTTCGGTGCCAGTAGTGCTTTACTCATTCAAACACATCTTAAAATATGGGTCGCCCGCGATGGGTTCCTGCCCCTCTGATCAGGTTGTCCGAATCGAGGGGATTGTTTATACCACCTGGCAGAATATGTGGACGTAGTCGGTGGGGAGGGTCAATGAGGTGAGCGCACAACGCGTGTTTGCAGACAAAGAAGCAGAGAGCCTGTCGAAAGACGACATCTACTCGATGTTGAGCAACCGACGGCGGCGGTTGGTACTCAACTACCTGCGGGAGACCGCAGAGGAAGTGTCCGTTCGAGAGTTATCCAGAGAAGTCGCTGCAATGGAGAACGGAATCGAGCGGGAGGAGCTAACGTACAAGCAACGGAAACGCGTCTACACGTCGCTACATCAGACACATCTGCCGAAACTCGACGATGTGGGTGTTATCGTCTACGACCGAGATAGAGGAAATATCTCGTTAACGCCGCTGGCGACCGAACTCGGCTCATTTCTCGATAGTACGACTGAACGTCACGTCAGTTCGTGGTCTGTGTACTACCTCGGTCTGTCGGGCCTGTCGATGCTCGTCGTCGCGCTGGCGTGGACTGGACTATTTCCATTTTCGCTCGTTCCCGATCTCGGCTATGCCGGCCTCATCGCCATCGGATTCGCCGTCTCCGCAGCGCTCCACGTCTACACTGAGTACGTTGCCGTCGAAGGGGACGAATCCAGCCTCTCGACACTCTTAGCGGCCGTCGGTTGGTGGAACTGACAGGACTGAGAAGACTGACGGGGTTCTGAGCCGCGCCGACACGTTCAAGCCGTCGGCACACGGCGTGCGAACATGGTGTCTTCGACACGCGGAGTTCTCGCAGTTTCGACGCTCGTCGCCGTCGTCGCCACTGTCGGAAGTCTGTTCTTCAGTCTTAGCCTTGGTCTCGTTCCGTGCGAACTCTGCTGGTACCAACGCATCCTCATGTATCCGCTCGTCGTCGTCCTCGCTGTCGCCACGATTGAGGACCGGCCGGGAGTCTACCGGACGGCACTCCCGCTCTCTGTCGTCGGTATGGCCGTCTCAGCGTACCACGTCTACGTCCAAATCGCACCGTCCGCCGGAACGTGTACGCTCGGCGGCGGGTGTTCGGCTATCCAGTACCCGATGCTCGGCGGCTTGTTGACGATTCCTCGACTGGCTCTTATCGCGTTCTTCCTCGTGACCGTCCTCGTCGCAGGCGTCTGCCTCGTCTCGCAGGACGATCCGTGGGACTAGTCAGTTCCCCTCGACGCAGTCAGTCGCCATCGTCCGTGGCCGTCATCTCAGTCCCAGAGGCGTCGCTGCGGAGTCGGTGAAAGAGAGAACTCCGCTGATCAACCAGTTGATAGATCGCGGAGACAACGACGAGAAGCGAGAACGCACCGCCGACGAGCGCTCCGTCTAGTCGTGCTAACACCGGGACGCCGATACCGGATCCGACGAGAGACAGCAGTCCGAGCAGTCCGAGACCGAGGTAGTACTCGGCCCACGAGAGCCCGTACTTCGGTACGACTTCCATGTAGACGGCAACTTCGTCGGCGGCGTCCGCAAGTGCGACAGTCTTGTCGTCGCTGTCGTACGTTACGATACCGAGTTCGTCGAGTTTCGGCAGATGCGTCTGGTGTAACGAGACGTAGACGCTCTGACGAACGTTCCGCGGCGGCGGCGACTCGCCGGACTCGACGCTTCCGATGTGCTCGGCCAAGTCGGCGACCGCCTCTGCCCCCTCCGAAGAACGCAATCGTTCGAGAACGAGACGGCGTCTGTCGTTTCGAAGGACGTCGTGAATGTCCGATTGGTCAAGTCCACTCGCCCCGTCCCGGGTCGTTCCCACCGACCCGGCCCCTCCCCTAGACATACAGTCACAGTTTCGCGCGAAGCTACATCAATGTGTCTGTATTCAGAACTGTAATTGAAAAAAGAATTTAACGAGAAACAGGAGGTTGAGCTACGAGAGCCACTCCTCAGGCTTGGTATCGTAGTCCACGTCGGTCGCTCGGATGCGCTCCGTTATCTCCTCGTCTAACTCGTACGTCTCGAACTCCTCGCCGTCGTACCGGATGCGCTTGCCTTGCTCGACCGGCGTCGGTTCGCGGTCACGGCGACGGGCAACCTCGACATCGTGTTCGTCGTACTCTTTGACGATGGTGGCGAGATTCACCGGGCGACCCCAGAGGTCGTACAGGCGTTCGAGAACGCCTCGCGCCTGCGCGATATCGAGCATGATGCCGTTGTACTGGTGGCCGAGGAGCAACTCGCCGCGGTTATCGTAGTTGCCGTCGAAGACGACAATCGTGGGTTTCCCGAAGTTCGTAAACTGCAAGAGCAGTTTCTTTTTCACGTCCTCGTAGTCCACGGAGGCAACGCGGAACTCGCCCGTCGCTTGGGTGAACTCGTACGTGAAGTAGTGGTTGTTCTCGACGAACTCCTGCGTGAGGAACGCATCAAGGAACGTCACGTCGTTGTGGCTCTCTCGAATCTCCTGCATCCGGTCCCACCCGGACGCTCGGTCCACGTCAGCGATGGCTTCCTCGACGGTTTCGTACGCCTCGTTGTCGAACATGTACCGGGAGAGGCGTTCGAGTTCCGACCGACGGATGTGTCTGAGGAAGCCGCGGTTCTGCGGTTTCACAAGCGAGAAATGCCGTTCAGCCAGCCCCTCGTAGGTGAGTACCTTCCACGGATAGGCGTCTACGTCCACCTCGCCGTCATCCGATAACGCTCGGTCGAGCATCTCCCAATCGACACGTGGGTCGTCTCCCGGCAACGCCGCAAGTTCATCCAGCGTGTCGGACCGAACCCGGTCTATCGCCGGATGCGGTTCGAGGAGTTGCTGCACCTCGTCGAAGTCGATCACGTCGTGGAAGTTGCGCCAAGTCACACCGCGGACGCGGAGGAGTTTGTCCGCGACTTCGCGGCGGTTCGTCGTGTTCTCGATATACTCCCACAGTTCCTTGCCGAGTTTGTACGGGTTCAGTCCGGGCGACCCGAGGACGCGCGACTGATGGTCGGCGTAGGTGAGGAACTCATCGGTGCCAGCGAACCGCTCTTCGCCCATCATGAGCGATTCCCAGTAGGCGGCCCACCCCTCGTTCATCACCTTCGTCATCTTCTGGGGGGCGAAGTAGTACGACTCCGTTCGGAGGATGTCGAGTACGTCCTTCTGCCAGGACTCCATCTCGACGGCTTTGCCCTCCTCCTCGTCGTAGTACATGCCGTGTTCGCGGACGAACGCCAACACGTCGCGGCGGGGGTCGTCCAGTTTCGCCGCCTCGGCTTCGGCCTCCGCGAGTTCGTCGAGCCACTCCTCGTCGAACACCTGCTTGCGAACGTCTTGGGAGATGTCCATCTCGTCCAGACGCTTGCGGAGATCTTCGGGTTGGACGCGTTCGCGTCCGGTCGCCGCATCGGTGATCGTGCGGTGTTGGTCGATATTGTCCTCTAAGCAGAGGACGGCGTCGATGAACCGCTCGACATCCTCGCGGTCGATGTCCGGGTCATCCATGTACTTCTGGATGGTTTCCCCGTGCTGTTCGAGCATCGCCGCGGCGTCTAAGTCCGAGTCGCCGGCGAACATGCCGAACCACTCGTTGTTACTGAAGAAGTCCGCGTGCGCCTCGACGTGAGTGATGACCGCTTTCTGGTCGGCCAGCGAGTTCGACTCCTGCAAGAACGCGTGTGAAGGATTGTCGTTGTTGACAATCTCGAACGCCTTACCCATGCCGAACTGGTCTTTTTTCTGCTGGCGGTCGTACGTCATTCCCCATCGCCAGTGCGGGTAGCGTCGCTGGAACCCACCGTAAGCGATGAGTTGGTTCATCTCGTCGTAGTTGACCACCCAGTAGTTCACCGGGTACGGTTTGAGGCCGAGTTTACGGGCGAGGTTGCCCGCCTCACGGACCGATTCCTCCAACTCCCCGGCGACTTTCTGTGCGGTGTGTCTGAATCGTCTCATTCTCCATCCTCCGTGCTGAGTATGTCGTAGATGGCGTCTACCACGTCTTCCGGCGAGGAGACGTACGCGACGACGACGTTCCCTTGTTCTTCGAGGGAGCGCTCGACTTCCTCTGCGTGTGTTGCGTTGATTGCGGTGCCGCCCGGTTGGGTCTCCACGTAGGCGTGGAGGTTCGCCGGAATCTCTTTCATCAGGGGGACGACGTTCTCTGTCGTGTCGTTCGATGAGTTCTCCGAGTCGCCCGCGGCGAACACGTAGCGGTTCCACTCGGACCACGGGTACTCCTCTTCAAGAATCTCCTTGGCCAGTTCGTACGCCGAGGAGATACGGGTCCCGCCACCTGAACGAATGCCGAAGAACTCGTCGCGTTCGACCTGCCACGCCTCGGCGTCGTGCGCGATGTAGACGAACTCGGCGTTGTCGTATTTACCAGTCAAATACCAATCCAGTGGCGTAAACGTCCGCTCGACCAGCTCGCGCTTCTTCTCGCGCATCGACCCCGACACGTCGCGGATGTTCACCACGACGACGTTCTTCTCTTTCTCCTCGATGATCTCGGGATGGCGGTAGCGTTCGTCTTCACGCCGGAACGGGATGTCACGCAGGCCTTCGCGGCGAATGCGCTGGAGCGTCGTCGTCCGCTCGACGTTTTCCTCCATCTCCTCGTATGAGGACCACGTATCTCGTTCGTCGTCGGGAATTCGCTTCCACTCGTCTTCGATCCACGCCAACGAGACGAGGATGTGCTGGTCGCGGCACCACTGGTAGACCGACTGCGGATCTTCGCCCTCGACTTTCATCGCCTCGCGGACGAAGTCGTCGTCGAAGTCCATCGCCAGTTTTCGCTTGAGTCCCTCTTTGAACAGGCGTTCGAAGTCGAGAGTGCTGTGCGGCCCGGTCCGCGTTACGTCGGTGAAGTCACCCTCGATCTCCTCGATTACTTCCTTGCCTTTCGGTTCGAGGTCCAGACCGAGTTCCTCGTCGAGTTCCTGTGCGAACTCTTCGGGGTCCATCTCGTAGTACTCGTGGTCTGCGCCCTCCTCACCGGGTTCGCCGTCTTCATCGCCATCGCCGTCGCCATCTCCGGGTTGCGGTTGGCCGACGGGTTGCCCCACGTCCGGCGTTCCGTCCTTTCCCTGTCCGACACCGCCCTGATCGAGTTGGTCGTACTGGAACTCCGGCAAGTCCACGACCTTGATTGGGATCTTGATGCTGTCGGGACCGGAGCCGCCGAGATTACCGTAGCTGATGAACTCTTTGAGGTCCTCGCGCCGCTCTTCGCCGATTTCGCGGAACCGCTCGACGTCCTCTCTCAGTCCCATTCGTGACGCACCTCGTTCATCACCGCGCGACTCGTGAGTTCGGCCGATGCGGGGGTGTATCCGTTCTTCACCATGTGGTCGATCGTTCGTTCTTTCACTCGCTCTGTCTCCGTGTTCGCCGGTGGGTCGTCCCACTGGTCTGGGTCGAAGTCCTCGAATAAGCGGCTGACATCGTCCCACTCGTGCGTCTCTAACACCGTTCTGATGACGGGTATCTCCGAGAGTTCCACGTCTTCGACGGTGAACCCCTCGTCACGGTTCTCCCACGCGTAGCGGTTCAGCGCGGTGATGACCTTCTCGCGGCGGAACTCTTTGACGTCTGCAGAGGGTTCGTTACCCGTGTAATCGCTCTCTGCGAACCGACCGAGGTGTTCCGTCTCGAACAGTTTCATCAGGAGTGCGTCTGGTTCGACCGGACCGTGTTCAGTCTCTATCTGTCCGTCTGATTCCCACGCGTACACGTGTTCGACGTACTCCGCGACCGTCTCCTGTTCGACGTGTTTGTCTGCAAGGACGGCCGCGAGGACATCCGCTTCCTGCTGGTCGAAGATGTATTCTTTCACGACAGTAACCCGGCTCTCGTACTCGGAGCGTTCGGCGCGCGAGAACACCGGGGCGTCGTGAAGCCCCTCAGCCATCGAATCCAGCAAGTCGTCGGGCATGACGACGGTACCGACCTCCAGCGAGGGGTGGTGTCTATCGCGGTCTTCATGCAGCAGGTCCGCGATGATATCCCGAGTGAACGTGACCGGAACTCCGTGTGTTCCCTCGTTGTCGCTGTCGAAGCCGAACTCGTCTATCTCCTCGCGCGTGTCGCCGACTTGGAGGTAGCCACGGTCGAACAGCAGCGCCTTGTCCACCAGACTGTAGCCGTCGGGCACGTCGTCGCCGTCGAGCCGGGAGACGACGGAGTACATCGCCGCCGCTTCGATAGCGTGCGGGGCGAGTTCGCGTCGCTTGACCGCACCCGGGCCGCTCCGAACGTCCACGAACAGGCTCTCGTTAATTCTCTCTTCGAGTTCCTCTCTGTCCTCGACATCCCACACGTCGGTCTCGTTCGTCAGTTCGCGCCGGATGAGTTCGGTCTCCAACGAGACGTTCGTCAGGTAGCGGAACTCGTGTTTGTCGAGACGGCGTTTCAACGCCTTCAGCGGGTCGCGCCCGTTGCGGTCGGAGTACTTGTCGAGTTCGGCGTCCAAGTCGGGATTCGAGATGATGAGCAGTTGCGTGTCGATGTCCATCCCGATCCCTTTGTCCAGTTTGACGTGTCCCTCATCGGGAACGTTCAGGAGTCGCTGCAACAGGTCGGCGTGTTGCGTCGCATCCTCGACAATCGTCAAGAGACCGTTCCCCTGCGAGAGAACGCCGTCGTAACTGAACGCCTGCGGATTTTTCCGCCCGCGAGAATCGAGTTCGCGGAGCATACTCGGCATCCACGACCCGACCAGTCGTTCTTTCGGTGACCCGTCGTCCTCGGAGTGGAGAACGCCGATCCCCTGTCCCACGTCCACGACGTAGTTTTTCACCCGTAGATGCTTGGGGTCGGACACGGCGGTAAACAGGTTGCGCTTACCCGTACGACGGTATTTCTCTTCGAGGTAGTCGTACGCCTCTCGGCAGAACGGGTCCAGTTCTTCGTCAAGTGAGACGGGAATGTGACCGTCCTCGTTCTCGTTTAACTCCGCAAGGAGGCTCCGTCTGACCTCCGCTGGGAACACAGAAAGCGGATGCGACTGAACGGGACTTTCGTACCAGTCGGACTCGTGTTCGGCACCGCTCACTTCGCCGCCGTACGACAGACCGCGGCTGTCGTCAACGTTGGTGACGTTCCACTCGACGGTGTACCGTCGCCCCTCAAGCGTCTTCGAGTATTCGCGGAGGCCGTTGATAAGACACCGTTTCAGTTCGGACTTCCCCGTCGCCGTGGGTCCATCGAACCAGATTATCTTCTCACCTTTCCCGCGTTTGGCGGCGATGGTCCGTAGGTCATCGACGAACCGATTCAAGACCTCAGTGTTACCGAGGACGGCGTGTTCGCCGTCGTTGGCCGGGTCGTCGAAGAAGCGATACCGCTCTTTCTCCTCGCCTTCCTCGATGACCGTTCGCGTACCCGCCGCCTCGATCGCTTGCAGGAGGTACTTCGAGGCGTGGGAGGCAATCGAGGGCGACTCGAATGCGGCATCGACGTACTCTGCGAGGCTCATCGGCTCCTCGTAGGTGCCTCGGAGTTGTTCGTCAGCCTCGCGGATGTAATCTCTCGTTGGCGTCATACTAGCCTTCCAGTTCGCTCTTTGCCACCTCCGCACCGGCGAACTCTAACACCTCTCTGGCACCTTCGCGCGAGTAGCCCTGTTCGACGAGAGCGTCTACCCACGCGTTTCGCTCGTCATCGTCCAGTTCGTTGGCGCTGACGAGTGCCGAGAAGTTGATATTGTGTTTTTTGTCCTCCCAGAGTTTGCGCTCCAGTGCGCGGCGGAGTCTGTCGTTGTCCTGCGGGTCGAACGCCTGTCCTTCGCGGGCGCGCCGTGAGACCCAGTTGGAAACCTCCTGTCGGAAGTCGTCCTTGCGGTCCTCGGGGATGTCGAGTTTCTCCTCGACCGACCGCAGGAACTTCTCGTCGGGATCCTGTTCGCGGCCCGTGAGTTCGTCCTGCACGGTGGCGTCGTCGATGTACGCCATCACGTGGTCCATGTACTTTTCACCCTGTCGCTGAATCTCGTCTAAGTCGTACGCGAGGGCGTGGCGAACGTCCTCGATGGCGCGTTCTTTGTACTCCTCACGGACCATTTCGAGATAGCGGTGGTAGCGTTCGAGGTTGTCCTCGGGGATGGAGCCGTGGTTCTCCAAGTTCTCCTCGAAGTGCGTGAACACCGACAGCGGCGAAAGGTAGTTGCGGTCGCGGTGCGTCGAATCCATGATGGCCTCGGCGATTTCGTCGCCGATGAAGCGCGCGGAGACGCCCTCCATCCCTTCGCCGATGTTCATCTTCGATTCGGCCTCTTCGCGGAGTTTCTTCACGTCGGTGTCGTCGCCCTCGTCAATCTCGCCGTTGTACGCCTTCGCCTTCTGCGTCAGCGTGATGTTCCCGCCGTCGGGTTCGACGATGCGGGTGAGGACACCGAACAACCCGGCCATCTCCAAGGTGTGCGGTTCGATGTGCATGTCCGGCACGTCGGCGTTCCGGAGCATCTTCCGGTAGATTTCGGACTCCTCAGAGTACTCAAGGACGTACGGGAAGTCGATCCGTTTCGTCCGGTCGTTGAACGCCTCCATCTTCTCGTCGCCCTTTTTGTCCCGGTACTCGGGCATGTTCGTCCGGCCGACGATGACCTGGTCGATGTCGATTCGCGGGTTGTTCTTCGGTTTGATCGTCTGTTCCTGACTCGCGTGTAGGAAGTCGTACAGGAACTCCCGCTGGAGTTTCAGCAACTCCTCGCCGGAGAACAGCCCCCGGTTGGCGTTACAGAACGCACCGGAATAATCGAACGCACGCGGGTCTGACTCCCCGTAGACGGCCAGTTTCGAGTAGTTGACGTCGCCCGTCAACTCGGTCTCGTCTTGGTTCTTCTTGTCTTTCGGCTCGAACGTCTCGATGCACTGGCGCTTGTTTTCGGAGGCGACGAGTCGGACGATCTCGATGTGGTTCGAGACGACCTCTTGTAAGTCGTCGTCGTAGTACGCCAGCAGTTGGTCCATGTAGAACTCCGAGGCGGGATCTAACGCCTGGTCGTTCCGGATGGTGTACGGTGCGTCCAGCGCCTCGTTCAGGCGCTCGATGACCATATCCCGTTGTTCCTGCGGGAGGAGGACAATAGGGTCTTGATGCATCGGCGACGGAACCACGTCGTCTGCGGGGTCTTGGTCCCGGATCACGTCCGTGAGGTTGGTCCACCGGAACGTGTACATTCGACCCTCATCACGCAGCGTGTAGTCCTCGAAGTAGCGTCGGACCATCCAGTCGAAGTGTGACTTCCCTGACCCGACGGGGCCGAGAAGCAGTTTGATGCGCTTTTCGGGACCGAGACCGCGAGCTCCCGACTTCACCTTGTTGACGAATTCGTGGATTGACTCGTGGACTTCGCGGCCATAGAAGGTGTTTTCCCCGTCGTGGATGGGGTCCTCAGAGGCCATGAGGTACTCGACAATTCCGGCTTCCTCGTCGTACTCGGTGCCGTAGTAGTCGAACATGTCAGCAACGCGCTGATGGGCGTTGCGAGCGATTCTCGGGTCGTTGTAGACCTCGTCTAGGTACCACTCGAAACTCTTTGCCTCACGGAGGTCCGCGGGTACGGAATCCTTGTAGTGCTTGCTCAGATCTTCGAGGGTGTCGATGTCACCATTCATTGTTCGTTGACGGATGTCGATAGAGCGGCCACATGCCTCCCGAAGTGCCTCGAAATACTGGGAGGCAGAGGCGGTCTTGGTCCGTGTGGACGGTGGGTGGCCGCTCGTATCGGGCCGCCCGGTGCGCAACAGGTCCAGACGACCGACGGCGGCAGGTCAACGGTGAGCGACGAATCATCAGTGTTCGGCGGACGATGCGCGGAAGGCGGGTGCTCGGTCCGGTCAACCGAGGCTATTAATGTGTGAGAGACACACGCATATAAGTCTTCCTCGAAATTTGATGTGAGATCGACGTACGGAGGCGACATCAGAAAATCTGCCGTTAAATAGGTAATACAGTGCTTGTTGATAGGTTTTTGCATTGGTATTTGTTGCCAATAAACATATCTCTGTTTTGAATGGTATTCGATATAATATGACAGTTTCGTACCCAGTACGACGGCCTTACGACGCGTTCGATAGCTTCCGGCAACACAGGAGACCGAAGGAGATTCGACTGTCGCCGCACAACCGACTCCTATGACGGATGAGACGGCGGACTCGCCAACGACGGCGGAACCGCCCGGCGGGTGGACACTGTGGAATGACGAACCGAGCGGGCGACGCATCCTCGCGTACCGCCCGGATGTGTTCAACGAGAGCGACTTTCCGGCCGAGTGCATGCCGACAATCTTCGTCTGGAATGGCTCGCGTGCGAACCGCCCCGGCGCGTCGCGGATTCGGACAGAGACGTGGCGTGCTATTCTCCGGCTGGAACCGGACGTAGAGTGCGTCATCGAAGAGTACGACTCGCGCGAGGCGGCCGTCGATGGTGCGAACGAACTCGCACGACGGTTCGCTGATGGCGAAATCGCCTACCGGGAGTGCTATCAGGTGCCGCCGGAGGCGTATCTGGACCGACTGGACGAACTGACCGGCCGTGACGAGTAACGTTATCCGACCGGAACGATTACGATTCAAACTATGACGAAGGTCACGCTCATCGGCGACCGTCTCGCGGAACCCGGGACGCAATTCGTCTATCGTGGCCCCTCATCCGCCTGCGAGGGGTGCCCGTATCGGAAGCAGTGTCTCAACCTCGAGGTGGGCGTCCGCTACGAGGTGACCGGTATCCGCGAGAACGCACAGTTACTCGACTGCGCCGTCCACGACACCGGGGTTCGCGCGGTCGAAGTCGAACCTGCACCCGTCGTCGCCAACGTCCCCTCCAAAGGCGCATACGCGGGTAGCAAAGCGAGCCTCGCCGGCCCGTGTCCGCACACGCAGTGTCCAAGTCACGAGTACTGCGTCCCAGAGGGTGCTGATTTCGATGAAGAGTACCGCATCGCCGAAGTGCGCGGCGACCCGCCGCACGACTTCTGTTATCTGGATCGAGATCTAACGCTCGTCGAGTTTGCGGCCGAAAGCGACTGATTTTCCCGTGTCGATTCGCCTCGTTTCACAGTCATCCAAGCGTTCCGATGTGATCTGCGGCGTAGCCGAACACGTCCTCGTAGCCGTACGCGGAGAGTAAGACGGGATAGAACGCTCTGTCAGCGGTGAACACCTCGCCGTCAGCGGCGGCGAACCGGTCACCCTCCTCGACGCGTTCGAAGTTGTTCACGAACACGTCGTACTCGTCGGCGGGTTCTTTCGGAATGCATTCGAGCATCCGGTAGACGTTCACGTCGTCCTCATCACGGCGGTCCAACGAGAGCGGCGATTCGCCGGCTTCGATAGGTGCCGAGACGACGCCCGTGGCCGCCAAGAACGCGCGAATCAGCCAATAGGCGTTCTCCTCTGCGTCGGGAGTGCCTTGGAGGCCACACTCGACTTCGATGGTGTGTGCGTGGTCGATGAGGCGGCCACCGGCGAACTCCGATGTCTCGACGAGTTCATCGACAGGGAGGTGCGGGCAGATAGAGCGCGCGACGGCACCGACGCTATCGACGAGGGCGAACGGCTTGGCGTACGACTGGGTGGAGTGAAGCGAGAACGTCGTACACCCGCGGATTTCGCGGACGACCTCCGCGGCGAGTCGTCGTTCGTGCGTTTCAGCGTTCGGGTCGCCGGGAAAGGCGCGGTTCAGGTCTTCGTCGATGTAGCGGACATCCTCCGCGAGTGCTTCCTCGTTGGCGATAATGAGTTTCACCGGACGGTCAACAGTCGGTTCTTCGGCGACGAAACGGTCGATAGCGCTGGCACCACACGGTTCATCACCGTGTATGGACCCGACGACGGCGACCTCGGGCGTCCCCTCACCGAGTTCGTAAATCCGCATGGCAGTCCTCACAGCGCAGGAAAGAAAACCGGTTCGGTACGATATGCCACCAGTTAGTGATCTAATCCCTCAGCATACTCGTAATCGGCGGGGTACGCTGTGGGCCGCGCATCGTCAAGTTCGATCTGCCATCCGTGGAGGACCGTCGGATCGTCCAAGGCGGCACGTAGCGTCTGTCGAATTTCCTCGACGCCGACGCCGTAGAAATCCGCAGGCGTCCCTCTGAGATACTCAAGTGCGGTCGTAAACAGCGAGCGCATCCCGTCGTCGTTCTCGAAGTCGAAGTGCTTGTACGCGCCTGCGGCCACCTGCACCATCCCGTGGAGGAACGCCGACTCGATGGTTCCGCGGCCGTAGTTGTACCACTCGACCTCGAAGCAGTCGTGCGATTCGTGGAATTCACCAGCGTTGTAGAGTCGAATTCCGTGTTCCGTCGCACGTCGGAGCGTCGCGTGTTCCCACTCGCGCCGGTCCGCCAGCCATCCGGTCGGCTCGCCCAGCGGCGGCGCAACGCCCGGGTCGCGGGTGTGGTCGTCCATACCGAACTCTATCACGACGAAGCGACCTAACGGCATCGCCGCGAGGAGATACGCCTTTGACGGTCGCCTTCGTCACGGCGGACATGGACAACGGACTCAGAGAACTTCCGGACGCCATCGCCGCCTACGCCCGCGGTATCGAGGGTGCTATCGGCCGCGGGGCGTTCTACACGCTCGTCTTTCTCCTCGTCGTCGCCGGTATCGGCTTCGCACCAATCGGACTCGGTATCCTTCTCGTCCTCATGGCCGTCGTTCTTCCCGCAATCGGTGTGGCCGTTGCGCTTGAACTACCGAGCGTCGTGCGGGACCGATTTGGTTCGGAGTAAGAGATCTATTCGCACGGTTTCGGCACAGTTCGGAACGTTTTAGCGGCGTGGTATCTGAACGTCTAACTGCGCGAGGGTGGCCGAGTCTGGAAAAGGCGGCGGACTCAAGATCCGCTCTCGTAGGAGTCCGTGGGTTCAAATCCCTCCCCTCGCACTTGTGCCGACGAACTATGTGAGGAGTGCCAAGTGCGGACGGTGGATTTGAACCGGAGAACAGATCTTTGATCTGCGACTGAGGTTCAAATCTCCCCTCCCATTGTTCTATCTCTAAACAAAACGCAGCGTATAGTGTGGTCAACAGGCGCGACTCGAGACGTAAGCGTGACATCAAGATCGTAGAAAGCGGGGAAAGGGCGGGGATTCGTGGGACGCGCGACGCGACAGGTGCCATCCGACGACGCACGTCAATACTCCCGTGGTAAACTGAAACCGACCACCTACGGAAGCATTTGCATAAACGTCCCGTCCGATTAATAGAGTTTTCGGATAGACGGAGTAGTTACCACTACCCAAACACAGGACTCAAGAGAAGAAAGCGAATCGCCGCTGTCGGCGGCACCGACTGTATCGGATCAGACGTCGGAACTACTCGTCAGTCCGCTCGCCGCCGTCGGTGAGTGGGCGGCCGTTCGACTTGAGAACGTCATCTGCGACGCTTCGGGCGCGGGCGGGAGACGGACGCGACTCCTCGGTGAACTCGTTGCCGAGCGTCTCGACGACGGCCATCACGTCGGAGAGTTCGCCCTGTTCGATGACATCCGCAAAGACGTCCTCGTAGGCGTGCGCCTCCCAGTGGCTCACCTCGTAGTCGTACGTGTTCGTCTCCGAAGCGACCGCATACTGAAGCTGTCGTGCCGCGTCGGCGGGGTGCATATCAACGGAAACAACGTGAATACCTAAAAGTGTACTCGGACTCGGAATTGAGTTAATTGGTCGCTATTTGGGACGCTTTTGTGCTAAGACATGATGGAGTACATCCTCGCAGAGTTCTGGCCGACGATAGACTTATGTCTATTGCTACCGTACCACATACTTGCTGGTGTACGAGGACACACCGGACGACCGAACCAAGCCTTAGAAAGGTGAGGAACGGAATCGGCGTAAACACCGAACGGGCCGTAAGAGGAACGCGAGGTCAACGCGTCGAAGGAAGACCGCACCGACCCAGTGCTGTTCAATACGGAACAGGGGAAGTCCAAGTACCGGACTGCGTGCAAACGGAGTTCGGGAACTTGGAACGCCCAGTGTAATGGGTACTCCAAAATGGACGTGTGGGTCGGGGAAAACGCATCCCGTCCGGGTCCTAATCGTGCCCCAGTTTCTTCAGTTATTACCCGTCAGCGACGACGCCGTCACTCGTCAGCTATGAGACGAGCCATCGCTTCCAGATACTCTGCCGTCACGAGTGGCTCTGCGATCATCGTCTCGTTCGCGCGCCGACATCCGTGGAGCAACATCATCCGTATTTCGTCGTCAGAGACTTCGTGGTGCGCGAGGGTTTCGACCGAATCGACGACGCCTTCGACAGTTCGTTCGTCGCGCTCTCGCGCTGCGTCCGCACCCCTATCGAGTAACGCCAATAGGCTCGTCCGAACGTCGGCGGGCAGTTCACCCGGCACGTCACGGACCGAAGGGATGAGAAGATAAAACGTATCGGACGATGCCGACGAGTGACGACTACGGCAAGCGACGACTCCAGCAGGCGACAACCGCGGCAAGCAACGACGGCGGCAAGCGACGACCGCAAGACTGCGGAAGTGCTGTGCGCGACACGGGAGGTTTACGGCGACGGGGGCCGCCGACCGTGGTATGGAAAACGAGGCGAAAGTCGGCGTCGCCCGTCGGGCCGCCCGTGCTGGCGGTGCCGTCGCGGCCGACCGCTTTCGAACCGGTATCGATGTCGAACGAAAAGACGGGAAGACAGACGTAGTAACGCAAGCCGACCGGGACGCACAAAGCCGCGTCATCGACGTGATTCGAGAGGAGTACGCGGCCGACGCCATCGTCGGCGAGGAAGAAGACGAACTCAAGCAAGTCCCCTCAGAGGGCGCGGCGTGGGTCATCGATCCCATCGACGGCACGAACAACTTCGTCCGCGAGCTCCGGGTGTGGGGAACCGCCGTCGCGGCCGTCGAAGACGGCACTCCCGTCGCCGCCGCGACCCGTTTCCCCGCACTTGAAGACACGTACTGGACCGACGGTGAGGCGACGTACCGAAACAGCGAGGAAGTGACGGTTAGCGACCGAGACGACCCGGAGATGTGTGTCGTCTGCCCGACCATCTGGTGGGGATTCGACGAGCGCGACCAGTACGCACGGGCGACGAACGCCATCGTGGACCGATTCGGCGACATGCGTCGCTTCGGATGCGCACAAGCCGTATTGGCGATGGTCGCCGACGGGCAACTCGACGGCGTGCTGACCAACGTTCGGGCGAACCCGTGGGATTCCGTCGCCGGCGTTCACATGATTCGCGCCGCGGGCGGGACGGTTACCGACTTATCGGGCGACCGCTGGCAGCACGATTCACGAGGCCTCGTCGCCTCCAACGGCAAGATTCACGACTCAGTGTTGGAAGCGGCGCGAGAAATCGACGGACTGGACGGCTGAGTCGCAGTTTTGACCTGCTTCCGCAAGGGAAAAGACAGTACTCGACTACCCTACCACATGGAACTCGACGAGACGGATCGTGCCATCCTCCGTATCCTCCAGTCCGATGCGCGGACGCCGTTCAGCGAAATTGCAAGGCAAATAGACATGTCCAGCGCGACTGTCCACGACCGCGTCGGGCGAATGGAAGATGCAGGTGTCATCGAAGGCTATCACGCGAAGGTTGACCCACGAGAAGTCGGCTACGGAACGTCTGCACTCGTCGGCCTTCGCGTCGAACAGGGCAGAGAAGAGGACGCGCTCGAACAACTACGAGAGATAGATGGTGTCAAAGAGGTTCACCTCACGACGGGCGAGTGGGACGTGATGCTCCGCGTATACGCCGAAGATACAGATGCCCTCCGGGACCTCATGTTCGAGAACATCGCCGAAATGGAAGGCTTCTCGCGGTCGCAGACGATGGTCATCCTCGGTACTGACTTCGAAGACCCCGCCCTCTCAGTGTAGGCCCGCCCGTCAAGCGACGGACAGTTGCGGTATCTTTTGTCGAAGAAGCGGACAGTCACGACTCCCTTCTGTGTGTACCTTGTGCGAGAGACCGGAATCCTCAACACCCACGACGCCGGGGATTCGGGTATGGCTACGGTTGCAGAGCGGGTCGGCATGGACCCCGAACGACTGTGGGGCAGTGCGATGGTTGCTGTCCTCGTCGCTCTTATCGGTGGGTCGCTTGCCTTCCCCGAACTCGTTTACGACCGGTTCATCTGGCATTACTTCTGGGGCCCTGTGCAGGCCGACGCAAACTCGGCTGTTTGTGCAGTCCGCACCGGTGGCGTCACCCAGTACCTAACAAGCGCTAGCGCGTGCGCCGAGGCGGCCGAACCCGTTGCGTATCCCGGCTACACTCTCGTCTCGGAAGTCGGCTACATGCTGACGCTGTTGTTCGCACTGACTGGCGTCGTCTTCCTTATGCGGCGACTCGACATCGGTACCGACAGGAACTTCTTCTACTCGCTTCTGCCGTTCATGTTCTTCGGCGGTGCGCTCCGCGTTGTCGAGGACGCGAACGACACAGCCGCCGTGGCCGAGTCGATCATTACCTACCCACTGAACACGCTCGTTATCAGCCCGGTCATCTACTTCACGGTGTTTCTCGTGACGCTCGGGGCTATCGCCGTCGCCGTCGCGCTCGAACACACCGACGTCACCGACTCGTACGAGCGACCGCTGTTCGCCATCGGCGTGGTTGTCCTCGGCCTCACGCTGGCGTACCTGTTCTCGCTCGCTATCAACGGCGCGCAGGGCGTGGAGTTCCACCCGCAGGTACTCGTCGTGATGCTCGCCGGAGCGACACTCTCGGCCGCAGCAACGTGGTGGCTCATCGAACGCTTTGCACCCCAGATCAACTCCGGAACCGAGACTATCGGCTTGGTCATCATCTGGGGCCACGCCGTTGATGGCGTGGCGAACGTCATCGGACTCGACTGGATGACCGAACTCGGCGCGGGACCGAACCTCGTCCCGAAGCACCCGGTCAACCAGTTCGTCGTGGACTTCACGGCGAGTACGCTGCCCGCCCCCATCCACGCCATTACCGGTGACGCGTGGCCGTTCCTCCTCGTCAAACTCGTCGCCGCAACGTTCGTCGTCTGGGTGTTCGAGGAAGGTATCTTCGAGGAGAGTCCGCGCTATACGATGCTTCTTCTCATTGCCGTCCTCGCCGTCGGCCTCGGTCCGGGGACGCGAGACATGCTCCGCGCGACGTTCGGCGTCTAACGGTCCGACGCTAACGATCCGTCTCTTTTTATCGGAAGACGCGGCCACACGCGCTATCCGTCGAACGAAACCGTACGACGAGACGCGGGAGTCCGACACGGCGTCGTGCGGGCGGTATCGTAGCGACCGCAGACGCTACGTGAGTGTCGGCTGTTCGCCCCTACGGGTACGGATGGTACGGCTTCTGCAACTCCGCCTCGAATCCCAGTTCTTCGGGGACACTCGTTGCCCGAGCGCCGAAGAACGGGTCTCCTTGAAATAGCGGTTGGGCTTCGGGAATCAGCACGCGGACGGCCTCGAATCCGAGCGAAGCCACGTCTGTCGTCGTCGTCCGGACGGCGTACGGATCCAATCCAGCGTCCGCGACGCGTTCGACCACAGCGTCTAACTCCGCTTTACCCGACGGCACGTCGTCGGGACCGACGCTCGCCGCTGGCACTGCCGGTCCAGCGTTCACGAACCGCCGCGCTGCGTCCGGGAAGTCGGCGTACTCCCCGATTGCTCCCTTCTCGGCGTTGGCTCGTTCCGGTCCCATCGAGCGGAGTTCCATCCAGTTCTGTAACGCCTCAGCGAGTGCCGACCGTGCTGCGTCGGCCACATCGAGCGATGCACCCGACCCCATCGCAAACTGCGGCCACTCGCCGTCGCGGTGGACAGCAACGGCGATGACGGGCACGTCCACGTCCTGCGTGACCAACAGCGGTGTCGCGGTGAGATTCTCGGACCGGGCACGCTTCACCAACGCTCGGTACCCCTCGTCTGCGACGTCGAGTTTGAGCGGATCGAACGAGGAGTACCACGCGAGTATCGTCGCATCGCGCTCTATCACCTCGTACAGACCCGAAAGCAACGCTTCGGTGCCGGAGTTTCCGAGACCGAGTCCGGTCGTGATTGGCGGTTTGTGCCGAGTGTCCGGCGGCGGATAGTGGACGAACTCCGCCGGAACGGAGACAGTGTCTCCGGTAGCGAGGTTCTCGCCGTCAACCCACGGAATCGGTTCCTCGGCGTCGGGTGCACGGTACGAATCAGGTCGAACGAAACGTGCGGGCGACACGGGTCGAGCGCGCGTCCGTTCGGGCGCGACGGTGAACTCAGAAGCGCGATAGACGCCTGCACAGTAGCGTTCGAGGGCTTCTCCGAGCGCCTTCATGAACGCCGCGTCCCAGTCGGGATCAACTCCGGCGGCGAATTCGGCGGCGCGAGCGTCGCTGAACCCGCGCGTATCGGCGGTCTGCGCGAGGTAGTACGGGACGGGGAACGACTCGCGTTCGCCCACCTGCGCGACGAGGCCCGTCCGGTCGTCCAACGCACGTTCGGCGCGGGCGAGCGAGTCGTCGACAGCGGCGTCGCGGTAGTCGCGGCGAACGGTCCGATCACGGTCCACCGGATCAGGAACGGGTAACACTGTCCGTTCGGCCGTGACGCCTGTCCCGGAGATTTCAGCGACGGTGCCGACGACTGAGTCGTCACCGGTCAGGAGCGCGACGGCCCGACGACCCGCGACGGCCCCCGCGAGACGGACCGCGCTCCGTCCGCCCGACGGTGAGTCGCCGCCATCAGTCGTCGCGGCGACGCGCGTACAGAGGTCCGCGTAGCGACTCGTCCCGGCAAAGACCGAAACTGCGGCGTCCAACTCGGCGAGCGGGACGCCACCAACACCGCCGATTTCGACGACCACCAGCCGGTCAGCGGCCATACCGACGGTCTGCGGCACTGTTGCCCCCGCCGGTGCGACGACGACGGCGAGCGCCGCCTCGGCGGCATCCTCGGGTGTGGTGTCGTTCACGGCGGCGTCACAGTCCGCGAGGGCGGCGCGGACGGCCTCGGCGGCTGGACCGCTCCCGACGAGTGCGATGTCGTGCGTTGTCACGGCCAAACCGACGGCAGAGTGAGAGAAAAATCGCGGGGGTCTCGATGCCCGTTGCCGATGCAAGACAGCGGGCCGATCAGAACTCAGGCGAGGAGGCTCTGTGCGACGCCCGCGAGTTGGTCGGGGTCAGCGTTGACGAGACGGTCGTCGCCGAGTTTGAGGCGGAGGCGCGGACGACCAACGTCGATTGGTACTTTCTCGGTGTCGATGAGCCCCATCTCTTCGAGTTTCGTTTTGGTGCGGGAGAACGTCGCCTTGCTGGCGATACCGACATCCTCGCCCCACTTTGAGATGTCGTAGAGGAGGACTTCGTTCTTCGCAGCGACAAGGAGGCTGATGGTCACTTCATCGAGCCCGTCGCCGTCACCACGTGCGGTCTGAAGCGAGGAGAGTACCGAGTCGAAGTCGTCGCGTGCGTCGGCGCTGATCTCCTCTTCGAGCGTCGCTCGAACCCGTTCGATGGGTGGCGTGCGGAGTTTATACTGGGGTGCTTCCTCCCACTGCATCGTGTACGTGTCGTAGGCGGCGGCGACGAACTCGTCGTCAGTCGTCACCAGACCGGCGACCTGATCGCCCGCAGTGACCAGCGAGACGACGGCGTCTTTGGTGATGAGAAGCGCGTTCGCTGTCCCGTTATCCGTCGTCCGCATCGAGAGCGACTCGGACTCGACGAGGTCGGCCGCGTTGCTCGCAACGATAAAGTCGTCCATAACATCCTTCAGAACGGACTCGTCTGCGATCATCCGTATCTCCGGCAACCCGTCCTCCGTCTCCGAAGCGACGGCGACGAGCGTGTCGATTACGTCCGCCGTGGGATCAACCACGAGTACGTCCTCCGCCCCCGAGTCGAGGACCGAGCGAAGAATGCGTTCGGCATCCTCCGTAAGCATGTTCGAGTCGATAGTCATGGAGTTAGATAGGCCACGATAAATATTTAATATTAACGCAAAGGAATTGTCAGAATCAAGGAACGAACCCCGTGTATGAAGCTATCCGGAGAACGGTACCGACCGCGTTTTCGGAAGGGACACCGAGATAACACCTCCGAATAAAACCAGACAGAACGGCCAGTTTGGTATGTATCTAGTAAGTAACGAATAACCGTCGTTTCAGTCTAGCTCTCGGTGCAGGTCACCGGACCAGTGGATGTCACCATCGTAGTTGACATCCTCCTCCGCCTAAAGGCGGAGGAATCCCGAGCGGTGGGAGTTTCAGGTTTGCAGTCCAATCACTGGACTACCAGTCCTTTTGGGCACGGGTAGTCCCACAGCATCGGACTGGTGGACTGATGGCGGTGCCAAACCGCTGTTACCCCTATCCTTGACCGTGTATGGCGTCCCGGTGTTGTTTTGGCCACGGGGACGCCAGCAGGCATCAGCAGAGTCGGGGGTATCGTCTGGTTCGCTTCAAGCAGTCAACACAGACACACGCTTCGAGCATGTGCGTTCACCGATTGCCCTTTCGGATATTGCCTCGTTAGATAGGCGGACAGGCCGCCTCCGTAGGACGGTTCAGAATCCGCTCCGTTCCGACCGATTCCTACCCTTCGGTACGGCGGCCTGTCAATTAAAGTTCTCGTAGGAAACTCAGAGCGTCCGTTTGAGCGGTAGACTGGTGCCCAGAGTGACGGCGCGTATCCACGGCCTGAAGGCCGTGGTATTGCGCCTGTTCCACGTATAAGGAGTCGGACGAACGTCGTTCCGACCCGAGCGGCGTGCCTGTCTAACACCTTATCGAACGTCACCGCGCCTGCGACGCTGCCTTTCTCGACGAGTTCCAGACCCTCGTAGTATGAACCACATGCGTTGAGAACGAACGTTTGGGCGTTCGAGACTTCGAGATCAGTAATAGCGAGGCCACCATCGGGACAGCGAAGACCGGACTCATCGCAGTGGCCGATGTAGTGAACCAAGTCGTGGTGGGACTCGAACACCGCGGCCAGTTCCGCGCGAGTGATTCGTTTTTTCACCGTCACATCAAGATCCAGTTCCGACGGGGCGGATTCGTAGATGCGCGCCGCGTCGGTGGACTCGTCTATCATCCGCCTGTCGTTGAGGACGGCGACGACGGAGAGTGACTGTGAGTTTGCGGGGTAGCGAGCACGGTGTTCGTACGCGCTGGAGATTGATTTGAACACGTCGATGGGGACGCCGTCGGCCAACCAACCGTGGACGCGACCTGGCCCGAGAACGGGCTTGACCGGGGTCACGCCGGGAACAGTTTTAGTGGCCCTTGTGTTTCCGGCCGTCTCTTCGTCGGCTGCTGTGTTGTCAGCGCGGTAAAAATCGTCCAACGACCGAGAGAGGCGTTCGTCGGTTCCGAGCGGTTTCGCCTCGGGAAGAAAGATATTCGGCACGTTCTGTAGGAGGTACGGGAGCGTTCGGACCCGATCATACGACGGGGAGACATACATCGACAGATGCCAGTCCGGTAGTCGGTCCGATATCTCCGCGAACGGGGCGTCGAGATACGCCTCTAGCCGTTCATCGATGTCGGAGCGGGAGAGCGAGTCCGCATCGAGTCCCACCTCGTCGAGTAACTCCATCTCCGCAACGTCGCGTCCGTTCGAGTCAGCGCCGCGAACGAGACAGTCGAGAAGAAACACGCGACGGAGCAAACTCGCAACCGCCGACTGGTAGCGAGGGTTCGGCTCGAACTCGTGTTCGAGAGTCGCCGTCCGCAAGGTCGGAGACACGTCCGCGCCGTCGGCGACCCGAATCTCCGCACCGAGGTAGTGAGCCAGCGAGGATGCCGGAACGAGATAGTCGAGACTCGGCGGGAGTTCGAAAACGACGGCTGAGTCGGGGTTCCGGGCGGCGACGCTATCGGGAATCGTCGTTACGGAGCCGAACTCGATACGCGGTGGCGAAGCGCGCATCTCTGGGCGCGACCGGTCGGGCGTGGCGGTGAGGTGACCAGCGGACATCACAGACAGCGCCGTAGCAACGCCCTCAGGTGTCTGTGAGACCGTGACTGTCTCCGGACGTTCCGAGCGGTCACCGACACCGACGGTAACGCGCCGGCAGTCGGAAAACGAGAGCAGGGGGTCGCCGCCAGCGCCAGTCATCGTCGCCTCGCCGTCGAAACGGATGAAGATAGTGACCGCGCCCTCGACGCAGAGCAGATACGGAGCCGCCGGGAGTTGCACTGTTCCCTCCACGGGTGCGGCCAGCTTGCGCTCCGTTTCCGAGTCGAGTCGGCGGAGGCGAATCACCCCCGGGAGGAGCTTCAGTCCAGTCGTTACACCGCCGACTGAATCGACCGCCGCACGTGGAAGTTCGTGAGACGGGTCGTCCGCCGACCACCCGTCGGCGGTGACGACCGCGGTGGCTGTATCGGGTCCAACGGCTTGGACCCCTGTGTCTGTCACCGTCAGCGTAACCATCAGATACACCGGAAAACCGGGTTTGCCAGGCTTATGTCTGTTGCCGACGGGCAGGCGAGGAAGTCCTAAAATATTGTGCTACCCGTGCTGAATGTTATACCCTATTCACTCAAATTTGGGCACGTACTTGAATAATATTACCTGCATCGACTGCCAAAGTGAACACACTTATTGGTAAGACGCACGCCGTGTGAGATATGGACTACAGCCACGTCCGCGGCGTCGACCCTGAAATCGCCGACGCACTCGAAGGCGAGGAGGACCGACAGCGGAACACGCTGGCCATGATCGCCAGCGAGAACCATGTGAGTGAGGCGGTCTTGCAGGCGCAAGGGAGCGCTCTCACCAACAAATACGCCGAAGGGTACCCCGGTTCGCGCTACTATGCGGGCTGTGAGTACGCCGACGAGGTTGAGGAGCTCGCCATCGAGCGTGCGAAAGAACTCTGGGGCGCAGAACACGTCAACGTCCAACCGCACTCGGGCACGCAGGCGAACATGGGTGTCTACCTTGCCGTCCTCGACCCGGGCGATAAGATTCTCTCCTTGGAACTCAGCCACGGCGGCCACCTGAGTCACGGCCACCCGGCGAACTTCACGGGGCAGACGTACGAGGTCGAACAGTACCACGTGGACCCCGACACGGGGTACATCGACTACGACGCACTCGCCGAACAGGCCGAGGAATTCGATCCCGATATCATCGTTTCAGGGTACTCTGCGTACCCGCGCGTCGTCGAATGGGAACGCATCCAAGACGTTGCCGAGAGCGTGGACGCCTACCACCTCGCGGACATCGCACACATCACCGGTCTCGTCGCGGCGGGTGTCCACCCCTCCCCCGTCGGCATCGCCGACTTCGTCACCGGTTCGACGCACAAGACCATCCGCGCGGGCCGCGGCGGCATCATCATGACGACCGAAGAACACGCCGACGACGTGGACAAAGCAATCTTCCCCGGTGCGCAGGGCGGGCCTCTTATGCACAACGTCGCCGGGAAGGCAGTCGGCTTCAAGGAAGCGCTCGAACCCGAGTTCGAAGAGTACGCCGAGCGAACCGTCGCTAACGCGAAGACGCTGGCCGAGACGTTCGAAGAAGCGGGAATCGAAGTCGTCTCCGGCGGTACCGACAACCACCTCGTCCTCGCGGACCTTCGACCCTCGCATCCGGACACGACCGGGAAGGATGTCGAGGCCGCCCTCGAAGAGGCGGGTATCGTCCTCAACGCTAATACCGTCCCCGGCGAGACGCGTTCGGCGTTCAACCCCAGCGGGATCCGCGCAGGCACGCCGGGACTGACTACCCGCGGCTTCGACGAGGCTGCCGTCCGAGAGGTCGGTGAACTCATCGTCCGTGTCGTAGACAACTACGACGACGAGGAGACAATCGAAAGCGTCGCAGAACGCGTGCAGGAACTCTGCGACGAACACCCGCTGTACGAGTAGATAGTCACCACCCCGCGGTCTCCCGGCGACCGCATTCACATCCACGCCGGACTTTTGCTCGACAGAAACAACGAACGAGCCGACCGAAACGGCAACCGAAACGTCGGATAGCGGTTCGAAGTGACGCTCGTCAGAGAGATGTAGCCATTCCTGTCGATGATATAACAACCACTCCCGTTTTGTATACACGAAAGTGAACAATACAAAGTATTTAACCGGGTAAGTATGCACGAATCCGCGTGATTGAAGTGTGATGGCCGCGGCGGTACAGGTATGACGGACATCATCGACGGCAACGCCGTCGCCGCCGAGATTCGCGCCGGTCTCGCAGACGGGATTGACACTCTCGCGGACGCGGGTGTGACGCCCTGTCTCGCCACCGTCCTGATGAGCAACGACCCCGCAAGCGAGACGTACGTCTCGATGAAGCACAGCGACTGCGAGGAAGTCGGCATCGAGGCCCGCGACTTCGAGATTGACCCGGAGGCACCCGCCGAGGAACTGTACGACACTATCGACGAACTGAACGCTGATCCGTCGGTTCACGGTATTCTCGTGCAGATGCCTGTCCCGGACCACGTTGACGAACGCGAGGTTCTCCGCCGCATCGACCCCGCGAAGGACGTTGACGGCTTCCATCCCGAGAACGTCGGTCGCCTCGTCGCCGGGCACCCGCGTTTTAAGCCCTGCACACCTCACGGCATCCAGAAACTCCTCGCCGCGACGGATGTGGAGACCGAAGGTGCGGACGTGGCTGTTGTCGGCCGGTCGAACATCGTCGGAAAGCCGATGGCGAACCTGCTGATTCAGAAGTCCGAATTGGGCAACGCGACAGTGACTGTGTGTCACTCCCGCACCGAAAACCTCGCCGACAAGACGCGCGCGGCAGATATCGTCGTCGCCGCCGTGGGTATCCCCGAGTTCATCACTGGTGAGATGCTGTCCGAGGGCGTCACCGTCATCGACGTGGGTATCAACCGCGTCGATGCGGACACCGAGAAGGGCTACGAACTCGTCGGCGACGTGGAGTACGAGTCCGCAAAAGCGAAAGCCGGAGCCATCACGCCCGTCCCCGGCGGCGTCGGACCGATGACGCGCGCGATGCTTCTCTGGAATACGGTAAAGGCCGCTGGAGACGCCGAAGCCGTCGATGTGAACCTGCCGTAGTCGGTCGGACTTCCGAGAGCGAGAGTCCGCGCTCGCTGTTTTCTGCTGGTATCGCTGCCGTCACCGGTGCGTACAGACGACAAGACGGTCGTCTTCGTCGGTGACGCAGAACTTCGAGTTCCCGGCCACGTCGAAAGAGTGCGTCTTCCGTTGGGTGAGAAGAATGCGGTCGAACGGATCACCGCAGGCCGGACACGGAACGTCGTCGCGGTTCTCGTACAGCGTCACGTCCCCATCGTCCGTCAGGAGTTTCATCTTGTGTCGGACGGCGTGTTGGTCGAATCGCTCGGCCATCGCCGGTGAAGGGTGCGCCGCGAAGAAAGGTTCTCTGGTCAGGCGAGACGCGACAGTCGGTCCCGCGCCGTCGTGAGCGCCGATTCGTCACCATCGCGGGCGTACGCAGCGAGTTCGCGGGCGGTTCGTACGAGCGTCTCGGACTCTTCGACCGGCACGTCACCCTGTAGGGCCTCGACACGCTTTATGTGCTCTCCGAGCGTTGCGAGCGTCTTGCGCGCTTCCGGGTCCGGATGGTCTTCGAGCCACGTCGAAAAGTCGCGGCGGTACGCGGCCAGTGATTCTGCGTAAGCCAGCCCGCGTGCTTCGGACAGGACGGACGGAACCGCCTCCGGTTTGGGACGTTCGCCCTGATCTGCGCCGCGAAGCAGTGACAGCACGTACAACTGCGTTTCCTCGTCGGGGTCGCGGAGTCGGCTCAGCACGTCGGCGGCGTGGAGGAGTTCGCGCACGGTGAGATACGTATCGTCGATATCGCGGAGGTCACCGCCGCGGATGAACCCACGCGCTCTGAGATAGGCTCGCAGGTCGCTTTGTAAGCCCGCGGTAACGTCGGTGAGCGACTCGTCGTCAAGTGCGTTGCGGTGGGGAGCGAGGTCCAACTCCTCGGCGCTGTCGGTGTGCTGCATCCGGTCACCGATGCCGACGCTCTGCATGCTCCCGCAGGCCGGGCATGCGACTTCTCCGGTGTCGTAGTAGGACCACTCGTGCCCGCACGACTTACACCGTCTTCGACCCCGAATCTCCATGGTCGAACGTGTGCGGTCCCGGAACAAAAGCCCGACGCCACGGCGGCCGGTCACATTGAAGCCATCTGTGCGCCGGTCGTTACTTCCTTGCAACCGACGTGAGTACGATGCCCCATGCGCACAGAAGAGGAGATACGTGAGCAGTACGAGTTCCTCGAAGAAGAACTGGCATCCGAGGAGATGCGCCACAGCGGCGTCAAAGAACTATTCACCCATTACAAGCGTGCGCTCGGGTGGGTTCTCGAAGAAGAACACATGTGACGTAATGCGATTACGCAATCGGCAATCAGGACGTACGCCGGTATCTTTAAGTTTAACCGGCAAATAGTTGCAGGTGACGCTTCGCTTTGGAGGGCCGAAGCGTCAGCGGGGACCAATTCAGGGCGGCAAGCATCCACGCGATTTTCGCGTGGCTTGCTTCCTTTTCCACGAACTCACACCGGTGAGCGACTGCTTCGTTCTGTCCCACATTCGACGCTCATACTCATCCCGTAGAAAACATTTCACCGCGAGAGACACTCATCTTCTACAGCTATTTCACACATCAAAGAGATGACGGCGGCGGGGTGTCCGATAGTTTGTCCCGTGGTGACTACGTGTCGATTAAATAACAGAAGTTTGACAGTGTTGCGGTAGCGAACACGACAAAAAGAGAAACCATACTTTTTATTACATTAATCATCAAACGGAAGCTTCAGATTCCGCCTGCATACTCTCAGTTTGTACGACCTAGCTCCGATATGTTTATTTCAATCAGACAATAAGGGGTGAATTGAATCTACCAATGTACGACTTGACAGGATTTCAGCGAGACCTACTGTACGTTATTGCCGGGTTGGACGAACCTCACGGGCTTGCTATCAAAGAGGAACTCGAAGATTACTACGAGAAGGAAATTCACCACGGGCGACTCTATCCGAATCTCGATACGCTTGTCGAAAAAGGACTCATCGAGAAGGGGCAACGTGACAGACGGACTAACTATTACACGTTGACGCGTCGGGGGCGCAGAGAGATAAAGGCACGAAAGGAATGGGAGGGGGACTACATCGATATCGAGTACGGTGGCGTCCGAATCTAACCAACGACCTGTTTCTCTCACCCAGAACTATCTCAGGAAGCAGATGGCCCATCATCTGCTCGATTCGACGTCTCAGCCGACGCTTCCGATGTCACGTCCGACACGGCGTCGTCGTCAGCCGCCGGCATCTCGTCTGCACCGGCTACATCGGACTGAACGGACCGATCGACGAGTTCAGAATCGTCCTCGACTGTCGCGGGATCAACGGCGTACGGTTGAATCGGGGTTCCCGTCACCAGTTCTGGAAGGACGTACTTGGCGAAGTTAACCACGAGAACCAGAATCATCGGCGCGAAGAAGATGCCGTACCACCCGAACAGGAGGGGACCGAACGTGTACGCAATCATCACCGCGCCCACGTGGAGCGTCCGGCCGGATACGTACGGTCTGAGGACCAGATCCGGGATGGTGTCCACAATAACGAACGAGACGGCGATGAAGGCGATAACGAACCAAAACGCGCCGGGGTTCGAGAAGTACGAGACGCCGGCGAGGTAGATCGCAACCGGAATGTAGACGAGTTTCATTCCGACGACGGGAATGAGACTGGCGACACCTGCGAGAAGTCCGACGAGTGCGGCGGCAGGAATATACACTCCGTCCGGGCCGACCATGTTCAGGACCGTGTAGGCGATGACACCGATGGTGCCCGTGAGGACGGCGTTGAGGATATTTCCGAAGAAGATGTTCTTGAAGTCGCGGTCTACGGCCGTACAGTAGGCTTCCATCACTCCTCTGTCGTCGGCAAAGTTCATCCGGACCCACCGCGCGAACCGGTGGTCGTCGCGCAGGAGGTAGAATGCGAGAGCGATCATGACGAACAGGTGGACACCACCGACACCGAGAAACGCGAGCGTATCTGCCGCAGAGCCAATCGAAGACAGGATCTGAGAGAGTTCAGACTCGGTGAGAGACGAGAGTTCAAGCGACAGTATCGTGTTCGGGTCCGTCAGACGGGCGAGTTGGTCAGACGTGATCGGATACCGCGACAAATCAAAGAATCCGTTGTTCGTGAGCCTCACCAGTTCGTTCACGACGATGGCGAGTGCATAGGCGATGAGAGCCAGCGCCGGGAGGGCGAGCGCAAACAACGCGACGGCAGCAGCCAAACTGGGCGGGCGAACCCGCCGTTTGATACGGCGGTAGATGGGCCGCGTAGAGTAATAGATGAAGATTCCGAAGACGAACGTGCCGACAAACGAGTAGAACACGTAGGCGAGGGCCGCTGCGAGGACGAGGCCAATGGCCCACCAGACCATACGCGAACGATCCATGTCGAGGAGGGGCATACTGCAGAACGGAACCCGTGACAGCAAAAGTCTGTCGTGAATCCAACTGATTTTGTCGAACTGCGCGGGGATTTAAAGTCATCTCCCGCCGAACGTGCGAGAGATGCCGCTTCTCTCGCCACTCGTCCTACAGGGCGGAGACGTGCTGTCTGCACCTCTCTCGAACGATGTCGTGCGATTAGTTCTCGCGGCACTGTTAGGGATGTTTCTCGGATTAGAGCGCGAGTGGTCCGAGAAATCCGCCGGGATTCGAACGTTCGCTCTCACGAGTCTCGTCGCTGCCGTGTTCACTCTCGTCGCATCCAAGTCGGAGCTTGGAGGTTCCCTTTTGGCCGTCGGCGCAGTTCTCGTCGTGGTGCAGGGTATCCTCCTCGCGGTTCACGGTCTCCGTCAACGGGACGGTACCGGGCTTTCGCTCACGACATCGGTGTCGCTCATGGCGGCCTACGGTGTGGGCACGCTCGTCGCTCTCGGATACGCGCTGCAGGGCGTGACCGTCGCCGTTGTTTCGTCGTTACTGCTCGTCTTGAAGCGCGAACTGCACGGTCTCGCTGGACGACTGGACCGTGAAGAAATCCGCTCGACCGCCGAGTTCGCTATCCTCGCGTTCGTCGCGTATCCGATCCTTCCGGCAGAATCATACACGCTGTACGGGATTACCATCGACGACCCGCGCGTGGCGTGGCTCATGGTTGTCACCGTCGCGGGCATCGGGATCGTGAACTACGCCGTCGTGCAGCAGTACGGCGGCCGCGGTATCGCGGTGACTGGATTCTTCGGCGGTCTCGCCTCCTCTGCGGCCGTCGTCGGGACGATGCTGGATCACGTCCGTCAGCAACCAGAGGCCTACCGCTACGGGGTTGCCGCCGTGCTCCTCGCCGACGCGGCGATGTCAGTCAGAAATCTCTTTATCGCCATTACGTTCACCGCGACGAGTCGTCCGTTACTCGGTGTCGTCCTCCCGCTCGGCTGCCTCATCGTCGGAAGCGTCGCCGCCGCGTGGTTCGCTGCCGACTGGAGTCAGGAGGTCACGATTCCATTAGAAAGCCCCTTCTCGCTTCGGAACGCGTTCGGATTCGGGTTCGTCTTCCTCGTTATTCTCGTCGTGGGGACGATGGCACAGGGCCAATTAGGGACACTCGGCCTCTACGCCAGCACGTTCATCTCGGGATTTGTCTCGTCTGCGGGCGCAACGACGACGGCGGTTCTGCTCTATCGCGGTGGGACGATCAGTCCGACGGCTGCCACCGTTGCGATTCTCCTCGCAACCGCGGCGAGTGTCCTCGCAAAGGCCATACTCGCGGTGACCGGACCGAGCGAGTTCAGACGTGCCGTCTCGATTTGGTCCTTCGGACTCCTCGTCGCCGTTGGCGCTCTCACCGGGGGGTTCGTGGTACTCGGAATCGTGTGAATATAAACCGATGCACCCGGTAACGAACCGCTTAACAGGGGGGTGGTCGTACGGCGGTTTATGGACCGAGATACGGCCACCCCGCAAGTCGATTCTCTCCCCGGAGACAACGCACGCGAGTGGGTAGAGTACCACCGCTCGAACGCTGCCCCGAGCACGTATGTCTACGATTTCGTCTGGGACATCAGCAGTGACGCCGAAGGCCCGTTCTGTACCGACGTGGACGGGAACGTCCTCTTGGACTTCACGAGCCACGTCGCGGCCGCGCCGCTCGGCTACAACAACCCGAAGATCATGGACCGCCTCCGCGAGTTCGACCTCGTGGACCCGCTGAAAATCGCCGGACAGGACTTCTACGTCTCAAACGGTGAGCGTCCCGGCGAGGAGGAGTTCCCCGGTCCAGCGGGCCTGATGGACCGCCTGACCGACATCACCTCGCAGTACGACATGGACACGGTGTTCCTCTCGAACTCCGGCGCTGAAGCCGTCGAGAACGCCATCAAAATCTCTTACGACGAGTCCGACGGCGCAAAGTACGGATTCGCCTTCGAGGGAGCGTTCCACGGTCGAACGCTCGGCGCGCTCTCGCTTAACCGCTCGAAGTCCGTCTACCGCCGTAAGTTCCCCGAAATTTCGGGTATCGTTGACCTCCCTTACTGCGACAAGCGGACGTGTTCGGGGGGCTCCTGTTCCTGTGGGTTCTTCCCCGATGGATCGGACGTTTCCGCGCTCCGGAAGAAACTCGACCCCGACAAGGGGCACATCCACCCCGACGACGTGGCGTACATCATCCTCGAACCGATACAGGGCGAAGGCGGTTACCGTATCCCCTCCGACGCGTTCATGGACGAACTCGCCGCCGTCACCGACGAGTACGATATCACGCTCATCTCCGACGAGATTCAGGCGGGCGTCGGCCGCACGGGCGAGATGTGGGGTTCGGACCACTTCTCCATCGAACCCGATGTCATCACCTCCGCGAAGGCGCTCCGCGTCGGTGCGACCATCTCCCGCTCAGATGTGTTCCCCGAAGAGAAGTCGCGTCTCTCCTCGACGTGGGGTGCGGGCGACATCATCGCCTCCCTACAGGGTGCGCTCACACTCGACGCCATCCACGACTACGATCTGATGGACAACGCCGTCGAACGCGGCCAGCAGTTCAAACAATTCGTCCGCGATGCGGACCTCGGCCCTGTCACCGACGTGCGCGGGAAGGGTCTCATGCTCGGCGTCGAGTTCGACTCGAAGGAGCGACGGAACGACGTGCAGGAGGCGTGTCTGCAGAAGGGACTGCTCACGCTCGCTTGCGGCTACGACGTGATTCGTATCCTCCCGCCGCTTGACGTGACCGAACGAGAAATCGAAATCGGCGCGTCCCTGTTCTGCGACGCGGTCGAGGACGTCTCGTAAGCCGACTGCGACGCAGTTTTCACGCCTGAGCCAACCGTTCAACGGTTCCAATTACTGTGGTCGGTGGCTAAATGTAGAAGAACACCATCGGGCCGCCGAACGCCATCAGCAGGGCAATTATAGCGATGACTGCACCCACGATACGCATCATCAGGAGTCGCGCCCCGCTCGGTTCGACTGTCGTAGTGCCGGCGGGACTGTGCATCTGCCATCACTCAGCCGTTTCGGAAACAGCGCCATTGCAGCGGCCATGAGTGCGATCAGGGCGGGAACGAGTCGGAAAATCGCGGGTGGCATATCCGACTGCTATTCTGACTCTGAGAAAAATATTATGAACGGCTGTCATCTGGGCCGTTGAACAGTCGCTATCCGAATGCTGAGTATCGAGCGCAGTCGTGGCGAGCCTCGGTCCGGCAGTCTAACTCTTTTTGCGGACTTCTCGACCGACTGTGGGTATACACCGATGTTCCGAATCGCCCGTTACAAACCTGTTTCTCTGATGTCCAGTCCAACTACGTCCACTGATCCAGTCCGGTCTGGACCAGCGAGTCTTCGATGCGTTCGAAGCCGCGTGCGACCTCGTCCGCGGGAACCTCCCACTCCTCGGAAACGTACGCACGGGCGGCGTCGAGGTCGGGCGAAAGATCTGTATCGAACTCGTAGTCGTCGGTGACAGGGGGATCACGGAACAACTCGCGCACGCGGTCGGCGTTCTCGATATAGTCGTCGCGTGCTTCCAACACCGTCCACAGGTCGCCGTGTTCTTTGACTTCCTTCAGCGCCGTCTTCGGGCCGACGCCGGAGATTCCCTCGTTGAAGTCCGTCCCACAGAGGATGGCGATATCGATCAACTGCTCTTGTGTCACGTCGAGGTCCGACAGCGTCGCTTCGAGGTCCATCAGTTCGGGGTCGCCCTTCGAGGTGAGTTGCCGGAGCGTGTACGGCGCACCCAGCAGGAGCGTGTCGTAGTCCTCGCTGCCGACGTAGTCCACGTCGCCCTGCTTTGCCATGTACGACGCCTGCGCCTCGCCCTCGGCGGGCGCTTCGATGACTGGCACGTCAAGTCGTTCAAGGAGACCCCGACTCGTCTCGTGGATCACGTCCGTGAGGCGCTGTGTTCGCGCCTCCAACCGAGCGGCCTCCATGTCGTCACCCCGCTCTTCGGCCTCTTTCTTCAACTCCTCGGCCTTTTCGCGCTGGGCGCGGCGTTCGGACACCTCAGCGTCTTTCAACTCCGTGACGCCGCCGTCGAAGACGAAGACGGGCGTCAGGTCGTGTTCGAAGAACTTGGGAAGCCCCTGGACGATGCCGATGAGGTTCGCCACTTCCTCACCCTCGGTCGTCGTGTACACCTCGTCGCCGGTGAACTTGACCGTCGTCGTGAGATAGCGGTACAGCCAGTTGTGTGCGTCAACGGCGACGACACCTCCCGCGAGGTCGTCGAACGAAACCTCAGAGAGCGAAGCGAGCGAGCGCAAATCTGCGTTTCCCATTACGATTCGGTTGGGCCGCGACTCGCTTTAACGTCCCGTGTCGGCGTTGGACATCACACCGACGAAATCGGAGTCAGAGTCAGAACCAGAACCAGAACCAGAACCAGAACCAGAACCGACGACGAGGGCTGGCGGATCAGCATTCTCCCGACCGGTCAGAAACGCCGATTCGGGGTCATCAAGGTCGCGGTCGCGGTATCGGTCGAGGCCAGCCTGATACTCCTCTCGCGTGCGTACCGCATGCGTATCCGCGGGACGTTCGAGGACGAGTTCCGCGATTCCTGTCGTTTCGCCGGTCCACGAAAACCCCGCCTTGTGGAGCGCTTCGTACGCGAACGGGTTGTTGACGGCGATTTTGACTGTTTCGTACCCCTCGCCTTGTGCTGCGTCCGCGACGAACGCACAGAGTTGCGGACCGAGCGTCTCGCCCTTCCGGTCGCCCCGGACAGTGACGTAGCGAATCCACAGCGTCGAAGCGTCGGTCCGGTCGGCGTTGAACGCGGTAGCGGCGACGACCCCGCGGTCGTACTCCGACGACGGGACCGACCGCGTGTCCCACCGATCGACGACCACAGCCTTGCCGGTACTCGACATGACGAACTTTCCGGCGTAGGCGAACCGACGGTAGTCCAAACGGAGCGTCGGTCCGTCGTCCGGCCATCCGAGGACGACGAACTGCATAGTCGAACGACGAGCGCCGCAGGGTTGAGTGCGTCGGTTCTTCACCGTTCGCGTCGTAGACGAGGTATGTCGAGACTCCACGGCCGTGGCGACGTTCGTTTTTTCGACCGTATCGCCGCTCTCTACGACCTCGTCATGCCCTCTGCCGATGCAGACGCGCTCCAGCGGGGACTCTCGTTCGCGCGACGACCCGTCGAACGCGTTCTCGACGTAGCGGGCGGAACTGGACGCGCGACTCGTGCCCTCGCCCGAAACGGTCTCGAACCGGTCGTCGTAGACTTCTCGCGCGGCATGCTCTCGCGGGCGCGAGCGGACGGCCGCGATACCGTCCACGCCGACGCCGGGACACTCCCGTTCTGTGATGACAGCGTGGACGCGATCATCGTCGTGGACGCGCTACATCACATGCCGGATCCTGATGGTGCAATCCGTGAGGCGGCCCGCGTCGTTTCGCCGGGAGGAGTAGTAGTCGTTCAAGAGTTTGGACCCGACACGCTCCGCGGACGCGGACTCGTTCTGGCTGAACGAGCAATCGGCTTCGACTCGCAGTTCTGGACGCCCGACGAACTCTGTGCGGTGTTTGAGAATGCAGGGCTGACCGCGAGGCTTGTCTCAAGCGGCTTCGAGTACGTCGTCGCCGGACGTGTCGAGTCCGCGGAGGCGTCGCACGAGTAGTGTCTGGTGGGAACGCGGGAACGTCGCGCGGGTAGCGACCGGCGGCAAAACGAGAGAGTCTTGTGGCGTCGTTCGGATGAGAGAGATATGGGAACCTCGAACGGTTCGTTCCTCGACCAACGACTCGACGCCGACGCCCTTCCACTCGCTGTAGGGGACTTTCTGATGTTGGCGGCCGTGCTGACCATCGGTTTCATAAATCACAACGGCGTGGACCAAATCTTCGACGACCCGACAGGGTGGATTCTCACGCTCGTCCCGTTCCTCCTCGGGTGGGGAATCTTCGGCGTCCTCATCGGAGCGTACTCCGCCGGTGCCGCAGAGACCGCGAAAGCCTCCATCCCACTGACGATTCGTGGATGGATTCCCGGCGCGATACTCGGACTCGGCCTCCGCGCATCGCCGCTGTTTGAGGGCGGATTTGCGTGGATCTTTGCCGCCGTCATCCTCGCAACGGGCATGCTCGCCCTCGTGGCGTGGCGCTGGCTCTTCTTCAAAATCATCGGATAATCGCGGTCTCTTTTTGAATTTCGTCGGAACGGGGTGCTGCGAATCCCCCGCTGACTGCCGAAAACAGTTCAGTCCGAGGTAACTTCCGACCCGGTCGCCGCGCCGTTCTTTCGGGCGAGATAGAACCCAAAGAGTGCACCAGCGACGGCGATTCCGGCAAGCGTCGTGAACAACGCCGTCGGCGTCGCGTAGGTGAGGATGGTACCGGCGAGTGCGCCGCCGAGTGCACCGACGCCGAACACGCCGAGATAGGTGTATCCGTAGGAGAGGCCGCGCGTGCCCGCTGGCGTGTACTCGGCCACGGTGGCCTGATAGAACGGCTGGATGACGAACAGGAAGAAGCCGAGGATGGCCCCGAAGACGAGGAGCGGAGCGAGGCCGGCGTTGACGACCGGCAAGAAGAGAACAGCGAGGACGGCCAGCGCCCCGAATGCACCGACGAGACCCCATTCGACTGGCAGACGGTCGGTGAGTTTTCCGCCGGCGTACTGCCCGAGAACGCCGACCATCAGCAGGCCCGAGTAGAAGTATCGCTCCGGTTTGAGCATCCGGCCCGACCCGGCTTCGACGCCGAGCGCGTCAGCGAGTCCAGCGGGAAGCAGCGATGCCAACGGGATGGGATCGAACGTGTCGAGACCAGAGAGAAGGTCCGGCAGGAACGTCAGCACACCGCGGTAGAACAGCCCTGAACAGATCACGACGAGGAAGACGACGGCTAATCCGCCCGCAATCAGGCGTTTCGACTCGGTGACGAACTCCGCGAACGAACCGACGCCGGCGTCTGCCTTCGATGATCCTCCCGCGCCCGCATCGACGGCCGCCGATTCGTCGAACTTCGCGCGCGTCGCGTAGGCACCCGCAACGAGAGCAGGGACAGCGAGAAGCATCGCGACCGTCGTCCAATCGAGAAACACCAGTAGGATTGCGGTGAGAAGAGGGCCGAGACCGATACCCACGTTTCCGGCGATGCCGTGGTAGGCAAAGCCCGTGCCGCGCTCGTTCATGCCTTTCGAGATGAGAGCGAGGCCCGCGGGGTGGTAGACACTCGCGGCCGCGCCCCAACAGAGGAGTGCGAGCGTGACGACGACGAGATTCGGCGAGAGACCGAGGAGGACGAACGACCCGGCCATACCGAACAAACACAGCGAAATGAGTCGCCGGGAGCCGATGCGGTCCACGAGAACGCCACCCGGGAGAGCACCGATACCGAACAGACCGTACCCGGCGGTCACAACCCACCCGAGCGTCGCCGCCGTCACGTCCAGTTGCGTGAGTCCGAGGTTGACAACGTCAAACTCCATCAACCAGATAGTGACGAAAATGGGAAGGGATAACTCGTAGGTGTGCACCATCCCGTGAGCGAGCATCACGAGTGCGACGATTGAGCGGTCGTTCCGGTTCACGTCGGAGAATCCGACTACAGGACAGTTGAACGCACCGATGGGGGCAGTCTATGTACCTACGATATTCGACAAAAGATAGACGAAATAACGGCCCTGGTTCTTCTCCAACTTAAATGGTTCAAAAAGAGGCATTAAATCCTATATATCCGAGTCCGGCTCATAACTTATGGAGATAATTTTCGAATCTAACTAGAGACGTATCGGTGAATCATGGGAAAGAATTATATCACCTGTGTCCGTATAATAATACGTATTATGACAGGGTACTACGACTACGTTCTCGGCCTCATTCCAATGGCACTGCTCGGTCTTACCGGAACACTGACCGTTGCCGGGTTCGGCCTGACGCAAGCCGTCCCAATTGCCGCAGGTACAGCCGCCTGCATCGTCGGCCACGCACTGTTCATCAACGGACCGGTCTCCACTCCAACGGGGAACTCGCTCGAAGCAGACACGTCGGCGAACGCGCACTCGAACCCCGCAACGCCCGTCGACGCGGACTAGTCGTCCCACCCTGTCACATCGACGACTCGTCTGCGACCAGCATTTTTCAACACTAATTTTTCGATCACTCGACCTCCGAGCGTCCGCGCTCGCACATACGTTTCCGCCGCCCGCACGTTCATCACGCTGGCGTCCGATGTACACCACATGACGGAAACTCTGTTTTTAACGAGTGACGACGTGTCCGGATTGGCAACCCCGGCGGAGTTCGTTGACGCGGTTCGAGACGGGTACCGGCAGCGCGGTGAGGGCGCGCCGGCCGAACCGCGGACGAAGCTCCCGAACGAGAACCCACCGGGCTTTTTCACGACGTACGCCGCCGTTCTGCCCGACACGGGTGCCATGGGCGGTTACATGTACAGTGCCGGGTTCGGCGGGCAGGACGCGTGGTTCATGACGCCCCTGTTCGACGCCGAGTCTGGCGAACCGATGGCGCTCATCGACGGCGCGAGTATGAATCCGTTCAAGACCGGCGCGGTCGGGGCGGTCGGCGTCGATGCGCTGGCACGCGACGATGCCGAGACGCTCGCTATCGTCGGCAGTGGCGCACAGGCGCGCGGACAACTCCGCGCCACCGCGGCGGTCCGTGACCTCGAAACCGTCTGGGTGTACTCCCCGACGAAAGAGAGCCGCGAGTCGTTCGCTGGTGAGATGGACCGCCGACTCGACGCCAGCGTCGCCGCCGTCGCCTCCTCCGCCGCTGCAATCGAGGGCGCGGACATCGTCATCACGGCGACGAACGCCTCCGAACCCGTCTTCGACGGCGACCGTCTCGAACCGGGCACACACGTCACTGCGATGGGACAGTACGCGACCGACAAACGCGAACTCGACGCGACGACCATCGAACGCGCGAAGTACGTGCCGGACCTCAGAGACCGCGTGACGCAGGACGCCGGGTCGTTCCTCCACGCGCTTGCGGAGGGCGTCGTGGATGAAGACCACGTCTACGCCGAACTCGGCGAGGTGATCGCGGGCAAAGTCGAAGGCCGCGAGGACGACGAGGAGATAACCGTCTTCGACAGCGGTGGAACCGGCATCGAAACCGTTGCCGGAGCGTATCTGCTCTACGAGAAGGCACAATCCGAAGGACTCGGGACGACTATCGACTTTGCTCCCGCGAGCGAGGCGTTGACCGGAGCGTGACATCCTCCCGCGCCTAACGTCGCGGGCCTCCCACCCGGTGTTGGGCGGGCAGGTCAATCCTGAAGGTTGAGAGTGTAAGGTTTGCTGGACAGTCAGCCAGTGGCTCTGCCACGAAGCCGTTACTCGTACCCCGTAGGAGAGCTTCGAGTTATCTGATTGTTTAACGACTGTCGGCGTGGTCGGCTTACGTGTTTGATTTCGGCTCTCGCCGTGGCAAACACCGACTCAACTGCCAGTTCCCACGCACAACTCTGTGTGCAATGATTTGTGACTTAAATTGTCGGATTCATCTGGTGGCTAAAGCCACCAGTATCCTCCTTGAATCTCTATAATCGCCCGGCGGTTCACTGCAGGCGGTAGCGGAGAATCGCCGCGATGCCGCCGAGGTTCTTCAACTGGCGGCCGGGGTCGAACTCCGAGGAGAAGACGGCGACGTCGCCGCCCTGCCGTTCGACAGTCTGGATGACCTCATTCACGTCTACGTCCCACTCGCCTGCACCCTGTCGCTCTTCTCGGAGGCGTTCGTCGAGGACGAGAAGCGTCTCCACCGCGCCGAACTCGGCCGCTTCGGCGACTTCCTCGATTCCGTAGGCGACTTTCTCGCCCGTCGAGATACCCTCCATCAGGTCGTCGATGAGGTCTGCTTCCTTGGAGATGCGCGTCTGCGTCTGCACTTCGTCCACCGCGCCGCGTTTCAGCACCTCGTGGACTCCCCTGTCGCCGACGCTGGACGTATCCACGACGGTTATCTTGTCCACGACATCACGGTGGTTCTCCGCGATGTAGTCGCGGGCGTCCTGCTTCGTGAAGCCGGGACCCGCGAGGATGATAGCGTCTACGTCCATCCGCGAGAGCGCCTTGCCGAGTTCGGCAAACAGTTCTGACCGCGGTCGGGCGTACTCTCCCTTCCCGGTCGGCGCAGTGAACGAGAAGCGCTCTTCGGTACCGTACTGTGCGACGGTATGGATGTGGGCTTCGCCCTCCTCGACGGTGGCGATGACCACATCGGGGTTCTCCGCGGCCTGCTCGGCCTCTTCGATGCGGTCGAGTTGGTCCGGCTTGAAGTGCTTCTCGATGGTCACCTCGTCGTGTTCTTCGACGTTCAGCGTGTGATGGTGACCGAGTTGGTCCTCGCGGGAGCAATCGACGATTTCGCCGCCGACGCGGAGCCGGTTGGCAAAGCGGGCGAACTCCACGTCGCTGACGCTGATAGTGACGTGCATGTGTTCGCGTTGTCCACCAGTGTCTCGCATCTGGTCGTCGTCACGTTGGATGCGTCGGGTGGTGTCGCCGGAGACCAAATCGCCCGATTCGAGGACGTGCGAGAGATGCCAGAGGTCGTCCACGTTCTCGGGGACGAGCGTGATGCGTTCGCGGCCCTCCTCGCCGCGTCCGCGACTCGAAATGCGCATACCCGACGTGCGGGGCGGGCGGGGAAAGGTGCTACTATCGCTGTCGCCGGGTTAGTAGTCCGGTTCAGCGACGTCGCGTCGCTTCTTGCCGAGTCCTTCGGCGAATCCGCGGCCGAACAGGTAGTAGGTGACCACCTGTGTGTAAAACAGGATGAAGAAGCCGACGATGACAATGAAGAGCAGCCCTCCGATGAAACTGAGAATAGACCCCACAACGAGGACCAGCACCCACGCGACGAAGTACTCGCTCGTCATGGCTCCCGAAACGATAGTCGAGATGTCGAACGCCGCACCGAGAGAGCCCTCGATGGCAAAGTTAGCCTGCGCGGCGGGAATGAAGTAGCTGACAACGATGCTGAACAGCCCGATGACAAGGATACCGAGAAATCCGACGATACCCAGCGCGGGAGCGGCACCGACTGTAACGCCCGGTTCGGGACCGGGAGCACCGGCCGAGAGTGAGTTGCCGATTCCGAGAACGATAGACAGCGCAATCATCGGGATGAGCACGATGAGGCTGTAGACGAAATTAATGATCACCAGCTTGAGACCGTCCACGATGAGCTCCCCCCAATTGGTGAACGACGGCGCGGCCGTCTCACCCTTTGCCGCGCCTCTGAGGACGCGAACCATATACCCCTGTATGATGAATATCGGGATAATGAAAACGAAGAGGAGGCTGAGAACCCCACCGATGAGTATCGTCGGTATCCAGTCTGAACTGTTCCGCGGGTAGGACAGGGCGTCTCCTAACATCGGACGAACCGACTCCCGAGGATAAGTTAACTCTTTATCAAAAATTGCGAACGGGACAGCTCAGACGGCGGCCTGTTCGTCGGGTTGGCCCTCGCCCTCCTGCATCTCGACATCGTGGAGTTCGCCCCACGCGTTGCCGATGATGTAGTACGCGGCTACCGCGGCGTAGAAGCCGAGGAACCCGCCGGCGATGAAGCCGAGCGCGGGAATGGCATTCAGGATGCTCGCAACCAGCCCTGCGACGAATATCACGGCAAAGCCGCTCACCCATGCCGTGAAGTACTTGCCTGAGACGAGGACCGAGCGCAAGTCGCCCACAGAGAACGCCTTGCCGAACTGGTCGGTCTCAGCGAAGTTGGCTATCGCCGCCGGGATGATGTACGCGGCCACGAGGCCGAGAACGAACGATACGAGGAGGCCGAGAAGGACTCCTGCTCCGCCGGCTATGGACAGTCCGCCGGACCTCGCTGCGTTCCCTGCGACGATGGCGAAAATGCTTCCACCAACTAATACACCCGCGATGAGTGACGGGATAAACCCGTAGATGAAGGCGATAACCATGGCTTTCAGGCCGTCTACTGCCATGTCGCCCCAGTCGTCGAACTCCGGCGGTTCCTCGATACCGTGCATCGTCCGACGAATGACGCGGACGAGATACCCCGCGACCAGTATCGTGGGGACGATGAGGACGCTCAGCAGGCTAAGGATGCCGCCGATGAGGACCGTCTTTACCCAGTCCTCGTCGTTGCGTAAGTAGTTGAGTGACTCGTTGATCATGATGTCTCACGAGCGTGCTCCTGCCCACTCCCGCATTGCGGCCGACCATCCGTCGGTTTCGTGCCCAAGTTCGACGTTCCATCGGTTGGACGGAGTGTACGCTCAACAATGTATACGATGTTTCAAGAGATAAACATAGTGGCGAAGAGTACGAATAACGGAGTATTATTCCGTTTCTGTAGATTGTCAGTTAGTTTCCACTAATGTAAACTAATTGTCAAGTAGTTCGCTCCCGCCCGGCGGAAGGAACTCTTGAATCTTGTCCGGACTAGCAACCTTGCGGACGAACGACTGGTCTTCAAACATCTCGCGGAAGCGGCGATACACCATCTTCGCCGCGTCGTTCTGTGCGTACCGTCCGGGTTGGAGGCTGACAGCCGCCTCCACGTGGTCCTCGATTGCCGACGGCGGGCCGCCGAGGACGCGCGTCTCGCCTTCACATTGGACGCCGACCAGTACCTTCGCCTCCACGTCCCGGAAGTACGTCCGGTCGCCGCGGATGACGAACGAGCCTTTCTCGATGTACTCGCCTGACTCGGGTGTTTTCGACACTTGATCGGGTGTCACCATGTAGGCGTCGTCGGCGTATCGACCCTCCTTCCAGATCGAGGAGTACGAAACGGCGAACTGTGCGGCCTCCCGTTTGGTCGAATCCGGGAACTCGACTTCCTGTGCGGGTTCGGACGGGCCGGTGGCCTTCACGACGGTGACGGGGCCGCCGTGCGCCTGCGTGTGGAAGAACAGGTCGTGTTTGTTCAGGTATTTCTTCACGATCTCCTCGTTCTGGTCGGCGTTGCGGCCGCCGATAACGAGGTAGCCGTCGGAGGTGTGGAACCAGCGGAACTGCTCGTACCACTGTTCCTCGGTCTTGAGCGGGATCGACGAACGCGAGAGCCAATCGATATCCTCGGGTTCTTCGGGTTCTTCGTCGTCGTCCTCGTCGTCTTCTTCCCACGCGTCGCGGCGGGCTTTCACTTCGGCCAGTTCCTCACGGGTGTCCTCGATGGCCGCCATCGCGCCCTCTTTCTTCCCTTCGACGCGTTTGGCTTCCTTGTACAGTCTGTCGGCGTTCTTCTCGACGCCCATGTCTACCTCGACTTCGATGCGCGTGCCATCGATTTCGATGGTGACTGTTCCCTCCGCGCCGTCTACGTCAACGACCGCTTCGGCGGCGGGAATACCGCGTTCGGCACCGTCTTCGAGTGTCTGGCGAATCTCATCCCACGGGACGCTCTCATCTCGTGCCGAGCGAACCGTCGAGAGCACTTCGTCTACCAGTTCGTAGTTGGCATACAACAGTTCGGCGCGTTCGCGTTCGCGCTCGGCCTGTTGCTCGAATCCCTCGATAGCGCCCTCCTGCTGTTCGATGATGCGCTTTTTCTTCTCGATTTCCGCCTCGAAGTCCGGACGATTCGATCCCGGTTCCTCTTCGGGTTCGTCCTCCGCCGACCGGTCGAAGGCGAAGAAGTACTCGTCGAGGGCCTCGTTGAACGTGTCGTACGACTCGCTGTTCAGGCCTTCCGCTTCGTGTTCTTTGAGCGGGAACGGCGTCGCATCAACGACGTTTCCGTCTTCCGTGTAGACACGCGGGTCGAAGTCGCCCGACTTGAGACGGTCGTGGAACGTCTGGATTGCGTCGTAGATGGCGCGGTACTCCTCGTCGCCCGCGTCGGAGATCTCCATCGTCTTTTCGACGCCAGCGCGAGTACAGAACTCCTCGGCGTACAACCCACCGAGATTCACCTGCGTCGCCAACGTCCGCACCACGTCTGTGTCGGAGTCCTCCATGCGCCGCTTGAATCCCTCGTAACTGACGGTGAAGGGATGTAGCCGCGAGGAGGGGAATTCGTACTGTGCGCCGGGGGCGACGGTGCGAGATTTCAACCGCACTGTCTCCAGACTGCGGACGACCTCGCCCGTTTCGTCTAAGACGGCAACGTTGCCTTGGCCGAATAGCTCCACCACGATTTCCGTATCCTCGTCGCCGCGTTCGAAGTCGAACGTGAGGATACGGTCGAACTCGTACTGTTCGACGCCCGCGAAATCAGCCCCGTTGAGACGGTTCCGGAGCATCATAGCGAAGTTCGGCGGCCGACCGGGTGCGTCCGGAACGTGTTCGGGTTTCGCCGTGTGCGCCCGTTTTACGTCGCCGACTTCGAGGATGAGTTCGACGCGACCACGGTCGAAGTCGCGCATCCGCAGGCGAAGCAGGTTGTCGCCGTAGAGATAGGCCTTATCGACCTTCGCTCCCTCGTACCGGTTCAACTCGGTGACGAGGGCGCTGAGGTCTACGCTCGTCAACTCCCGCTTCGGATCCATACCCCTGCGTTCACGGGCATGGCTGAAAAGCCGCACGTTCGGACGATGTGGCGCAATCGACACGAGAGCAGGCGCTGTGAATACTCGAACCATTGACTGCAGTCGAAACGCTCAGTCTATGGGAGTCCATGTGAGAAGATATGACCCACCGAAACGCCGACGACAAGGATCTCGATACTCCGTCTCGAACGGGCGTCTTCGTCGCGCAAACGGAGACTGAACGGGAAGACGCCTTCTCGATTCGCCGAACGGTGTTCGTCGAAGAACAGGACGTCGCCGAAGAACTAGAGTGGGACGAACACGACGAACCGGACGCTGACGCGACACATCTTGTCGCATACGACGACGGGACTGTCGTCGGCGCAGCGCGTGTCCGCGCCTACGACGAAGAAACGGCCAAAATCGAGCGCGTCGTCGTCGCGGCGGACAGACGCGAATCGGGGTGGGGCAGACGCATCATGACCACCGCAGAGCAGGAGGCCGAGGAGATGGGATTCTCGAAGGTGATCCTCAACGCCCAGATCCGAGTCCAACCGTTCTACGAATCACTCGGATACGAAGCATTCGGTGACGAATTCATGGACGCAGAGATTCCACATATCTCGATGCGAAAACGGCTATAGGATTATTCATATTGATAATATCGAGGCGTCTTTTATATACTATCTACGGGACTGCTACGTATGGTGAGCCAACTGACTACGCTCGTTCTCGGTGCGGTGACGGGTGACGCCGACGAGTCGTCGTCGTCAGCATCGATGCTTGGCGAGGGGGGAACGGACATGGATGCGGGAAGCGTGCTCTTAGACGCGCTTCCGATGCCCGCGTTTGTTATAAGCGCAACAGGGGTTGCAACCGGATGGAACGAGGCGGCTGAACGCGCCTTCGGTATTCCAAAGGAGAAGATCATCGGCGCATCAGAGGAGGACGCTACATCGATGGTGTCGTACGACGACGACCGCGCAGAGAAGACGCTCGCGCACAAAGTCGTAGACGCACCCGACACGGCTCATGAGAACGACCCGAGCGTCGAACGGGTTCGCGGACCGAGTGGGCAGTTCTTCGTCGATGAGCGGTCCTTAGAGAACGCAGACGGCGAACGGATGTACATCTCGTTCCGCGCGCTCCCGATATACGACGGCGACGAACTCGTTGCGGTCGTAGAACTCGTCGAAGACAAAACCGAAGCGCAGCGCCAACAAGAAGCGACTCACACCCTCGTCAACGAAGTCACTTCGACGCTCGAACAGATCGGCGAGGGTAACCTCGACGCCCGTGCGGAACTCGGGTCGGAGACCGAAGTGCTCGAAGACGAGTTGCTCAACATCGTCGCGGAGGTGAACCGGACCGGCGACCGGTTCGAGTCGCTAGTCGATGAAGTCGAATCGCACGCGACGGACGTCTCGAACACGATCACGACGGCCAACGACGCCGCCTCACAAATAGATAGCCGCGTGACTGAACAGCGGAAGGCGTTAGAGGCCGTCCGCGACGACTTGGCATCGTTCAGCGCCGCGATGGAAGAAGTCGCCGCCAGTTCGACAGAAGTCGAGTCCGCCGCCGACCGCGCACGCGACAATATCGGCTCGTCACTCGATTGGACGGTTGACACGCGCAAGGTTACTGACGAAGTGAAAGAACGGAGTGACGACCTGTTAGAGTCGGTCAAGCGCCTCGAAGACGATATGGAAGAGATCGGCGACGTGGTGGGTCTCATCTCCGAGATCGCCGACCGGACGAACATTCTCGCACTGAACGCGAACATCGAGGCAGCGCGAGCAGGCGAAGCAGGCGAAGGGTTCGCCGTCGTCGCAGAGGAGGTCAAGTCGCTAGCGAACGAAACCCAGTCGCACACCGAGCAGATAACCGAACGCATCGACCGCATCCAATCGCGGGCCGATGAGACAGTAACGCTGGTCGAGGAGACGCACAAAGATGTCGGGCGCGCGGACGACGCTATCGATAAGACCGTCTCGTCGCTTCAAGAGGCTTCGGACGCCGTCGAAGAGGCGGCCGACGGTGTGAGCGAACTCTCACGCGCGAGCGACGACCAAGCGGAATCGGTCGAGGGCGTCGTCTCCGCCGTCGAGGATGTGAGTGACGACGCCGCGGAGATCGAGGAGTCCGTCGACGACATCGTGTCGGTCACGCAGACGCAGCGGGACTCGGCCGGCGAGTTGGGAACGATGATCGACGGCTTGAGCAAATAGAAAAGCGGCTACTCGGACGTACTGACTGTTTTCGGCGTCTCTTGATTCTCGGTGTCTCCGGACCGAACGACGAATCCGCTCGTTTCCTCGCGGCTCTGTAGCTCTCGCTGTGGGTACGGGATCTTGATTCCCCGTCCGTCGAACGCCGCTTTGATCGCCCGCACGACAGCGGCGTTAGCTTTCGCTCGCCGTGGAGCAGAGGGGTGTTTGATCCAGAATCGCACTTTCAATCCGACCGCGGAGTCACCAAACGTCGTCGGCAGGACGTTCGGCGCGGGAACGTCCGCAACGACATCCACGTCTTCGAGGGCCGCCTCCGCAACGCCGACCGCCACGTCGAGATCCGTCTCGTAATCGACGCCGACATCGACGCTAAGGCGGAGTTGATCGCGGCGCGTCCGGTTCGTGATGGTGGCGTTCGTCACGCGGTCGTTCGGGAATACGACCGTCTCGCCGTCGAAATTGCGCAGGCGCGTGTTGATGATCGTCACGTCCGAGACGATTCCCTCCTCGCCGTCGATTTCGACCCAGTCTCCGATTTCGAACGGGCGGGAAAACATGAGGACGAACCCGGCGATGAACGATCCGAGGGTCTGCCGAGCGGCCATCCCAACCACGATACCGAGGAACCCGGCACCGACGAGCAGGTTACCGACTTCCGCATCCCACACGGCCAACGTTGCCAAGGTGACGGCGGTCAGCATGACGAGTTGCAGTACGCGGAAGACGATTCCTTCCTGATGTTCGTTGATCTGGTCGGATTCGGCAGCGTACGACGTCAACCACGATTCGAGCGCGTCGATACCGACGTACGCGCCAACGAACAGTCCGGCCGTCATCAGAACTTTCCCCGCAACCGGCGTGAGAGAGACGAGCAACGCCACGATAGTCACTGCGAGATCCTCGCGCCCCCAAACGACGAGGATCGCAAGCCCTGTCGAGAGGAAAATCGCCGCTTGCAGCATGCGGACGATCACCGACGGCGGGAGTATCCACCGGGCGTCGGAAACCAAGTCAGGGACCCGCGAGTTCGATAACACCCGTTCGTCAAGTTCGCGGGCGATGCGTCTGACTACCCACGGCGCGAACAGGAGTGCGATGCCGACGGCGACAACTACGAGGGTGGCAGTTACGCCGAGGCGCGCCTCCGTGGTCGAAAGCTGTGCGAGCGACGAGCGGATCACTGTAAGCGGCGAGCCCGCCGTCATCACTGCCCCAACTGTTCGAACCGCACTGCGTTCGCGTCCCATCCCAGTCCCATTGGTCTACCAGTAGGCAGAATTGCTAGCATATAACTCTCGTGGATAGACACAGTCGCTGATAGGTTCGAAAAAACGAACCGAATCGTCACTACTCTCGGTTGAGTTCGACGTCGGTTTCCGCGTTGGACTCCCGCCGCTCGACGGTCACCACAACATCTTCGAGCGTCTCGACCTCGACGAGTCGCTCCAGTTTCGCCTCGAACTGCGCGTCAGTGAGTTCGCCTCGGGCGTAGCGTTCGCGGAGTGTCGAGAGCGCATCGTCGGAGTCGTCGTCGGAAGTGAGGTCCATTGAACTCGTCTCGTCGTGGTTGCGCACGGCGGCACCGGCGAGTCCGACCGCGAGGACGCAGAATCCGATTCCAACGATGGGTGCACCGGTGGCGAGAAAGCCGAGTCCAACAGCGATGAGGACGAACCCGGCGGCAGCGACCCACGTTGGACCGCGAAGTGAGACCATACCGGACATTCGGGTTGAGACACAAAAAGCCACGTTACCTTTCGTCCCACATTTTCGGCGGTTCGCTTCGCTCATTCCCCTAACTCTTGGAGGAAAAGGCCGCCACAGCTCCGAAGAACCGGCAAAAACCGCGACAGCCCCTCAGAACCGCTTCGAAACGTACGGACCGTCTTGGTGATAGCCCAACTTCTGCTTGTAGTACTCGCGGACGCCGATCCCTGAGATGACGCTCATCTTTTCGTACCCGGCGTCTCGTGCGATCTCCTCCGCGTGTTCGAGGAGGCGACGGCCGTAGCCCTTGTGCTGCCAGTCGCCGTCGCCGCCGAGTCCGACCTCCGACCCGTAGACGTGGAGTTCGCGGACGAGTGCGGCGTTCTCCAACTCTCGTCGGACCGGGTCGTGCGGGAAGCGAAGGCGACAGAAGCCGATGAGGAGGTTCTCTGCGGGGTCCTCGAACGAGATGAAGTGTTCGGTACCTTCTGCGGCCTCGTACGTCTCGACTTGGAGTTCGACGCGTTCTGGGTCCGGGTCGGCGTCGTTCATTCCGACCTCGCGCGAGCGGATGTCGTTGAGTTCGATCCCCTTCTCTGCTGCGCGTTGCTCGGCCAGTTGGCGCAGGTTCGACTTCCAGACGCCCGCGTCGATGAAGTCCGCCGGGATGTCTCGCTGGACGCGTTGCAGTCGGGTGTACTTCGGAATCATCCCCATCACTTCGGCCACCACGTCCGCGGCTTCTTCGTTGTTCAAGGGTTCGTACTCGTCACGCCGCCACATGTCGTAGGTGATGGTGTCGCGGACGACGAGCGTCGGGTAAATCTTCAGGTAGTCCGGGCGCCAGTCCGAGTTCTCGAACAACTGCCGGAAGTCCTCGACGCACATCTCCTTGGTCATCCCGGGCTGTCCGGGCATCATGTGGAAGCCCACCTTGAACGCCGAGTCGCGGAGTCGGCGGTTCGCATCGAGAGAGGCCTGCACGCCGTGACCGCGGTGCATTTCGCGGTTGATTCGCTCGTAGGTGGTTTGGACGCCGACTTCCACCTTCGTCGCGCCCAGATCGAGCATCCGGTTGATCTGTTCTGGGTCACACCAGTCGGGTTTCGTCTCGAACGTCGTCCCGATGTTGCGCACGTCGGCCGTCTCGTTCTCCGCGATAACGTCCTCCAAGTAGCGGAACTCTACGTCCTCGGGGTCCGGCTTGAACGACTGATCTTCCGCGGGTTGCGGGTCCGAGTCGAGGTCGTAGTCGTTCATCGCCTCAAGCGCGCGCTTGACGAACCACTCCTGATAGTCGTGGCTCCGCGCGGTCATCGTCCCGCCCATCAGGATGAGTTCCACCTTGTCCACAGGATGGCCGATGTGACGGAGTTGTTCGAGGCGGAGCGTCACCTGTCCGTACGGGTCGTAGTCGTTCTGGACACCGCGCGCCGCGGCAGGTTCGTGCCCCGTGTACGACTGCGACGAGGAGAACTCCGAGGCGGGACCGCCCGGACAGTACAGACACTTCCCGTGCGGGCACATGTGCGGGGAAGTCATGATGGCGACCGGCGAAACGCCCGAGGCAGTCCGAACGGGCTTTCGCTGGACGACCTCTTTGACCTCCTCGCGCCGTCCGTCGGGGGCGTACTGGAGGATATCGGCGTTTTTCGGCACCTTCGGCGAGGAGTGTTTCGAACAGGCGTTCAACTTGGCTGACTCCAAGTCGTCTTTCTCGATTTCGCCGTCGAGGATTCGTTCGACCAACGTCTCGCAGGTGCGTCGGAACGCCTCCGTCTCCGTCGGGTCCTCCGTTTCCGTGGGGTCTGTGTCGGCGCTCACGGCGGCATCACCGCCGCATCGGCCGTTCGAGCGAAGATTCTCATTAGCTTTCAGTCGCGTCGTTTCGAGGTTAAGGGTGTCGCTCACTAGACGCGGCCGACAAGCTGCGATTCGAGTCACCGAAATGCCACCTCGGCAAGGTTTCTCGCGGACCGAACACCGACTTACAGCGTGAGGCACGGTTATCCGTCCATGCCACATAATAGCATGATAACGGGAGAGACGATGACCGACACGATAGCTATCGAAGAACTGCTACGGTACGCCGCCGAGCGACGACTGCTTCGGGAGGAACTCGACGACGACAGACTCGATACCGACACGATGATCGACGTGGTCCGGCACGGACCTGTCTTGGAGACACTGTACGGTCAGTCGTTGGATCGGCGAGATGTGGAGGACTCCCTCGGCGTCTCGCGGGCGACGAGTCACCGACTAACCCGGTGGCTGGTCGAGGAGGGACTTGCCGAGCGTCGGGATGGAACGTTCTCGCTCACCGGCAAGGGAGAAGTGTACGCCGACGAACTCCTCAGACTGGATCGAAACCTCCGTGCCGCAGAGCGGTTGGCTCCACTGCTCGACTGCATCTGTGAGACGCACCGCGAGTTCGTGGTGGAACCGTTTGCTGATGCAACGATCACCGAGGCGACGCCGAACGACCCGTATCGACCGGTCTCGCGCTTTCTCGAACTGCTTGCGGAGAGCGACACGTTCCGCGGGTTCAACACGACGCACGTCGTTCCGCCGGGAACACCCGGAGCCGAAGACCAACTGTTCGACACGGACGACGCCGAATTTATAGGTTGAACAGGCGCAATACCACGCCGTGAACGGCGTGGATACGCGCCGTCACTTGTGGTGACGGCCACCGTTGAAATGCTTTTCCGAGTTCCCTACCGTGATGTTTAATTGACAGGTGAGCGTAGTAGCCGGTAGGAATCGGTCGGAACGGAGCGGATTCCGAACTGTCCTTCGGAGGCGGCCTGTCCGCCCATGTAACGAGGCAGTATCCGAAAGGGCAGTCGGTGAACGCACATTCCAGAAGAGTGTGTCGACGTGCCGACTGCTGAAAGCGAGCACCACGATACCCCCGACTCCACTGACACCTGCTGGCGTCCCTGTGGCAAAAACAACACCGGGACGCCGTACATGATCAAGGATAGGGGTAACGGCCACTTGGCATGGCCAGCAGTCCACCAGTCCAACACCGTGGGACTACCCGTACCCGAAAGGGCTGGTAGTCCGCTGATTGGACTGCGAACCTGAAACTCCCACCGCTCGGGATTCCTCCGCGTTCACGCGGAGGAGGATGTCAACACTGTTCCGTCGGTTGCCGACCACTTCATTACCGGCGAGAAAATGGCGGCCTCCTTCGAACGCGGCCACTTGCAACTCCGAACTCGGGAGGCGCTGCCGTACGGGTTAGCGATATTCGACGAACGGGTAGGCGTCGGCGGCTACGACGACGAGACGGGCACGTTGCGCGTGTTCGTCGATACCGATACCGACGGCGCACGGCGGTGGGCCGAAGGCGTATACGAAATGTATCGGCAGGCCTCGGAACCAGTCAGCGTAGCGGGCGAGTCGAACGATGCGCCAAATGGGTCAAACGACGCACCAGATGAGTCGAACGGTGCGCCAGATGAATCGAACGACACGGGAACGGCAACCAGCGCACAGTCAGATGGTGCAACAGCCCCTGATACCTCCGCCGACAGCAGTGGCTGACGAGTCGAGGAACGGGACGGGAGAGAGCGTCGAGTTTAGAACTGATCGACGGTGGCCGTCACGACGGCATCGACGACTTCGTCACGGGCACCCGACAGGAACTCGATACGGTTGTCGCGGACGGCAACGGCGGTAACGCCACCCTCGGGGACGGCGTCGCGTGCTGCCTCAGCGATAGCTCGAATATCAACATCGTCCGTGGTGCGGACGAACAGTTCGTCCGTCGAGGTGGCGACGGTGACGTACTCGTCTCCCTCACGGTTCCGACGGTGCAGTTCGTCCACCAGAAGCGACGTCGGCGGGAAGTCGAACCGGTGGGTGTACGCGTCGGCGTCGAGAACGGCGACAGTCACGCCGGCTTCCTCGCGCACGTCGATGTTCGCCTGTGCCGTCTCGACTTCGGCGTCGAGTTTGATGCGGAACTGCTCTGCGATGTGCGCGGCGAGGTTACCCTCTACCGCGTCGCCGCCTGCGCGCTGTGCGCCCGGCGAGACACCGTCATCGAACAGCAGGTCCGTGATGAGTTCGCGTTTGTCCTCGTAGGACTGGTAGTACGCCTCCAGCGCGATTGCTTCGCGGAGTTCGCGCGTCCGATCGGCGTCGTACCCGGCTTCTTCGGCGAGTTCGACGTACTCGGCGGGCGTATCCTCCCAGTAACTCACGGCAGGCAGGTGAGCGATATCCTCGCGGACACCCGAATCGACGGCGGCAGCGAGGTTTGCGCCCAGCGCGCCGGTCGAAAGGTCTGCGGCGTCGGTTCCGGCCAGTCCGGGGTTGACGACCGCATCAGCGACATCTTCGACTTCCTCGTCTGCGGCCGCGGCGTCAACGACGACGCGTTCTGCACCGTACACGTCGAGGAGTCCGAGACCATCGAGGGATTCAGCGGTCGCCCCAACACCCAGAAGAAGGACGAGAGGGAGCTTCTCGTCGTGGCGCTGGTTGTCCTGCAGCATTCGCGTGACGTCGTTCGTCGCCGCGTCCATGCCGTAGATGGGGTCATCAAGCGGTCGGCGCGTGAAGTAGTGGTACTCGGCGTCAGCGCGTTCGTGTTCCTCGCGGATGCGCGGGAGCACAGCGCGCTCGACGGCCGCACCGGCAACGTATCCGTCTGCCGTCGCGGGGTGACGGACGACGATTGGGCGCGATTCGAGGATGGCGCGACGAACCGTCTCCGCGGCGTCGCGGAGTTGCTCGGTCACGGCTTCGACCGGTGCGTGCGCGGCCAGCGGTTCGACTGAGTCGGGACGCGCTCGCGCGGCCATCGCGTCGTCGAGTCGCTGGACGACGGCGTCGGCTTCCTCGCCTTCGAGTGCGACGAGTTCCTCGGTCTCGACCTGCAGTTCGTCGCGGCGTACTTCGACTTCGCCGTCGAGACGGACGATGTCGCTCTCGCCGACTTCGGGGTAGGCACGGACGCCTGCTTCGACGAACGCGGCGCAATCGACGACGCCCGTCTCGTCACGAATCTCGAAGATGGTCGGACCGCCAGTCTGGCGCGTACTGACGACTTCGCCCTCGATTCGGACCGCATCACCCACGCGGTCAGACAGGTTCTCGATGGAAACGAGTTCAAAGCGGTCGGTCTCGGCTTCGGCCTCGTGCGTCGGCGTTTCGGCTTCTGCGGTTTCGGCTTCTGCGCTTTCAGTTTCTGCCGCTGCGTCCTGCGTGTCGGCGTCAGACTCGGCTACCGCCCCGTCGTCGGCGTTGGTCGTCTGACTCTCCCCGTTACGTTCTCTGGACTTCGTAGAGACGTCCTTTGGCTTCTTTTTCACCGGGGCGGACGAACTGTCGTCGGACTCCTCGACCGGCTTGCCGTCATCTTCGCCGTTCGGGTCGTGGATGCGAGACCCGCGGAACTCGCGTTCGGACTGACGGATGGACCAACCGAGGTCGATGTTTCCGTTATCGCGGATGTTCTTCACCTGTACGAATACAGTGTCGCCTGCTTCCCAGTCGAGACTCTCCAGGCGGCGGTCCAGTTCACTCCGGTGCAGGAGGCCGGTCACTCCCGAAGCGAGGTCAACGAACACACCGAACTCCGCGAATCCGTCAACTTCACCCTTGTAGTATCGCCCCGGCGTCAGCTGGTGAGGGGAATCTCCCCGAAACTCAAACCACACGTCTTCGTCGTGCGTAATCCAATCCATTGCGTGCAACAAACGACCCGGGACTAAAACCCTTGTCGAATCCGCCTCAGAAACGCGCTCGTCGCGGCGGCCTGCCGCCACATTTCGAAAGGAGTCGCGGTAAACCGGCTCCGTTATTGTTCTCTGGACATGTTTGTGCCCAACTTCCGCGGGACGCGTTGCGATGCGATTTAAATTACTCCGAGAGTCCGAACGATGGTGATGAACGCTGTCGCCCCACCGAAGACGTAGCCGAAGAGGAACGTCGCCGGAACCGCTCCGGCCACGGCAGCGTGCGCAATGCTCACGTCGTGGACCTCGCTCAGGCCGATGAACATGAGAACTGCGCCGTAGCCAGCGCAGACGAGACGGAGTTCTGGACTCGGAATTCCGGCGACAGCGCACGGTGCCGACGCGTAGGCGATGACTTGTACTGTCTCGCTGATTCCGCCGCGGTTCTCCCAGACGGTCGCGATGAGAAAGACCGTCTGAAGCGCGGCAGTGATGTGGAGGACGGCCGGTGCGAGGAGGAGTGCGACGGCGGCGAGGCCGACGAACGCGGAAAGCGCCTGTCCGCCCGCGAGTGCGGGTATCCGGGCGGGGACAAACGCGAACAACACGGTCGTGTACGCGACGGCGACGACGACGGCGAAGACGAGGCCGGGTGCTTGGTCGCCCGGTGAGACGCCGTTTCTGAAGAACCGCTGGGGGCGTGTGAGTACCTCAAACCACGCTCGGGCGACGCCACGCGGGCCGCGTTCCCGCCCACCTTCCGGATGCTCTATCCAAGTGGTCACGTCGTCTAGATTAGTCGTGCCGGAGCGTATGACAGTTCCGACATCGTGCCTCGTAAGACTCCTCAGCACCGACAACGATAGTCGGTCCTTCGGCATGGGCGGGTTCGCCGTCAACGAGGCGTTGATTTCGACTCGCAGGTTCGCCACAGACAGAGCAAATCGCCTGTAGTTTGTCCACGTACTCCGCCATCGCCATCAGTTGCGGCACGGGGTCGAACGGTTCGCCGCGGAACGTCTGGTCGGTGCCCGAAACGAGGACGCGGCGGCCGTCGGCCGCGAGATGTTCGCAGATATCGACCAACTCCGCCGAGAAGAAGTTCGCCTCGTCGATGGCGACGACATCCTCGCCGTTCAGTTTATCGAGGAGATTCCACATCTCCTCCCCGTCGGAAGCGACGACGTGTGCTTCCCACTCGCTTCCGGCGTGGGAGCCGACGGTTGTCTCGCCGTACCGGTCGTCGATGTCGGGTTTAAATACCGCCACCTCCTGTCCGGCGATTTCGGCGCGTCGCAAGCGACGGAGAAGTTCCTCCGTTTTTCCCGAGAACATCGACCCCGTGATGACCTCGACCCACCCGCTTTTCGTGATGGCGTGCATACGTCGTGGGGGTGCAAGCGAAGGACAAAACGATTGTCCATTCGTTCGCCACTTTGGGAGCGATAGCCTGCCGTGACTATTTCCCACCTGCTCCGACGTTCTCTCCCGCCCCGACGTTCTCGCCCGCCTCGAATGTCGTCGGGTCGGGTTCGATACGCGCGTACTCGACGACACGCCGCCCGAGCACGTGGACGCGTTTCTCTAATCCCCCATCGACCAGTTCGTCGCCGTCGAACTGTGAAGAGACGTTGGGAAGCGCGACCTGATGCGGAAGCACCCACGCGTTCAACGCGCGACAGACGGACCGAAGATGGTCGAGCGCAGTGACGGGGAATCCACCACCTGCGACAGCGAGGAGTCCGACAGTCTTGCCGTCGAATTCGTCGAACCCACAGTAGTCGAGGGTATTCTTCAACACGCCGGAGTAGGAGCCGTGGTAAACGGGTGTTCCGAGGATCACGGCGTCGGCCTCGTGGATTCGTTCGACAACGACTTCGCTATCACCTTGTTCGTCCTCGTCGGCGTCGAGACTCGGCAGGTCGTACGCCCGGAGATCGAGTATCTCACCGGTCCCGCCCGCCTCGCGGACACCGACGAGGGCGTGTTCGAGCGCTCGTCTCGTGTAACTTTGGTCCCGGAGACTTCCGCAAACGGCGACGACGTGTTTCTCTGTCATAACACTTGGTCGAAGCGAACCGTCAAAAGTGGTCCGCAGCGGTGCGCACGAATGCTGAAGCCGATGGCTATCGTGGTACTCGTATGAAATCGGTCTTTCACCTGTCGAGCGGCGACGTGGACGATTGGCAACACGCGCTTGCGAACGTGAACAACCTCCTCGGTGACGACACCGTCGAGATGGACGAAGTGGCACTCCTCGCCAACGGCGACGCTATCTACCTGTTTGTCGAGCGGTCGCCGCTCTCTGCAGACGTTCGCGCCCTCGACGGCGACGTGCGCTGTCTCGCGTGCAGTAACTCGCTGTCTGGTCGCAACATCCCCAAGTCGAAACTCCTCTCGAACGTCAAATCGGTCTCCTCGGGCGTGGGAGCACTCACGCGATTACAGCACGACGGGTACGCGTACCTCAAAGTCCCGTAGCTTCGACCCGTTGCGGGCAATCAGAGTACGTCACGGCACCAATCTGCAACCACTAAATTGCCAGAGAATCCACCCACTGGCCTCTATTTTGCACGATTGAGTCGGAACACGAAACGAGAGCACAGCCATATTTAGACATCTCTAAATTCATAGTTCGTCCAAAACGACTTTGTACTTCGTGTGCCCAACATAACGTGTTCACAAACGCATGGTGCCAATTTCAGCAAAGTCTAATGGAACTAGACACACTGTCCGCCTCGACGGGTCAAGCGAGTATGACCCCGAGGACGACGTTCGAGTAGCGGAGGTGTCATCAGCAGTATGATCGGTCTGCAAGAGGCCATCGACATCTTCGTCTTCTCGGTCCGCGACGGATTCGTTCAAGTCAGCGCATTCGTCGCAATCACTGTCCTGTTGTTCAGTTACATCCAGTACCGCACTGGTGGTCGGATCGTCTCCTACTTGGAGAGTCACGAGCGGATGCAGCCTATCGCCGGGGCGCTTCTCGGTCTCACGCCCGGTTGTGGTGGAGCGATCATCGCAATGCCGTTGTACATCCGCGGGACGGTCAGTTTCGGGACCGTCGTCGCGGCGCTCGCCGCCACCGCGGGCGACTCCGCATTCGTCATTCTCGCACTCGCGCCGAAAGCGGCCGCGTACGCCTACGCAATGGCGTTCGTCGCGGCGATTCTGTTCGGCTACGCCATCGACATCTGGGGTCTCGGCGTCGGCCGCGTGGACCGCGCGGTCAACCGCATCAGTCGGCCGATGACCGACGGTGGGTTCACCACGACGAACGTCGCCGATGGCGGTCCAAGCATCCCCAACTACGAGATGGACCAGAGTTGTCACGACCACGGCCACGGAACCGGGGACGACTCCGGACTGCTGACGACGATCAGTCACGGTGTCCACGTCCTCTGGTGGGGCGTCGCCGTCGCTGGCCTTGTGGCTGGAGTCCTGTATCTGGTTCGTGGCGCGCCTGAAGTGCCCTTGGAGTTCGCGCCGACGTTCTTCGGCCTGTTCACCATCGCAGGACTCGTCGGAACGACGGCGTCGTTCTACCTCCACTTTGTCGGCCGCCGATTCATCGGCGAGGGCGAAGCCGGACGCATCCGCGACGACTTCACCAGCGCGTACGAGACGTTCCAGCACGCCGCCATGGAGACCAGTATGGTCACCGTGTGGGTCATCGCCGCGTACCTGATCTACGAGTACAGCATCGTCATCTTCTCGATAGATATCGGTGCAATCGCGGCGGCCGCAGGTGTGTTAGCGCCGATTGGAGGCGCGTTGCTCGGACTGATTCCGGGCTGTGCGCCCCAGATTGTGTTCGCGCAGGTGTACGCCCAAGGCGGCATCCCGTTCTCCGCGCTGACCGCGAACGCGATCAGTCAGGACGGCGACGCGCTGTTCCCGCTGATGGCTATCGACATGAAGGCGGCAATCGTCGCAACCATCTACACGACGATTCCGGCGCTCATCGTCGGCATCGTACTCTACGCCGTCTGGCCGTACGCGAGATTCGGCTTCGGGGTCATCGGATGACGCTGCGCCGACTCTCTCCCAGTGAGCGTCTGACCGTGATACACCCGTCAGGAGGGGTCTAAGATGTACGAGCGCATTCTCGTCCCGACGGACGGAAGCGACCTCTCGTCAGCTGCGGCTCGTCACGCGTTCGACCTCGCACAGCAGTACGACGCAACCGTTCACGCCCTGTACGTCGTCGAGACCGACACGGGCTGGTTGACCGTCTCGAAGAACGACGTTCGAGAGACGCTTCGAGAACTCGGAGCAGAGGCCAGCAAACAGGCTTTCCGAGATGTCGAGCGTATCGCCGCCACCACGCAAGCGGAGGTCGTCACCGACGTTCTCGAAGGGACACCGGAAGAACAGATCCTCCAGTACACTGACGAAAACGATATCGACCTCATCGTGATGGGGACGCACGGCCACAGCGGTCTCGAACGTCGCCTCGTCGGCAGCGTTACCAACCGCGTCGTCAGGGGAGCGGACGTTCCCGTGATGGCGGTCAACGCCCCATCCGAATCCGAAGACTAATCGAACGGCGACGAGCAGTTCAGACGCCGACGTGACCGCGATTCACTCGCGGAGCCGAACGACGGTGTCGTCATCGCGTTTCTCGACGTTCACTAACCCGTCAGCAGAGAGATCTGAAACCAGTTCTCGAAGCCACTCGCGCCCGTAGTCGCCACCGTAGTCAACCCGGATTCGTGGCCCGAGTTCATCCAGTTCCAATTCGTCGTACTCGCCCAGCGTTCGGACGACACGACCACGGAACTGCCTACGACTCCCTTCAAAACTCGGCTGGGTCGGCACGTCGGGCGCGGTGAAATCGCCTGTCTCGTAGGCGTGGCACCACCGCCGCCATGGACACCCCGATTCGTCGCACGTGGGCGTCTTCTCGCAGGCGACGCCGCCCAGTTCCATGATGGCGTTGTTCCACACCTTCGATTCGCCCTCGGGCATGGCGAACTGCGCGACGCGTTCGAAGGCGTCGTCGTCATCTGGCACGTCGAAAGCTCGATAGTGTGAGAAATCCATTATACGATTCTCTGAGAGCCAATAAGGGGGGAGACATCCGTTCTGTAGTAGAAGGCGACATTTCTGTTTGCAGCTATCGGAGGAACTGCGTTCGCATCATCCGTGATTCGGCTTTACGGAGGTGCTCTGCGACGGTACTCGGTGCGCAGTCAAGTTCGGCGGCAATCTCCGCCTGACTGACAGTTCGAGGAATATCGTAGTAACCCCTGGAGACTGCCGTTTTGACGACCTCACGCTGGCGGTCTGTGAGCCGGCCCTCGACAGCAGCCGTCGTATCTGCGAGGCCACCGACTGCTTCGATGGTTACGTCAATCGGTGAGGGAACGCTCGTTAATGCCTCCTGAAGTTCATCGTCAGGGCCAAACATCGAGAAAACAACGGTTCCATCCGGTTCGTACTTGACCGGCGGGACGACGAGGATTCCACCCGACGTGACAGGCGTGAACAGCTCCCGGAGTGGCCCAGTCGTCGCATCCCGGACGTACACGTAGAAGGACCGAGCATCAACGCGGGCCACGTCGTAGCCGATCACCTCCGGAATGTCTTCCATTGCTGTTTCGAGTGCGTCGGCGTCGCCGACGACGTAATGGAGAATTCCCAACGCATCGCCGGTGTAGTTCCACTGCAGTGCCGTCGCTCGCTCGACGAACGATGTCTCGGTCATCACGCCGTACATCGGGTGAATGTCGCGCTCCCTCCCGTGGGCCGTGAGACGCACGCGAGCGTGTTTCATGAGTCACACGACGCGATATATAACTTAAACCCACCGAGTGGACTCGGCAGTAGTCACTCCGTTCGAGGGAGCGAACCGTCGGTATGGTTCGAACGCTGGTGACCGGAGCAACCGGCACACTCGGGACAGCCCTCCAGTCGCGCCTCACCGAGGCAGGCCATACTGTTCGGGCGGCAAGCCGTTCGCCGCCGGCCGAGACTACGGCGGACGTCGAGTGGGTCACGCTTGATCTGGCTGAAGGCGCGGGGATTCAGTCAGCGCTCGAAGACGTCGATGTCGTCATCCACGCGGCGACGGCCCCGCAGGGCGACACCAAGGCAGTTGACGTAACGGGGACAGAACGTCTCGTAGAAGCCGCGATGGAAGCTGGTGTCGAGAATTTCGTCTATCCTTCCATCGTCGGAATCGACGACATCCCCTTCTCCTACTACGAGCACAAGCATACCGCTGAGGCTACAGTCGAGACCAGCGATCTCCCGACGACAATCGTTCGTGCGACGCAATTTCACTCGTTCGTCGCAGCGTTGCTTGACTCCGTGGCGAAACTCCCCGTCTGGCCCCTCCCGACAGGGATGCAGGTTCAGCCGGTTGATGTCCGCGAGGTCGCAGGTCGTCTTGTTGATTATGCGACGAAGGGTGCTGCGGGTCGAACTGACCCTGTTGGCGGGCCAGAGGTCCATTCAGTGGGCGACATCGCACAGACGTACCGTCGTGTACGGGGGTTACGTCGTCCGATACTCAGAATCCCATTCCCCGGTGGAACGACTAGGGCATTTCGAGTTGGGCACGCGACCTGCCCGGATCACGCAGTTGGAACCGTCACGTGGGACGAATGGCTCACAGACCACTACGCGAGCGACACTGACGACGTAAGACGGCACAACCAGCCCGCAGTGTAACTCTCGATCATCACATCGTCCACTCGTATGTTACTCGTCTATGACGCCTTAGAAGTAGTTCAGAGGATCTGAATTAGACTACTGAAGTCGAGCAATCGTCTGATCGTTCCCTTCCTCGATCTGGACGAGTCCATCGTCGGCAAGGTCCGAGAGGAGACCTCGCAGCCACTCTCGCCCGTGCTCTCCGTCAGGGGTGTAATCCACTCGGATCCGATGACCAAGCGTGTCCAGATCCATCTCGTCGTGTTCCCCGAGGAGTCGAACAACGCGCCCGCGGAACTGCCGACGGCTCCCTTCGAAGCTCGGCTGTGTGGGCACGTCGGGCGCGGTGAAGTCACCGGTCTGGTAGGCGTGACACCACTCGCGCCACGGGCAACTGGCCTCATCACACCGAGGTTTCTTCCCGCAGGCGACACCGCCGAGTTCCATGATCGCGTTGTTCCATATTCGGGACTCTCCGGGCGGCATAAGGGTGTTCGCAACGGTTTCGTAGTCCGGATCGTCTGCATTATGGATTTCCGCAAATGCGCGGTGCAGAACCCGTTTGACGTTCGTATCCACCACCGCATCGCCGTTGTTGAAGGCGAACGAAGCGACGGCGTTTGCGGTGTACGGGCCGACACCCATCAGTTCGGAGAGTTCGTCTGGCGAGCGGGGGAACTCGCCGTCGTACTCCTCGATTACTTGCCGGGTCGCCTCATGGAGGTATTTCGCGCGGTTGTTGTAGCCGAGACTGTGTCCGCTCCAGAAAGAGACCACGTCGCTCCGGTCGGCCGCCGCGAGGTCCGCGGCAGTTGGCCACTCGTCTAGGAAATCCTCCCACGCTTCGACGACGCGCCCGAGTTGTGTCTGCTGGCTCATCACCTCGGAGACGAGAATTTCGTAGGGGTCGTCGGTCCGCCGCCATGGGAAATCGCGGTGGTCCGCCTCGTACCACGAGACGAGCGCGTCCCGTACGTCGTCCACATCTTCTGGGAGGGCGGTCGCGTCGCCGGTTTCGAGCGACGATGCGTGGCCGTCGGTCATCGTACTGAGCTTAGTCGGTGCGCGTTTATGATTGCTGATTCGGCGACGGCGGGAGGTCTTCTGTGGCCGGTTCGCGGTCGAACAGTGCCGTCTCCACGTCCACGGGGTCCGGGCCGAACGCGATCAGGTCCCGAAGTCGTCGGGAAACGGGACCGACCGTTGCCGCAGTCGCACCCGCTTTGGCGATTGTTTGACGGATTACTGCGGGAATGTCGTCGCCGCGCGTTACGAGCATCGAGATAGCGCGTTGGCCGAGCAGTTGCATATCGAGAATACGACGGACTGCGGGACGGCGACGGGTCGCGTACGGTTCGAGTGACGACGCGGAGAGAACGCCGCTCTCGCGGCGGAGCGCGGGGACGACCGCGGCATGAAGGACGGCGGCATCCTGTATCGCCAGCGCGTTGCCCTGTCCGCCGAGCGGTGAGGCGACGTGGGCGGCATCGCCGATCAACGCGAGGCCATCGCGCACCCACTCGTCGGTGAACCCGGGCGAGACATCCAACAGCGAGCATTGGTCGAAGCCTGTCAACGACTCCGCTAACGCCGGACGGAGGCGAGGGTCTACGGCGGCGATTCGGTCGCGGAACGCTTCGATACCCCGCTCCCGGAGGTCCGGATACGTCCCCTTCTCGATCAGCCATCCGAGTTGGACATCCGGCCCCAACCCGAAGTACAGGAGTTGGCCGTCCTCGTTGATTCGGGCCTGAATCTCATGCGATGCCGATCCCGGAACTTTCGTCCAGACGACCTCGAAATCGGTGTCTACCAGACCGGGATCGATACCCGCCGCCTGTCGAACAGTCGAGTAGCGGCCGTCGGCACCGACGACCAACCGTGACCGGATCGTCAGATCCTCGTCTATTTCGCGGTCACTCGCTCGAACGCCGACAACGGAGCCGTCTTCGACGAGAAGGTCACGAACCACCGTCGAGGGACGGAACTCGAACGTTTCGAAGCGCTCCGCGTCATCGACGAGCATCCGCAGCAGCGGCGGTTGGTCGATAGAGAGAACGAAATCGTGCGGTGGCGAGAGCGTCGTGAAGTCTACGAACGTGTACAGACGACCGTAGAGTTCGAGTTTGAACTTCGAGATCCGCTCGTGCGGCAGGTCCAGCACGCGTTCGAGAACGTCAATCTGATCGAAGACACGGAGCGCCGACGGTTGGAAGGCGAATCCGCGGAACTCTCGGTCGAACGTCGCGTGCCGTTCGAGAAGCATCGTCTCCACGCCGCTCCGGGCAAGCAGTCCGCCGAGAACGCATCCGGCGGGGCCGGCTCCGACGATGACTACGTCTGTCTGAAACGTCTGGGTCTCCTCCGTGCCGACTCGGCTCATACCTTGGGATATGTTCTCATTCGTGGAGGAGATTTTCCCGTCTATGCATGGTACATTTATCATTACTCAAATACTATCGACAGTGTGCGACAAGTCCGGTTCACCGGGTCGCCAGAGGGAGAACTCAGACGGCCCTTGTTCGATCTCCTCGCATCGGGCGAGTGGGTTCGAGAGACGCATCTCGTTGATTGGACGTTGGGTTCTGACTGCCCGGCGGCGTTGTTTGTCATCCGCGGCGACAGCGTTCGATTCGAGGCGGCGTTGGCTGGCGTACCGGACGTTCGGTCGTACGAGGTCCAACACGCGGACGCGGACCGCTTCGCACTGTACGTGACTCTGGACACACCCGAACCGTTAACCACGTTGTTCGACGCCCTGACGACCAGCGGACTCGTCGTCGTCGGCCCCGTTATCTACCGAGACGGGTGCGTTCGTGGTTCTCTCGTCGGGCAGGCGGCCGATGTTCGCTCGGCATTCGACTCGTTTCCGGATGCGTTGTCGCTCACGATAGAGTCGGTGACCGAGTTCGACGTTGGACGAGAGTTCCCCGCCGCGACGCTGACCGACCGACAACTGACGGTCGTCCGTACCGCCGCAAAAATGGGCTACTACGAGATTCCGCGAGAGACGACGCACGGGGAGATTGCCGCAGCACTCGACTGTGCCGCAAGTACTGTCAGTGAACACCTCCACAGGGCGGAGGCGAAACTCGTCACCAGCGCACTCGACGTTTACGAGTGATACGGGCGGTGTCGCTATGTACCGGAACTCGACCCGGGTCAGCGATCACCGGGAAGGGACGACAACCGACCTATGAGTCGCAGGACCCTTATCGTCTGCACCCCTCGGACGCGGGTATGGGACTGGACGAACTCACCGAAGACGTAGAGACTGCGTACGCCGACCTCGACGAGGAATCGACGGTGTCGTTCGACCGCGAGACGAGACACGAACTGGCAATGCTCGCTGCGGCGTTTGAGACGGACGAAACCGACGAACTTGTCCGCCGTGCGGTCCACCTCCTCTTTCAGACCACTGTGGATCGCGGGACGCTCGATTTCCATCTCCGACAGGGCTACGACGTAACGTACGACGAGTATCTCTCGGGGATGACGTACGAGGAGATGACCGGACAGAATCAGTACCCACAACGCGACGACGAACGTCGCTACCAGATGTAAGCGACGGCGAAATCGCCACCAGATGTAAGCGACGGCGAACACCGCCAAAGATCCTATTCAGCGCAGTTCGACGGTCACGTCCACATCGTCGAGTCGGACGTACCGCAGTTCGTCACCTCGTTCGACAGCGAAGGCGTCGAACGCGACGACCAGTCGGCCTTCACGTAACGAGGCGCGAAGAAGGACCCCCTCGCTCCGGACGACGACGTGCGGCGGAGCGGCGACAGGCGGTGCGGGCATCGGGTGGCCGATGGTCGTCACGAGATCCGAGAGGACGCGCGGGAAGTGCATCAGCAATCCAGAGGCATCCAGCGCCCGTTCGAACACGGGCACGACTTCGTCGCGGTCTGTCGTCCACGCACCCTCCGGTGACTCGTCCCACTCGTCAGCGACGGCGTCTGCACACCGTTCGATGCCGTCCACCACGTCGGTGTGTTCTTCGGACAGGCGGCGTTCGACGCGGTCGATCAACTCGGTCACGAACGCTCCTTGTCGGGTAGTGGTTAAAAGAGTCCGCGAGTCGTCGTCAGCGACGACGGGCGTCGTATCGCAGCGTTTCGACCGCGTTTAGTCGTCGTCCGACGCGGCGGGTGTCGATGGCGTCACGCTTCCGGCCGCGTTCTCAGCCTCTCTGAGGATGTTTTCGAGCGTTGCGGCAGTCTCACTATCGACCGAGAGTTCTTCCTCGAAATCGATTCCCTCGGCGGACACGTCGAACTCGCTGAGCAGTTCGCTCAGTTCGTTCGCTTGGTCAGCGAGGCGGTGTGCCCCCTCAGAGACTTCGCTGAGCGTTGCCGTCTGTTCCTCGGCGGCGGCGGAGACGTTCTCGGCTTCGGCCGTCGTCTCCTCACCGATACCCGCGAGTTCGTCGGCCATCGACAGCACGTCCTCGGTCGTACTAGCCTGTTCTCCCGTGGCGGCGGCGACTTCCTCGACACTCGCGCTGTTTTGACTCACGCTATCGGCGATTTCGTCGAACGAGGACAGCGCCTCGTCAACTTCGTCGGCACCCGCTTCGACTTGCTCGCGCATCTGCTCGATTCGTTCGACAACCTCAGCGCGCTTCGACTGGAGCGTCGAAACGTGGTCTTCGATTGTCTCGGCGTACGTCGCCGTCTCCTCGGCGAGATGTTTCACTTCGTCGGCAACGACAGCGAATCCGGACCCGGCTTCACCAGCGCGCGACGCCTCGATGGACGCGTTCAGCGCGAGGATGTTCGTCTGCTCTGCGAGGTCCGCAATGACGCCGGTCACGTTGCTAATCCGTTCTATCTCGTCGTCTAAGTCTTCGACAGACTCGACGGCTTCGCGCGTCTCCATCTCGATAGCTTCAACGCCGTCAAGCGCGCCGTTTGCGGCCTCGCGTCCCTCATCAGCACGTTCTGCAACCGCAGCAGAACCGTCTGCCAAGTCGTCGGTCGTCGCCGAGACCTGCTCAACCGACGCCGAGAGGCTACTCATCTCCTCTGAGAGTTCTGCTAAGTGGTCGGCCTGTTCGCGTGCCCCGGCGGAGATCTGTTCGACCGACTGTGCGATTTCGTCGCTCGCGGAACTCACCTCTGCGGCCCCCGAGGCGACGCCGGAACTGCTGGATGCCACTGTCTCTCCGAACGCGGTGAGGGCAACGAGCGTCGTTTCTAACTCTTCTGCCATCTCGTTGAACGCGGCAGCAATCGTTCGCATGACCTCCGAGTCGGATTCGAGGTCCATGCGGACGGTCAAGTCGCCGTCGGCCGCCTCGCTCATTACATCTCTGTAACGGCGCGCGTCGTCACGTTGTGACTTCAGGTCGTCACGAAGCGCATCGATGCCGTCCACGACGGACCCGAACTCGTCGGTTCGGCCATCGGGGAGCGACACGTCCAAATCACCGCCGCGAAGGCGTTCGACGCGTCCAGCGAGCGTCGAGAGCGGCGTGACGGTGGTGCCGTGGATGATTGCGCCAAGGACGACGAAGCCGATGACGACGGCGGCCAAGAGCGCGATAAGTTTCTCACCGACAGACTGTTGGACGCTGTACACCGCAGAGGCGGGTGCGTGAACCACAGTCACGAGGTCCGTTCCTGAAACGGGTGCGTAGGCGACGAGATGGTCCTCCGAGAGGACATCGTTCGCGCCTTCCTCGTAGACGCCCGAATTACCGGCCGCGCCCTCGGACAAGGCAGTCGCGTTCGGGACGCCGTAGTCACCGTAGTTTTTCCGACCGGAAGCGTCGAACTGCACTTTCCCGTCGGTCGTAACTACCTGTGCGAAACTCCCCTCGACGGCAGTGTCGAGCGTGAGTTCGACGTAGCTCATGTCGGCGATAACCATCACGACCCGGTCAGATTTGAGTTGAACCGGGCTGACGAACGCCATGTACGTCTTGTTATCGCGCTGGTACGGGCGAGTGTAGGAGACCTGATCGGCAACGGGCATATTAATCGACCCGGTGAGGAACGACGTTCCCTCAGGAAGCGGGTCGGTTCCGACGGCGTCACTGTTCGAACTGGCGACGATACGTGAGTTCTCGGTATCGACGTAGTGAACGTCCGTGACGGCCGTCGGGAGGACGGCTTTCTCACGACGGAGGTACTGCGAAACGACCGGGTTGTCGGCGGTCTGGAACACGCTATAGCGTGAGACCATCCGTGCGGTCTGCTTTTGTGATGAAACCCATCCGGACAGTTGCTCAGACTGAAGCGTGGCTGTTGATTGGAGATCGCGTTGCGCGGAGTCGCTCACCTCTTCGGCGACGGTCACGTAGGTGTAGCCGCCGATAGCGACGACAGCGACGGTGACAATGACGAAGAGGAGAGCCAACTTGGCAAGATAACTACGCTGAAGCGGTTCGGGGAGGAGGTTGTCGAGTTTTTGGGCGACGTTCATCTACTCCCCTCCGACGGTGTTTCGGTTCAAAATAGTTCGCCGCTGATTATCAAAAAAGATTCTGTAAAACCGGATGACGTAGAGGCTATTGATGTCAGAGAACAACATTTGAGACTGTTTCGGTTTCCGCCGCGCTGTGAGTCGGCCGCAGACGAACGACTCCGGAGAGTTTTATCCGACGGCGACCCACCGGCGCGTATGGAAACTTCGGAAGTCGAACGTCTCATCGAGGACGGTATTGAAGACGCGGACGCGTCGGTGTCGCTTCCGCGCGTCCCGGACGAAGACCACGAAGACGCACACTTTGCGGCCGTCGTCGTCTCGCCCGCGTTCGAGGGGAAAAGCCTCGTCCAACAACACCAGATGGTGTACGACGCGCTGGGCGAGTCGATGACGACAGACATCCACGCGATGGAACTGAAAACCTATACGCCCGAAGAGTACGGGGACGCAGGCGAGTAACTACCAGACGACCGAACGTACCGTCCGCAACGCTACAGTCGCGGTTCGGTTTCTTCGAGTTCGTCCAGCGAGCGGTTCTTCAGCGCGCTACCAGACTGTGTGTCGAACAGATGAATCGCTGGCTCGGGGAGGCGTGCGACGACCGGTTGTCCGGCGTCGAGGCTCCGCATCCCATCAACCGTCGCCACGAGGTCTGCGTCGCCGCCCGTCTCGAACGAAAGGTAGACGTTGTTCTCGTTACCCATCGGTTCCACCACGTCGATGACCATCTCGAAGTCGTGATCGTCCGCGGCTTCGGAGACGACTTCGATGTCTTCGGGCCGGATGCCGAACGTGACGTGCGTGGTGTCGCCGAGCGCTTCGCGCGTCTCCTCAGACAGCGGATAGTCGAAGAGGTCGCTCGTCAAGCGGTCGCCCTGCATCTCCATCTCGAAGAAGTTCATCGAGGGTTCTCCGATGAACTTTGCCACAAACTGGTTCGTCGGTTCGTGGTACGCCTCCAACGGCGTCGCGACCTGCTGGAGTTCGCCGTCGTTGAGGATGGCGATGCGGTCGCCCATCGTCATCGCCTCCGTCTGGTCGTGCGTCACGTAGACGGTTGAAACGCCCAAGTTCTCCTGTATACGCTGGAGTTCCGTTCGCATCTGCGAGCGAAGTTGGGCATCGAGATTCGACAACGGTTCGTCCATCAGGAACACTTTCGGGTCCCGGACGATAGCGCGGCCGAGAGCGACGCGTTGCTGTTGGCCGCCGGAGAGTTCGCCGGGTTTGCGACCGAGTAAGTCGCCGATACCGAGCATCTCTGCCGTCTCCTCGACGAGCGATGAGATCTCGCTGTCGGGCATGTCCGTGGATTCCTCCAGCCCGAACGACATGTTCTCCTTGACGGTCATATGCGGGTACAGCGCGTACGACTGGAACACCATCGCAATGTCGCGTTCGCGCGGCGGTTGCGCGTTTACGACCTCGCCGTCGAGTCGTATCTCGCCGCTGGAGACGGTTTCGAGGCCCGCAATCATTCGAAGTGTGGTGGACTTCCCGCATCCGGACGGCCCGACGAGGACGAGGAACTCGCCGTCGTCGATGTCTACGGAGACGCCGTCTACTGCCACGATGTCTGTACCGTTGTCGTCGAATACCTTCGTAACGTTGTCGAGTGTGAGTTCTGCCATTATGTTTCACCTGCCACGCCCTCTGCGAACTTGTCTCCGAACAGGACGTACACGAGGAGCGTCGGGAGTGCCGCGATGAACGCGGCGGCCATCTGGATGTTGTACTGTTGGACCATCGAGCCTTGGAGTTTGTTCAGCGCGATTGTCGCAACCTCGCTCGTCGGCGAGGACACCAGCACGAGTGCGAACAGGAAGTCGTTCCAGACCTGCGTGAACTGGTAGATAAGCACCACCGCGAACATCGGCTTTGAGAGCGGGAAGATGATGCGGCGGTAGATACGCGTGAACGTTGCGCCGTCGATGCGCGCAGCCTCCAGCATCGACTGGTCGAAACTCGCGTAATACGACCGGAACAGGATGGTACAGATGGGAATCCCGTACGCGGTGTGTGTCACGATGAGTTCGATGAGTCCGACGCGTTGGGCGAGGAACGGTATCCCCGCGAGGTGGTTGTGGAGACCGACGATGGTCCAAAATCGCGTCAGTGGAACGAGTACGGACTGGTAGGGGACGAACATCCCTGCGACGAACAGAATCAGCACGCCCGCCTGGCCGCGCCAGTTCAGGTTCGTGAGACCGTACGCCGCGATAGAGCCGATGAGGCCCGACAGTACCGTCGCCGGGATGGCGACGAACGCGCTGTTATACAGCGCACCGGAGAAGTCCGTCAGCGGACCCTGCATCTGCGCCCACGCCTCGTTCCACGGCCCGAGCGTGAAGCCGTCACCGAACGGCGGGATGAACGGCGTCGTGTTGATGAACGCATCCTGCGTCTTGATGGATGTCATCAGGCCGCTCTCCAACGGTGCGAGGTAGAACGCCGCCATCACCGCGATAACGGCGTACAGTCCGTAGCGCGACACGCTGGCCGAACGGATGTCGTCTGCGAGACTCATAGGTCACCTCGCTGGTACTGCACGTAGAGATACGGACCGATAACCACCAACGCGAGCAAGAACAGGACGGTTGCGATGGCTGCGCCGTACGCCCAGTTCGTGGAACTGAACGCTTCGCGGTACATCATCGTCGCAAGGATGTCCGTCGAGGGGCCGGGCGTGTCGCCGAACATGACGAACAGGAAGTCGAACGCCTTGAGTGCGAACACCATCAGCACGACAGCGGCGCTCATGGTCGAAGCCCGCAGTTGAGGGATGATGACGCGCCAGTACATCCGAACGGTAGACGCGCCGTCGATGCGTGCCGCCTCGAACTGATCCGACGGAATGGCGCGCAGACCGGCGAGATACACGACCATGCAGTACCCGCTGAACTGCCACATCAGCGCGAAGATGACTGCGCCAAGTTTCGTCTGCGGGTCGCTGATCCAGTCGTTGGCGACGAAGCCGAGGCCGATGTTCCTGAGGACGACGTTGACGAGGCCGCTCTGCGGGTTGTACATCCACGCCCAGAAGATGGCCGTCACGACGAACGAGAGGCTCATCGGCAGGAGGTAGATGGTCCGGAACGTGTTCTCGAACCGTATCCCGCGGTCAACGAGAATCGCGAGGACGAGTCCGACGATTAACGAGGCCACCGTGAACACGACGAGTAACACGATAGTGTTGCGCGCGGCGGCGACGAACGTCGGGTCGCCGAGCATCTGCGCGTACATCGAGAAGTCGAGGTTACTGTAGTCCGGATTGCCGAATCCGTCCCAGTCGGTGAGCGAGATGATGGCGTTCCAGCCGATAGCCCCGTAGACGAACAGCCCCATGAGGAGCGTCGGCGGCAACCAGAACGGGAGCGACCGGACGAACTCACTTTCGAGCCACGACCGCTCGGTTTGATCGGTCGTTGTCGAAGCGGGTGCGGTCGCGGTACCGCCGTCTGTTCGTATGTCGTCGCTCCGCTCGTCTCCACACCCGAGGCTCACGAGTCGTCGAAAGATGGAGTGAAGCATATGTGACGCCCCGTTAGTTCGGGAACGCGTTCACGAGCGCGTCGTACGCTCCCTCGACGTTCCACTGTTCGTTGAAGCTGGCGAATGCCTCGTCGATATCACCGTGAACGTCAGGCGTAACGGCCGTCCCGTGCGCGATGGTCGGCGGTTGGGCATCGGAGTTCTTGAAGTCCTCAATCTGCGACTGCAGGAACGGACCGAACGGGTCCGTCGGCACGTCGGTCCGCGGCGGAATGGACCCCTTGATCGGGTTGAACCGCTTTTGCGCATCGACCGTACCGCAGTAGCTGAGGAACTTCCGCGTCGCCTCCGGCGACGGGTTGTTCTTCGGGAAGACGAACGAGTCGGTGACGACGGAGTACTGGCCGCTCGTTCCGGGGAACGGAATCATTCCCCAGTCGGAGTCGTACTCGAACTCCGAGGCGGACTTGTACTGACCTGCGGCCCAGTCGCCCTGGTGGATGAACGCCGCATCGCCGTTGACGACTTTGCCGTTCGCTTGGTCCCACGAGACGGATCCGGCGTCCTGGTTGAAGTGTTCGTGGTAGTCTTTGAGCGTCTGAAGCGACTCTTTCACCGCGCTTTCGTGGTCTGCGATGTTGCCTTCGACGATAGCGGAGTTGTACGTATCAGCACCGTTGTAGCCGAGGAAGATGGTTTCCCAGAGCTGAACCGACGACCACGGCGACTTGATCTGGTGCGCCATCGGCACTGCATCCGTCTCGCTGGCGATGGTGTCGAGCGCGTCGTTGAGCGCGCCGGGATCAGAGAGACTTGCCGGGTCAACGCCCGCCTCTTCAAGAACAGAGGCGTTGTAGAACAGATTGTTGAGGCGGTGGATGTTGATCGGGACTGCAACGTAGTTTCCAGCCGGTTGGGAGAGATTCTGTACGCCCTGCCGGTAGGCGTCGCGCATCTCCTGACTCCAGACGGAGTCACCGATGTCTTGGAGGACGTCCCCCTCGACGTACTGGGTGAGCGCCTTCCCCGGCCAAATCTGGAACGTACTCGGGGGGTTTCTGTTGAGCACACGGTTCTTAATGACCGTATCGAGTGCGGAACCAGCCCCACCGGGTGCCGGGTTGTTGTTGAGTTCGACGTCCGGATACTCCTCTTTGAAGCCGTCGAGGAGTGCTTGCAGAGCATCTTTCTCGCCACCGGCCGTCCACCAGTGGACGAGTTCGAGTTCGTTGCCGCCGCTCTGCTCGGTCGTCGTATCGGCTGCCGTCTCACCACTGGTACCCTCGCCGGACTCCGTGGTCTCTTCAGTTGTCGTTGTCTGGTCGCCACCGCCGGAACAACCAGCCAGTCCTGCCATTCCTGCGCCCGCCAGACCACTGAGGCGGAGGTACGTCCGTCGAGAGAACCTGCGTTCGTTATTATTATCTTTCATGGTAGTTAGTCGTTGGCAGTCGCGGATGTACTATCCTACACGATTTACTTAAAGGTTTGCAGATTGTTTACTGGGTATCGAGTGAATACGTTAATAAAGAAAAATGATGGTTTGGAATACGAGGATAGCAATGGGTAGTACCATCTACTGATAATTTTTCTGTCATTTAGTATTCACTTATTTATCCGATTAATTTTCCCATATTCTGGTGATATAATATGAAATGACAATCATAGAATGTGATGTGTGTTGAGGAAGTTCACGATATCTTTCAACTGTTGTCCAGCGATGCGGACCAACGGGTTTTACGCAGACACCCTTCGTCTGCCGAACTATGAGCGAGGACTTCCGAACCGAACGGGACAGTCTCGGTGAGATGCAAGTGCCCGCGGACGCGTACTGGGGTGCGCAGACCCAACGGGCCGTAGAGAATTTCCCCATCTCGGGAATCACGTTCAGTCGGCGGTTCATCCGCGCGCTCGGCGTCGTGAAGAAGGGGGCCGCACAAGCGAACCGCGACCTCGGACTCGTAGAGGAGAATATCGCGGACGCCATCGTCGAGGCCGCAGACGAGGTCATCGCCGGCGAACACGACGACCAGTTCCCCGTAGACGTGTTCCAGACGGGGTCCGGCACGTCGTCGAACATGAACGCCAACGAGGTCATCGCCAACCGCGCCGCCGAACTCATGGGCGAGGAAATCGGCGACCGCGTGGTCCACCCGAACGACCACGTGAACTACGGGCAGTCCTCGAACGACGTGATTCCGACCGCAATGCACGTTTCGGCGCTCGAAGCTGTCGAGAAGGACCTCCTTCCCGCACTCGACACGCTCCGCGAGGCGCTCGAAGCGAAAGAAGAGGAGTTCGCGGGCGTCGTTAAGACGGGGCGAACTCACCTTCAGGATGCGACGCCGGTCACGCTCGGACAAGAGTTCGGCGGGTACCGGACACAGGTAGAGAAAGGTCTCGGTCGCCTCGACGGCGTTCGTGAACATCTGAGCGAACTCGCACTCGGCGGGACGGCCGTCGGCACCGGACTGAACACCCATCCCGACTTCCCCAAGAAAGCGGCAGAGTACATCACGGCGGAGACGGGTGTCGAGTTCCGTGAAGCGGACAACCACTTCGAGGCGCAGGCCGCCCACGACGCGATGAGCGAGGCTCACGGCGCACTTCGGACCGTCGCAGGGTCGCTGAACAAGATTGCGAACGATCTGCGGCTTCTCGCTTCCGGTCCGCGAAACGGTCTCGGCGAGATCGAACAACCCGAAAACCAACCGGGCAGTTCCATCATGCCCGGGAAAATCAATCCCGTCGTCGCTGAAGCCGTCAATCAGGTCCACAAGCAGGTCGTCGGTAACGACGCCGCCATTTCCGCCGGAGCCGCTGAGGGACAGATCGACCTCAACCTCTACAAGCCCGTCCTCGCGCACAACTTCCTCGAATCGGCGCAACTCATCTCGAACGCTTCGGAAACCTTCGGGACGAAGTTCGTCCGCAAACTCGAAGCGAACGAGGAGGTCTGCGAGGAACAGGTCGAACGCTCGATGGCGCTGGCGACGGCGCTGAATCCCACTATCGGCTACGACAAAGCGAGTGAAGTAGCGAAGACGGCACTGAAAGAGGGCAAGACCGTCCGCGAAGTCGTCATCGAGAAGGGCTATCTCTCCGAAGAAGAGGCCGACGAAGTTCTCGACCCCGAGAAGATGACACACCGGGGAATCCTCGGCGACGACTGAAGCGACAATCTAAACCATTCTGATACTTTATTCAAGTACACTACTGCTAGCAATCAGCAGACGGCAGTTCGTTCGTGTCTATCAATCACATCCCTGATAGAAAACCGGTATTTTCATGCTTGAATCCGTAGAACTTCTGACTATGCCGAGCCTGCAGTACCAGCGTGAACAGGGGCGGGATATGTTGGAATGCCGAAGTTGTGGTGCCACATTCCCCGAAGGCCAAGCAACGAACGACGGTTGGCACTACGAGTGCCCCCAGTGTAACGAAGCAAACGGCATCGGTCAGGGCTTGCGCCGCATCTAAGTAGCGATCCGAGCGTTCAGGTCCTCGAACAAACACGGAGCGAACGCCGGGAACATCCCGACGAGAACGCACACAGCCGGCCAGTTTCGCGCAGGCCGGACTGACAAGGACAGGTCAAGCCTCCGACAGGAGGTGGCTGACCGGCGGGTCGGTCACCGAGATGCAGGCTCAACCGTCTTTATGGATTCTTTTTTACTCTCCGGACTCGCACTGGCAATCAATGAGTGCGTACGACTACGAGGACCTCGGACTCGTCGCGGGGCTGGAGATTCACCAGCAACTCGACACCGAGTCGAAACTGTTCTGCGGTTGTCCGACGGAGATTCGAGAACCCGAAGACGCCGAACGGACGTTCACCCGTTTTCTCCATCCGACGAAGAGCGAACTCGGCGAACTCGACGAGGCGGCCCTCGAAGAGAGTCGCGTCGAGCGTGAGTTCGAGTATCTCTCCTACGACACGACCTGTCTGGTCGAAGAGGACGACGAACCGCCGCACCGACTTGACGAAGAGGCGCGCGAAGTGGTCATGCAGATTGCGTCCTTGCTGGACATGGACGCGGTGGACCAAGCGCACCTCATGCGCAAACTCGTCATCGACGGATCGAACACCTCCGGTTTCCAGCGGACGACGCTCGTCGCCCAAGACGGCGAGATAGAGACGAGCGATGGTCCCGTCGGTGTCGAAGACCTGATGCTCGAAGAGGAGTCCGCCCAGCGGGTCGAAGAGACCGACGACGGCGTCCGGTTCTCCTTGGACAGACTGGGAATCCCCCTCGTCGAAATCGGGACGCGACCCGACATCTCCTCGCCCGAACAGGCACGCGAGGCGGCCGAGCGAATCGGGATGCTGCTCCGTTCGACCGGCAAGGTCAAGCGCGGACTCGGCACCATCCGACAAGACGTGAACGTCTCCATCGCCGACGGCGCGCGCGTGGAGATAAAAGGTGTACAGGCGCTTGACGCCATCGACGACATCGTACGCAACGAGGTTGGCCGGCAGGTCAAACTGCTGGATATCCGCGACGAACTCGCCGAACGCGACGCATCGGTCGGCGACACACAAGACGTGACCGACGTGTTCGAAGACACCGACAGCGGCGTCATCGGCGGCGCACTCTCCTCTGGCGGCGTCGTCCAAGCCGTCCCGCTGTTCGGTTTCGACGGTCTCGTCGGCCGCGAGATTCAACCGGACCGACGTCTCGGCACTGAGTTCTCGGATCACGCAAAGCGCCACGGCGCGGGCGGCATCTTCCATACCGACGAACTGCCCGCGTACGGCGTCACCGAAGCAGAGGTCACAGCACTCCGCGATGCTGTCGATGCCGACGAGAACGACGCCGTCGCCATCGTCGCCACCGACCCCGAAACGGCCGAACTCGCCATCGATGCGGTGAAAGAACGCGCTGAGACGGCACTCGATGGCGTGCCCGAGGAGACGCGCGGCGCGAACGAGGACGGAACCACCCGCTATCTCCGCCCCCTCCCCGGGGCAGCGCGGATGTACCCCGAAACGGACGTGCCGCCGGTCGAACTCGACCCCTCCGACGTAGAGACGCCCGAACTCCTCACCGAGAAGGTCGAGCGCTACCAATCCGAGTTCGGTCTCGGCGCTGGTCTCGCAGAACAGGTGGCCTACGGCCGGAAGATGCCTCTCTTCGAGCGGGCTATCGACGAAGGAATCGACGCGACGTTCGCCGCCGGACTGCTGGAATCGACGCTGACCGAACTGCGACGCGACGACGTAGCCGTCGAAACTGTCTCCGACGACCACCTTCTCGAACTCATGCATCTCGTCGAAGACGGTGACTTGGCGAAGGAGGGCGTCAACGACGTGCTTTCGACTATTGCCGAGAATCCGTCGCTATCGGCTGAGGAAGCCGTCGAAGAGGCTGGACTCTCCGGCGTCTCCGAAGACGAGGTCCGCGACGCTGTCTCGGGCGTGGTCGAACGCAACGCAGATCAGGTCGAAGAAGAGGGCATGGCCGCGTTCTCCGCACTGATGGGAGAAGCGATGGGTGCGCTCCGCGGGAAGGCTGACGGCGAAATCGTCAGCACCGTTCTCCGCGAAGAGATTCAAAAGCGCGCCTAAGGCTTCGCGACGATTCCCGCGACCGAGCCTGTCATCACCACATCACCCTCGCAGGTACAGGTTACTTCGACTGTGAGGTTGTACTGCTCTTCTGTCTCCTCGATTTCCTCTACAACGCACGCACAGCGGACGGTCTGGCTGGTGTACACCGGCCGGTGGGCCTCGAAAGTGAACGTCCGCGCGAGCATGCCGAGTTCGCTGCCGACTTCGGTCGGTACCGTCGCCGTCAACAACCCGTGAACGAGCAACCGACCGTCTTCGTCGGGTTCGGTGTACTGCGGTTGGTCGTCACCGGAGAGGTCGGCGAACTGCCGGACATCCGCGGGCGTGAACGAACGCTCGACAACGTGCGTGTCACCTTCCTCTGGTGGCATCGTCTTCGTGTCTCTCACCGACGAACCAAGAACTTGTCTCCGCAAGCGACATGTTCACCGCCTCGGGCGGCACCTCGCCGTCGCGGGAAAGCGTCAGCAGCGTTTCGGTGAGCCGTTTCAGCCGTTCGTGCGCGTCTTCGACGGTGTCGAGATAGTCGGTGTCGTCCTCAGTCCGGGCGAGTTCGACGTGCTCGCGGGCGACGGCCAACGGGTCTTGCATGTCGTGTGAGACGATGCTCGCAAACTCGTCCAGTTTGTGACTCTTCCGTTCGATTTCCCGCTGTTGCTCCTTTCGGTCGGTGATTCCGGTAACGAATCCTTCCAAGGCGACGAGTTCGCCGTCTTCGCAAATCGCCTGCCCGCGTTCCCACATCCACTTCGTCTGATCGTCTTTGGTGACAATTCGGTAGGTCAACTCGAAGGTACCGTCATCGTCGAGCGCCGACTGAACGACCTCCCACGCGCGTTCTTTGTCGTCCGGATGAAGAATTTCCTCGCCCCAAACCGGGTCTCCGGATTCAACCGCCTGCGATGTGTAACCAGTAAGTTCCTCACAATCGCCTTCGACGTACTCCATCGGCCACTCGGGTTCGTTCAGGCAACGGTATACGATTCCCGGCAAGTTGTCGATGAGGGTTTCCAACCGTCGTTTTCGCTCTTCCAGCACGCGTTGTGAGCGATATCCTTCGACAGCGTTGCAGATGCGGTTCGCTAATAGTGTATACTGCTCTGTGCCGGTCGATTTCTGGAGATAGTCGGTGACACCCGCAGAAATCGCTTCGCTCGCTATCTCTTCGGACCCTCTTCCGGTGAACAGGATAAACGGCAGGTCCGGATACCGCTCCGTGACGACTTCGAGAAATTCGATCCCGTTCCGGTCGGGCATCTCGTAGTCGGCGACGATACAGTCGATTCCGCTGTCTAGTTCAGTGAGGGCATCAGAAACGGACGTCGCCGTGATGACGGTGATTCGGTCGCTTTCGCGTTCGAGATAGATAGCGACCAACTCGGCGAATGCGGCATCGTCGTCAACGTGGAGAACGCGTATCGGATCTGATACCCCACTCTCCGTCTCCCCACCATCGGCAGTCATTCAGTGTGTCTCTACTGGATGATGTGTACAAAAAACAACGTATTCTAGCTGAATTTGCCCGGTTCGTCAGGAGATTCGGACGCGGTTCGATTCGGCGTGGTCTCGGAGTCGTTTCACCCTGTCTTCGGTTCGCGGATGCGTAGAGAGCAGGTCTCGGAGGCGACGCTCCTCCTCGGACTCGACTTCGCCGCGGATCCACAGCGGCGAGAGAATACCGAATTCGGCCGACGACGCCCGTTCGAGCTTTTCGAGTGCGCGTGCGAGGGCGAGTGGCCGCCCGGTCACCGCGGCCGCACGCTCGTCGGCGGCGTACTCCCGTTTCCGCGAATGCGCACGGGCCAGAAGCGTCATGACGCCCATCACGAGCGACGCCCCCTGTTCGAGTCGGTGCCGAATGCGACCGGGGAGCGTTTCGGGCCACGACGTCGGGTCGCCGCGGACCCACGCCGTAGAGAGTGCAAGTCCCGTTACCAAAAAGGCGAACGGGGCGACGACGACGTACGCGAGGTTCACAACGGTCTGAATCGTGCTGAACGCGAGCGTCTGGACGAGGCTATCTTTGCGTTCGAGATGTGCAAGTTCGTGCGCTAACAGCCCCTCGAGCTCGTCGCGGTCGAGGATTCGAAACAGGACGGTATCGACCACGACAGTATTGCGTCCCATCGTATCGAGTGCGAACGCGTTTGGCGTCGAAAGCGAGGCGACCATCAGCCGTGGCGGCTCATCGAGGTCCATCTCGGCGGCGAGTCCATCTAACACGTGATACGCGCCGGGGACGCGTTCCCGCGGAAGTTCCTGCGCGTCGAGTTGTGAGAGGAGTCGCGCGGTCCCCACTCTGAGACCGAGATACCCGAACACGAGGGTAAATCCGAGGACGAAAAGGACCGCTGTCGTGAGGTCGAACTGTAGTCGCCACAGGATCGAGAGGGCGAGGTAACTCGCGTACGCAAGGAGCGCGTAGAAGACGAAGACAGCGACACCCACGAAGACCATAAGGATACGAGTTCCGACGCGGTGAGCGCGAGCAGTCATCGGTTACACGAAGGTGACCCAGCGGCAAAATGATTCTCTCCGTTGTAGTCGAACACCTCTCCGCGACCCGCAGACTCATTGTTTAACGCGCCGAGTCGGGTTGTATGCCAACCTTCTTCGAGGACTTCTCGGCTGGACAAACCGAGGAGTTCGGTGCGTACGATGTGACCGAAGAGGAGATTCTGCAGTTCGCATCGCAGTACGACCCGCAGTGGTTCCATACTGACCCTGAACGTGCGCGCGAGGAATCGATATACGGCGGGCTCATCGCAAGCGGCTGGCACACGACGGCGATGATGATGCGGATGCTCGTTGACGAGTTCCTCTCGGAGACGGCCGCCCTCGGCGCGAAAGGGATAGACGAGTTGCGCTGGCGGCGGCCAGTCCGCCCCGGTGACACGCTCTCGCTCCGACTCACTGTGGTCGAGACAGAGGCCGAAGGGCCGGACCGTGGTCTCGTGAAAACACGAATCGAGGTACTGAACGATACCGAGGTGGTCTGTTCGATGATCGCGCTGACGATGTTCGCCCGGCGCGACGACGAACGAGACGACTGCGGAAACTAGTCTCGCGTCTCGTCTTCGTATCGGTCGAATCGGTTCGTCGCACGGCGGAACAGGCCGGTCAGCGTATGTACCTCCCGGTCGGTCGGGTGCGCTCGCCCGATGAGGCGACGAATCATCCGCATCGTCTTCGGACGCTTGTGGTCGCGGTGTTCGGCGTGTTCGAGGAAGTTTTCGAAGTTGTCGTAGAAGCGCTCGATTTCCGACTCGGTCGCCCGCTCGCGTTCTACGTCGGGCAACTGCGTCTCATCGACGGTGAGCGACCGTAGTTCGTACATGAGGATTGTCGCCGCCTGTCCGAGATTCAACACGGGGTAGTCGTCGCTGGCCGGAATCGAGCAGATTTCGTCCAGACGTGCGAGTTCGTCGTTGTTGAGGCCGCGACCCTCACGTCCGAAGACCAGCGCCGTCTTCGTCTCTACCGTCTCCAGACTCTCGCGTACCTCGACGGGCGTTTTGTACGGGAAGCGGACGTGCTTTCTGCTGTCCTCGTTGGTGATCGCTGTCGTAGCGACCGTGTGGTACTCTTCGACCACTTCGTCGAACGTGACTTCGTCGGCGTTCGGAAGCACGTCCTCGCGGGCATGGCCAGCGAAGCCGTACGCCTCGCCGTCGGGTTCCAGCGGCGGCGGGTTCACGAGTTTGAGATCAGTCAGCCCGAAATTCTTCATCGCTCGCGCGATTGTGCCGACGTTACCCGGCGTCTCCGGTTCGACCACGACGACGACCGGCTTACTGTGTCGCGGCATTACTTCGTCGGGTAGTCCTGTCCGAGGTCGAGGTCGCCAACGTCATCCATCGTATCGGCTTCGTCCTCGTCTTCGGTCTCGTCCTCGTCGCCGCTCCACTCATCGTGCGTTATCTCGCCGGTTTTGAGGTCGATACGCTTTCGCTTGCCCTCGTAGTTCTCGTTGAGGCGGCGGTTGAGTTCAGCCGGGTCCGGCGGTGTGGGGAGTTCATCGGGACCGGTATCGACGTGTTCGAGACCGCCGTAGCCGTCGGGAGCGCGATTGTCCGCCGCGAACCACTCGTGGAACTCATCACGGAACGTCTCTTCGCCGCGGTACTCGGAACCGCCCCCCTCGCGGAACCAGTAAAGGAAGTCGGCCTCGTGGTCCGAACAGAGCAGTACCTCCTCCATCGGTTCGCCGTAGACGATTTCGGCCTGATTACAGCGCTTTTTCTCCGCCTCGCCGTGAATCAGATAGCAGGCGTCGCACGGCTTGCCCTGGAGGTAGGTGAGTCGGATGAGTCGCCGTCTGGTGTCGTCCGGAACTTCATCAAGGGGCCGAAACTCCCCCTCGTCGGTGAACACTTCTGACTCCTCGAAGCGCCAACCGCGAAGCCCGATACTGACCTTCGCCATGTTCGGAGACTAACGCGTGTGCGGATAAAAAGAGCGTGACTTCGCGGCCACAGGACGGCGAACAGCGTCCGAAAGGGTATCGAACTTACCGCCGCACGAGGCGACGGAACGCCGTCCGAGGTCAGTTGCACTCCAACGGACGCCCGCGTCTGAGCAGTTCGTCTCGCGTTCGGTCGGCGGTATGCGAGACGTGTTCGAGTTCGCGTCGCAACTCTTGGGAGGTGGGATTCGAACGTACGTCGGTGACCGCTGACGAGGTCTCTAACACGGCTTTTTTGCGTGCGAGCGTGAAGTATCGTCGTACCTGTTCGTCGTACGTTTCACGGGTTAACGACGCCGCAACCGTCCGCTGTACCTCCTCGTTAGTGACTGGTTTCACGAGGTAGTCGTCGAACGGCATCGAGACGATGTCGAACCCGGGGTCTACGGCCGTCACCATCACCACCGGACAATCGACGCCCTCCGCACGCAGTTCGGTGAGTACGTCGTCGCCGGTCATCTGCGGCATCTGCCGGTCGAGAAGGACAACGTCTGGGTCGAGACCGGACGCGACCGTCCGGAGTGCGTCGGCCGCGGAGTTCGCCTGTCGGACCTCGTACGCATCGGATAACCACGCGGCGTAGAGTTCAGTGAGCGAACGCTCGTCGTCGACGGTCAAGACGGTCTGTGGAGCGTCGGACATGGGTGGTTGATAGCGACCAGTCGCGTCCTCGTACGACGGTCGTCTGTGAGTGATACATCATCCAAACGAACGGATAAACGATGCTAATAGGTCTACAGAGGAGTACATTCGCTTTTACTTGACAATTTCCGGTCTGTGTCCGACCGCCGGCGACACCGACCGAGACCGGACCGCATATGCCTGTCCCATCCTACGTTTCTCACATGCGAACCGTCGATGCGGCCGGACTCGAAATCGGAGACGACCACCCGCCGAGAATTATGGGTGTACTGAACGTCTCGAAGGAGTCACCGTACGAACCGAGCGTGTTCAACGACGCCGGTGAGGCCGCCAAGTACGTCGATACCGCGCTTATCGACGAAGGAGCAGACATCGTTGACGTGGGGTTAGAGTCCGCAAACAAGCGATTCGAGGTCCTCTCCGCAGAAGAGGAACTGGACCGCCTCGATACCGCCGTCGAGGTACTCGAAAGCGTCTCCGGAGACGCCGTGTTCTCCATCGAAACGCGGTACCACGAAGTCGCAGACGAGGCGCTCTCGCGTGGATTCGACATGGTAAACGACATCTGCGGATTCGCTGACCCGGAGATGCCGACAGTCTGTACGGACCACGACGCCGCCGTGGCGAAGATGGCGTCACCGCCGGATCTCGAACGGCCGGGCGCTATCGAGGAAGTAGACGACATCTACGACGCACTGGCGCAGAACGGTTTCACCGACAAAACAATCGTTGACCCGGCGTTTGGCGGCTGGTCCGAAGCGAAAACACTCGAACACGACCGCGAGACGCTGCGCCGTCTCCGCGAGTTCCGTGGATACGGACGACCGATTCTCGTCTCCATCAACCGGAAGAACTTCCTCCGTGAGGTGGCCGGACGCGACACCGAGGAGGCGCTTCCCGTCTCACTGGCGGCCACGTCGATGGCCGTCGAGCGCGGTGCGCACGTCATCCGGACGCACGACGTGGCCGAAACACGCGATGCGGCGCTGATCGGAAAGGAGTTCGCCCGGCATCGAACCCGCAAATCCGGGGATGTAACCGTCGAAGAACTCGACGTGACGACGCCCCGTGAGGTAGAGCGCCATCTGGACCGCCTCGGTGTCGAATCGCCGGCATCGATTGCAACCGAAGCCGTCGTACGCGTCTTCGAACTCGACGGCCTCTCGGATGAGGACGTACGGACGCTCGCCGCTGCTGCAGGAGATGCGGGGGCAACGGTGGCCCGCGGAACGACGGCTGACGGCGCTGACAGCCATTGTGTCCTTCTTCTCGGGACGGCACGCGCCCTGTGCGAGACGGTCGCGTTCTCGGAGGGAGAATCCGAATCGCTCGCCACAGCCCTCCATTCCGTCGAGAACGGGGTTTTGTGACTACATCGAAATACGTCAGAGTAAGAGAAAACTTATGCCGGACGACTGTGAACGCGGCCAGTGGAAGCCGGAAGGGCACGCGGGTAGGGGTACTTGGTGCCATTCCGGTCCACACCGTACTACAGTCGAGGAGCGATAGCTATGGAGTTTCTCGACTGGGAACCCGTCTACGAACTGATTCTGGACGACCTCGGCTACCCGCGTGAGGGTGACGAACGCGCACGAGACGTGATGGCTGCGTACGCGCGCCCGTTCGACACGGACCGAGTGGACTGTACTGGAAAACGGGTCGCCGTCGTCGGTGCCGCACCGTCACTGCCGTCAGAAGTTGACGCCGTCGCCGACGCTGACGTCGTGTTCACCGCTTCGACGGCGACCGACGTCGTTCGAAACGCGGGGTACGAGGTGGACCTGATGGTAACGGACTTAGACAAGAACCCGGAGACCGCCCGGCGTCGGACGCAGAACGGAACGCCAGTGGCGGCGCACGCTCACGGTGACAACATTCCGGCGATACGTGAGTGGCTGCCCCGCTTCGACGCTGCTCACGTCCTCGCCACAACGCAGGCGGCACCCGTCGAAAACGTCGCTAACTACGGCGGATTCACTGACGGGGACCGGGCGGCGTTCCTCGCGGATGCGTTCGGTGCCGCCGAACTCCAGTTCGTCGGCTGGGAGTTTGACGACCCGAGCGTCGATGCGGAGAAGGCGCGGAAACTCCGGTGGGCGGAACGACTCCTCTACCTGCTTGAGCGACGGCGCGATGACCGTTTTGCGATCCTCGACGGTCGGCGCGAGTCGATAGACCCGTTGGTGCCGTAACGACTCACAGAGTGTTGTCGTCCCCGTATCACGCCTCGGCGTCTGCATCCGGTCGCCGGGGGTCGGTGAACTGAACCGGGTCGGGTCCGGCTTCGAACAGACAAGCGGCACATCCCTCGCAGGTTGCTGACAGAGCTGACTCGGTGCCGGTAGAATCGCGGTCAATCTGAGAGACGTGAATCGTCCCGTCGCAGGTCGGACACCAATCCAGACACAGTCTGAGTGTCGCAAGCGCACGTCCCCGAACCGTGGGTGAGAGCGTCCACCACTCGGGATATCGGTCTCGGAACTCCGCGATAGCGGTCACGTCGGCGACGAATGCGGCGCGGGAGGGCCACTGGCCTGCTCGCGTCCCGTGGACAGTGGCGACGAGCGCCTCCTCGTCTGCATTCCACTCCAGTTCGACCAACCGCTGTGGAACCGTAAGGAGGCCCGCAAGGACGGCTTCGTCTTGACTTCGATCACCCATCGAGAGGATACGTTGTCTCCACGCACGTTCGAACGCCGGTGCGACGCTTGGCACCGGACCCGAATCGCACTCAACCAAGAGACCCGCACGTTTGAGATGCGCCTCGGCGGATTCAGCGTCGGACGGTTCGGGTTGCGGCGTTCGGTCCGTGACCAGTGGACTGCAAACGCTGCGGAGAGCCCGTAGGCAGAACTCCCGGAATGCGTTTCGCATCGGCGGGTTGTCCGCAATGACAAAAGCACCGGTACTCACGAGGACGAAGGAAACGACAATCCCCGCCGTGGGCCACCGGGCGGCCATGCCGACGACGACACCCGAGAGAACGGCGAACGCCGCGACGACAAGAACGACGACACGGGGGTCTCGGCGGCGGCGCATAGCGAGTGCTGTCGAACGCACTGACAGGCAAACAGTCACCGTGCGTCTCACGACGCGGTCAAGCGTTCTCGCCACTATAAGATACACTCGGCGTTGGGGGATAGGTATGGGGCGCTTACTACCAACTGCAGACGTGTCAGTCGTTTTTTCGCCCTCCCTATCATTTGTTAATTACTACATTGGTAATGACTGTAATTATTCAACTACCGAATACTGACTGGTAATGCTCTCGAAAACGAGAGAGAATCGGAAAACAGTCAACTAATATGACACTTGGTAGACGTATCAGCCTCGCTATTGTGTTCCGTCTTGTCCCTCTCCTTGCTCGTCGCCGCAACAGGGCACCATAGCACACCACATCAGACGACGGCACGCCGATAGCTTGAGGGACCTCTCGTCCGTGTCTCCCGTATGCACCTTCACTGGCACCGCCGTGACCTACGGGTATCGGACAACCACGGCCTCGTAACGGCCGCCGATGCGGGCGATGTCGTCCCGGTGTTCGTCTTCGACGACGACGTGTTAGCACATGCTGGTGCCGCCCGCGTCCGCTTTATGCTCGACGCACTCGCCCGGTTACGCGAGACGTACCGCGAACGCGACTCCGACCTCGTGGTCGTCCGTGGCGACCCCACCGAAGAACTGCCTCGACTCGCCGCGGAGTACGACGCTGATGGTGTCGTATGGAACAAAGACTACTCGCGACTCGCTCGCACCCGAGATGAGGCGGTGCGACGGGCGTTGGACGAGGCGGGCGTCGCCCACGACGCAGTACACGACGCCATTCATCACGAACCGGGGTCGATAACGACCAACGCTGGGGACCCTTACTCCGTCTATACGTACTTCTGGAAGAAGTGGCGCAACAGAAACAAGGCCGACCCGTTCTCGCCTCCAGAAGCCGACTCCCTCGCGGACGTGTCGGGGGCGGACCTCCCGACTATCGAGGAACTCGGCTTTTCGGACCCCGATGCGACGATACAGGAGGCGGGCACCGAGGCGGCCCGCGAGCGTCTCGCCGCATTCTGCGAGGACGCTATCTACCGGTACGCCACAGACCGCGATTACCCCGAACGGAACGCCACGTCGCGGCTCTCTGCGGACCTCAAATGGGGAACCATCGGTATCCGCGAAGTGTACGCCGCGACAGAAGAAGCAGCCGAGAACGCTGACAGCGATGACGAAGCAAAATCAGTCGAAGAGTTTCAATCGCAGTTAGCGTGGCGTGAGTTCTACACGCACGTCCTCTATTTCAACCCCGATGTGGTCACGCAGAACTACAAGGAGTACGAGAACGACATTGCGTGGCGTGAGGACGAGGAGGCGTTGACAGCGTGGAAGGAGGGTCGAACGGGGTATCCAATCGTTGACGCCGGGATGCGGCAACTCCGAGAAGAGGCGTACATGCACAACCGGATGCGGATGATCGTCGCTTCGTTCCTCACGAAAGACCTCCTCATCGACTGGCGAGAGGGATACGCGCACTTCCGTGCGTATCTGGCCGACCACGACACCGCCAACGACAACGGTGGATGGCAGTGGGCCGCCTCCACCGGAACGGATGCACAGCCCTACTTCCGCATTTTCAATCCGATGACGCAGGGAGAACGCTACGACCCGGACGCGACGTACATACAGCAGTACGTGCCCGAACTCCGCGACGCCACCGCCGACGAGATTCACGACTGGCCGAATCTCTCTCCGACCGAACGCGAGACGGTTGCGCCCGAGTACCCGGACCCAATCGTCGAGCATAGCAAACGACGAGACCAAGCGATTTCGATGTTCGAGGCGGCCCGTGGTGACGACGGAGACAACTGACAGCGAGACGCGCAGACATTCGTACAAGGCGAGCAAAGAATTCAGTCAAATCGAACGAACGATTTTGGGAGTGGCAGCCCCACACTGACCATGCACAGTGAAATTCTCCTGTACGACGGCTTCGACGAACTCGACGCCGTTGGACCGTACGAAGTGTTCGAGACGGCGGGGGCTTTCGGGGCCGACTGCAGTGCGCGACTTGTCACGCTCGACGCGAGAGAGACAGTCACCGCGAGCCACGGCCTCCGCGTCGGGACTGATGGAACGTTCAATCCGGACAGTTCGGACGCAGACGTTCTCCTCGTTCCCGGCGGGGGCTGGAGCGACCCTTCAGAACCGGGTGCGGGGATGGAAGCCGAGAACGGCGAGATACCCGACGCCATCGCCGCCTATGCCCAACGAGGAGGTGTCGTCGCGGGCGTCTGCACGGGTGGAATGCTCCTCGCTCACGCCGGCGTGCTCGACGGTCGCCCCGCCGTCACCCACGCCACTGCGCTCGATGACTTACGGGAGATGAATGTAGACATACAAGACACACGCTTTGTGGACGACGGCGATGTCCTCACGGCGGGCGGCGTCACCTCCGGGTTGGACCTCGCACTCCATCTTGTCGAACGGGAGTGTGGGCTGAAGATAGCCGACCAAGTCGCGGCCGAAATCGAATACGAGAGACAGACCGAACCAGCCCGCAACTAGCCGCTTTGGTGACCGTCGCAGACAGAGACAGTCACGTGCTAGCATACGTTTCCTCAACGTTTAACAGCAATCCAAGAGAAAGAGTGTGTGGAGGAACTATCATGAGCTACGAACTCGACCCATTGCCGTATGAGTACGACGCACTCGAACCGCACATCTCCGAACAAGTCCTCACGTGGCATCACGACACCCACCATCAGGGCTACGTGAACGGCTGGAACAGTGCGGAAGAGACGCTGGAGTCGAACCGCGAGGAGGGTGACTTCGGTTCTTCGCCCGGCGCAATCCGAAACGTTACACACAACGGCTGTGGACACATTCTCCACGACCTCTTCTGGAACTCCATGTCCCCCGAAGGCGGTTCCGAACCGACCGGGAGCCTCGCAGACCGCATCGAGGAGGACTTCGGTTCCTACGAAGCGTGGAAGGGCGAGTTCGAAGCCGCCGCTGGAAACGCCGGCGGATGGGCGCTCCTCGTCTACGACTCGTTCTCGAACCAGCTTCGCAACGTCGTGGTGGACAAGCACGACCAGGGCGCTCTCTGGGGCTCGCACCCGATTCTCGCGCTCGACGTGTGGGAACACTCCTACTACCACGACTACGGTCCGGCCCGCGGCGACTTCATCGACGCCTTCTTCGAGGTCGTCGATTGGGAAGAGCCGAGTGCCCGCTACGAGCAGGCCGTCGAGCTGTTCGAGTAAGCGATACCACGCACATCCCGATTTTTCTTTTGCGATCTCGTGGAGGAGAGCCGTCAGTATCCGTCGAAAATAAGCCGCTCAGGGATTTTTTACCGAGTCCATCTCTTCGGCGTCTTCTTCGGCGTCTGTCTCTGTTTCTGACTCTCCAGTGTCCGACTCCGCATCCGCCAGTGTCTTCTCGGTGTTTTCCCCGAGTCCGAACGCCTCGGATCCGAGTTCGCCGCCGAACGACTGAACCGACTCGTTCAGCGTCTGGTAGTCGTAACAGTCGCCGTCATCAAGATCGAAACTGGCGAAGACACCGATTGGTCCCTCGCCGAAGAACGTCCGGAACTGCTCGAACGTCGAGAATCCGCGGACGGTATAGCTGTAATCGGCATAGTAGAGTGACTCGTACGTCTGCTGCGTGATGAACCCATAACGTTCGTTGTCAACGAAGCGTTCAACGTCCAAACCACCCTCCTCAATCGCCTCTTCGACGTCAGACCGAACGAACACTTTTTCGAACGTCCGTTCGTCGAATACCCACACGTCTCTGAGCGCCTCACCGCCGAACTCGCGGAAAACACTCAGCAATTGTTCGGAGGGACGTTCCATACGTTCACACACCAAGAATCCCTGTTAACTATTGTGATTCTTCCTCATAGAGTCAAGACGTTTACGTAGTCAGGCGGTTAGCATCCGGTATGCCACGACCGAAGACGGAGTTTGAGACGCTGTACCCGTACCAGTTATACGAACCCGAAGAAGTGCTGGACGACGAACTGATGTACACGGTGCCCGAAATCGCGCGCCTCTTGCAAGGACTCGACCCCGCCACGGAACTCGACGCGGAGACCGAAGACCAAGTCGTCACGTGGACGATTCCGTGGCTTATGGCGCACGCCGACGAGTTGGTCATCAACGACCCCGAAGGCGACGAACCGGGCTACTTCGGCATCCAGTCGGAGTCGCGCCCCGCCGACGAGATTCCGGACGGGGCGGACGAGTAACGCGACGGCCGCGACGAGCGACTATCGCATTCGAGCGGCGCGACCGGCCAGTTCCACGTCGTCGAACGGGCGTTCGGTGACGCTCGGTCCGTGACCGGTGTGCATCTCGGAGAGCGTTTCGTCTATCGTCTCACGCACTCGGTCGAGACTCTCGATCAGCGTCGGACGGTCGCCTTCTTCGAGGTCAGTGCGGCCGAACGAGCCGTTAGCGAACACCAAGTCGCCGGCGAACAGCACGCTCGCATCACGCGAGTAAAAGCAGAGGTGGTCGTTCTTGTGTCCCGGCGTGTGGAGTGCTTCGTAGTCGTCGTCGCCAATCTGAACTGTCTCGCCGTCGGCGATAGCGTGGTCTACCTCCGACTGATCCGGATCGAATCCCCACGTCTCCACGTCGAACGCCTCGCGGACGGCCGCGACGTTGTCAACGTGGTCCCGGTGCGTGTGGGTGATGTACACGCGGTCGAGTTCGTCTACGTGGTCGCGGACGCGCGACACCACGTCGAAGTTCGCGCCCACGTCCACGAGCGCCGTCGTGTCGCCGGTGACGAGAAAGACGTTGCTGGTGAACGCTTGCACGTCGTGCGCGAGGCTGGTAATCATGCCCGACGCTAGAGGCGACCGGGACTTTCCTCTTTCTATGCCGTTGGTTCGAATCCGCGCCAGACGGCCGGTCCGGGAGTATGGGCGACCCACGACTCGTCCTCACGGAGGAATCGCCCGCGCCGCCACGCGAACTTGACGTTACCGATGTAGCCGAACGGCGGCGCGAGTTCGGGGAGAGAGACGACGGTCCGCGCGCCGACAGTCATCGACTGCCGCGCGTCGTCGCTCGTGGGCGAAAACGTATGCGTTGCTTCGCTTCGCTTTTTTCCCACCGCCGCTTCGACGGAGAACGTGTCGAGCGTCGCCGTCTCCGGTCCAGCCGATTCGATGGACGCGTCGTCGAATTCGGTCTGCACCCCGACTTCGCTCACGTGGAATCCGTCTTTGTCTGGCGCGCCGTCGGTATCCACTGTCGCCACCGTCTCGACCACCGCTTTCGTTTGCTCCGGGAGGAGTGTCACCCGATCCCATCGGTCGTAATTGCCGACTTCGACGCGGCCACGCATCCGGACACGCCCGAGTTCGATACCGCCGTCCGGGTTCGCAGGGTCGTCTATCGTGAACTCGGGTGGGCGAGCGTCGAGCACTTCCGAAATGGCCCACGGGAGTTGCGTTTTAAGTTCCGTTCCATTGCTCGGTACGAGATACTGCACGTCGATCCGGTCCGCCGAGGGAACTGCCGCCGCGATACGGTCGCCCGAAGACCACGCCTTGCTGGGCACTCCGTACCGCTGGCCGGTGCGTCCGCAAATACGCTGGATATGGAGCGGAGCATCGTCACCGGCCACGACGACGGGCGTCCCGCGTTCGAGTGCGTCGAGCGCAGTGTCGTAGTGTTCCTCACTCGGCGGCAGGACCAGTATCTCGGCGTCCGCAACAGAGTCAACGAGTCTGACGCCCGAGACGCGAGGGAACGGCACTTCGTCATCGACGAGAATCGTTCGACCGGAGAGCGGGGCAGTATCCGTCTTGTTCGAGTTGTCGGAGTCACCGCCGCATCCGGCAAGTGGCACGGTGGCGAGGAGGGCAAGAACGTTGCGGCGGGAGGGCATTGTCGGAGAAAGGGATGCTGCTGATTTCAACTCTTTGAATAAACGAGTCGTGTGATTCGCGGGAGTATCAGTGTACGTATAGGGCTAAGATAGGGCTAAGATAATGGCGTTTAAACTACATCTATGAGCGATGGCAGGGCAGTCGTAGGCGGTGAACAAGTGCTGAACACGGCGTTACTCCTCGGTGGAATCGCACCGGTGCTTTCGGGACTCGCCGCGATGTTTCTCGGAGATGCGTACGTCCATCTCATCGGGCCGCACGTTCCAGAGTTGTTCTCGAAGGAGGCGTACGAGATGTTGCTGTTGTGGGTGAATCTCCAAGGCGGCGACGCTCTCGTCGCAGGTCTATCGAGGATTGTTGTGGCCCTTCTTGGGACACTGATTTTGAAGCAACTGTTCGCCGCTATTGGTATCTTCCACAGCGTCTACGAACTGTGGTTGTTACCGACGCGTGCGCTCCCATGGTGTGACGCCGCCGGCGCGTGTCGGAATCTCGCGGTCGTCGAAATCCAACTGTTCGTCGTCCTTCACGTCGTGCTCGTGCTGAGTTTCGGGTATGGTCTTGTAAGGACGTACCAGCCAAATTTTCCGGCGTGGAAGCGTAGTAGTTAGTGGCGTTCCGCCGCTGTCACGTCGCCGCAACCGAAAAACAAATCATATAGACCAGCACTGAAGACAACAACCTAACCCGAGTCCACCATGCGCCAGTATCTCGATTTAGTCACCGATGTTTTATCAAACGGCCAACACAAGCCGAACCGCACCGGCGTAGACACGATTTCGGCATTTAGCCGCCACTACGAGGTGGACTTACAGGAGGGCTTTCCCCTCCTCACGACGAAGGACCTCTCGGGCTTTCGCTGGAACTCGCTGATTCACGAGTTCGTCTGGTATCTCTCCGGCGAGGAACACATCCGGACGCTCCGCGAGGAAACGGGTATCTGGGACGCGTGGGCCGACGAAGAGGGCCGCCTCGACACGGCCTATGGCCGGTTCTGGCGGCGTTTCCCCGTTCCCGACGAAGGGCTGCCGGGCGAAGCGTGGCCGGAGGATACCCATCGCTGGATGAACGACGAGGGGACGTTCGATCAGATCCAGTACGTTCTGGACACGCTTCGGGAGAATCCGAACTCCCGGCGCATGGTCGTCAACGCGTGGCATCCCGCCAACGCCGCCGTCTCGACGTTGCCGCCGTGCCACTACTCGTTCGTCTTCAACGTGCAGGGTGACAAGCTGAATCTCCATCTCACCCAGCGGTCGGGTGACATCGCCCTCGGAATCCCGTTCAATATCGCCGCGTACGCGCTTCTCGCTACTGCTGTCGCCCAACGGACCGGATTCGAGGTGGGCAAGTTCGCTCATACCGTCGTGGACGCGCACGTCTACTGCGGCGAGGGTGACCGCGGCGCGTGGTATGGCGACCACCTCTCGGACCTCCAGACACGCCTTGCAGACGTAAGCTCGCGCGATGAGTATCTCGACGTGCGCGATTGGTTGGTGGAGGCGGCACCCGCAGAGGCCGAGGGGAAAGAACGGTACGACCACGTTCCCGGCCTGCTGAAGCAGTGCGCCCGTGAACCCGGTGACAGACCGACCATCGACGTAGCTGACGTTCCCCTCGACGAACTCACGTACGACGACATCGAACTGCACGACTACGACCCCGACGAGGGTATTCGATTCGCGGTGGCCGAGTAATGAACGAGTCAGACTCGATCGACCGAGACACAACAGATGCGAACGCCGAGAGCATCGAGTACGTCCTCGTCGCTGCCGTCGCCGAGAATGGTGTTATCGGCCGTGACGGCAGGATGCCGTGGCACTTCTCCGAAGACATGGCCCACTTCAAGCAGACGACGATGGGACATCCCGTTATTCTGGGTCGCAAAACGTACGAGAACATCGTAGACGCTATCGGCGAACCGTTCCCCGGTCGGATGAGTATCGTCCTCTCCTCCCGTGAGTTGGATCTCCCCGAAGGAGCCGTTCTCGCCAATTCAATCAAGGAAGCCACCGAGCGTGCCGAGTCGGTCGCAGAAGAGATGGGCGTCGAGACGGTGTACGTCGTCGGCGGCGCACGCGTCTACGCACAGTTCCTCCCGCGGGCGACGCGGATGATTCTGACCGAAATTCACGACTCGTACGACGGCGAGACGGAGTTTCCTGAATGGGAGGAGGCGATGTGGATCGAGACGGACCGAGACGAACGAGAGTCGTTCGACTTCGTGACGTACGAACGAGTCGAGTAGCGAAACAGCCAGATAGGATTCCGCAGGTCCAGTTAACGTCATTATAACAACAATAATGGGATCCGGTGGGCCGTGTCAAGGCAGCGACGACGCAGTGAGCATCCAATGTCATCGGACTCGGTTGAGACGAGGAGAGACCGGTGTCACCGTTTGACTAGTTCTCTCACTTACACTTATACTAAATCCGTCCTAACAACAGGTTATGTCCGCTACATTTGAACTGTACGAGGACGAAGCAGGGCAGTTCCGATGGCGTCTGGTTCACGACAACGGCAACATCATCGCCGACAGCGGCGAGGGCTACGCCACGAAACAGAACGCCAGAAACGGCATCCAGAGCGTACAGGAGAACGCGCCGGAAGCGCCTATCGAGGAAGTGTAGCGTCGAACAATCCGTCTGGTCCGCCGCGTCACCCCTCGGACGTACATACGTCGCCGGGATGCGGTACTATCGTCCCACGGTGGTGCTTTTATACCTCCGGGGGCCGCACGTAGAGGCATGAACCGGAACGACCAGCAGGCGTACGACCGGGGTACGTCGCTGTTCTCTCCCGACGGCCGTATCTATCAGGTCGAATATGCTCGCGAAGCGGTCAAACGAGGCGCACCGAGTGTCGGTATTAGAACCGCAGACGGCGTCGTCCTCGGCGCACAGCGTCGGACGAGTTCGTCGCTCATGGAAGCCGAGAGTATCGAGAAGATCCACAAACTCGACAGCTATCTCGGTGCCGCATCTTCGGGCCACGTCGCTGACGCCCGCCAACTCGTCGACGACGCGCGCGAAGAGTCGCAGGTGAACCACCTCCGCTACGGTGAGGCTATCGGCGTCGAAACGCTGGCGAAGACCCTCTCGGACATGATCCAAGAGAGCACGCAGCGCGGCGGTACTCGGCCGTTCGGTGCGTCGCTGCTCATCGGTGGCATGGACGGCGAAGACGACGATGCCCAACCCCGCCTGTTCCAGACAGACCCCTCGGGCGCGCCGCACGAGTGGAAAGCTGTCGCTATCGGATCGAACCGCGGCGATATCCAAGAGTTCCTCGAAGACGAGTGGAGCAGCGAACTCGCTCTGTCGGACGGTGTGAGTCTCGCTGTCCGCGCTCTCGCAGTTCCGGACGATGAAATCGAAGCGGCGGATCTGAGCATTGTCACCGTCTCTGCGGAGGGCTACTACAGCGTCGGATCGGACGAAATCGACGATATCCTCTCCGAACACGTGCCCGACGCGGACGACTCCGAGTAGGGCGAGATGACGACAGATTCGGCGTCGGAGGACGGGACAGATTCCGAATGCGATCAGACGGCCGTCGTCCGGCGTCTCACGACGTTTCCGGTGAAATCGCTCGACGGATACGACCGCGAGTCGGTTCGAATCGTACGGAACGGCGGGCTTGACGGAGACAGAGAGTTCGCCCTGTTCGACGAGTCGGGCGACTACGTGAACGGGAAGCGCGAACGCGCAGTCCACCGAATCGACGCCGATTTTGACCCTGACAAGCGGATGCTTCGCCTTGCCGTCTCCGACAGAACAGAGACGTTCGATGTGGATGCGGACAGGGCCGAACTGACGGCGTTTCTCTCCGACTATTTCGACTACGAGGTGTCGCTTCGACAGAACCGTGAGGGTGGCTTTCCCGACGACACCGAGGCATCGGGTCCGACTGTCGTGAGTACTGCCACGCTCCGCGAAGTGGCGTCGTGGTTCGACGGCATCGATACCGACGGGATGCGCCGCCGTCTCCGTGCGAACGTCGAACTCGGCGCGGCGGGCGACGAGGTGCTGCCCGCGTTCTGGGAAGACCACCTGTTCGACGAACGAGGCCGCGTCGTCGAATTCTCTATCGGTGACGTTCAACTCGAAGGTGTCAACCCGTGTCAGCGGTGCGTCGTCCCGTCACGCGACCCGGACACCGGCGCGGAGTACGATGGATTCCGCGAAACGTTCATTCGGCATCGCGGCGAGACGAAGCCCCCGTGGTCCGGCGGCGATTGGTTTAACCACGACTTCCGTCTCATGGTGAACACGCGTGTCCCGAAAGAATCGTGGGGCGAGACGATTGCAGTCGGTGACGAGATTCGCGTCGGCACGTCGCAGCCAGCGGATAACTGATTTTCGGGCGAGCAGTCGGTCGTCGTCGATTTCGATCACCGGGTAGCCAACATCGACGATGACGGCAGTGTACGCGAGATAACGGCAAGGAAACTGGACGGTTGCGCGGAGACAAAACGATAGCGCCCCCCGATTGCACCCCGGGCCGCAGTGTGCGCTACCGCTACCCGGACGTTTACGCGGGGCGACGGAGAACGGAGCGGACATGGACGCAGACCGACTCGTGTTCGAGGGCGGCCGCGTTGCCGACGCCCGCGGGACGCGACGCGCGGACGTGGTCGTGGATGTTGAGACTGGACGTATCATCGCGGTGAGCGACGAAGACAGCGTACAACCCGGCGACGAGAACACGGAGGCAGTGGACGTTTCAGGAAAGGTGGTCGCGCCGGGTCTCGTGGACGCACACGTCCACTTGATGATGGACGGCCGGCCGGACGTCACGACGATAAATCAGGACGGGCGCGAACTGCTGAGCTATCGTGCCGCCGCCAACCTCCGAGCGAACATCGAGGCGGGGGTGACGACAGTTCGTGACCTCGGCGCACCGGGTCGGCTCGCTATCGACGCCGGAGTGGCTGTCGAAGAGGGCGTTCTCGACGGGCCGCGCGTCGTCGCCTGCGGTGAGAACGTCGTCATGACCGGTGGGCACGGTCACTGGTTCGGCCGCGAAGCAGATGGGGCTGCGGAGGTACAAAAAGCGGTCCGCGAGCAACTGAAACGCGGTGCGGGCGTCGTCAAGTGCATGGCGACGGGCGGTGTTCTCACCGAAGGTGCCGTCACGGGCGCGCCGGAACTCACAGAGAGGGAACTGTCGGCGGTCGTTGACACCGCGTCAGCGAAAGGTGTGCCGACGGCCGCACATGCTCACGGCGAGGTCGGCATCAAGAACGCCGTCCGCGCGGGGATCACAAGCGTCGAACACGGGACATTCATGGACCGAGAGGCGGCCGAATTGATGGCCCGCGAGGGAACGTACTGGGTGCCGACGGCAAGCGCGCTCGAAGGGATTGTAGAGAACGGCGTCGAAGCAGGGATTCCCGAACAGGCCGTCGAGAAGGCTGAAGACGCTCAAGACCGCTTCGAGCGTGCGTGGGAACACGCACTTGAGGCGGGTGTGACGATTGCGATGGGCACCGACGCCGGGACGCCGTTCAACTTCCACGGCGAGAACGCCCTGCGCGAGATGGAACTGATGGTCGAGTACGGCCTCTCCGCCGAGGCGGCGCTCGAAGCCGCCACGATCAACGCCGCCGAATTGCTCGGTGTGTCAGACGTGGGGCGCATTGCCGAGGGGTACCGCGCTGACATGCTCGTTCTCACCGACGATCCGAACGAGAACGTGAGCGCGTGGCGCGGTAGTGAGGCCGTCTACCGCGACGGCGAACGGGTCGCGTGAGCGGCGACGGTCAAGTCGTCTAACCGCCTGTTTCGCCCGGTTCGATGATGCGCCACGACACGCCACGGCCATACCGAAACGGAATGGTTTTATTCATCCGGGCGATACGGACAGATGCGCTCTGGTGGTGTAGTCCGGCCAATCATATCACCCTCTCACGGTGATGACCAGGGTTCAAATCCCTGCCGGAGCATTTCTGTCGAGTACGAAACCGCGAGCGGCCGCTTCGTGTGTCGGTCGTGTCCTGTACGAAATCTAATTTCGTCGTCCAGACCCGACACGACGGTTCAGATTCGTCGTTCGTCCTCCGACGACGACTCTGAAGTCGGCGTACCCGAGGATTCATACGACTCCTCGCGGTCCCGGCGCAGTTCCTCCGAGAGGAGTTCACCCCGCGTGTGCCACGTCCGCGGTCGGTACGCGACCACTGTTGCAGCGGCGAACAGACTGATGACGATGGCGATGACGACGACGCCGGGAATCCGGCCGACGGCCGCGCTCGCTGGCCACGGATCAACGGAGAATGCCGTCACGCGGAGTAGCCATGCGCCGTTCAACACGGCGAACAAGGGGAGATACACCCGACGAAGGCGGTGAGCCAGTGCCTCCTCAAACGTGATCTTCAGCGTCGGGTGACGATAGTCACGCGCGAGTTCGGCGCGCCACTTCTCGTCGCGGAGGGGTGACTCAGGATCCAATCCGGGTGCCCAGACGTGCTCTTGGAGGTAGCGAACGCGAGAGCGCCACACGTCGTACGCGCGGTAACGGCGGGCCTCGATACAGAGAAAGAGACCGACGGCGGCGTTTCCAAGCAGGATGACGTAGTGGGGGTGCGTCGCCTGCGAGAACGCCCACGTCAACACGGCGGCCATCAGAATAACCGCCCAGTTCGTCGTTCGGTCCAGACGCTCCCGCCACAGTTTCATCCGATGTATCTCGCCGCGATACAGGTGAGCCATCGCTGAACTCGGACCCATCTCTGTGTCGAGAAGTCCGCGACCGACGTTGTGATCGGCCGTCGGCCCGTCTTCCTCCCGCTTTTCCCCACCACGTTCGGACATCTATATTGTATAGTATTGTGCTGGCGGTGAAAACAATTGTGTCGGTACTGTCGCGTGACGACTCGACACACCGGGTTTCCGGTGGATCGTTCGTGATGGTTTCGAGAGTTCGAGGGTCGTTCGGACTCGTTACATCACATCACGTCGTCAAGGCGTTCTTCGAGGAGTCCCGTAGCGACGAGTTCGGCGACGGCTTCGATGTCGGCGTCGAGGCTCCGGTCCTCGGTCACCGGCGGCGACACCTCACGAACGAGTTCGTAGACGACGCTCGTTCCGCGGCCGTGCGCGAGGGAGTCGTCCACGAACTCCGAGGCCTGTGATCCGGTGAGTAGTTCGACGGCGACGACGGTTCGCGCGTTTTCGAGGACGGACTTCGCGCTGAACGCGCTCGTCGCACTCATGCTCACGTGGTCCTCTTGGCCGCCGCTGACGGGCGTGTTGTCCATCGAGGGTCGGCCCGTGGCGCGAATCTCGTTTATCAACGACGCCGCAGTGTACTGTGGGATCATGAACCCCGAGTTGAGACCGCTATCCTCCGCAAGGAACGGCGGCAGGTGATCTTCTTGGATGTTCGGGTTCACCATCCGGTCTACGCGGCGTTCGCTGATGGCGGCGAGTTCGGTCAGCGCGCTCACGAGGTAGTCGAGACGTAGAGCAAGCGGTTCACCGTGGAAATTACCGCCAGAGATGACGACCGCGTCGTCCGTCCCCGTCGCTCGGTTGTCTGCGTTCTCGGCATCGAAGACGAGCGGGTTGTCCGTCGCGCTGTTGAGTTCGATTTCCACCGCTTCGCGAAGGTGTTCGATAGCGTCGCGCACCGCGCCGTGAACCTGCGGAAGACATCGGACTGAGTAGGCGTCCTGTACTCTGTCGCAGTTGGCGTGGGACTCGACGATTTCGGAGTTCGCGGTGAGTTCTTGGATGTGTTCGGCCACGGCCGCCTGCCCGCCGTGCGGACGGACCCGGTGGATGGCCGGGTCGCAGTTCGCCGTCGTGCCCATCGTTACCTCAGTCGTCAGGGCACCGGCGGCGTCGGCGGCCTCAGCCAGTCGCTCAGCATCTACAACGAGCAACGCCGCAACGCCGGTCGTCAACTGCGTCCCGTTGATGAGCGCCAAGCCCTCCTTCGGCGCGAGCGTCAGCGGTTCAAGTTCGGCCGTCGCTAACGCCTCCGCTCCGGAGAGGCGTTCGCGCTCACCGTGTTCACCGCTCACCGTCGCCTCGCCCTCACCGATGAGAACCAACGCGAGGTGTGCGAGCGGTGCCAAGTCGCCGGACGCGCCGAGGCTCCCGCGCGAGCGAACCACCGGGTGGATGCGCTCGTTGAGCATCGTCGCCAAGTGATCCACGACGATTTCGCGGACACCCGAATACCCTTTCACGAGGGCATTCAGACGGGTGAGAAGGAGTGAACGGACTTCTTCGGTGTCGAGCGCGCGGCCCGCTCCGGAAGCGTGACTGCGGAGCAGATTCGTCTGGAGTTGTTCGATTTCGGACTCCTCGATACGGGTATCGACGAGTTGTCCGAACCCGGTGTTCAGACCGTACACCGCCTGTCCGCTCTCGACAATCTCTGCGACGCGTTCGCGCGAGGCGACGACCGCAGCTCGCGCCTCCTCGTCGATTTCGACCTTCGCACCGCGTCGGGCGACCGCTTCCACGTCTTCGGGCGTGAGCGACTCGCCGTCTACGACGACTGTTTCCGGTGCGGCGTCAGAGGATGCATCAGTCATGGGCCACCTCCCCGTCGATGACGACGGTGTCGATGCTGTTGACGCCGAAGTTGTACGACAGGTGGACGTAACTCGGCGCATCGAGGACGGCGAGGTCGGCGGGCGACCCGGTTTCGAGTCGTCCCGCCTCGGCGCGGTCAATCGCCCGTGCGGCGTTCACCGTCGAGGCACCGAGCGCCTGTGCGGGCGTCATCCCCATCTCGACGCATCCGAGCGTCATGGCGAACGGCATACTCTGCGAGTAGCAGTTGGGGTTCAAGTCCGTGGCGAGTGCGACTGGCGCGCCGTGTTCGAGGAACATCTCGGCGTCGGCGTACTCGGCACCGAGACCGAACGCCGTCCCCGGCAGGAGAACTGGCGTCGTGTCGGCGGCAACGAGAGCGTCGATGTCCTCGCCCGTCGTGTGCAGCAGGTGGTCGGCGCTGGTCGCACCCACTTCGGCGGCTAACTGCGTTCCGCCGAGATGCGTCAACTCCTCGGCGTGGACTTTCGGCGTCAGCCCGTGTTCTTTCCCCGCTTCCAGCACGCGCCGAGACTGCTCGACGTCGAAAACGCCTTCCTCGCAGAACACGTCGCAGAACTCCGCGATACCCTGTTCTGCTGCCTTCGGAATCTGTTCGCTTACGACCGATTCGACGTAGTCGTCGGTGTCAGTTCCGTTCGGGACGGCGTGTGCACCCATGAACGTCGGGACGACGCGAATCGGATGCCTGTCGGCCGCCCGGTCGATGGCCTCCAACATCCGCAGTTCCGTCTCGGTGTCGAGACCGTAGCCGGACTTTACCTCTGCCGTCGTCGTCCCGTGGGCCAGCATAACGTCGAACTGTTCGAGGAGGTTCTCGACCAGTTCGTCCGTCGAGGCGTCGCGGACTGCTTCGACGGTCCGCAGAATGCCGCCTCCCTCCGAAAGGATCTCTTGGTAGGTCTTTCCGCGGAGTTTGGCCTCGAACTCGTCGGATCGGTCGCCTGCAAAGAGAGCGTGCGTGTGCGGATCGACGAATCCGGGGACGATTGCCTGTCCCGCGCAGTCGAGTACGTTTTCTGCGTCGCTCTCGGGGTACTCGCTCGTCACCTCGTCCGTTGGACCGACGGCGACGATGTGGCCGTCTTCGATGGCGACGGCGGCGTCTTCGATGCTGTCCAATCGCTCGTGATCGGCGTACGTTACGACTTCCGCTGCGTTGGTCAAGAGAAGATCAATCATGTAGACATGCCTCCGAGGAAGTGTGCGACGGTGCGGGCGGCCGTCGCCGCAGTGCGTCCAGTCGGTGTCGAGTCTAACGACGGTGCACACTCGACTACCTCGAATCCCGCGATTCGGTCGTCACCGGCGATACTACGGACGAGTCTGAACAGTTCACGTGAGGTAAGGCCACCGGGCGTCGGCGCACTCACGCCGGGCGCGGCCGTCGCGTCCAGCACGTCCATATCGACGCTGACGTACACGGTATCTACGTCCGAGAGGGCGGTCCGAATTCGATCCAGCGCCGAATCGACGCCGTCGCCGACGGATTCGGCGGTGACGACGGTGCCACCCTGCTCGTCGAGGTAGTCCGCGTACGCGGTACTCGTCTCGAAGTGCCGCGCGCCGACGACGGCGAGCGTATCTAATCCGGCCTCGTGCAGTTGTCGATAGGGCGTCCCGCTGCTTGGCCCCTCCCGAACTTCGCGGCAGTCGAGATGAGCGTCGAAACTGACGACACCGACGCTGTCGCCGTTGCCAGTGTCGCTCTCACTGTCTCGGTTCCCACCGAGGAGTGGAGCGACGTTCGGGTATGTGAGGGAGTTGTCACCGCCGAGGAACACCGGGAACGCCCCGGAGTCGTACAGTTCTGCCGTCGTTTCTCGGAGCGAATCCTGTACGTCTCGGACGCTTCCGCGAGCGAGTTTCACGTCGCCCACGTCGCCGACGCTGGAAACGGGTCCGGCGTCGAAGTGGTGCGATTTCACGCCCGCAAGTGCATCGCGGATAGCCGTCGGACCGTCGCGTGCGCCGGGGCGGCCGATGACCGCGCCGTCGTACGGTTCGCCGACGAGAACGGCGTCGTACTCGGCTGCCTCGTCAATCGCCGCCTGCTCGACGACGTGCCCGAACTGTTCGTCGTTCGGGTCCGATGACGTGCCGGACCAGTTCGGTGCCGGACCTGTCATTTGCTCTCCGCCCCTGCCGGGCCCGTGTCTTCGGGGTCGATTGGGACGTGAGCACCCGACCGTTCTGCTTCGTCCAGCGCCTCCTCGTACCCCGCGTCAGCGTGACGAATCACGCCCATACCGGGGTCCGTGGTGAACACTGCGCGCGCCTTCTCGGCAGCGAGATCCGACCCGTCGAGGACGACGTGGTTGTTCGTGTGCAGTGCATTACCGATTCCGACGCCGCCGCCGTCGTGGACGCTCACGATGTCCGCGCCCGCCGCGCAGTTGAGCAGGGCGTTCAGGATGGGCCAGTCGGCCACCGCGTCGGTGCCGTCGCGCATCGCCTCCGTCTCGCGGTGCGGACTTGCGACGCTCCCGGCGTCGAGGTGGTCGCGGGTGACGACGACGGGAGCAGAGATTTCGCCCTCGGCGACGAGTTCGTTGATGCGCAGCGCAAAGCGGGCGCGTTCGGTCAGACCCTCCTCGTCGGTACGGTAGCCGAGCCAGCAGACGCGGGACGGAAGGCCCTGATACTGCACCTGCTCACGCGCCAGTTCGATCCACCGCGAGAGACGGTCGTCCTCGGGGAACAGTTCGAGGACGGCGTCGTCGGTCCGGTGAATGTCTTCAGGGTCACCAGAGAGCGCCGCCCACCGGAACGGACCTTTCCCGCGGCAGAACAGCGGCCGGATGTACGCCGGGACGAAACCGGGGAAGTCGAACACGTCGTCTCTGCCTTTGTACTCCTCGACCTGTCCGCGGATGTTGTTGCCGTATTCGAACGCGACGGCACCGCGCGCTTGCATCTCCAAGATGCCGTCCACGTGGCGTTCCATCGTGTCGATGCTTTCTTCGACGTACCGGTCGGGGTCCTCCTCGCGGAGTTCGTCGGCCTCTTCGACGGTGTAGCCGCTCGGGTAGTAGCCTTCGAGTTCGTCGTGCGCGCTCGTTTGGTCGGTGACGACATCCGGGACGAATCCGCGTTCGAGCATCTCCTCCAGCACGTCCGCGGCGTTCCCATGAACGGCGATACTGAGCGGTTCACCCTCTTCGGCGGCCGCTTCGGCGCGCTCGATTGCCTCGGCTACCGAATCGGTCTTCTCCATACAGTAGCCCGTCTCGATACGCCGGTCGATCCGGTGTTCGTCTACTTCGGCGGCGATGCAGACACCGCGGTTCATCGTCACTGCCAGCGGTTGCGCACCGCCCATGCCACCGAGTCCGCCGGTGACGACGATCCGACCCCGAAGCCCCTCGTCGTCCGGGAAGTGCCGACGACCCGCTTCGGCCAGCGTCTCGTAGGTGCCTTGTAGAATACCCTGTGTGCCGATGTACGCCCACGACCCGGCGGTCATCTGCCCGTACATGATCTTCCCCTCGGCTTCGAGTTCGTGGAAGTGATCCCAGTCGTCCCACTTGCCGACGAGGTTCGAGTTAGCGATGAGGACGCGCGGGGCGCGTTCGTGCGTGGTGAACCGCCCGACTGGCTTGCCCGACTGAACCAAAAGCGTCTCGTCGTCGTCTAACTCGCGGAGTTGGCCGAGAATCGCATCGTAGGCATCCCACGACCGAGCGGCCCGGCCGGTACCGCCGTATACGACCAAGTCTTCCGGGCGTTCGGCCACTTCGGGATCCAAATTGTTGTTGAGCATCCGAAGCGCCGCTTCCTGCCGCCATCCCTCACACTCGATGTCCGTTCCCGTCGGCGAACCCTGGTACCGACGCCATTCGTCGGACGGTTCGCCTACCGTGTGCCGTTCGCTGTCTGTCTCGTCCATACTGGTAGTGAACGCCCAGCACACATACTGGCTTAGCCTCCGTTTGGAGAGTAGTTTATATGCGTCCGGTATCGATGTCCCAGTGTGTACGAGGCGACGTTCGAGATAACGGACGATGGCGGGTACACGCTGGCGACCGAAGAGACGGCCGCATCGCTGGAGTTGTGGTGCAACGATCACTGCGATCTGTTGCATATCCGCGGACCGGATGCCGAAGCAGTGGTGGACCGCGTCGAACATCTCGTCGGCGTCCGCGAACGGCTCGACCGCCCCGAAGAGGTTCTCCTCATCACCGACGACTGCCTCAGACGGCACGATACGAACGCGATAGAGGCGTACCTCGTCCGCAACGACTGTCTGTTACTTCCCCCGCTCCGCTATGAACGCGGCGCGAAAGTCTGTCGCGTCCTCGCTCTCGACTCGGGGTCGCTGACCGACCTGTATCGGGAACTCGTTGCCGACGGGACGTTCGTTGACGTCCTGTCGAAACGTCACGTGAACGTGGTCTCTGAGGATGCGCCGTTGTCGCCTTCGAGCCTTCTTCCGGATCTCAGCCCTCGCCAGTACGACGTTCTTCAGCTTGCAGTCGAAGACGGCTACTACGAAATCCCGCGTGGGACGACGACGGAAGCAATAGCCGACCGCCTCGGCGTCAGCCGACGCACTGCCGAAGAACACCTCAGACGCGCAGAGAACAAACTGATAGATGCAGTGTTCGAACATCTCCGCGGGCGCGGCCGCGGTCAGTCTCAGTAACAGGGCGACTCGTACAGTAACAGGGCGACTCGTACAGTAATAGAGCGACTCTACTCGCCTGCGCTACTCGCTCGCTTCCGCAGATGGTCCCTCAGCTCCTCCCTCGGGTGTCGCGGGACGGGCGACACTGACGTACGACTCGACGGCCGCAGATAACATCGACCGCCAGTCGTCAAACTCCGAGTGGACCGCGACGTGGTCGTCCCACTCGTGGTCCGGAATGCTCTCAAACGACTCCTGATCTTCGACCTCGTAGTCGCACGACTCGATGAACTCCGCGATGGACCCACTGTCTGTGTGGGCCGCCATCCAGTCGTCCCCGAAGAGGTCATCCAACGTCACATCTCCTCCGAGACCACCGATTTCCCCCGAAATGGTGGCATCGAGAGCAGGACGTTCCTCCTGCATCGTACCCGTATTTCCGCTTCACCACTGATAGATTATGCGACTTCTCGCGCGTCAGCCCGTCGTCACGATCTCCAAAACATCGCGGTGTTCGAGTTCGTGATCCGATCCGACCTGTCGCTTCGACCGACAGTCGATTCCGTGCAGCAGCCCGTCGCCGATGTCCGAGTGGAGGTGATAGGCGAAGTCTTCTGTCGTCGAACCCTCCGGGAGAATAAAGCAGTCGCGGAACACACCCTGCGTGTCGGACTTGCCGTTTGCACTCCCGGGGAAGATGGCTATCGCACCCATCACGTCGAACAGGGCCGTCTCCAACGACGCCTGCACGCCCGCACCGTCGTAGGCGTTGAGGAACTCGCGTATCTGTTCGAGTCCTTCCTCCTGTTCGCCACTCACGTCGCCGACGATGTCGAAGTCGCTCGACCCGGGTTCGTACTCGACGATGCCCGCTTCCTCGGCGTTCTTCAGTGCTTTCTCCGCGTGCGCACTCGCGGGGACAAAGGTCAGGTGGTCGTACTCCGGATCCGAGGTGATCTCCTCGAAGTTCTCCTGTGCCACGGGCTTGTCCATCTTGTTCGCCGCGATGAGCATCGGCTTCGTCCGCTTGCGGATCTCGCGGGCGATTGCCTCTTTGTCCGCGTCGTCCCAGTCGTCGGGATCCAACGACAGTCCGAGCGAGAGAATGACCTGCTTTATCTCGTCTTTGTTCGTCTTGAACGCCGACATCTGCTCTGCAAGGTCCTCCTCGACGTTCTTTTCCTCGCCGTGGTAGCCAGAGCGGTAGCGTTCGAGACCTTTCTCTAAGATGTCGAGATACCACATGTCGAGTTCGTCTTCGAGGAAGTCGATGTCCTCGCGTGGGTCGTGCCCCTCGGTCGCCTCGCCCTCGATGTCTGTCTCACCGGAGAAGTCTACGACGTGCACGAGTACGTCGGCCTCGTTCAGGTCGGTGAGGAACTGGTTTCCGAGTCCTTTCCCCTCGTGTGCGCCGGGAATGAGCCCCGCCACGTCCACGAGTTTGACTGGGACGTATCGCGTTCCGTTATCGCAGAAGCCGACCGACGGCGTACACGTTTCGTCGAACTCCGGGGCCGCACAATCGACGCGGACGTACGCCTCGCCCACGGAGGGATCGATCGTCGTGAACGGATACGCACCCTCGGGTACGTCGTTCATCGTCGCCGCATTGAAGAAAGAAGACTTGCCGACAGACGGCTTGCCGACGAGTCCGATCTTGTAGCTCATTGGCTCCTCGAAGTTACTCGGCGGGCAAAAGGCGTCCTATCCATGCCGTCTCAGCGGTGTGCTGTCAGTTCCCATATTTCCGCCGTCCGATAGCTGACGACGCCACCACCGATTATTTGTCCCACCACGTCCGACGTTCCGGTATGACTGACAGCGACGACGACGCAGCCGGCGACACCTTCGGCGTCGGCATCCACGTCACCGACTCCGACCTCCAGTTCGTCGTCCACGTCCCCTCGAATATCGACTCGGGGTGGCGCGACCCCGACGAGTTCCAACAACTCGTCGAACGAGTCGTCTGGGACCGGCTCGACCAACGCCGAGTCCTCCAAGCGGTCGCCACCGATACGCCCGCGGGCGAAACAGTATCGCTCGGCCGCGTCACGCTCCACCCGGACGGTACCGTAATCGAAACGGATCTTTCGGCACCGACCGCCGACGACGCGTGAGCGACGTGACTGAAACGGACGCATCGGGGGTTGCCGCACCGGGAATGGACGCACTCGACGCTGTCGTCGATAGCGCACTCGAACGCGCACTCCTTGACGAGGCGGACTCGCGTCGCTACTTCGCTCTTGCCGGTGCAGTCGTACGCGCTCACGGAAACACCCATGCGGACTCCCGGGAAACGCAGTCCGACACCCTGACAGCGGCGCTGGTCTGCACTGTCGCCGTCTCCGCCTTGGAGTCGGCATCGCCAGAACCGACATGGTCGCCGCCCGACGCACGGAACGAACTCGTCGCTGCCGGTGCCGTTCGTGCATCTCAGCGCTTCGACGTTGCTGTCGAACGCGTTGCGACACGGGCAGGGCTCCCGCTCTCTGATCTTCGAACGCGTCTGTCAAAAGAGAGTCGCGGAGACCAACTCTAAGGTACGTCTCTCGCGCATCCGCGACGTTACTCGAACTGGACTGTCCGACTAGTTCCCGCTGTTGACGTTGATGTTCGCGTCAACACCGACGGTAACGCTCCCGCCGGCGTTGGCGTTCCCGTTGGCGTTAGCGCCCCCGCCAGCGTTGGCGTTTTCCGGCGGACCCTGCTCGCTGTCGTCGTCTTCACGTTCCTCTTCGGAATCCTCAGACTCGTCTTCTGACTCGTCTTTGTCCGGTTTCGCGTCGTTCTTGTCCGCGTTGTCCGAGCCGTTGCCTGCCTTCTTCTCGTTGTTCTTGTCTTTCTTGCCTTTCTTCGCGTGTTCGGGCGGACCCCGCTTGTCGTCGTCAGCGGCCGTCTCGTTCGCCTCGTCGTCGGAGTGCTTTTTCTCCTGTCCGGGCGCGTCGTCTGCGTTACCGGGGTTGTTCTCCGTCGCAAAGTCCGAGATGACGAGACCCGGCGGGCCGTTGAATCCGGCCGCGCGGAGTGCTTCGATGAATGAATTCACTGCCTGTCCGAAGTTCTTCTCCTCTTCGACGAACTCCGTCGTCAGATCAACCGTCTCCGAGACGGTGTCGTTGTCGGCCGTCGCGGTCACCGTGATGGTGACGTTTTCGGTCGGTGCGGGAAGCGAGACGGTTCCGTCCGCGTCCGTCTCGTAGGTACCCGTCCCGCTGTAGTTACCGTCGCTGGTGACGTCCACCGTTGCGTTCTCGACTGCCTCATCGCCGCGTTCGAGGCTGACTTCGACGCCGGTCGTCTGTTCGACGCTCAGGTCGAGGGATACCTCTGGCGCAACGAGGTCTACGGTTTTCGTCGTCGTGTCGTCTCCTTCGGAGACGTTCACCGTGACGCTGACGTTCTCCTCGGGTGCATCGAGTTCGACGGTTCCGTTCTCATCGGTCGTGTAATTTCCGGTGGCCGCGTAACTGTCGTTCGAGACGCTGACGTTCACTGTCGCGTTCGCCACGGCAGTGTCGTTCCGTTCGACACCGATGGACACAGTCCCGTCGTCTGCCTGCGCGACATCGACCGTCAGGTCGTTGTCGCCGACGATTTGGACGGTGGTTTCCGCACTCAGGTTGTCATCCGTCGCGGTGACGGTGATGTTCTGCGTGTCCTCGGGTTGGGCGAGTGTGACGGATCCGTTCGCGTCCGTCTGATACGTCCCGTTGCCCACGTACCCCGCTTCGCTGGTGACGTTCACTGTCGCGTTCTCGACTGCGGTTCCGTTATTGGTGACATCGACGAGTACCTCGCCCGTCGCATCGTCTTGCTCTACGTTCACATCTAACGTCGTCGCGGCACTCGCCGCCGCCGGAATAGCGGCTGCGACGAGCAGGACTGCCACGAAGACTGTGACTGATTTGATGCGCATTGCAGGCTCACCAAAGTGCGACACCCACATAGTACAGAATGTCCGTGAGCCCGACTATTCGTCGTTTTAGCCGGATTTAATTCGGTTTAATCGGCCGACAACGCGGGTTTCAGGCCGTTTGACGATCTGCGGTATGATCGAGTGAGATGGCTGTTGCTAACTCTCGCTGCGTCTATGCGTCCGTTCGAAATGAAAAACGCCCACACGGGCCGACCCGTGTGGGCGTTGTAGTATGAATGGGAGGCGGCGAGATAATGTTTCCAGAGGTTCGCACACTCCAGTACTTGTTATCACGCTGGCGAGCTTAACTTCCGTGTTCGGGATGGGTACGGGTGTTGCCTCACCGCTGTGGCCGCCTTAACGCCAACCGATGGAATCGAACCATCGTTCAAACACCAGTCGTTGGTGGTTCGATACCGTATGTATGCGTGCAATCCAGTTAACGCCTGAACCCGTTCATCCGAAACCAGCGGACTGGTCCGATGAACGTATGAATGTGGCTTTGGACTGTTAGTGCTCGTGGACTGAATGCCTCGTTGCCTCGGCACGTACATCCCAAGTCTATCGAACTTGTCTTCTACAAGTGTCCTCGGTGGTACTTCTTTTCCAGGTGGGTTTCGAGCTTAGATGCGTTCAGCTCTTACCCCGTGTCGCGTAGCTACTCGGCATCTGCCCTTTCGGACAACCGATACACCAGCGGCGACCAATCGTAGTTCCTCTCGTACTATACGATCGTTCCCGTCAAGTACCGTAACACCCCCAATAGATAGCAGCCGACCTGTCTCACGACGGTCTAAACCCAGCTCACGACCTCCTTTAATAGGCGAACAACCTCACCCTTGCCTGCTTCTGCACAGGCAGGATGGAGGGAACCGACATCGAGGTAGCAAGCCACCGGGTCGATATGTGCTCTTGCCGGTGACGACTCTGTTATCCCTAAGGTAGCTTTTCTGTCATCTACGGGTCCCATGAATGAACCTCGTAGGTTCGCTAGACCACGCTTTCGCGTCAGCGTCACTCGTTGGGAATGACACTGTCAGACTTCCGTGTGCTCTTGCGCTCTTCCACGAGTTTCCGACTCGCGTGAGGAAATCTTTGGGCGCGCTCGATATCTTTTCGAGCGCGTACCGCCCCAGTCAAACTGCCCGGCTACCGGTGTCCTCCTCCCGGAGTGAGGGTCGCAGTCACTGACGGGTAGTATTTCAATGATGACTCGGTGGTCCGCTAGCGCGGATACCTGTGTAGTGTCTCCTACCTATGCTGCACATCAGCGACCACGTCCCAGCGACAGCCTGCAGTAAAGCTCTATAGGGTCTTCGCTTCCCCTTGGGGGTCTCCAGACTCCGCACTGGAACGTACAGTTCACCGGGCCCAACGTTGGGACAGTGGCGCTCTCATTGATCCATTCATGCAAGCCGCTACTGAAGCGGCAAGGTACTACGCTACCTTAAGAGGGTCATAGTTACCCCCGCCGTTGACAGGTCCTTCGTCCTCTTGTACGAGGTGTTCAGATACCTGCACTGGGCAGGATTCAGTGACCGTACGAGTCCTTGCGGATTTGCGGTCACCTATGTTGTTACTAGACAGTTGGAGCGCCCGAGTCACTGCGACCTGCTCGGTCAGGAGCAGGCATCCCTTATCGCGAACTTACGGGACTAACTTGCCGAATTCCCTAACGTCGGTTGATCCCGACAGACCTTGGCTTTCTCCGCCAGAGTACCTGTGTCGGATCTCGGTACGATCATCACGCTTGCCTTTTCACGGGCTCTAGGTACCTTCAACTTGCGCTGTCTCACGCTTCGTTCGCTTCGTGCCGTTACGGCTTCCACGAGCTTCCGTGATTCGACCGGGCGAAGGCCCGGCTTGAAGTTTCCCAAAGCGTCGGCTTTGAGTGGTGATGGTACTGGAATATTAACCAGTTTCCCGTTTGTCTCATTCGAGTTACGGTGAGACTTAGGATCGACTAACCCTCGGCTGATTGGCAGTGCCGAGGAACCCTTACTCGTAAGGTCGTCGGGGTTCGCACCCGACTCTCGCTGCTACTGTGACCAGGATTTTCGTTACTGAGCGGTCCACGCGAGCTCTCGCCCGAGCTTCCACCCGCACAGTATGCCAGCCTACTAGGTCAGGCGTATGGTGTCGCCTGCTGCCAGGTCTCGGTGGTGGATTTGAGCCCCGATCATTTTCGACGCCTCGAACCTCGGCCGGTAAGCTGTTACGCTTTTCTTAGAGGGTAGCTGCTTCTAAGCTCACCTCCCGGCTGTTTAGGGCTCGAGACAATCTTCGATCGCACTTAATCCACACTTGGGGACCTTAACCCGGCTCTGGGTTGTCTCCCTCACGGACCACAAGCTTACCCCGCAGTCCGGATTCCCAGCGTCTACGACGTCTGCAAGTTTGGAGTTCGACAGGAAGGCCGACTCCTCTCGGAGGCGGGTCTTCCAATCGGTCGCTCTACCTCGCAGACTATCTCGGCTGAGGTCATGCTTCGACATGTTTCGGCTGGAACCAGCTGTTGCCAGATTCGATGGGCCTTTCACCCCTACACACGGGTCACGGGAGGGTATTGTAAGACACCAACCCTAACAGACCTCCACGTGGCTTTCGCCACGCTTCGTCTTGCCCTCGTGTAGATCATCTGGTTTCGGGTCGCACCCACTTGACTCCCCGCGCTTGAACACGGCGGCCCTCGCAATGCTGCGGCCTTGTCGGTTTCCCTGCGCCTTCCTGGATGATCCAGTTAGACTCGCCAAGTAAGTGCACTCCCTGGTTCGTTTTTCAAAACGTACGACAGAACACCGGCTTCCTCGGATTCCTACTGGTGGGTCGCCCCACGGTCGTTTTTCCGAGGACCTTGTATGCCCCGTCGCTCTATCACTGACTGATTTCAGGCCCTATTGCACCGCCCTTTTCGGGGTGCTTTTCAGCGTTCGCTCGCGCTACTTGTTCGCTATCGGTCTCGAGGAGTGTTTAGTCTTCGCAGTCGATGCCTGCGAGATTCACGAGGGATATCCAACCCCCGCTACTCTGGAGCAATCTCGGGATCGCGTTCACACGATACGGGGTTGTCACCCTGTATCACGCTCCGTTCCAGGAGACTTCTCGTGTGTTGGTGATCCGTTGTAGATTGTCCGTACACCACATTTCCTTGCGGATTCGGTTTGGACTGTGTCGCGTTTACTCGCCGTTACTAACGACATCGCGGATTGCTTTTTGTTCCTGTTCCTACTGAGATGTTTCAATTCGGAACGTTCCCTATTGCGCGTTGGCAATTGTTGTAGGGATTCCCATTCGGAGATCCTGAGTTCTTAGCCTCCGTGCGGCTCCCTCAGGCTTTTCGCAGCTTGGCACGTCCTTCGTCGGCTCTCGAGCCGAGCCATTCACCAGCCAGTACAGTAGCCAGTTACAGTTGTTTCGGACGTCCACGTGTTCCCGGGTGAACGGGTTCAGTGGGCGTCTGGATTGCACGCGTACATACGGTTGTCATTGAACGTCCGGTGGCTGCCGGAGCGTTCGTCGAACCCTTCCTATCCGCGCTCTCGCGGGATAGTGCATCGGTTTCGTCTTCGGGATTCAGTCTCGTTCCTGCCCACACTTAAGGGGCACGGATTGAGTTTGAGTCCCGGAGAGTATGGACCCACTGGGATTTGAACCCAGGGCTTCCTCCTTGCAAAGGAGGTGCTCTGCCGCTGAGCTATGGGCCCGTGTTAGCCTTGGTAGTTCTAGGGTGCCCGTTCGGCGGGTTGAGCGGTGTGAACGGACCGGTAAGGTGGGCCAGGCGCGTCGGCCTGGTCCCGATCGTTAGGAGGTGATCCAGCCGCAGATTCCCCTACGGCTACCTTGTTACGACTTAAGCCCCCTTGCGAAGCCCAGATTCGACTATCTTGCGATAGCCTCATCCGGACCTCACTCGGGTGCTTTGACGGGCGGTGTGTGCAAGGAGCAGGGACGTATTCACCGCACTCTTGTGAAATGCGATTACTACCGAATCCAGCTTCATGAGGGCGAGTTTCAGCCCTCAATCCGAACTACGACCGAATTTAGGAGATTAGCGTTCTCTTTCGAGATTGCAACCCATTGTTTCGGCCATTGTAGCCCGCGTGTAGCCCAGCTCATTCGGGGCATACTGACCTACCGTTGCCCATTCCTTCCTCCAGTTTGGCACTGGCAGTCCATCTAATGTACCCAGCCAGTCGGAACTGCTGCTGGCAATTAGATGTGTGGGTCTCGCTCGTTGCCTGACTTAACAGGACGCCTCACGGTACGAGCTGACGGCGGCCATGCACCTCCTCTCTACAGCTCGTGATAAGGTCATCAACCTGATCGTCATTACTGTAGTCGGAGCTGGTGAGATGTCCGGCGTTGAGTCCAATTAAACCGCAGGCTCCTCCGGTTGTAGTGCTCCCCCGCCAATTCCTTTAAGTTTCATCCTTGCGGACGTACTTCCCAGGCGGTTCACTTCTCGGCTTCCCTACGGCACAGCACAGGCTCGTAGCCTGTGCCACACCTAGTGAACATTGTTTACGGCTAGGACTACCCGGGTATCTAATCCGGTTCGAGACCCTAGCTTTCGTCCCTCACTGTCGGATCCGTCTTCTCGAGGTGCTTTCGCCATCGGCGGTCCGTCCAGGATTACGGGATTTCACTCCTACCCCAGACGTACCCCTCGAGCCTTCCGGTCCCAAGCCACGAAGTTTCCGCCGGACGCCCATCTGTTGGGCAGATGGATTTCCCGACGGACTTTCGTGGCCAGCTACGGACGCTTTAGGCCCAATAAGATTGGCCATCACTTGAGCTGCCGGTATTACCGCGGCGGCTGGCACCGGTCTTGCCCAGCTCTTATTCGAGAACCGCCTTACGGTTCTCAAAAGCGAGGACTATATGCCCTCGCACTCGGAGTCCCCTTATCGCACTTGCGTGCAGTGTAAAGGTTTCGCGCCTGCTGCGCCCCGTAGGGCCCGGAATCTTGTCTCAGATTCCGTCTCCGGGCTCTTGCTCTCACAACCCGTACCGATTATCGGCACGGTGGGCCGTTACCCCACCGTCTACCTAATCGGCCGCAGCCGCATCCTGCAGCGCCGGAGCGTTTGTGGATCCCGGCATTCCAGCGTGGGATCGGTATCGCGGATTAGCCTCAGTTTCCCGAGGTTGTCCGTGTCTGCAGGGTAGCTTGACCACGTGTTACTGAGCTATATGCTACGAGTGTGAACTCGTGCAACTAGCATGGCTAAATCGGACTCCGATAGCAATGGCCTCCGGCAGGATCAACCGGAATGGGTTCCTGGCTGTTGCCAGGAGGGTGGCGGGATTTCCTCTCGTGGGAGAGGGAATCACCAATCATTGCGTGGTCCGTTCGTGGTGCTCGGTGTCACCGAACGGGTGGCACCGAACTACCAAGGCTAACATCAGATCCCATCTGTACGGCGGACCGCAGGGGTGGAATCCTCATGACTTCGGACTTGGTTGTAGCACGTTCGACGCCTTAAGGGCGTCGGTTTGTGCGTTTCGTTGGCCTCCAAAGAGACCATGTGTCCGAGGTGCGGCACGGGGTTGAACCGTGCCGCGATCGCGGTGTGTCGTTCGCATTCTTCCGAAGTGTTCTCGACCACTTAAGCCCGTCGTATCGTTCGTGGCGTGAGAGTGCGATGCACTCCCAGTGCCACGAGGGCGACGGTGGGATCGAGGGCGTTCGGAGAGAGTGGCGCTCCGGGAGTGTCCCGGGGCGCCCCGCGTATTTCTACGAATGGTAGGGTTATACTTAACCTCGTTGATTCGGATCAATCTCCAAAAAATAGTTGAAGATGCGTGGGATTGTTTGACGTTACTCTCTATTTTCGAGTCACGATGGATATTCGGGCAGTTTATATACTGTTATAGTGCGCAACGTACGCGGACGGGGGCGGGAAACAAAATAAGATATGGTTACATTGGTCGAGTAGTCTCGATTTACAACGGGTCGCTTTATAAGCTAGGGGAGTGACGTTTCCAGCGAACAATGAGTGCGCCGGCAGACTCCATCGAGATTCAGAACGTAGTCGCATCGACGGGAATCGGACAGGAACTCGACCTTGAGGCACTGGCGGACGACCTTCCAGGTGCCGATTTCAATCCCGACAACTTCCCCGGCCTCGTCTACCGGACGCAGGACCCGAAGGCTGCGGCTCTCATCTTCCGGTCCGGAAAAATTGTCTGTACAGGTGCCAAGAGCATCGACGACGTTCACGAGGCTCTCGGAATCATCTTCGACAAGCTTCGCGGTCTGAGCATTCCTGTGGACGAAGACCCGGAAATCACAGTCCAAAACATCGTTTCGAGCGCCGACCTCGGACACAACCTAAACCTGAACGCGCTTGCAATCGGTCTCGGTCTCGAAGACGTTGAGTACGAGCCCGAGCAGTTCCCGGGTCTCGTCTACCGTATGGACGAACCGGAAGTCGTCATCCTCCTGTTCGGTTCCGGTAAAATCGTTATCACGGGTGGAAAGCAGACGAACGACGCTGAGACAGCCGTCGAAGAGATCGTCAAGCGAATCGATAACCTCGGACTGCTCGACTGAACGGTCGTCTCATTTCCGTGCGACAGTCCAAAAGGTGATACCACCTGCTAAATAACGAAACGTGCATGAGTGCACGTGAGGAAATTTCCTTTCTTGTCGGGTCTGAGAGCCGGATTGCTATCCTCAGAGCCCTTCAGAGTTCCCCATCCCGACCGAGCGAACTCGCCGCAGCGTGCTCGTGCGCGCGCGAGACAGCACAACGAACGGTGAGCGCGTTCGCCGAGAAGGGATGGGTCGAAAAACAACCGGACAGTGGAACGTACGCGCTCACTGCCGCAGGTGACGTCGTTGCAGACAGTTATGACGAGTTCGAGACGACAGTGGCCGTCGCGGACAGCCTCTCGGTCCTCCTCTCGAATCTCGGTACGATCGTTTCCGACCTCGATCCCACGATCCTCCACCGACTCCACGGCGCAACGGCGACGGACGATGACCCACACGCACCGATTAATCGGTTTCTGACGGTCGTCGGCGACGACTACGTAGATGACTTCCGTGGTATCACGCCGATTGTGAGTCGTGTCTTCAACCAGGCTGCCGAACGCGTCATCGGGCCGGACTCAAACATCGAACTCGTCATCGATGAACGCGTCTACGAGACATCGGTCTCCGAGTACCCCGATGATCTCGAGCGAGCCTTCGAACTCGACCAGTTCCAGTTGTTCGTCTCCGCGACGAGACTTGATTTTGGGCTGATGCTCGTCGATAATCACGCGTTCCTCGGCGCGTACGACCAACACGGAAACCTCATCGCCAGCGTTGACGGCACCGACGAGGCGTTCGTCGAGTGGGCAGAGCAGACGTACCAACAGTACCGAGCGGACGCCGACACCCCCACTGCGGTCGAAGAGACAACGCCCGAATCTGGGGTAACACACGGTTCCGCCAACGATCAGTGATCGGGGCGATCACGAGTGATTAATCCAATCACTTCTGGGTGTGGGAAGATATAAGTCCCGGCTCGTAAAGTAACAGGTGCGGTCACGGCATCACGACAGCGTTCATCCCTCCACGCTTCGGCCCGAAATCCACAGTAGACAGTGAGTGTGTTTCGAGAGTACCTGTGCCTCGTACTCTTAGGATGCCTCACGTGTCCACGTTTTCCGTCAGAACGTCACGAACGACCTGCGGGTCCTCTAACAACTGGTGTTTCGTGTAACTCCCTTCCGCACTCCCGCCGCTGTGTTTGGACTGTTCGATAATGTCGAGGAATGCGTGCTCTTTCAGCAGATCCCGAACCCGTCTAAGCGAGAGGCTATCTGACCCTTGTCCTGTACAGATGTTTTCGTACACTTCGTAGACGCGACTGGTTCGAAACCCGTCCTGTCGTTCGTTCGAGAGCGACAGCATAGCAAGGGCTTGCAGGACGTACCGCGAGTGCGGCGTCGAACCGCGGATGAGTTCGCGGAACCGGTCGGTCTCCGCCCGTTCTCGTGCTTGCGTGACGAACTCCTCGCGGACCGTCGAAGCGGCAGTCGATTGGGCGATCTCACCCGCATAGCGGAGAATGTCGATTGCTTTTCGCGCGTCCCCGTGTTCGCGGGCTGCGAGTGCGGCAGCACGGGGAATCGTCGAGGCATCCAGCACACCGTCGCGGAAGGCGTCGCTCCGGGCCTCCATGATGTCGCGGAGTTGGTTGGCATCGTACGGCGGGAAGACGAACTCGCGTTCGCAGAGACTCGATTTTACCCGTTCGTCCATCCGGTCTTTGTACTGAATCTTGTTGCTGATGCCGATGACGCCCAGTTTACACTGATCTATCTTCCCGGCTTCACCGGCGCGAGAGAGTTGCATCAGGATGTCGTCGTCGCTTAGTTTGTCGATCTCGTCGAGGATAATGAGGACGACGTCGTACTGTGCGTCGAGAATGCGCCAGAGTCGCTTGTAGTACGTCGAAGTGCTGAGTCCCTTGTCCGGCACTTTGATCCCGGTTACCTCCGACTGGTTGACGCTATCAGCGATAGTCTGGACCGCCTGCGTTTCGGTAGTGTCCTGCGCGCAGTCAACGTAGGCAAACGTCGCCTTCACGTCTTCCTCGCCTGCCGTTTCGACAAGACGTTGGGAGACGTACTTCGCACAGAGCGACTTTCCGGTTCCCGTCTTGCCATAGATGAGGACGTTACTCGGACTCTGTCCGAAGATAGCGGGATTCACCGCCGTCGCGAGGTCAGAAATCTCGTCGTCGCGGCCGACGATGCGCCCCTCACCCGGTAAGTGATTAATTTCGAGGAGTTCCTTGTTGGCGAAGATGGGGTCCTCCCGGGTGAAGAGGTCGTCGCTGGTGTTCGGCATAGTACAGGACACCGTGTTTCCGGTGAAATGGCTTGCCATCTTCGGGCGCGACACACACACCACGTTTCCGGTGAACGCCCAAATTGCTGGGGGTTCGTCCAGATGAAACGGGGGTTTCGATTCACCGGAAACGTGGTGTCCCCGATTACCACTGTGCTGAACAACGCGAAAGGAGCCGCCGATTAGAGGCGATCAGTTATCAAAGCGTACGCTGGGAAACAGCGGAGAAGGACGTGATATGTACGAGAATAGCAATAATACGGAGAATCAGGAACTCGTGCTTGTCCCGGGTTTCTCGACAGAAAACGACTGTCCCAGTTCTCTTGAATGGATATTACGGATCGATTTGAACTCAGAAACGACATCCATCCTAGGTCGGGTTTCAAGAGTCGCTTCGCTTGCAACAAGTTCGAGTCTCGAACTTTTTCTTGTTTACGAGTGTATCAATGGACTTTAACACTAAACAACTATTTAATAGTTGTTATATGCTGGATGAGAAGCACCCATACCGTGATCTAGGTGGGGAGATGAGACGAGAACTAGGCAGAGAGGCGAAACGAACGAGAGACGACGGACCACCGACCGACTTTTTCGACTGTTTTGCCGTCGATTCCGACCCGATAAGGAACGGTCTATTCACCGGAAACACGGTGTGGTCGTTATTCACACGGCAATACGTATCCGTACAGTACTCCTGTCTTACTGCCTGATATACGGCGAATTCATCGGAAACAGGGTGTCTTCGGAACACGGCCATTTAACAATCGAGGAAAATCCCTCTATGCCGCCGAAATCTCGAACAGTCTCAAGTGATTCCGGACTAGGTTGTCGCCTCACTGGGGAACCATCGGCCGTCAGAGCACCCCACCCTCACCACACACCGATTCACCGGAAACCCGGTGTGTCTCTGTCTTATCCGATCCACGTGCTGTTCGTGAAATCTCACCGGAAACACGGTGTGTTTCCCCGGTGCACAGTCCCACCCGTCACTGCCGTCACCGGGGTGAAAAGCCGGGGCGACGTTTCACCGGAAACGAGGTGTCTGTTCGTCTACATTCGACACGAGGGTCTACTTGATGTAGACCCCCGGCCGGTGCCGTCAAACTGGGACCGCCGCTCGTTCGACACCCCCAGGTACAGATTCATTCACCGGAAACACGGTGTCTCTACCGGATATCCGCCGACGTGCGGTCAGCAGTTGGTACCTACGACATCACTCAGCACCTACGACATCACTCATTGCGTCGCACCTGCTACGCTATTTGCAATCTCTTAATCCAGAACGTCATCACCACGACACTCACCCACATATCGTGTTATCGAAGATACAATATCTCCAAACAAAGTCACTACAGACCGAAACAAAACGACGATTTTATCCGGATGATCTGTCGTCTCCGTCAGTTCGATAAGGCCTCCGCTCGTATAGTAAGTGATGACGTCCTCGGTGTTCCGCTGGGCACGGCACGGGGTCTGTCGAATCGGTGCGTGGGGTGCTGCTCCGTTCCGGTGGGTTGCTCACGCCATGCGTTCGGCCGACTCTGGTTCCGTAGACGAACGAGGATGGGAACTCAACCGCCCGCGACGAACGGAGACGCAGTGGCGACGCGATGACGAGACGGTTCGGTGCTTTCGCTTCGACGATGGCTACGTTTCGACGGTCGTGTACGAGACAAGAGATGTGACGTGGCAGTTGACTCCCGGACAGGTTCCCCTCGCCAGTGCGCTTGCCATGGCGACGGTGTATCGACAACACAGTACGACGCCGCAGATCGACCCGGATGGGCGACCGTTCGTCGCCGTCGGGGAATCCGGACCAAGACAGGTGTTTGAGGAAATTGCAGACGAACCGGTCGATTACGTCTACCTCGATACCATCCGAACGCTCGAAGAGTTCCCTTCGTTCATCGAGGTGAGCGAGGAGACTCGACGCGTGTACGAACGGATGTCTCCGACCCGGTACAACACGTTAGGCTGACTGCCGTTCTCTTCTTTTCCGTTCTCTTTCTTCTCTCCAGCTCTCTCCCGTTCTCTCCCGTTCTCTCCCGTTCTCTCATTCTAACCGCTCCACCGTCCGATATTCTCCGCCGACGGCAGGCGCAAGCCGTTTCCCCACCGGTCCCGTCAACGGAGACGATGACGGAAGACGACGCGGGAGACACGGACGGTCCGTCCGACACTCTATCCTCCGAGTCGGACGAACTGACTTCGGAGCCGGACGCCGTTGGGCAGACAGATATTCCGGCGAACGTCGCCGTCGAAAATCTCTCGCTTTCCGACTTCTACGATGCGCTCGAAGCCGAGGGGCGCCCGGTGATGACCGCACAGCAGACGGGTCGGCGACTCGGTCTCTCCCAGGCGGCGGCCTCGGAAGCGCTCGATAGACTTGCCCGCGACGGGACACTCCAGCGCGTCGAGGTCGAAACGGATCCAGTCGTCTACTATCCGGCCGAGTGGGACCGCCTCGCCGACCGCGAACGAATCGTTCTCTTCCCCGAACGCCGCGAAATCGTCGTTGATCAACCGACGCAGTACACTCGCGCGCGCCTCGCGCAGTTCGCCCACCTCGTAGACTCTACGGGTGACCGGAACGCGGGAACGCGGGGCTACCTCTACAAGATCCGGCAGGAGGACGTGTGGCAGGCACCGTTCGACGATCTCGACGCTCTCTTGTCGATGATGCGGTCGGTTCTCCCGCGCCGGTCGCCGCATCTGGAGACGTGGGTTGAGAACCAGTGGAAGCGCGCCAATCAGTTCCGACTCTACACCCACGAGGACGATTACGTCGTCCTCGAAGCCGCTTCCGAGAGTCTGATGGGGAACGTCGCCCGGCAGAAACTGGACGAAGAACATCTCGTTGCGCCTATCTCCGACACGGAGAGTTGGGTCCGCGACGGCAAGGAAGCGCACATCAAGCGAATCCTCTACGAGGCCGGGTACCCAATACAAGACGACCGCGACCTCGAAACCGGTGCGGCCTTAGATGTCGAACTCCGCGCTGAGCTTCGGGAGTATCAACAGGACTGGACAGATCGGTTCACAGAGCAGAAGTCGGGTGTTCTTGTCGGCCCGCCGGGAGCGGGGAAGACCGTCACCGGGATCGGAATCCTCGCGGCCGTCGGCGGCGAAACGCTCGTGCTCGTCCCGTCGCGCGAACTTGCCGCGCAGTGGCGCGAGGAGATTCTACGGCACACGTCTCTCTCCGAAGACCAGATCGGCGAATACCACGGCGGACAAAAACAGGTCCGGCCGGTCACCATCGCCACTTACCAAACGGCCGGGATGGACCGCCACCGGTCGCTGTTCGACGACCGCGAATGGGGGCTTATCGTCTACGACGAGGTACATCACGTCCCCTCTCGCATCTACCGGCGGAGCGCCGACCTACAGGCGAAGCATCGACTCGGCCTCTCTGCGACGCCAATCCGCGAGGACGACAAAGAAAAGGAGATTTTCACGCTCATCGGCCCGCCCATCGGTACCGACTGGTCGAAACTGTTCGAGGCCGGCTACGTGCAGGAACCCGAAGTGGAGATTCGGTACGTCCCGTGGGCCGACGACACCGCCCGCAACGAATGGTCGAGCGCAGACGGCCGTGAGCGCCGCCAACTCGCCTCGATGAATCCGCAGAAGATTGCCGAGACGCGCCGACTCCTCCGGCAACATCCGAAATCGAAAGCGCTCGTGTTCGTGGACTATCTAGACCAAGGCGAGGAACTCGCCGAGGCGCTCGACGTACCGTTCATCAGCGGCGAGATGCGCCACCATCACCGCGAGCGTCTCTTCCGCCAGTTCCGCGAAGGCGAGTTGCGGACGCTCGTTATTTCGCGTGTCGGCGACGAGGGAATCGACTTGCCGAACGCCGAACTCGCCATCGTTGCCTCCGGTCTCGGCGGGTCGCGCCGACAGGGAGCCCAACGCGCCGGGCGGACGATGCGCCCCGCGGGCGGCGCACTCGTCTACGTCCTCGCTACCCGCGGCACCAGCGAGGAGGACTTCGCACAACGGCAGATGCGCCATCTCGCGGAGAAAGGCGTCCGTGTCACCGAAAGCGACCTGACGACCTGATTCGGTGTCGTCGCTCTGAAGCGTCGTTTCTACGTCGAGAGACGGATGCCGTTAAGTATCGACCGTGCCTCGTCGGGTCCAGACGGTGGCGTTCGCCTCGACTACGACATCGAACTCGCCTCAACTGCGGACATCACACCTCGAACGCTGCCACCACTTGCACGATGAACCTCGCTTCACGAACCGACGATAGCTTCCTCGATGACGACCGTTTGGCCCGCTACGAGAGGATCCTCAGCCGGTACTGTGCGGCCCTCCGCGACTCCATCGATGCGGAGCCAATCGCCGCCGTTCGGGGGGTGTGGCGTACGTTCGTCCGCGACCACCACGGCTCGGTGTTCGCCGGTCTCGCGGACGAGTCGGACGCGTCGCTCCCTGACGACGCGGACGCCGTCGCTCGTGATGTGTTCATCCAGTCGCTCTCGTTCGATTACCTTCTCCGGACACATCTCGATGCCGCCGAATGCGCTCTCGGTATCGAACTCGAACGGTCGGCTGACGCGTCTGACCTGATTGCGGGATTCGAGACCGTCCATACCGCTGTCGAACCCGAACTCGACGCAGCGACACGCGAGGAGATACCCGAACTTGCCACCGACTTCATCCAGACTGCTACTCCTGCGGCGGTCACGGCTCTCCATCACGGAACCGTCTCACGCCTTGCACGCCGGGCTTTCGGCCGCTACGATACGCCCGCCGGACTCGCAGAACTCGCCGTCGAGAGCGTTCGCAACGGTGACTTCACAGAACGCGTCGTCCTCGACCCCGGATGCGGCGCGGGCGCGTTCCTCGCCGCAGCGGCGCGAGCGAAACTCGATTCGCTCGGGAGAGACGGCGAGACGCCAGCTAATTCCACAGCCCGCATCGCCAACTCTGTCCGTGGGTTCGACGTGAACCCTGTCGCCGTTCGCGCCGCTCGCCTTGCGCTCGTTCTGTCCCTTCGGCCACTCCTCAGCCGAGACGACGTTTCCTCGTTCGCCCCGCGCGTCGTCCTCGCAGATGCCGTGGAAACGACGGCCGACGACGCCCCTCTCGGCGGCACCCGTGCGGACGTGCTTCTCGGGAATCCGCCGTGGCTGACGTGGGACTCGCTGACGCCGCGGGTGAAAGACCGCTGGCGCGACGGGCCGATGGCGAATCCGGATCTCGATCTGTTCGCTCATCGCGGGCGCGACGCCCGCCTCGGATACGCGAACGACGACCTGTCAGTGCCGTTCGCGTGGACGTGCGTTCACAAGTTCCTCCGCGATGGCGGCCGCGCGGCGTTCGTCCTCAAGCGTGATTTGATGACTGGACCGGCGGGCAAACTCTTACGCCGCCGTCGAGTCGGTTCCCGACCGCTCTCGATGCGACACATCCACGATTTCGGATCGCTGTCGCCGTTCGGACGCGAGGTCGCCGCCGGAACCGCGCTGTACCGACTCGATGTGGGTGCCAATGGTGGTTCGCCGGCGGATGACTGCCCTATCCCAACGACGCGGTGGTCTCGAAACGGCGAGACTCCCTCGTTCGATTCACTTGCGACCATCCGTCAGACGCTCACCGCCGAGGACGCCGCACTCGTCCCCGCGGACCCGGACACCGAAGCATCGCCGTGGGTCCGTGCGGACGCCGAACGCCGGGCGCTCGGTTCTTCGGGGTACCGCATCCGACACGGCGTGAAAGATGACGCAAAAGCGGTGTACGCTCTTGACGAGGAGACTATCGAGGAACACGACCTCGAACCGGATCACATCTATCCGTATCTGAAATCAAAGCACGTGGTGAAGTACGGACTGTTTGGCTACGATAGGCATCTCGTCCCGCAACGACTCGCGGGTGAGGAAAACGAGAGTGCAGTCCGACGGGAGACGCCCAACACGTACGCCTATCTCGACGCGAACCGCGACCGCCTCGAAGCGCGCGGGTCGTCGTGGTTCGACGACGGGCCGTTCTATTCGCTGTTCGGCCTCGGACCGTACACGTGGGCCGACTACAAGGTGGTCTGGTGTCGTCTCGGTTACAAGCCCCACTTCACCGTCGTCTCGACAGTCGAGGACCCGTTGCTCGGTGAGAAGCCGGTCGTTCCCGGCGATCACTGTATGTTCGTCGGGACCGACGACAAACAGGAAGCGCACTACCTCTGTGGGCTTTTGAACTCCGCGCCGTACCAGCGGTGTCTGCGGGATATCTCCTCGGGCGGGAAGTCTAGCCTGTCAAAATCGACCGTCTCTCGGTTGGCTATGCCCGAGTGGGACGCCAGAGACGAACAGGTTGCGCTCGCGGAGGCGTCGATGGCGGCCCATCGTATCGTCCCCGAGCACGTCGATTGCTCGAAGCGAGCGTACAACGCGAAAACCGTCCCTGAAATCGACGCTGCGCAGGCGCGGGTGGACCGTGCGGCCGAGCGATTTCTGGCCAGCCGTGACGACCAATGAGTAATTCTTAAGTCCGGTCACGGCGCTACGAGTAGATGGACCGCTCTTAGCTCAGCCTGGCAGAGCAGCCGACTGTAGATCGGCTTGTCCCCCGTTCAAATCGGGGAGAGCGGACTTTCTACCGACCTCGATTCCGAGAGCCTTCGGCTTGTCTCCGCTCCCGTGAGCGGATCGAACGGGAGGCAGCGAGACGTGTGTATCCGTGTGGTATCTCCGTGTTCTCTCGCCCAGTGCAACGACCAAAGCCAACCGGATGACTTCCCGTGTCTATTGTCCTCGTGGGAAGCGAATGTATATGCCATATTACAATTTAATAGAGCGCAGGTCTAGTGCTGTGGTATGAGCGCCAAGACTGCGGTTTCTACGCGTGTCATCGTCCGAAAACCGATGAACGATCACGACACGATGACCGTCGAAGTCGAAGATACCAACGAAACCCGTCACCTTGTTGAGTATGCCGACCCGGAGCTTCGTCAGACGCTCGCGGCGCTTCCGTCCGGGACGACGATTCCGGTCTCACTTTCGCGGGTGGGTGCACGCTCGAACGTCTGGCGAGTAGCGGAACTCCACCACGAACCAATGGCGACCACAAAGCACGCGGCCCAGACCTCGGACTAAGCCTCCCGACTGACTGCCTAGATTCGTTCCGTTCGCTGGCGCGCGTCTTGTTCTGTGCCGCTCCAACGTGGTCCTCTTTTCTCACACTCGAAACCCACATCTCTCGGTCTGTCTGTTTTCGCCGCTGAGTAGTCGCTTCAGTCTGCGTCTTCGTGCGGGACCGACAACACCACCGCTTCACCGCTCAGCACGCTTTTCTCGTCAACGCTCGCCGTCGTCTTGACGCGGATTCGGTCTTTGCCGAGTTCTTCTACCACTTCGACGCGCGCGACGATGTTATCGCCCGGCCGAACCGGATTCTCGAACTCGAAGTCCTGTGAAAGGTAGATGATGTCTCCGGGGAGGTCCGCGAGAGCGGCACTGATGACTGATGCGGCGATCATCCCGTGAGCAATTCGTCCGCCGAACATCGTCTCGGCGGCGTAATCATCATCGAGATGAATTGGGTTGTTATCGCCCGATAAAGAGGCGAACTCGTCGATAGTCGATTTGGTGACGAGAAGTGACGCCTCGACAGCGTCACCCATCGTAGCTACTGCCATATCTGTTACTTCGCATCAGCCAACTTCGGCGCTCCGGTTAACATGTGAAGTACGGTGTTGATGGGGATGGCCCGTGTTATCATAGCCATCAATGATCACGGTAGATAGTGATGGTGTAACTATCGCGTACGAAACCCGCGGTCCAGCTACGCCGGAGCGGAACGCTGAGACGGTCGTCTTCCTTGAAGGACTCGGCTACGGACGTTGGATGTGGCGGTGGCAGGCGGCCGCGTTGAGCAGTCGGTACGAAGTCGTGCTTCTCGACAATCGCGGGACCGGTGACTCCGATGCACCGGACGGTCCCTACTCGATAGCACAGATGGCCGCCGACGTGGACGCAGTTCTCTCAGCCCTCGACGTAGACGAGGCGCACGTCGTCGGCGCGAGCATGGGTGGGATGATAGCGCAACGCTACGCGCTCGACTTCGACCGGACGACCTCGTTATCGCTTCTGTGTACCTCTCACGGCGGTCCAGAGGCGGTGCCGACACCGCCGGAGACGAAACAGCGAATGTTCGACGTGCCCGACGACGCCGACGAACGTGAGGTGATCCGATACAAGATGCGCCCAGCCATGACGGACGCGTTCTTCGAGTCGCGCGACGACCTCATTTCCCGCATCGTGGACTGGCGGCTGGCGTCGGACGCTCCCGAACACGCCCGCACCGCGCAAGCCGAAGCAGTCGCCGCGTTCGACAGCAGCGACGAACTGGCGGCACTCGATATACCGACACTGATTCTCCACGGAACTGAAGATAGGGTTCTCCCGGTCGAAAACGGCCAGTTGCTGGCGGACGAGATTGCTGAGGCGGCCGACGCAGCAGTCGTGTTTGAGGAGTACGACGGCGGCTCACACCTGTTCTTTATCGAACAGGCTGGAGCCGTGAACGACCGTCTTGCGACCTTCTTGAACAATGTCTGAGGGGAACGACGATGGTCTCGGTGCCTTCTTGCCTGTTTCTGACGCCGGGCCGAACCGGTGGGTCGGCGGGTGGTCCGAGCGCCGCGCGCAACTCTCACCGGAGAAAGTCGGCCTCGTAGACGCCACGACGGACCAGTCGTTCACGTACGCCGAGTTGGACGCACGGGCAAACAGAACGGCCCGTCTGCTCCGTCAGTACGGCGTTGAGACGGGCGAACGGGTCGCTGTCATTTCGCGTAACCGCCCGGAACTGGTGGACCTGTTCTTCGCGACCGCGAAGACGGGTGGCGTCCTCGCCCCGCTTTCGCACCGCCTCGCCGCGCCTGAAATCGCTGAACTCCTCACGACGGTGGACCCGAAACTCCTCGTCATCGAGTCGCCGTTCGTTGAACTCGTCGCCGACGCACGAGCAGCGGACGCGTTCGACACTGGTCCGTCGATTCTCGTCCTCTCTGCGGACGACGCGGGCAACGACTCGGACGACCTAAGTGACGCGCCGGCGTTCGCCGCAGTTCCGACGTTCGCTTCGGCCCTCCCGGATGATGCTTCGGACCCCTCGGACGACGCTTCGACCCCCTCGGACAACGCTTCGACCTCCTCGGACGACGCTTCGGACCCCTCGGACGATGCCTCGCCCGCCGAACACACCGACGTATCGATGGACGACCCGCATCTGTTCCTCCACACCGGGGGATCCACGGGCACGCCGAAGGAAACGGTACTCACCCACGAGGGTATTCTCTGGAACTCGTTCAACACCATCACCGCGTGGGGGCTTTGCCCCGAGGACACGACGCCGATGGTGTTCCCGATGTTCCACACCGGCGGGTGGAACGTTATCACCGTTCCGCTGTTCCACCTCGGCGGGACGGTCGTCATCGCCCGCGACTTCGATCCCGCGGCGGTGCTTCGATTGATTCCGAAACACGATGCGAGCGTACTCATCGCCGTTCCCGCCGTTTTGCGGATGATGTGCGCGCACGACGACTGGACCGAAACCGATCTCTCGACACTCCGATTCGTGAAATCGGGTGGCGGTCCCTGCCGCGAGTCCGTGATGCAGGCGTGGTGGGATCGTGATATCGACCTTTCGCAGGGCTACGGTCTCACCGAATGCGGCCCGAACAACTTCGCCATGCCCGATGGATGGCCGCACGAGAAGGCCGACTCGGTAGGCGTCCCGGCGATGCACGTCGATGCGCGCGTCGTTGACGACGATGGCAACGAACTACAGGGCGAGGTCGGCGAACTGGAACTCTCCGGTCCACACGCCGCCCGCAAGTACTGGAATGCGCCCGAAGAGACGCGTGAGACGTTCGATGACGGATGGGTCTCTACGGGTGACCTCGCCCGCGTGGACGATGACGGCTACGTCCACATCGAAGGTCGGAAGAAGAATATGTTCGTCAGCGGTGGCGAGAACGTGTATCCGCCCGAAGTCGAGGATGCTGTCACCGCTCATCCGAAGGTGGAAGACGCGGTCGTCATCGGTATCCCCGACGAACGGTGGGGCCAGGTCGGTCGCGCCGTCGTGCAGGGCGACGACTCTGTGACGGTCGAAGAACTCTCCGCGTTCCTCGACGACCGACTCGCGCGGTTCAAACAGCCGAAATCGGTCGTCTTCGTCGATGAGATGCCTATGTCTGGACCGTCGAAGATAGACCGGCAAGCGCTGAAAGATCGGTTCGGTGGTGGATAGTGGATGGTATTATAAAAATACAAATAAATTCACAACACACTGGAAATGGGATATATCCTGCTCAAACCGTTGAAACGGGATACCTTCCCCCATTTATGTCAAAAGATAGCTAACAGTTAAGTTGCTTCTCAGCCTTCATTTGTCCGAGTCACCACGAACGATGATCGACCTCACGGTGGATGTAGAGCAGTACGACTGTCCGTTTGTCGCCGCCACCGACGATCATCCCGTTGCGTTCTCGGCGGTACACTGGGAGTACGATACCGCCGCCGACCGTACCGAGACGCGGATGGTCGTAGAGGCCGCAGACCGGGAAAGTCTCGACGCCGGGTTGTCCGTCCTTCGCGGTCACGAGGGAACGGCCGATTATCAGCTTCTCTCGCGCCGAAACGACGTTGCGCACATTCGAACCGTCATCGGACAAACCGACGCGATGCGGATCATCCGTGAGGAGGACGGATTCATCACCGGCCCGTCGTTCATCGAGGACGGAAGCGAACTGTGGCGTATCGGCTTCGACGACAGAGAGACAGAGGAGGAAGTCCTCTCACGTCTCGACCGCAACCACGAATTTGACGTGGTGAAGCGAAACGCGCCCGACCTCCCCGAACTCACCGACTTCGTGCAGAACGTCGGCGCGGCGATGACGCTCATCGAAGGCTGTCGTGACCTCTCGGACGTAGAGCGGAAAACGTTGGAATCGGCCATTGACGGCGGCTACTTTCAGAGTCCCCGTTCGGCTACACTTGGTTCGCTGGCCGACGAGTTCGACGTCTCGAAACCCGCCGTGTCGAAGAATCTCCGCCGCGGCCAACGGAAGATGATCGAACGTGTCGTCAACGCGCTGGACGAGTTAGAGGGCTGAGTGTCTGTTTCGAACGTCCTCTATGCCTCTCTCGGCGCATCTGGTGTGGTTCCCACTCCGATGAACTCTCTGGTATATGTTCAATGTTCACATGTTAACCTAGTGTCCTTTGCAACTCCTTAATAGATATTTAGGAGGAATGAGCACTGATGACCGAATCTCACGGCGGAGCGTTCTCTCGACGCTCGGGGCGGCGGGCGTGACGGGTTTTGCGGGCTGTGCCGGTGGCGATAACGGTGGTACTGACCAGACAACGACCGGTACAGACGGCGAAACGATGGCAGGTGAGGGCGACGCGACAGGAACCACGACCGGGTCCGCGGGCGGCGCGTCCGGAACGGTCAAGCTCGGCGTCATTCAGCCGATGTCAACTGACCTGAAGTACTACGGCATGCAGGCGCTCTGGGGCTTTTTCTCCGGCATGGCGTACAAAGGAGACACCGATCCGGTGACAGGAATCGAGTCGGGCGAGTACACCGTCTCCGTCGGCGGTGTGGACTACGAGTTGTACGTCCGAGACACGAAGTTCTCCGCTGATACGGCGCAGACGTTGGCGACGGACCTCGTGCAGAGCGAAGATGTGGACATGCTCGTCGGTTGTGCGTCGTCGGGTGCCGCCTCCCGCGTCATCACCACGGTCGCAAAGCAAGCGAACGTGCCGTACATGGTCGGCCCCGCCGCCTCGGCAGATATCACAGGGAATTCGAAGACGTGCGGTGACATGATATTCCGTGCCGCAGAGAACACTGCGATGGATGCCCGCTCCGGCGGGAAGTACGTCGCACAGGAGACGGACGTACAGCAGGTGTATCTGTTCGGTGCGGACTACTCGTTCGGGCGCGCGGTCGTCAACAACTACGAGTCGGTATTGAAGGCCAACAACGTCGAAATCGTCGGTAAGAAGTTCGTCCAACAGGGCTACTCCGAGTGGAAGGGCTTGTTGGACAAAGCGTCCGAGGCGGGCGCGCAGGGTATCGTCGGCGGGTTCACCGTCTCCACGCTCCCGGCACTGTTCACAACGTACCTCAACGGCGACTACAACTACCGCGTCTTCGGCGGATTCGCCACCGAAATCACGACTTCGGTGGTCGGTCAGACCCTCCAGAAAGTGTTCGGCAAGCCCTTGACGGAGCAGAAACTTCAGGGGAAACAGTTCGGACCGTTCACGACCCGCTATCACTGGAATCAGTACGATAACGACATCAACAGCGCGTTCGTGGACATGTACTCGAAGGCGTACGGGCGGGTTCCGGACCTGTTCACGTCGGGGATGTTCACCGCCGCCTCGGCTATCGTGCAGGCAGTCGAGGAGTCGGGGTCCACCGAGGGCGCGGACATCGCGTCGTCTTTGCGCGGCATGACCGTCGCGGAGACGCCGAAAGGGACCGATGGCTACGCGTTCCAGAAGTACAACAATCAGGCTCGCTCGGCGATGACCGTCGCGGACCCCGTTCCGATCACCGACGAGTGGAAAGACCAGTGGGGCGCGGCTATCATGCCGTCAGACCCCGTTGCCCGCATCGACGCGTCCGAGACGACGATTCCCTCGGACGCCGAGGAGATGGGCTGTTCCCTCTAATCGAGGATGCTCCGAACGACTGGTCTGACGAAGACGTTCGGCGGCCTCACCGCCGTCGATGGTGTCGATTTCGAACTCGGCGGAGACGAACTCTGCTCGCTCATCGGCCCGAACGGCGCGGGGAAGACGACGTTTTTCAACCTGCTGACGGGTGCGCTCACCGCCACTGCGGGAACTATCGAGTTCCGTCGGGGGTCAGAGAGCAGTCGCGAAGACGGCGGAAGCGACACCGACGGCGCGTGGCAAGATATCACGACGGCGGCCCCGCACGAGACGGCGGCGATGGGAATCCACCGATCCTACCAGATCACGAACGTCTTCCCGACGAGTACGGTGTTCGAGAACGTTCGAATCGCCGCGCAGGCAAACGGCGACGACGCGACGACGTTCTGGCGAAACGCCAACCATTACGACGAGTACGAGACGGAGGCACGAGCGATTCTGGAACGTGTCGGCCTCACCGAGCACGCGAGCGTTCCCGCGTCATCGCTCAGCCACGGCGAAAAAAGACAGTTGGAGGTTGGCATTGCCCTCGCGGGCGACCCCGACGTACTTCTGTTGGACGAACCGAATGCGGGCGTCTCCTCGGAGAGCGTCGGCGATATCATCGACCTCATCGAGGACGTAGCGACGGACCACGCCGTCCTGCTGGTCGAACACAACATGGATATCGTGATGAACGTCTCCGACCGTGTCGTCGTCCTCAACCAAGGGAAACTCATCGCGGATGGGTCGCCCGCTGACGTGCGGGATAACGAGGCGGTCCAACGCGCCTATCTCGGCGGTTACGAGTCCGGAACGCGACACAGTAGCGAGTCTGACGGCGCCGATGCACCGGATGAAGAGTCAGCATCTGCGGAGGGATCAGTGTGACCGACACGCTCCTCGAAGTCGAGGATGTCCACGCCTACTACGGCGACAGCCACGTCCTCGAAGGCGTCACGCTCGACGTGAACGAGGGCGAAGTCGTCGCCCTCGTCGGGCGGAACGGCGTCGGCAAAACGACCACGCTCCGCTCGATTATGCAACTCACGCCGCCGCGAAAGGGAAGCGTCCGCTACCGCGGAACGGAACTCGCCGGGTTACGGACGCACGAGGTCGCAGACAGGGGTCTCGGGTGGATTCCCGAGGACCGGCGGATGTTCTCGCAACTGACGGTTGAGGAGAATATCCGCGTGGCCGTCCCCGACGCCGAAAACGTCTCCGCGGGTCTCGAACGTGCGTTCGAGACGTTCTCCGACTTGCGCGACCACCGCAAGCAGAAGGCTGGATCGCTCTCGGGCGGCCAACAGCAGATGCTCGCCATCGCTCGCGGTCTCGTCGGGGAAAACGACCTGCTGCTCGTTGACGAACCCTCGGAAGGACTCGCACCGCTCATCGTGGAGGCGGTGGCCGACGCGCTCACGGCGGCCGCAGCAGAGACCACGCTCCTTCTCGTCGAACAGAATCTCCCGCTGGCGCTCGACCTCGCGGACCGTTTCTACGTCCTCGACCACGGCACCGTGGTCGATTCGGGCGAGACGGCGAACGTCTCGGCGGACGACGAACGACTCAGACGGTACCTCTCGGCATGACCACTGAACGCACGCTCAGCACAGCACACACGTACGTATCATACCCATGAACGCACTACTCACCGCACCGCTGTTTCTGGACGCGCTCGGCGATTTCCTCACGCTGGAGACGCTCTCGTCGGTCCTCGTCAATGGACTGTCGAAAGCGGCGCTCTACGTGATGCTCGCAAGCGGCCTCACGCTCATCTTCGGCCTGATGGGCGTCCTCAACTTCGCGCACGGGTCGCTGACCATGATCGGCGCGTATCTCGGCGGCCTCGTCATGGTCGTCCTCGCCGGTTCTGCGGCGGGGCCGGGGACGCGCTTTTTGGCCTTCTTCGCCGCTGTCGCCGTCGCGTTCGCGGCGCTGTCGGCGCTCGGGGCCGTTCTCGAAGTCGGCCTGATACGGACGCTATACGACCGTCCCCCGCTGTACCAGATTCTACTCACGTTCGGTCTGACGCTGATGCTGGACGAACTGGCCCGCATCGTCGTCTCGTTCTACGGCCTTCAGCCAATCTCGGACTGGCAGGCCGCCTTCGCCACGAAACCGCAGATACTCGTCCAGCAGGTTGATCTCGGCATCATCTCGGTGTCGGGACTCGCTCTGTTCGAGATTCTGTTCGGAGTCCTCACTGTCGTCGCCATCTGGGCGTTTCTGACGCAGACGCGCTACGGGCTGTACATCCGCGCTGGCTCCGAGGATGCGGAGATGATCGAAGCACTCGGCGTGGACGTGCGGCGCGTCTTCACGTTTGTCTTCGCTATCGGCGTCGGTATCGCGGGCGTCGCGGGTGTTCTCCTCGCATGGGATCCGAGTTGGGGTGCGAGCGTCCCCCTTGCCGCCGAGACGCTGCTCCCGGCGTTTGTCGTCGTCATCGTCGGCGGTCTGGGAACGTTCCGCGGCACCGTCGTCGCCGGAACCATCGTCGGTCTCGTGGACGCGACCATGACGTGGTGGTTCCAGAACGCCATCGCGTTCACCGGCCTGCCGCAGTTGACTATCTTTCTCATCCTCGTCGTGGTGTTGATTCTGAAACCGCAGGGTTTGTTCGGCGTCGAGGAGGTGGGGGGCCATTAGCGTCAGTTTCGGTCTCCGCGACGGCGAGGACGTGGCGTGGCCCGTCCAGTACCTCCGCGATCACGCCGTCCACCTTGCTGTTATCGCCTTCTTCGCGGCGTATCCGGGCGTCTACGCCGTCCTAACGAACTCTCCGGTCGGACAGGAGATGGCGTATCTCCTCCCGCGCGTGGAGACGATGATTGCTGTCTTCTATTTCGGCCTGTTCGCCATGTCGTTCGATTTCATCTCGGGCTACACCGGCTATCTCTCCTTCGGCCATGCGGCGTTCTACGGTGCAGGGGCTTATCTGGTCGTCCTCGCCTCGAACGGGAAGATACCGTTCGTCCCGGTAGATACGCCGTTCGTCGCGCTGCTCGTTCTCGGTGGATTCGTCGCCCTCGCCCTCGCTGTCATCATCGGCGTGGTGTCGTTCCGCCTCACGGGTGTCTACTTCGCCATGATCACTCTCGGCTTCTCGCAGGTACTCTACGTCTTCATCCGTGATTGGGACTACGTGGGTTCGAATCCGCGTGACGGTATTGCCGTTCTCGAACGCACCGCGCCGTTCAATATCGGCGTTCCCGGCGTGGACGCGCTCAACTTGGCCATCGGCCAACTCGCCGGCGAATCCGTCGAGGGCTTCCTCGGCTTTCTCACCTTTTCGCCCGCTGAGGTGTCCTACTACATGGTCGGACTGGTCGTCGCCGGCTGCTACTTCGCGCTCCAGCGCATCGTCCACTCGCCGTTCGGTCGCGTCCTCATCGCCATCCGCGAGAACGAGGAACGCGCTCGTGCCGTCGGCTACGACACGTTCCGCTACAAACTCGGCGCGTTCGCTCTGAGCGCGTTCTTTGCTGGCGTCGCGGGCGGCCTATTCGCGGGCTTCCGTCGGTCGGTCACACCCGAGAACAGTTTCTACTTCCTCGTCGCCGGCGACGCGCTACTAGCCGCTATTATCGGCGGATTCGGCACTATCGCCGGTCCGCTCTTCGGCCGCCTGTTCGACGAGACCATCAGAGAGTTCCTGTCGAAGGGCGGTGAAGGCGGTGGACTCCTCCCGTTCATCGACGACACCCTCGGCGAGGCGACCCTCTCGACTGTCCTCTACGACGGCCTGACTGTCAATCGGGCAATCGATACGTTCCTGAACGGCCACGCGGCCCTGTATCTGGGAATCGTGTTCGTCCTGTTCGTCCTCTACGTGCCGAACGGACTGCTCGGAACGCTTCGTGACAGACTCGGCGGCACGGTTGCGGATAGACTTCCCGCCCGCGCCGTTCACCTTGTTCGCGCTCGAACTGTCGATCAATCCACGAGCGACGACGACTGACCACCATACGGACCCGCATTACACCTATCACAGATGCACGACGTACATCTCACCGGCTTCGGGACGTACGTTCCCGACGAAACCGTTACCGGCGAACAGATTGCAGACCGAAGCGGCATCCCCGAGACTGTCGTCGTCGAGAAGATGGGAATCCGCGAGAAACACGTCTGTCTCCCCGACGATGACCACGTCTCGGATATGAGCGTCGCCGCCGCCGAGGAGGCGATTGCGGACGCCGGTTGCTCGCCCGGCGATCTCGATTTAGTTCTCTATCACGGCAGCGAGTACAAAGACTACGTCGTCTGGAACGCGGCCGCAGACGTCGCAGAACGCATTGGGGCGGACAACGCATACGCACACGAATCGTACACGCTCTGTGCAGGCGCGCCCGTCGCCATCCGCCACACAGCGGCGCAACTCCGTACTGGTGACATCGATACCGCCCTTCTGCTCGGTGCGAGTCGGGAGGAAGACCTCGTAGACTACGACAACGACCGGTCGTCGTTCATGTTCAACTTTGGCTCCGGCGCGTCCGCGATGGTGCTTGAATCAACCGCTATCGAAGGTGTCGAAGAGCGCTCATGCGCTCGCGTACTGAAGAGTGCCGCCGTCACGGACGGTCGTTTCGCCCTTGATGTGATTCTGCCTGCTGGAGGGTCGAAACATCCGCCAAGCGATGAAACCGTCAGCGAGGGACTGCACACCCTCGACGTCCCGAATCACGAGTCGATGAAGGAACGCCTCGCGGCGGTGAGTCTCCCGAACTTCCTTACTGTCGCCGACGACGCCCTCGAAGCGTCAGGATACGACCGCACAGACCTTGATTTCGTCGCGTTGACCCACATGAAACGGTCGTTCCACGAACACCTCATCGACGAGTTGGGCGTCGGATCCGCGGGGAGTTACTACCTCGATGCGTTCGGTCACGCCCAGAGCGCAGACCAGATTCTCGCCATCGACGCCGCTCTCGATGCGGGCGATGGCCCGACCGACGGCGACGTGGTTCTGTTCCTTGCCGCCGGAACGGGGTACACGTGGGCCGCAACGGTACTCGAATGGCGTGCGTGACGACACGCAAATGCAACTGCATCGAGTGGCGTTCGTGACACCAACACGACACCATACGCTGCCGCAATCGGCGGTGTTTAACGCCCGGCGGACCATGCCTCAAACGTGACAGAGTTCGCATACGAATCTAAACTTGATGTTCGTTTCCGCGACCTCGATCCGGTGGGGCACGTGAACAACGCCGTTTACGCGACCTACTGCGAACAGGCGCGAATCGACTACTTCCAGGACGCACTGAAAGTCGAGGGTTCCGACGTGAACACGGTTCTTGCGAACGTCGAGATAAACTACCGAAAACCGATAGAAGGTCTCGGCGAACTCACTATTGCCCTTGGCGTTAGTGAGGTCGGAAACACGTCATTCGAGATGGAATACGAACTCTCCTTCGAGGACGAAGTCGTCGCCACCGCCTCCTCCGTCCAGGTCGTCATCGATCCCGAGACGAAGGAACCAGCACCCATTCCGAATGAGTGGCGCGAGCGAATCGAGAACTTCGATATCTGACCCCTCTCTTTTCTGCTGTCTTCCACTCGTTTTCCGCCAAACCCGCGGATTTTTCACCTTGACGGATAATCTCCCAGTATGCCCGAGAACGCCCTGGAGTCCGAACAGAGTCACAACGGTTCGGCCGGTGACTCCTCGCTCGCCGCGCGGGCGGGCGAACGCGTCCTCCGAATCGGGGCCGACCGCCCCATCCGAATCAGTGCCGGACACCGCCTCATGCACCACGATGGAAAGTGCAGTCGGCCGCACGGCCACAACTACGAAATCTCCGTCGAAGTAACCGGCCAACTCACCGACGAAGGATGGATCGTGGACAAAGGCGAGGTGACCACTGTCATAGACGAGTGGGACCACCGATTCCTCGTGGAGACGGGTGATCCCCTCGTCTCGGCGTTCGAAGCCAGCGGCGACGCCGACTCGCTGGTCGTTCTCGACGCGCCGCCGACGGCCGAGGTGATGGCCGTTCTTCTCGAAGACAAACTTCGGGCCCGACTCCCCGATTCGGTTTCGGATGTCGCCGTCGAGGTGCGCGAGACGGGCGAACTCTGCGCGAGTTACTAGTATGCCCGTCACCTCACACGTCGAACGGCCCGACGACACGCCCGACGGTCCGGCGTTGCCGATCAACGAACTGTTCGCCTCCTTGCAGGGTGAGGGGAAACTCGTCGGCGTTCCGAGTACGTTCGTTCGGACCAGCGGCTGTAACCTCCGGTGTTGGTTCTGCGACTCCTATCATACCTCGTGGGAGCCAACGCACGCGTGGATGGGCGTCGATGAAATTGTGAGTGCGGTCACCGCACGCGATCCGGACCACGTCGTTCTCACGGGCGGCGAACCGTTGATTCACGACGAGACCGCACCGCTTCTCGAACGCCTCGCAGAGCACGGCTACCACGTCACCGTCGAGACGAACGGGACGCTCGTTCCCGACGCGCCTATCGACCTGGCGTCGATCAGTCCGAAGCTTTCAACGTCCACGCCGACCCCGGAGAACGCGCCCGACGGCGTGGATGTCGGCGAGTGGGAAGCACGACACGAGGAGTCCCGAATCAATCTCGACAGCCTCGCCACGCTGGTCGAACGGCACGAGTTTCAGTTGAAGTTCGTCGTCACCGGTCCCGAGGATATGCCCGAGATCGAGAATCTCGTCGCGGACCTGCGCGGCGTCGCTGACGCCGAGATTCACGATGACGACGTGCTTCTCATGCCCGAAGGACAGACCCGCGAGAAGTTGGCGGCGACCCGGAACGTCGTTGCCGACCTCGCACTCGAATACGGCTATCGCTACACTCCGCGTCTCCACGTTGATTTGTGGAACGACGCACCCGAGACGTAATTGATCTGAACAACACAGACCATGAGCAATACAGATATGACCGATTCCGACGACCGACAGACCGCCGTCGTCCTCCTCTCCGGTGGCATGGACAGTGCGACGACCGCCTACGAGGCGAAAGCCCGCGGCTACGACCTCTACTGCCTGCACACCTCGTACGGCCAGAAGACCGAGACCAAAGAGTACGACTGCGCGACGCAACTCGCCGAGGAACTCGACGCCGAGGAGTTCCTCCACATCGAGACGGATCACCTCTCGGATATCGGCGCATCCAGCCTCACGGACGACGAAATCGACGTGGAAGATGCCGATATGGACGCCGAGGAGATTCCGACCTCGTACGTCCCGTTCCGAAACGCCAATCTCCTCTCGATGGCCGTTTCCTTCGCCGAGGCGAACGACTGCGACGCCGTGTTCGTCGGCGCGCATTCGGAGGACTACGCGGGCTACCCCGACTGCCGACCCGAGTTCTTCGAGGCGTTCGAGGCGATGGTCGATACCGGGACGAAACCCGAGACGAACATCGACATCGAAGTCCCGTTCGTCACTGACTCGAAGACGGACATCGCTCAGCGGGGCCGCGAACTCGACGTTCCGTTCGAGCACACGTGGTCTTGCTACCGCGCCGAGGAACCCGCCTGCGGAACCTGCGACTCCTGCGCGTACCGCTTGCAGGCGTTCCGGAACGTCGGCATGCGCGACCCGATTCCGTACGCGGAGCGTCCCGAGTACGCCGAGTCCGAGTAGGGTACGCCGAGTCCGAGTAGGGTACGCCGAGTCAGACTGTGTAAACTGCCGTTCTGACGCCGGCTATCGGCGGGTTCAGCCGAGTGAACACGTTGATCTTTCGTTCTGAGACATCACCCACGAGAGCGATAGCTTCGGCAGTGGATTCGGGGTCAACGACCCGATGAGCGTGGTGCCCGTCCGAAACTTGTCCTGAGCCGGGGAATAGGAAATGATCTCCAGTTATCTGACCTCCGAAACGATTAGCAAACACGTGCTCCTTCGACCGCCTCTACACATCGCCGCAATCAAGGAGCGAGCAATTGTGTTGGATGGCTATCAAGTTCGCGGTACGAATGGGATTTCGGTCTGCGAACGAGCGGACGACTCCGAGCAAAGAGTCCTCGTCTGTCCCGTCTATTCAAGAGCTGACGGGAGGCTCGAATCGAAATCGGAGTCGTGGTGGCGGTGGTTCGCTAACGCCCCAAGAGTGTGAATCACGCTTCGGGGTAGAGATCTACATGGACGGGCTGGAGACGAAGATTCAGCGACTAGCCAAGAAACACGGCGCAGACCAAGTCCGAGAATGGGCCGACGAAGGCATGACCGTCGATACCATGGGCAAACCCCGAGACATGCGCGCGTTCCGCCAGCGTCAGAAAGAACGGCCCGCGGAAGTGCCGAAGGACATCGAGCGCCGGAACGCTAAATCCGTCCAGCGCAGTCGTGGCGCGCATCATGAACCGTCAAAGGCTGGCGACACACAGGTCCCGGATTCAGTACGAGACGTGATCTCCTCGCCCGGCCAGCAACTCGACACGAGCATCCAGCGCGCGATGGAAGACCGAATGGGTGACAATTTAGGACGAACACGGGAATCAACCGCTTTGGACAGCAGTTCAAAGTGGAGATTACGAGATGACTTCGTTGCTCGTGGAACATGGCGCAGACCCAGATCATGAAAACAAAGTTGGCAGAAGTCCCCTCTCAATTGCTGAAGAAGCAGATGCGCATAAATTCATAGAAATATTAAAATAGGGGATCTTGTCCGAGTAGTTTGAGTCAAGCGTAGAAAATGAAATTTCACTTGTCGAATACTGAGATGGTTCTGTGATCTTTATCTGAACACTGTTCGGACGGTCGGCAACGCTTATTATTCGGTAGTATCACTAGGTAGTCGATGACGACGCAGTTCCAACACGCGAGAGACGGCGAGACGACAGACGCGATGCGGCGAGTCGCAGAACGTGAGAACGTCTCCCCGGAGTTCGTCCGCGAGGAGGTGGCGGCCGGGCACGCGGTCATTCCGGCGAACCACAATCACGCGTCGCTTGACCCGATGATTATCGGTGAAGCGTTCTCGACAAAAGTGAACGCGAACATCGGGAACAGCGAGGAGACGAGTTCGCGCGAGGAGGAACTGAAAAAACTCCACATGGCGATTCACCACGGTGCGGACACGGTGATGGACCTCTCGACGGGGCAGAATCTCGACGATGTCCGCGAGGCCAACGTCCGCTACTCGCCCGTTCCGGTCGGAACCGTCCCCATCTACGAGGCGGTCAAGCAGGTCGATGATCCGGACGATATCACGCACGAACTCCTCCTCGACGTGATTCGTAAGCAGGCCGAACAGGGCGTTGACTACATGACTATCCACGCGGGCGTCCTGATGGAACACCTGCCGCTCACGGACGGCCGGAAGACGGGAATCGTCTCACGCGGCGGATCGATTCTCGCAAAGTGGATGGAAGAAAACGCGATGCAGAACCCGCTGTACGTCCACTTCGAGGAGATCTGTGAGGTGTTCGCGGAGTACGACGTGACGTTCAGCCTCGGTGACGGCCTCCGACCGGGATGTATCGCTGATGCCGGCGACGAAGCGCAGTACGCCGAGTTGGAGACGCTCGGCGAACTTGTTGGCATCGCCCGCGACCACGGCGTGCAGGCGATGGTCGAAGGACCGGGACACGTTCCTCTCGACATGGTCGCAGAACAGGTCGAACGCGAACGCGAAGTCTGCGACGGCGCGCCGTTCTACCTCCTCGGTCCTCTCGTGACCGACATCGCGCCGGGCTACGACCACATCACCAGCGCAATCGGTGCGACGGAGGCCGCACGCGCGGGCGCGGCGATGCTCTGCTACGTCACGCCGAAAGAACACCTTGGTCTTCCAGACGCCGAGGACGTGCGTGACGGTCTCGCGGCCTATCGCATCGCGGCGCACGCGGGCGACGTGGCCGCAGGTCTGCCCGGCGCACGCGACTGGGACGACGCTCTCTCAGAAGCGCGGTACGCGTTCGACTGGCGGCGACAGTTCGACCTAGCCTTAGACCCGGAACGCGCACAGGATTATCACGACCAGACGCTCCCCGGAGACAACTACAAAGAAGCACGCTTCTGCTCGATGTGCGGCGTGGAGTTCTGTTCGATGCGTATCGACCAAGACGCCAGAGACGCCGACGGCGAGATGGAACACATCGAGGACGAGACCGACCTCGACGACTCCTCGGCCGCCGAGGTGAATCTCCCGCCCGTCGGAACGCACGACACCTCTCGCGTGCCCGAACTGCCCGACTTCCTCCGCGAGATTCACGACGCCGACGCACGGTCTGGAGCGAGCGCCGACGACTAAACGCGGTCTGCGGCGACATCACTTGCGCCGTGCGGCGTCCGATCCGCCGCCTCCGAAATTGGTAAGGTCTCGCACACGGAGCATGCGGTGTGTCGCGCGACCCTCCCGTCTCGCCGTTCGTTGGCCTCGTCGTCGCCGTTCTCGCGGTCAGCGCGAGCGCGATTCTCGTCCGGTACAGCGAGGCTCCGAGTCTCGTGAAGGCGCTTTACCGGGTGGTGTTTACGGTGAGTCTCCTCGCGCCCGTCGCGTTCGCGCGTTCCCGCGAGGAACTCCGCGAGTTGCCGCGTCGAGACCTCCTTTGGGCCGGCGTTGCGGGCGTCGCGCTCGCCGTTCACTTCGCCTCGTGGTTCGAGAGTTTAGCGTGGACCAGCGTCGCTGCCAGCGTCACCCTCGTACAGGCGCAACCGCTGTTCGTCGCCATCGGCGCGTGGGCGCTCCTCGACGAACGTATCACGCGCGGCGTCGCTGTCGGCATCGCTGTCGCGCTTTTTGGGATGGCGACGATGACACTCGGTGATCTGTTCATCCCCGATATCGCACGCGCACTCGCCGTCCTGCCGGGACTGGAGAGTCTCGCGACGCTGTCCACCGCGGGGAGTGCGGAGACGACACTGGCAGGCGAGGCACCGCTCTACGGTGACGCGCTCGCGCTCGTCGGTGCGGTGACGGCCGCCGCCTACGTCCTCGCGGGCCGGTCGCTCCGCCAACGCATCTCGCTGATTCCCTACGTGACGGTCGTTTACACCGTCTGCGCGCTCGTTCTCCTCGGATTCACTCTCGCCCGCGGCCACCCGCTGTTCGACTACGCGGCCCGCGAGTGGGTACTGTTCGTCGCTATGGCCGTCGGTCCCGGCGTGTTCGGGCACACAGTGCTCAACTGGGCACTGGGCTACGTCGAGTCCAGCGTCGTCTCGGTATCCCTTCTCGGTGAGCCGATTGGGAGTACTGCTCTCGCCCTCATTCTCTTATCTGAGATCCCCACACCGATGACGATTTTCGGTGGGGCTGTCGTCTTAATCGGCATCTATCTGACTACCGTCCGAAAACAGGCGGATGAAGCTGTTGAAACGAGACAAATGCTCCTAGTCAGACGTTTGACTGACGCCCGTCTGCCAAGCCGTCTCCCGATACTCATTCTAGTATCAAAATTGATATTCCAGTCACAACGCTGATAACCCGTTGGGACGGTTGGCGAGATATGCCGTCGCTCCGGAAGGGCATCTCTGTGCTTTACGTCGACGATGAGCCGGAGCTTTCCTCACTTGTTGCGACATATCTCGAACGAGAGGCGGCCGACGTACATCTCTCGGTCGAGACGGCGACGAATCCCAGTGACGCACTGGGCCTCTTGAGCGATGCTCAGGACGACTTCGACTGTATCGTCAGCGACTACGAGATGCCCGAGATGAACGGTCTTGAACTGCTCCGCGCCGTGCGTGCGACGCGACCGAATCTGCCGTTCATCCTCTATACGGGCAAAGGCTCCGAGGAGGTCGCGCGCGACGCATTTCGCGTCGGTGCGACCGACTATATGCAGAAGACCACCGGGACCGACCAGTACGCGGTGTTGGCCAACCGTGTCGTCAACGCCGTTTCGAGAAACCGAGCCGAGGAAGCAACCGAACGGTACGATAGCGTGTTTGAAGCGCTCGAAACCGCCGTCTACGTGGTCGATGAGTCCGGCCAGTTCGTCTCGGTTGACGACGTGTTCGTCGAGTTGATCGGATACGACCGCGAGACGATTCTCGGCAATCACGTCTCCAGTCTCTCCCCGGACGACGAACAGAAGATACGAGACGAACTCGATCGGCTGTTCGCAAAGGACGGTGTAGAGACCACCCGGTTCGAGACAGACGTGTGTACCGCCTCCAAAGAGCGCATCCACTGCATCGCCACCATGTCGTTCAAGTCGTTCGAAGGCGGCGCACAGCGCGTTGTCGGGACGCTCCACGGCGTGACCGAACAACGAGGGCAACAGGAACGGGACCAGTATCTCGCCCGGCTCAAAGACGCCGTCCTCGATACGTCCACGACGCTAATGAGCGCAGAGGTGGACGAAATCGGCACGAAGATTCACTGGACGCTCCAGAGCCTCGGCGAATTCGCCGACGTCGATGGTGCGGCCGTCTACTCGTACGATTCGGACGTTGACGCGCTCCAGAAGACGCACGAGTGGACGATTGACGACCAGTTTCCGTTACCGAGTACTGTCAGAGGTGACGACTGGACGTGGTTCCTCGAACGTCTCCGTTGTTTCGAGAACGTCCGTGCCACCGACGCGAGTACGCTCTCGCCGTCGGAACCCGAGCCGTTGTGCCTCCCTGAGAATGGGAGCTTTCTCGCACTCCCGATGGTTTCGAACTGGTCGCTCGTCGGTGCTGTGACACTCATGTCCACCACTTCGCGCCAGTGGTCCGATAAGGAGGTTTCGCTGTTCGGAACGGCGGCCGACATGCTCTCGTACACGCTTGAACGACAACAGCGAGAACGCCAGCTTCGACAGCAGAACGAGCGGTTAGAGGAGTTCGCAAGTGTGGTGAGCCACGATCTGCGGAACCCGATGAACGTCGTAGATGGCTTCATGGAACTCGCTCGTGACACGGGCGACGTATCGCATCTCGACCGCGCGATGGACGCACTCGACCGGATGGACGCGCTCGTCAATGACGTTCTCGAACTCGCTCGGCAAGGCCGAACTGTTGGCGAGACATCACCGGTTGACCTTACTGGCGTCGTCAGGCGCGCGTGGTCTGCCGTCGAGACGGGCGAGGCGACGCTCGAACTGGACGACGACCTCGCGACCGTCTCGGCGGATGCGAGCCGACTGACGCAGGTCTTCGAGAACCTCGTCCGCAACGCCGTCGAACACGGTGGCGACGATGTCACCATCTCGGTCGGCCCGCTTCCCCAGACCCCCGGCTTCTACGTCGAAGATGACGGGCCGGGTATCCCGGAAGCGGACCGTTCGGCGGTCTTCGAACAGGGACACACTACCTCCGAAGATGGCTCTGGGTTCGGCCTCTCTATCGTGGAGGGAATCGTCGAAGCTCACGGGTGGACTATCGGTGTCACGGAGGGTTCCGATGGCGGTGCACGGTTCGAAATCATCACCGCACCGCACACGCAGACGTTCAGCCAGCCGCATGCGAACTGAGCAGACGTTACCGGCGTGTTTCTCGTGAGATGATACGCTTCCAATGAATTCTTATTGTGAGCCAGGAATCACGAATACGAGTATGGCCTATGCCCTCCACACGCTGAAGGTTGTCTCCGGTGCAGTTCTCACGCTCCCGATGTATCTCGCGGCAGACTCACATATCCAGTTTGACGGTCTGGTTCTCTTCGGAGGGCTGTTTTTACTCGGCTTGTTCTGCATGGTACACGGGCTGTTCACCGGTATCGCGGCCGCGGTTAGGGCAGGAACCACACCAGCCGCAGAGACACGATCAGCTGATTGATATTCTCCAATAACTCCGTCAGTGGACCGCTATTGCACCAGTTCACTCAAGCAACGCTTTCGTCTTCGCGTGTCGCTGTCGAAACATCGGTTCGAGACCGATGATGCCGAGCGGTGATACTGCCCGCCCGACTCCGCCGCCCGGAAACTCGTACTCCACGTGGTCTTCCATAAGCGTCTTCTCGCCGTCAGCGTAGAAGCGGTGGGTGTGAACCCACTTCTTGAACGGTCCGCCGATCATCTCGTCACGGAACATCGCCGTGTAATCGTCTAACTCGCGGGCGACGATGTGTGAGGTCCATCGCTGTGCCGGACCGACGTCGAACGGTCGCATCGACATTCGTATTTTCGACCCCGCGTCCAACGTCTCTGGGTCGAGTGTCCCGTCTGGCCCGCGGACGGAGACGATATCGAGGCCCATCCAGTCGGGTGTCAGCGCCTCCAATCCGGACTCGTCCGAGTGAAATTCCCAGATCGTAGATAGCGGTGCGCCGATTCGGGTACAGCGCGTGTACGTAGCCATGCTCCGACTAACGGACGACGCGAAGAAAAGTCCGCGGGCGGTCGGTTCGAAGGCCTGCCCGTCGGGACCGACTGTCTTTCTGCGCCGCCCGGTTCAGAGCGTGAACCGGGTGACGTTCGTCCCGGCGGCGGTCAGGTCGGCATCTGTCGCCGCGGCCACGGTCACTTGGTTCTCGCCGTGTTCGATTCCGAGAACGGCCTCGAACGTCCCACCTTCGGGTTCGACCATCGTCGTCTCACT